>CAZCHF010000013.1:76266-76991 GCA_964498325.1 uncultured Candidatus Kuenenia sp.
TGGTCACGTTCCAGGTCGGCGATCGTGATGTCGGTGCCGACGGTCACGCCGTAATGGAACCGCACGCCGAGCCGCTCGATCATCGCGACTTCGGCGAGGCTCACCTCGGGCTTCATCTTGTAGTAGGCGATGCCGTAGGTGTTGAGGCCCCCGCCGCGCGGCTGCTTCTCGTACACGTCGACCCGGTAGCCAAGCCGCGCGAGCTCGGCGGCGCAGCCGAGACCGGCCGGCCCGGCGCCGAGGATGGCGACTCGCTTGCCGTTCTTCGTCGCGGGCGAGTGCAAGACGTTGATACCGTGCGCCTCGACATGGTCGGTGGCAAATCGCTGGAGCCTGCCTATTTGGATCGGATCTTTCTCGAGGTCGAGCATCACGCAGGCCCCTTCGCAGAGCACCTGCGTCGGGCAGACCCGTGCGCAACTCGCCCCGAGGATGTTGGCTTCGAGGATCGTCCGCGCCGCCCCCGTCACGTTGTCGAACGCGATCTTCTTGATAAACGCCGGGATGTCGATGCCGGTGGGGCATGACGCGATGCAGGGGGCGTCAAAGCAATAAAGACAGCGGGTCGCTTCGATCTTCGCCTCTTGAGGCGACAGCGGCGGCTTGATCTCCGCCATGCGAGTGGCGATCGAGGGCTCGTCGAGCAGCGGCTGAATGGGCATTGGTAATGCAACCTCGAGAGAATGGAGTGGCCCGCCGTCTCGTTTCGGCTGTCAGGATACGCC
>CAZCHF010000014.1:0-28965 GCA_964498325.1 uncultured Candidatus Kuenenia sp.
GAGCGTGCCCCGCTGCCCCCTGCACCGGCGCCGATCGTCATCGACGAGCCCCCGTCTAAAGATCTCTGGCCCGCAGAAGAGTTCTTCTTCGGCCGCGGTCGAGGTGCCGCGGTATCGACGAAGCCTGCCAGTCGCGATCCGCTTCCAGGTGGTTCGCGGCCTTCGAGTCGGACGGCAACTCGGCACCGCCGACGCAAGCTGTAAAGGGCTACACGCGCACCATGCCGTCCTGGACGGCACGGAGGTAGCGCTGCCGCATGGCGCCCAGCAGCATGCCCAAATAGGCATTCGCGCCGAGCGACAGAAAGAGTGCGATCACGGTGCCGATGAGCAGGCTCCAGGGCCGATCAGACGTCGTCGTGGTTGCCAACGATGTGTCGGCAAGAGGCTCGGCGGACCTGCCCGATGCGACGGCGACCGGTGCCACGCGTCGTGGTCGCTTGGCGGCCTCCACCACCGATCGTTCGACGGCCGGTGGCCATGCATCGCCGACGTAGACCCTCACCCGACGGATGTCGCGGGAGTCGGCGGGGACGTCGCTCGTGAATTGGTACGGCGAATCGCCGCGGAGGAGGTCAGGCTCGACGCGAATGAGGTACTCGCCACTGCCCTCATCGCTCGGCACGTAGGCTGCTTCGATCCCAGTCGCCAACAGGGCCGCCAGCGCCAGCACACAGTCAAGAATCATCGTGCTATCCCTTCCACGGGTGAACGGCCGCCGTGCAGCCGAGAACTTGACAGATTTCAACCTCGACCTGCCCCGTCATGCAACACCGGCCGGCGGTTTGGTCGTTTCCGGAGGTGCGACCGGGGCCTCGCCCCCCTTCATCGCAGATGCCTGTGAGGCTCGGCCGGATCGCTCCAAACTGTCGATTTCGACGGCCAGCATCGTGAGCGCGGCCTGGAGGAACGCCACCGCGATCGGCCCGACGAATATCCCGATCGGCCCCAGAGCCGCCACGCCACCGAGCACACTCAAAAGCGCCAGAAGCGGGTGCAGCTTCGACTGGCCTTGAAGGACGATCGGTTTGATGACGTTGTCGAGCGTCGAAACGACGAGAAGCCCCCAAGCCATGAGCCCCACGGCGGCCCACGTGTTTTGGACGAAGAACATGAGGTAGAGGCTCGCGGGGAGCCACACCGATGCGGCCCCGAGCAGTGGAACCATGGAGAGGACGAACGTGAGCAACGTAAGCAGGAAGACATTGTCGAGCCCAGCCACGGCAAACCCGATGCCAGCAAGGATCGCCTGAACGGCGGCGGCGAGGAGCGTGGCCGTCACGACGGCGCGGCTGATCTCTTCGAACTCCTGGAGAAGCTGCCACTGGTAACGAATGTCGAGCGGGATCAGCCTGGTCACGGCCGCGAGCATCCGTGGTCCTTCGGCGAGGAAGTAGAAGAAGGCCACGATCATGACGACGAGCCCGACGATGGCCTTGCCAACTTTCACGGGAGCCCGCGCCACCGCCGGCCCGATCCACTCCTCCGCGAGTTTTCGGAGCTCGTGGTTCACGTCGTCCGGCGTGACCGACAAGCCGGTAGTGTCGTTGAACGTGGCCACGAGTCCTTCGAGAACCTTCGGGTCGAGCCGCAGCCCGTCGGGGGTGCGAACGAGTGAGATCGCATCGCTGCCGGCGCGGACCACGAGGATGCCGACCGGCACGAGCACGATGAGAAGCACGGCGATCGTCGTCAGTCCTGCGGCGAGCCATGCCGGCCCCTGCAGCCGCCGCTGGATGGCCCGGTGCAGAGGGCCGAAAATGACGACCAGCATGCCGGCCAGAAGGAGTGGCAAGAGGAAAGTAGCCATCACCTGGAGCGAGAGCAGGCCGAAGAGGGCGACCAGCCCGATCAAGATGGCGAACGAAACCAGGCGTGTCATGGTGAACCGCGGCGGCGACGGATGATCTGTCGAGTGTAAGTCGCCACTGCCCCGTCGTCACGCCACACGGCGCAGTTCAATACCGTGGCACGGTCGGGTCGATCTCGAGCGACCATGCCTCGATCCCGCCGGTCATGTTCTGCGCCGTCTCGAAACCATGCCCGCGCAGAAATCGCGTCACCCTGAGACTCCGACCACCATGGTGGCAATGGACGACGATCCGCTTGCCTCGCCACGCCTCGATTTCGGCGAGCCGTTCAGGAATCTGTTGCATGGGGATGAGCACTGCCCCGTCGATTTTGGCGATCGCATGCTCGTCGGGCTCGCGGCAGTCGAGCAGCAGGAACGGCTCGCCTGCTCCACGAAGGGCCTTCACGGCATGAACATCGATTCCGATCGAGTCAGATGTCATCTTCTCTACCTGGATGCGGATCACGTGGGACGACAGCATACCGTCCACTGCTTGCCCGTCGCTTCCCCCGCGGAACTGGCCTTCCCGAAGCCTATGGCATTCGTGGTAGCCTCCTGGCCGCCGGGGCAATGCCCCGTCCCACCTTCGGAGCCCCTCCATGCACGCCATTCAAGGCTTTTTGTCGCTTGTCGGCCGACTGATGATCGTCGGCATCTTTTTGGCAAGCGCCGTCATGAACAAGATTCCACAGTTCAATGCTGTCGCCGACGTCATGGCGGCAAAGGGCATCCAGCAACCCAAGATCATGCTTGCAGGGGCAATCGCGTTTCTGATCATCGGGTCGGTCTCGATCATCATCGGCTACCATGCTCGCCTGGGTGCGCTTTTGCTCCTGGTCTTCCT
This sequence comes from uncultured Candidatus Kuenenia sp., assembly GCA_964498325.1. Classification (GTDB taxonomy): domain Bacteria; phylum Planctomycetota; class Planctomycetia; order Pirellulales; family UBA1268; genus QWPN01. The sequence goes on from CAZCHF010000014.1 coordinate 2,697, forward strand.
CGCAGCCGCGACATACTACTTCCACGCATTCTGGAAGCTTGCGCCCGATGCCCCAGAGCTCCAAAATGAGATGGCCCACTTCATGAAGAATGCCGCCCTCATGGGCACGATGGTCTTCATCATGGCCAACGGTGCCGGCCCATGGAGCCTGGATGCCCGCAGTCGATCAGCCGCTGAATCGGAATCGTCGACCGGCGCCGCCTGATGGCCCATTGGCTTACGACAGGCGAGTCACCGGACCCGTGATCCCCGGCCTCGTTGCAAAGGCATTGCCGCGTGATCGTCCCACGGGTGCACTCATAAGACCGGCGTCGATTTCGTTGACTCCCAACTGAGCGAAGTTTATCGCCACGGTTCGCTGGAACGCCGTACTGGCGATGGCCACACGGTTGGCTCCTCCGCCAAACGTCATCCTTGCATGCTGCCGGAAGCGGCTGGCTTGGATCGTCAACCGATCGTCCCCCACGCTGCCTGCATAGCTGAATTGCCCACCCACCACGACCCGCCTCAGGCCAACCTCACTGGAGCCGCTTGTCGATCGAATTGTCAGGGCCCCACTCACCGTCAAGCGATGCAGATGGACCTGGCTCGTGGCGCCGAGCACGCCCACGTTGATTTGCACCGCCCCGGCCACCGTGACCGGCGATGCGCCATCCCCGACCACCAGCTTGTCATTGCCTTGGCCAAGGTTGATACTCCATCCAGACACCACGTTGCGAACGACGACACTGGCCCGCCCGTTGACCGTGGTGAGCCCCAGGCCCTTGACGACGAACGACCGCGGCGCCGGCCCGGGCAGAATCTGGACCGAATCACTTGCGATGCCGCCCGTCACCTGCAGTCCACGGCCGGCGAGCCCAGCCGTGACATTGCTCGGCGGCGCCAGAATGACTCGGTCAGCGGCGTACGTCACGAGCAGTGGCACGCCGTTGAGCGTCACGATGCTGCCATGCGGCAGCCCGTTGAACGTGCCGGTCACGGTCGTGCCTTCCACAATGACGAACTCGCCCGGTGACGCGTACGATCCGTTCACGACCAGGTCGACGCCGGCCAGATTCACGGTACCGTTGACCTTCAGTCGGCTGTACCCGGTGTCGGCGGCTGGGCCATTGATGGTGATGGCCAAGGCAGACTCGAGAGTGACACCGCTTGCCGTCGCGTCGACGCCCGATGTCAACGGCTTCACCGAAGTTGACGAAGCTCCAGGAGCAAGAACGAGGGCCTTGCCGCCCGTGTTCACCGAACCGCCCGCGTAGGTGATACCAGCTCCTGAGCGAAGCACGACATCCGTCGGCACCGACAGTGCGATTGGCGCCCTGACACTCACCTCGCCGGCATCTGCCGCACCGATGGTGAGCGTCTCCGCAACGACGCGATTCAACTCGCTGCTCGTGAGCCCGAGCGTCGGCAACGCCTCCGACCACCCATCGGCACCTCCCATGTCAATGCGTGCCCCGAAAGACCGCGGTCGAAGGGTGACGGTTTTTGCAATCACTGTGCCCGCGCTATCAATGGCCAAGCTGTCGCTCGACAGGCGAACAGGACCGGTCTGCGACGATACAGTCGCTCCGCCGTACTCTTCGCCCGCAATGGAAATGCCATGCGAATCTCCGGCACCTGCTCGGCCAGCAATTTCTACAGCCGCACCGATCGATTTCACCTGGGCGCCCCGATAGATCAACACGCCACTATTGAGCATCCCTGCTCCGAATCCGCCGCCGATGCCATCAACCGAAACGACCCCGGCATTCACGGCGCCCGTAGACTCCACGACGGCCGAGTGCCCCAGAATCACTCCGTTGTTCCAGTGCGCCATGCCGCTGCCACCCTTGCCCTGAATGGCAACCGGCCCACCCGCGGACACTACCCGCGCGTCTACGACCACAACCCCTGCATTCGTTGTCGTACTCTGACCGGCAATGCCGACAATTGTGATCGAAGCACCGTCGGATGTCCCCTTGGACTCCACGACCGCCCCGTCTGCGAGGACGACGCCATCGCTCGTGATGCTTCCAGTGCTCGAGCCTCCACTGCCTGCGATCGTGATAGGTCCACTCACAGAGGACACCCTGGTACCACTTCCCCGAACAACAACTGCGGTGCGCCCATTCACGTTGCTGCCGACACCATTGATCGAAACCGTCGCGGCTGGGTTCGCTCCGGTCGATTCGACAACTGCTCCCGAGCCGACCAAGACCTCGACGCCGTCGAGGAGGATAGGGCCGCTGACCGACGCGACTCTCGTCTTTTGACCCGCTAACGATACCTGAGCGCCCGTCAGGCGAATTGGTGCTCCTGACGCAGCGCCTTTCGACTCGACGAGTGCCCCAGAAGTCACGAACACGCCGCGGCTCGCTTCACCGCCGCTCCCCGGTTGTCCTGCAATGGTGATGGCTCCCCGGACCGACGTCACTTTGGTGCCATCACCGTCAAGCATCACGCCGTGGACGGGTGGGTGGACGTACACATTTGGATTCGAGATCACCAATGTGCTCGTCGACACGTCCGCAAATGCCGCGCTGCCACTGACCGCGTTGGCCGAAATACCGGTTGAGCTTGGATAGCCGCCGCTTTCGGAAAGGGTCAAAAAGTTGGGGAGATCGCTCGTCGCAAGGGTCGGGGTAGGCGCACTTGGGCCTGAAGCGGCCGCCAAGCCCGCCGCACCGCCGCCCGTGCCGAACACCGTGATCGTACCAGTACCGGGGCTCGCGACGACGGCGCTTGCGCGAATGGCGACACCATGCTGGTCACCCCCCAACTGAAGAGCTGAGACGCCACCACGACCGTACAACGCGATGTCCCCATCGCCGGTCGTCGTGATCGTCGCTCCGCTGACATCGATGCCGATGAAACTCTCGGCCGTCGGTGTCGGTTGCTGGTTCGCCCTGAGTGTGACTCCGTCGCTCCCGCCCGTGATGCTCGCGGTCACCTGAATGTTTCGTGTGGTCGTTGCACGCACTGCTCCGGCCGTGACGATTGAACCCTTGATTGCAATTGTGGATCGAGAAACCAACGTGACGTCGCCCGACGTGGCGGAGATGCCAGCGTTCAACCCGATGCTCGATGTGGATGTTGCAGAAGCATTGATCACAACATTTCCACCACGGAAACCAAGGGGCTGGTTCACGAGAACGTCGTCCACGCCCACAATCCGCAGAGCATCGCCTGAAACGACGCCGGTTCGATCGATGGGACCAAAAAACGTAACGTCATCGTTTGCATCGTTTCCCAGATCAACGCTGATGCGCGATGCCGTCACAAATGCTCCATTCGAGGATTGCTGAAAATCCACAGCCTGGGCCGAGCCGCCCGCCCCCTTGATGACGAGCGAGACCGCAGCGGGCAAGGTCCCCGTTGTGTCGGTCGCGTAGCCGACTACGGAGAAACCGAGCGGCGCTCCGGTGACCGAAGTAACCCCAGCGGTGGGGGCTACCAGAGCGCCGCCCACAGTCAGTGTTGCTCCCACCGAAATGAGGGTCCCGCCCCCGATCACAGTAAGCCCGCCGCTGCCGGAACCGGCTGGACTGTACGGAGTCACATTGAATCGAACCTGGTTTTCGCCAGGATTCGACACGACAACTTTCTCATTCGCGCCGAGCGTCAGCGTGAGGGTGCTGCCCGTGAAGTCGATCGTGGCGAGCATCGCCCGCGGCTCGAGTGGCTCGACGGCCGGGCCATATCGCCGGTGCCGGCGAGTGAACTCCGATCGCCGCTGCCGTCCGAGGCCCACGCCCGCCTGAAGCCTCGTCACCCAAGACCGGCGCGGCATGATGATCGCCTTTCGCGTGGACATCCGCTGGCTTGCAGCATTGGGCTACCACAGCCCCACCAGCAACTGGCCGCAATCAGCATGAAATCACGTCTCATCGGACGCGATCCCTTTGAAGCATTACGGAGTTTTAATCCAATCGCCTCAGCCGGTCAAAGAACGACCGGGAAAAGAAGAAGTGCCCCGTCTAGGACTCGAACCTAGAACCCTCTGATTAAGAGTCAGATGCTCTGACCAATTGAGCTAACGGGGCGACGTCTGAGGTTTTACCCGCGTTGCAAGACCTCGACAAGGGAGTGAGGGAAGCATCCGCTCGGGGCCGCCCGTGTCATGGAGCCGGCGTGGGAGACCAGCGCAGCCCGGAGGGCGAAGCGCCAGGCTCCCCCGAGTGAGCGCAGGGCATGGAAGCCCGTAGCGAACGTCCGGCGACATGACACGGGCGGCCCCGAGCGACGCTGGAGATGAGTTCAAGCCGCCCACGTTGAGGGTTTGCCACCGAACCAGTACATTTCGCGATCCCGCAAGACTCACCGCAACGACAAGGAAATCGCATTCATGGGACGGTTCGACGGACTCAAAGGGCTCGTGCTCGGTGTCGCCAATGACCATTCGATCGCCTGGGCCATCGCTAAAGAGGTCATGGCCGAAGGCGGCCAGATTGGCTTCACGCACCTGCCCGATCGCCCCGACGACGAACGCCAGCGGAATCGCCGCCGCGTCGCCCAGCTCACCGACCCCGAGCCGAACGCCAAGTTCCTCGTTCCGATGGATGTCTCGGATGACACGCAGATCGCGGCCGTCGTCGAGCGAGCCAAGCAGGAGTTTGGCACCCTCGACTTCGTCGTCCACTCGATCGCCTTTGCTCCGCTCGAAGACCTCAAGGGTGAGACGACCAACTGCAGCCGCGAAGGGTTTCGGCTTGCCATGGAAACGAGTGCCTACAGCCTGCTGGCCGTGGGGCGCCTCGTCCGTGGAATTCTTAATACCGACGCGTCGATCCTCACGCTCACTTACTTCGGTGGGGAGAAGGTCGTCCCGGGTTACAACATCATGGGCGTGTGCAAAGCCACGCTCGACGCCTGTGTGAAGTACATGGCCTATGACCTCGGACCTGTCGGCGTGCGGGTGAATTCGGTGAGCGCCGGGCCACTACGAACGCTCGCCGGGCGCGGTGCCGGCGTCGACGACATGCTGGGGCTTTACCAGCACATGTCGCCACTCGGTCGAAATGTCACGCACGAGGAAGTTGGAAAGGCGGGCGCGTGGCTCTTGTCGCGGGAGTCACTCGGCATCACCGGTGAGACACTCCACGTCGACGCTGGCTACAACATCATGGGTTCGCCGGGCCGCTTGCTCGATCTGGTGCAGAAGCCTGAGTAGAAACCCCTTCAGGGCGGGTCGTAGCCACCGGGATGCCAGGGATGGCAGCGGGCGATCCGGGCGAGTCCCTTGAGGGCGCCGCGAACGGCTCCATGCTTTTCGACCGACGCACGGAAGTACGCGCTGCAGGTTGGCGTGAACCGGCAGTGGCGACCAAGGAGCGGACTGAGCGTGAGTTTGTAGATGATGACCAGGCCGATCAGGAAGGCTGCGGCCACTCGGTCGAGGCCGCGGCACAAGACTCGGAACAATGCGGTGACACTAGTCACGTCGTGCGACCTCGTCGCCGAGGAGCCCCCCGAGCAACATCGCCACTTCGACCGTCGTCGCCGCTGCACGGCATCTGGCCGTACTGTGGGCGACCGGTCACACGGGCTGCGAGTCGCACCAGCGACTCCTCAATCTGCTTCGCGCCGTGCGTCCCTCGTGGCGGCAAGCCCGAGCGAACGACGACGACGTAGTCATTGCCAGCTGCGAGCCGTGGCCGCACGACGCGAAACGCCTCACGAAGCCGCCGCTTCCAGCGGTTGCGAACCACGGCGTTCCCGATGCGGCGCGATACCGAAACCCCGATGCGGGCCTCAGAGGTATCGCTCGCGGCCACCTCCGCCGGCACGGCGTAGAGCACGAGCGGCCCCTCCGCGGCGCTCCAGCGGTAGCGATACGCACGAGCAAAATCAGTCGCCCGTCGCACGCGCCGTGCCTTCGTGAGCCGCTCGTCTCGCGGCGTCACCACCGCAGGCCTGCCCGCGGGTCGGCCCCGCCAGCCTCGGCGGCCCTTGCTGATTCCAACAGGCGCTCGATCGCTGCCGCATCACCTCCCGCAGGCAGCACGATCTGCACCTCGGCGATCAAGTCGCCCTTGGACCCGTTGGAGTGTCGCACGCCCATGCCGGCGGCACGAAGCTTGCGACCGCTCGATGTCTTCGGAGGAATCCGCAGGGCGATCGTGCCCCACGGCGTCGGCACATCCACCTTCGCGCCTTCGATCGCTTCAGCGAGCGTGACAGGGAGCGTCACTTCGAGAGTGTCCCCATCACGGCGAAACACCGCATGGGGTTCAACGTGCACCTCGAGCAGAAGGTCACCGGCCGGACCACCATTGCTCCCAGGAAGCCCTTGGCCTCGCAGTCGCATGCGGGCGCGGTCGGGCACTCCTTGCGGGATCGTGACGCTGATCGTTTCGGACTTGCCACCGCCACGATCCACACGGACGTCGGTCTTGCCACCGTCGATCGCGAGCCGAAACGGAATCTCGATCCGCGCCTCGACGTCTTCGCCAGGCACCTGCGCCGTTCGTCGTCGCCCACGACCAGACTTCGCGCCGCCAGATGCCCGTCCGAAAATCTGTTCGAACCCACCGGCACCACCGAAGAGACTTTCGAGGTCGATCTCCCCGCCCCCGGGAAATCCACCGCCGCCCGCGCCTGGAAACGGCGCCCCGCCCCACCCGCCACGCGGTCCGCCGGCCCCGACGCCCTCGAACGAACTCCCGTAGCGGTCGTACATCTCCCGCTTGCTGGCATCGCTCAAGACGTCAAAGGCATTTTGAACCTGCTTGAACTTTTCCTTGGCCGCGTCGTCGTCGGGATGCAGGTCGGGATGGTACTTGCGGGCCAGCTCGCGATAGGCCTTGCGAATGTCCTCAGCCGATGCCGTGCGGGACACACCGAGCGTCTGGTAATAGTCCTCCGCCATGCTTCGTTTCAGCTCACCTTTCCGTGCGACAAGCCGACCATTCTATCGACACCAGGCACGCAGGAGGAAGTGCCCGCAGCGTCGGTCGGCTACGTTGCTGATGCCGCCGCATCGCGTACCTCGAGTGAGGCCTGCTCCGGACGGAGCGCCAAAAACTCGTGCTGGCTCCGCCGGGATGGCTCACCCTCGGCAGGCCTGAGCAGATGAAACTGTCCGTCGGAGTCGAGCACGCGGGCTCGTGTGTTGTCTGCAAGATAGACCGGGATGAACTCGCGGAGGACGCGGTTCGACAGCGACGGGTCCAACAAAGGAAACATCACTTCCACGCGACGAAAAAAGTTGCGGGGCATCCAGTCGGCGCTCGACAGGAAAACCTCCGCCTCGTCGTCGGGACCGAAGACGTAGATCCGGCTGTGCTCGAGGAATCGATCCACGATGCTTCGTACGCGAATGGTTTCGCTCAACCCCGGCACGCCGGGCCGCAGGGAACAAATGCCGCGGGCCACGATGTCGATCGGCACGCCGGCCTGACTCGCACGGTAGAGTGCCTCGATCACCGTATGATCGACGAGCGAGTTGAGCTTGGCGAAAATACGAGACGGCTGCCCCGCTTCTGCTCGACGTGTCTGTCGTTCGATCAACTCGATCGTGCGGCGATGCAGGTCGTCCGGGGCGACGATGAGCCGGCGCCAGGCGTGGCCCTGCGAATACCCGGTCAACAAGTTGAAGAGGGCCGAGGCATCTTCGGCCACCGCTTCATCCGCGGTGAAGAGGCCGACGTCGGTGTAGAGAAGCGCAGTCGTCGGGTTGTAATTGCCGGTACCGAGGTGGACGTACCGCTTCAATCCGTTGCCTTCCTGCCGAACCACCAGCGACACCTTGCAGTGGGTCTTGAGATCGAGGAACCCAAACACCACGTGCACGCCGGCCCGTTCCATCTGCCGCGCCCAGCTCACGTTGTTCGCTTCGTCGAAGCGGGCCTTGAGCTCGACGAGGGCGGTCACATGCTTGCCCGCTTCCGCGGCCGTGATGAGCGCCCGCGAAATCGGTGAATCACCACTCGTGCGGTAGAGCGTTTGCTTGATGGCCAAGACACGCGGGTCGTGGGCCGCACGCGTGACGAAATCCACGACGGGATCGAACGACTCGAACGGGTGGTGGAGGAGAATGTCGCGGTGAGCGATCGCCGCAAAGATATCGTCGCCGGACCGTTCGAGGCCCCGGGGAGGCCGGGGGGTGAACGGCTTGTCGTGAAGACGCTCGAAGCCGGGCAGCCGATGCAACTCCCAGAGCGCCGTGAGATCGAGCGGGCCGTCGATCCGATAGACCTCACTGTAGCCCTCGAGGCCTCCGTCGACGGCTTGGAGTCCTTCCTCGTCGATGATCATGCCTGCGAGGCGGTCGTCGGCCTTCGACGCGATCTCGATCCGCACGGCTTGCCCACGTTGGCGCGCCTTGAGGCGGTCCTCGATGAGCTTGAGCATGTCGTCCGACTCCTGCTCGAGGAGTTCGAGATCACTGTCGCGGGTGACGCGGAAGGCGGTCCATGAGTCAACCTCGAAGCCGCCGAAGAGCCCCGGAAGCTTGGCGGAGATGATGTCTTCGAGCAGCACGAAGGGAACGCGACCGGGCTCGCCCCCCGACAGGATCACGACCCGTGGCAACACCTGGGGCACCTGCACGACAGCAAAAAGCCGCTTCGGCCCGAGCCCCTCGGTGCGATGGAGCATCACGCCCAGGTAGAGACCACGGTTGTGGTAGCGCGGTGACGGGTGGGCGGGATCGACCGCCATCGGTGTGAGAATCGGCTGCACACGATCGTGAAAAAAGCGATCAACCTGCTCACGCCAAGCCCCTTCGAGCGTGACATATCGCAGCAACTGAAATCCCTCGGCCTCCATCGCCGGCCCGATGCTTTCCCGGAGGCAACGATACTGCCTGGCAACCAACTCCTGCGTCCGCTGGGCGATCGCCTTGAGTTGGGCAAGGGCCGTCATGCCGTCGGGGGCCTCGTCTTGCGGGGCACTCTCACCGAATGCCTGTTCGCGAAGGCCCGCCACACGGACCATGAAAAACTCATCGAGGTTCGAGCTGAAGATAGCCAGAAACTTGAGCCGCTCCATGAGCGGATTGTCCGGGTTCTCGGCCTCTTCGAGGACGCGCAGGTTGAACTCGAGCCAGCTCAACTCCCGGTTGATGAAACACTCCGGCCCCAAAGTCACCTGCTGTCTCTCGCTCGTCACCGACGCCATGCAGTCGTTCTCTCCGGACCTTCATGTTGGGATGACACCAGTGTAGCCTCACGGCTCGCGATGAATGGGTTTCAAGACCAGGCGGCACACGGAATCTTCGCATGACGGGCTCTTCCGAGCGATTCGGTGAAGCGGTCGCGGCTGCCGTCCGTACGATCCCGCCAGGCCTGCATCGCGGAGGTATCGGCTGGTGTGCGGCGCTCGCGAGCATCTTGGAGGCGGCGGCGGCCAAGCCGGGCAATGTTCATCCTGGGGCATCGTTCGAGGATCTGACATTTGCAGACTTTGTGGCCGCGGGAATCTCGATCGCAGCACCACTCGAGCAGGCATCTCCGCTGCGACTGGGCGCCACGATCCTTGATGCGGTCAGGGCCGCGGTGGGCTCGACGCCTTCGAATGCAAACCTCGGCATCATCCTGCTGATCGCACCGCTTGCCGCGGTGCCATTGACCAAACGCCCGCTGACGCCAGCCCACGTGGATGCCGTCCTTGCACGTCTCGATGCCTCTGACGCAGCCGCGATCTGGGAAGCGATTCAACTCGCCCGTCCCGGCGGAATGGGCAAAGCCGAACGCCACGATCTCGCGGGGCCACCCCCCGCCGACATCCGTCAGGCCATGGCCATGGCCGCCGACCGCGACACGATCGCGTCGCTCTGGACCCATGGCTTCGAGCCGCTCTTTACTGGCGCGGTCGCTGATCTCTCGGCCATCCTTGCGGCTGAGGTCCCTCTCGAGACCGCGATCATCCGAACGTACCTCCGCCAACTTGCCCGATGCCCTGACACGCTCATCGCCAGGCGACATGGCGAGCAGACTGCCCGCGCGGTGTCGGCGCGAGCGGCCGACCTGGTGGCACTCGAGAACGACCCGAGTTGGCCTCCGTCCCTGGCCGCCTTCGACGCGTCGCTCCGAAACCCGCGGCGACTCAATCCCGGCACCACGGCCGACATGGTCGCGGCAGCACTCTATATTCTGGTCCGAGACGGTCGCCTTCCGCTCCCTTTCCTTCCGTGATCGCCACCATGAACGACCGCCACCAAGTCAAGCTTCGAAAAGCCGTCCACGTCTTCTGCGCCGGGCACTTCATCACCCTTCGAGACGACCTCTGCGAGCCGGTGCATGGCCACAACTGGACGGTCGGTGTCGACGTCGAAGGCCCGGTCGGTCCTCACGGCATGGTCGTCGATTTCTTGGCGTTGCGGGATGCGACGACCGCGATCGTGACCCGGCTCGATCACAAGATGCTGCTCCCCACCGGAAATCCGTTTCTCACCGTCGCGACCGAGCGCGGCCCGCTTGGCAAGGACGAGGTGACGGTGACCTTTGTCGATCGCCGCTGGGTCTTTCCTGCGGACGAATGCATGCTGCTCCCCGTGGCGAACACGACTGCCGAGTGGCTCGCATCCTGGATCGGCCAACAGCTCCTTGCGTCGCTCGCGTCGGCTGGGGAACCGCTCCCAACAACGATCCGCGTCGAGGTCGACGAATGCCTCGGCCAATCGGCGGTGTGGGAACGATCGGCGTAGCGATCAGGCCTCGGCGACGACCAGCTTTTCTGCGGCATCGAGCGCGAGCGAGAGCCCACCGTGCTCGAGCCGAATCCGCATGAGGCCCGCGCCGTCAGGATTCCGCTCGACTTCGCCGGTCGTGTCGAGCACGAGCCCACAGTCGGTCAGGTACCGAAGAAACTCCGTGGATTGATCGAGGACACGGGCCAATCGAAACTTCGTGCCTGGCCCGCACTCGGAGAGGACCCGCGGCGATGCCGCTTCGCCATCTGCGAGCGTATGGGCGTCGGCAGGCGGAATCGGGTCACCGTGCGGATCGACCTCCGGTCGCCCGAGAAACGCATCGATCCGCTCGACCAGCAGATCGCTGACCGCATGCTCCATGTTCTCGGCTTCGTCATGCACTTCGTCCCACGTCATGTCGAGCGTGCGCATCAGAAAGAGCTCGATGAGCCGGTGTCGCCGGATCACCCGCAACGCGAGCATGCGGCCGGCCCGCGTGAGGGCGACGCCTTCATAGCGTTTGTGGGTGGCCAAACGGGCTCCATCGAGCGTCTTGAGCATGCTCGTGACCGTGCCGGGAGAAACACCGAGCGCCGTGGCGATCTGCCCCGTGCTCGCAGGCTTGCCATCCTGCGAGGCAGTGATTTGATAGATCGTCTTGGCGTAGTTTTCGACCGTGAGGCTGGCCATCGATGAGCATCCTGGCGGTGAAGTGATCGCCTTCCAGCAGATTGAACGGGCGGCGTTGCTGACGCCTCAGGAACGCGGCATTATGACCGCTTTCCAAGGACTATGCATGGGCCTTAACGAAGACGGTTACGCGCTTGCCCAAGACCTCGTGAGCCGCTGCAACGAGCTCGGCGCTGCCGTCGACGACATCGGCGGCGTCCGCGTGGTCGACTGCGGCATCAAGGCTCCTGGAAGTGACGCGCTTGGCCTCGGCCTGGCTCGCGTCGCCATGGGAGGCGCGAGCACTGTGTCGCTCCAGGCCCCGGATGCGTCGTCGTCCAAAGCCTGGGCCGATTGTCCGTGGCCCACGGTCTCGGTGTCGAGCGAACGGCCTGTCGCCGCGTGTCTCGCAGCTCAATATGCAGGACATAAAGTCGCCAAGGGAAACTTTTTCGCGATGGCCAGCGGGCCGATTCGGGCGGCGATCGGCCGCGAGGAACTCTTTGACGTCATCGAGATGCGCGAGCGCGCGGACGTTGCCGTCGGATTGCTCGAAACGAGTAAGGTGCCCCCCGGAGACGTCTGCCGCGAGCTCGCCGATGCCGCGGGTGTCGCGGCTGACAAACTCACGCTCCTCGTGGCCCGGACGGCAAGCGCAGCCGGAACGCTCCAGGTGGTCGCTCGCTCTCTTGAGACGGCGCTCCATCAGCTTCACGAGCTCCACTTTGATCTCAGCCGTATTCGGCGTGGGCAAGGGAAAGCTCCCTTGCCCCCTGTACCGGACGACGACCTCGTGGCCATCGGCAGGACGAACGATGCGATCCTCTATGGTGGCACGGTCGTGCTCGAAGTCACCGGCGACGACCCGTCACTCGAAGCGATCGGGCCGCGTGCGGTCAGTCGTGGCTCACCTGCGTTCGGCAAACCGTTCCTCGACATCTTCAAAGAGGCCGGGCACGACTTCTACGCGATCGACCCGGCGCTCTTCGCCCCGGCCTGCCTCGAATTCGTGAACGTCGACACGGGCGCGCACCACCGGTTTGGCAAGGTCGAACCAACCATCGTCACTCGGTCATTTTCGGGTGGAAACACATCGCCCCCATGAAGCGACGGGCCTGCATCCTCGGCGAGCCGAAGGGCTGGCACGCACGACGGCTTGCGAGCCTCCTGGAGATGCGTGGCTTTGAGGCTGCGATCATTCCTTGGCGATGCCTCACGGCTGAAGTGACTTCGGGCGGCGAATCGTTCGGTCCACGGGAGTTCGCGCGTGCTGACGTCGTCGCCGTCCGCGGCATGCCCGGGGCATCGCCGTCGAATTCGCGACTCGAAGAAGTGATCTTCCGGATGGATGCACTCGCGCGGCTCGCGGCCCACGGCACGCCGGTCGTAAACTCTCCGAGGGCACTCGAGATCGCGATCGACAAATATCTATCGCTCACACTCCTGGCGGCAGCCGGCCTGGCGGTCCCACGCACGATCGTCGCCCAAGACATCGCGGCTGCGACCGCCGCATGGGAGAAGCTCGGCGGCGATTGCGTTGCCAAACCGCTCTTTGGCTCGCGAGGTCGCGGAATCGTTCGCTGCCGGTCGGCAGCGGACGCGGCCGCAGCCGTCACCGCCTCCAGCGGCATCGCTTATCTTCAAGAATTCATTCCGCATGACGGCTGGGACGTGCGGGTACTCGTCGTCGGCGGGCGCATGTTTGCCATGCGCCGGGATGCCGCCCCAGGGGAGTGGATCACGAATTTGGCCTCCGGTGGCTCCGCGAGTCGGATTGAACTCACGGCGGATCAAGCCTCCATCGCCCGACGAGCAGCCAACGCGGTCGGTGCATCCCTCGCCGGCGTGGACCTGGTCGCCGCCGCGGACGGCCGACTCATGGTGCTCGAGGTCAACGCCGTGCCAGGTTGGCGAGGCATCGAGGGTCTGCTCGGTTGCGAGGTCGGAGAAGCTGTGGCGGATCACATCGCCTCCATCGGTTGCGTGTGAAACTGGGCAAGGCCTTCGGGCAAGTCGCCTTTTGCTCGGTGTTGCGAGCCGGACATTTGGCAAATGCGACAGGTCGACGCTGCCTCATTTTCGCGCACCCACCCTCTTGCCTGCCATTGCGGCACGGCTGCCTGGTTTCGAGCCACGCCCTTCCGTGCTGGCGCAAGTCCATGCCGTGACAGCACTTGATGCTAGCGCTTGACCAACTGGCAACGGTTTGCTGCCGGGCGAGCGGCGATGTGGCCGTGACCGAGCCGGCGAATTCACGACAGCCCTGAGAAGGACAATTCCGATGGCCACTACCACACTCCCAGCCGCCCAGATAGCGGACCCCCTCGCCACGTCGGTCCTTCAGGTGGCTGAACGGCTCTATGCGATGAACCCGGAGTGGGTCGTTTTCTTCAGGGAGATCCTGGGCGTGGACGGCATGGTCCGGCGGACTTTCAGCGATCCGGAAGACCTTTCCCGTTTCGAATGCTCCCCACAGTACGCCCGCATCCGCGAGATGCTCGACGCACTCCGGAGTCGGCAACAGGATCAGCCGAGCGAGCGAGAAGCCCAGCGCGTCGTCACCGTCCGCATGCCTCGATCGCTCCACGAAACCCTCAAAAACGAGGCTGGTCTTCTTCGGGTGAGCGTCAACACGCTCTGCATCTCCAAGCTCATGAAGCTCCTCGACGAACAAGAGCGGCAGCACCTGGTCACCCGCCCTGCCAACGACCCAGCGTGACGCGGCGACCGTAGTCGAGCCGCGCCGCCCACCCCGTAGCCCAGTCACTCCGTGACTGGGTGCGGCCCCGGATACCCCGTTTCGGAGAAGCGGGGCTACGGTGTGAGAGCGGGGCGGCTGGACGAGAAACGCGAGCCCGGAGGTGCGAGCGGCCGGGCGGAGGCCCGGCAAGGCCGCCGGGGGCATGGATGCCCCGCCGGCCTAAAACAGACTGAAGTGGACCTGTAAGCCGGGTTCTGTTCCCGCCTCACGGCGGGTGATGATCATTTCTCTAGGCCCTGAGTTGCCTCGAGGCTCAAGCAGCCTACCCGGAAGGTGGTGCGGAACGGGCCGTTCCGCGTCGCAAGCCCTTGTGGGGTTGCGAACTCCTTCCTGCTTGACCTTGCTCCGAGTGGGGTTTGCAAAGCCAGGCCGGTCACCCGGCCTGCTGGTGAGCTCTTACCTCACCGTTTCACCCTTACCGCCGGGCGCGAGCCCGGAGGCGGTTTGCTTTCTGTTGCACTGTCCCTGACCTTGCGGCCGGTGGGCGTTACCCACCACTCTGCCCTTCGGAGCCCGGACTTTCCTCTCGCCGCGCGGCCGAAGCCGTCGGCCAGCGATCACCCGGTCCACTTCAGTCTGTATTCAAGCCTAGTCTATAGCCTCGGCCGACCAGAGGCTTGACCGCCCCGGCGATTCCTACGTACCCTCAATGAGAAGGGTCCGAACGAACGGCCTGCGATCAGGTTGTTCAGGGGCAGGCGCACCTTGATTCACGAAACGCTTGCGCGATCGTTTGCTCGGCACAATTTGTGAGAATTCGATGAGGGCGGCACTCGTGGCCGTTGCACGCGATGTACGGTGAACTTCTTCCGATTGGCGGTGGCGATCCGATCCCGCTGCTCAAGACATCGCTCCTCGTTGGGCGACGTGAAAGCGCCGACATCGTCCTGCGGTTTCCGAATGTCTCGGGCCACCACTGCGAGCTCACCCTCGCGAACGGATATTGGACGATCAAGGACTTGCGAAGCAGCAACGGGACGAAGGTCAAC
Organism: uncultured Candidatus Kuenenia sp.; assembly: GCA_964498325.1. Lineage (GTDB taxonomy): Bacteria > Planctomycetota > Planctomycetia > Pirellulales > UBA1268 > QWPN01. Next base: position 17,728 of record CAZCHF010000014.1, read on the forward strand.
GGCGTGCGCGTGAGTGAGCAAACCCTGAAACCCGGCGACAAGCTCACCATTGCCAAGCATGAATTCGAGATCGCGTTCGACCCGGTCCGACTTGGAGGTGTTTCGGCGCCCCGCGAAGATTCGCGGACCCAGCGGATGTTCGGCAAATCACTTCTCGAGGAGGCTGGCCTCGAGCGACGGAGCTCCTCACGGCCTTCGGATCGCCCGAGGCGCTATTCCATCTGACCGGGTCGTCTGCCTGGCTTGTGGTTGCCGGTCTACAATGAAGGCATGCCGCGTCCCCGAAAAATCCGTATCGAGTTTCGCAAGAATCGAACGGGGCGGCGGCGCGACGGCGATCTGACGCGAGCCCACGAGAACGATCCCGATGCCGTGGCAGACCGGGCCACCGGCGAGAGACTATCGGGCAAAGGGGAGTTGAGCCGCAAGCGCACGGTCGTCGGTGACATGGCCGACGGTGTCGTCGACGGCATGGCCGTTGCCCCCTCGGCGGTCGATTGCTGGCGGGGGCAGGTGCTCAACGTCCATGGACTCGAGAGTGTCGTGCGTGGGGAAGACGGCCGCATCGCCCGCTGCACGCTCAGGCGCGTGCTCCGAACCCTCGCCACCGATCAGCGACATCCGGTGGCCTCCGGCGATTGGGTGCGCGTCCGTGATGCTGCCGATGGTTCGACCATTCATGCGATCGAGCCGCGGCAGCGATCGCTCTGCCGTGACAGCCGCGGGCGAAGGCATGTCATCGTCGCGAACGTCGATCAACTGCTCATCGTCGGCAGTGCCGTCATGCCCGACTTGAAGCCAGGCCTCATCGACCGCCTCCTCGTGGCTGCTGAATTGGCCGGGATTCGACCGATCGTGGTGATCAACAAGGCTGATCTCGTTCCAGCGGCGTCACTCGTGCCCCTGGCCGGAGTCTATGCGCGGATGGGCTATCCCGTGGTCTTGTGTTCGGCAACGAGCGGCCTCGGTCTGGCGCGGCTAGCCGCAGAACTGCCAGGCAAGGTGACGGCCATCGTCGGGCAGAGCGGGGTCGGGAAGTCGTCGCTGCTCAATGCCCTCGACCCCGGCTTGAACCTGTCCGTTGGCGAGGTCAGCCGTGAGAATGAGAAAGGACGCCACACGACGACGACCGCCAGGCTCGTTCCACATCGCTTTGACGGCTGCTTCGTCGACACCCCGGGTGTCCGCCAATTCCAGCCTTGGGCGATCGTGCCGGCGGAAGTGCCCTCGGCCTTCCGCGATCTTCGCCCTCTCGCAAACCTCTGCCGCTATCCTGATTGCACGCACGATCACGAGAGTGGGTGTGCGGTGAAGGATGCCGTGGCCGATGGCCTGCTCGACACCCGCCGCTGGACCAGTTGCCTGCATCTTGCCCAGGGCGATCGTGGGAACCATGCCGAAGAGGAGGATGCGTGAGAGAACGCCCGATGCCGACGCGTGACGAGCCGGAGCGAGCCATCCTCGTGGGTGTCTTCCTGGAACCGCCTGTCGACCCAGACCATCCGCTCGACGAGCTCGCCGGCCTGGCCGAGACCGCAGGCGCGCGGGTGATGGCCGAGATCACCCAGCGCCGCGAGAGCCCCGACCAAACGACGTATCTGGGAAAGGGCAAGCTCCAGGAGCTGGTCCAGCTCGTCGAGCACCATGACGCCGATGTCGTGGTGTTCGACAACGACCTCTCGCCGGCCCAGACACGCAACCTCGAAAAAGCGCTCGGTTGCAAAGTCCTCGATCGCTCGGAGGTCATCCTCGACATCTTTGCGTCGCGTGCCCGCACCCACGAAGCAAGGCTCGCCGTCGAACTTGCCCAGCTCGAGTATTCGCTGCCACGACTCAAGCGGATGTGGACGCATCTCTCGCGGCTCAAGATGGGCGTCGGCATGCGCGGCCCGGGCGAGAAGCAACTCGAAGTCGACCGTCGGCTCGTCGAGAAACGCATCCACGATCTCAAGACCGAGTTGGCCACGGTGCATGGTCGCCGCGAGCGCGAAGTGGCAGCGCGGCGCGATCACATGACGGTGTCGCTCGTCGGCTACACGAACGCCGGCAAGAGCACGCTCTTGAATGCGCTCACCGGCGCCGATGTCCTGGCCGCCGATCAGCTCTTTGCCACGCTCGACACTCGCACACGTCGCTGGCGGCTCCCAGGATGGGGGCCGGTGCTTCTCTCTGACACGGTTGGGTTCATCCGAAATCTCCCTCACCGGCTCATCGCAAGCTTCAAGGCGACGCTGGAAGAGACGCTTCGCGCCGACCTCTTGCTCCATGTGGCAGACGCGTCCAGCCCGCTCGTTGACGCTCAGATTGCAGCCGTTCGCAGCGTCTTGGCCGAGCTCGGCGTCGAAGCCAAAGACACCCTTCTGGTTCTCAACAAAGTCGACCGCCTGTCGGACCAAACGACACGCGATCGGCTGCTCGCTCGATATCCGCAGGCGCTTGCCATCTCCGCGACGTCGGGCGACGCCCTCGCAACGCTGGCCCGCGCGGCGAGCGATTGTCTCGGGCGATCGTTTCATGATGTCGACATCGAAACCGACCCAGGCAACGGGCGGCTCCTTGCTTGGCTTGGCCGCCACGGCGAGATCCTCTCGCGCCACTTCACGAATGATCGCGTGAAGGTGCACTGTCGCATCCCGGCGGCGCTTGCGGGTCGAATTGACCCTCGCGAAGCGACGGTGGTGCCGCATGCGGAGCCTCCACGCGCCTCGACGTCGACTGCCGGGTGACACCATGCGGTCTCTCGGGACATGGTTCGGACGGCGCGATCGCGACCTTGACGGAGCACGAGCCATCGTGACGGGGGCGTCCTCCGGCGTCGGGTGGGCTCTTGCAGAACTCCTTGCACGTCGAGGATCCCACGTCCTTGCCACGGCTCGACGACACGATCGGCTGGCGTTGCTCGCAAAGAATGCGTCTGACCGGCGGCCCATCCTGTACCTGGCGGGGGATCTCTGTGACTCCGGCTTTCGAGACGCACTCGTCGCCGACGCCATGGAACGACTCGGTGGCATCGACGTCGTGGTCTCGGCCGCCGGTGCCGGAGCGGTCGGGCCGTTTCGCGAGGCGGCTCCCGAGACGTTCGCCCGCGTCGTGGATCTCGACTTCGTCGCCCAAGCGGAACTGGCACGAGCATGCATTCCCGCGCTCACCAGGAGCGTTGATCCGGCAATCGTGTTCGTCGGCTCGATCCTGGGGCTACATCCGCTCCCGCTCCACGGCGAGTATGCGGCATCCAAGGCGGCCCTTCGATCGCTCGCCACGACCCTTCGGCTCGAACTGGCCGCGGACGGAATCGATGTGATCGTAGCCACGCTTGGTCCGGTGGCATCGGAGTTTTGGAACTCGCTCGTCGCCGGTGACCGGCCGTCCTGGTCCCGTGGAACGCCCCTGCCGGCCAGCGCTGCGGCCGCGGCCATCATCAAGGGGCTCGAGCGCCGACGGCCCGAGGTTATTCCTGGCTGGCGCGCCAAGACCTACGCTTTTCTGGCACGCTACCTGCCCGGCTTGATTGACCGGACCGTAGCGCGACACTTGAAGCGGGAACCACGAGCATCCGCCTCCGGCGAGCCCCGTACCGAGTCATGACCGAGCCTGTGACCATGAGCACCATCGCTCCCGACCAGCTCTTCGTCATTGCTTGTCCGGTCTGTCGTGGCCACGTCGCCGCAGCCGGCGGAATGTGTGGTCGCGACGCTTGCTGCCCATTGTGCGCGAGCCTCTTTCATGTCCCGGCGTTGACGCTGGCAGGAGCGGCCGTGGCTCCATCCCCTCCCTCACCGGGGCCGGCGGAAGACTGGGGGAACGTGATCGAGAAGCTCGCGCCTCGCGCGGCAAAGCCAGCGGGGCCCCACATCGAGCAGCCGTCTGATTTTGAGATCCCCCCTGCCGCAGGTCAGGCACCGGCTCCTGCCCCCGCTCCAGTCACCGAACCCTCGCGCCCAGTCGTGCCGGATGCTGCCACGGGCCCCATCGACCCGGCGGAGGCGTTTGGACAGTTTGCCGACGAGACGACGCCGGCTCCGTCAGCCGATTGGATCGACGAGATCCTGGCGACTCCGTCTCCTGACGAACCTCCCGACGTCCCTTCGGCGCCAGACGGTGTGCCCTACCTTGGTCCTCCGCTGCTGGCACCGGCAGACCAAGACCTCGAGTTTCGTGAGCCGGTGCGGACCGTTCGGCACGGTGACACCGTCATCGAGATCCGGCGGCTCACCCCCGAGGAAAGGCGGGCCCGCCGCTTCCGGCGGAACCTCATGATGATCGTGATCGGGGTCTCGATCCTGATGGCTATCGTCGTCGTCTTCGGCGTCCCGACCAAGCCACCGCGGTAGCCTCCGCGGCGCCTCAGGCATCAGCCAACGTGAGGCATTCCTCGGCGTCGATCGATGCCTTGGGGTCTTGGAAAATCTTCTGGATGGCGGCGCGATGGATGGCCATCTTGGTGCCACCGACTCCGAGGGCCCCGTAACAAAATGTCTTTCCGTCCACGCGCCCCTTGTCGCCGACGACGATGCCGTGAATGCCCGCCGGCGGTACGGCATTGAGATCGATGAGCACGCGAGCGTTGGAAACCAGGGCCCGGCCGGCTTCATCGAGCAGATTCGCCTTCGCCGCACCGGCAGCAATGACGAGCTCGGCCGACTCGAGAACGCCCGCAAGCGGCGATCCGGCTGACGCGGTGCCATGAGACTCGATTCCGTGCACCTGCGCACCTGGAACCTGCTCGCGAATCGTTTCGGCCGCCTTCGTCGCTCGGTCGCGAGATCGCGACGCGATCGTGACCCGGAGGCCCCGCCGGGCCAAAAGCCGAGCCACGCGCTGGCCCACTGGCCCCGCGCCGCCAAGCACAACGGCTTGTTCCCTACCGCCGGCAGGGATGTGGCGAAACGCGGAGATCACCGCAGCCGCAGCCGTCGTGTTGGCCCCTGACGGATCGACGAGCATACCGACCTGGAGCGGTCCGAAGAACGTCTGACGAACCTTCGCTGCCACGGCATCGGCCGCCACCACGTCGGAGCCACCCACGAAGATCGCGGTGCAGGCCAGCTCCGACACGGCCCGCGTGAACATGGCCCCATGAACCAGCCCCACTGCCGACTCAGGCGTCACCCCGCCGTGCCGCAGCAGCACGTCGACCCCAGCGTCTACCGCCACGATGGAATCGAACGTGCTTGGCTGCAGGTCACAGTCGAGCTGAATCAAGATCCGCTTCGGCATGACAAGTTCTCCACTCGCAGGGGATGCGCCTGGCTGGAGGCCAGGCAAATGGCGGTCCTGGGCAACCTTGGCTTGCCCCGCGACCGCCCAAGGCTGCGGGGGCCATGGACGGCCCCGCAGCCTTGAAGTCAGAACCCTCGGAACGGGTGAGCTGCCTTGTCCTTCCCGGCGATCATCTCGTCGGCCGTAGGCTTGCCGGTCATGGCATTGGCGATGGCGTCCATCGTCGCCTTGTAGTTGTAGTCGTAGATCTTCTTGTCATCGGCGGCCTGCCAGTGGATGAACACGCCGCAGACGATGACGAGGTTCTCGCAGTCGCTCTTCGGAATGACACCTGCGGCCACACTGTCGGCCACAGCTTTGGCCACCGCCGCCTGGGCCGGGCCGAACATCTGCACGGCCTGCTTGGCACCCTTGATCGTCACCTTGGTGATCATCACCGTGGCCGGCTTCACGGCGAGATTCGGCGTTAGCACCGCAAGCAGATTCGAGTGACCTTCGCTCTGACGGGCCAAGGCGTTGGCAAAGGCGACGCCCACCGGGCCGTCTTTGCTTCCGATGAGCAGATCGATATGCGCAATTTCGTTGCCGTCGCCGGCCAGTGCCTCTCCGATGAACATCGACATGAATACTTCCTCGTGGATGGTTGAGCAGGTCAGAATCAAGAGAACGAGCCGAGAGGATACCATCTTGATGGTGCCCCTCAACCGCCTGGTGCCTGTCGGCCTTCCTGCAAGGAAATGCGATCGCCATGACCACTGGTGCCGACGGTCCTCCGCTGGTGATCGTGGGCGCGAGCGTCCGCGCGATGGCTGCTTCCGCAACTCGCGCCGGATTTCGAGTCTTCGCAGCCGACCTGTTCGGGGATCACGATCTTCGTGCCGTTGCCGCGGACGTCACCACGGTCGAGCCGTACCCGGATGGGATCGCCACGGCCATCGCTCGGTATCCGCGGGCACCGGTGATCTACACCGGTGCGATCGAGAACTACCCCTCCGTGATCGCCTCTCTGGCGGCCCACCGCCCTCTCGCCGGATGCGGCGCCGAGGCCGTCACCCAGGTGCGCGACGTCCACCTGCTGGCACAAGCTGTGCGAGAGGCGGGGCTTTTCTTTCCAGAGACTCGACGGGCGCCGGAAGGCCTGCCCGATGACGGCACGTGGCTCGTCAAGCCGGTGGCCTCTGCCGGGGGCCGTGGCATTCGCCCCTGGTTCGGCCAGGAGACGGATGGTGCAACAAGGCTTTGGCAGAAGCGGGTTTCAGGGGGGCATGTTTCGGTCGGCTATCTGCTCCACGCGGGGCAGCCTCGGATCGTCGCAGTTTCCAGGCAACTCGTCGGCCGCGGCTGGTGTCGAGCCAGTCCGTTCGCCTACTGCGGGTCGATCGATCTCGACGTGACGACGTTGGACGCCGTCGTCGCGCTCCAGGTAACACGTCTCGGCAAACTTCTTGCCGGTCACTTCGGCCTCGTTGGCCTGGTTGGCGCTGACCTTGTTGTCGACGCCTGGAAGCGTGTGTGGGTGATCGAGATCAATCCCCGCCCCACGGCATCGATGGAATTGACCGAGCGGGCGATTGATAGTTCGCTGGCCGCCATGCATCTCGGCGCGTTCGGGATCAAGTGCCCTGGACGATTCGAACGGCGGGCACGAGATGGCACGTGGGCCAAGGCCATCCTCTTCGCTCGTCACGACGGCACCTTCGACGAGGCAATGTTCGACACGCTGGTCACTCGAGCCTCTTCATGGACTTCCGATGACGGCTGGCCCGCCGTCGCCGACATTCCTGAGCCCCTCTGCCCGATCCGCTCGGGTGCGCCCATCTGCTCGCTTTTCGCCCACGGGCCATCGCCCCGCACGGCCCTCCGCCGTTTGCGAGATCGTGTTGCAGCGATCGAGAACGTGGTGTTCTTTGGTGCCTAGCCGGCGAGACGTCGCTCGATCGGAAGCGGATCGGGCGCGTACTGCATCATGTACGCATCCTCGGTCGAGTCCTGATAAAAGTCCTTCAGGACCGTCGTGGCCCGGAAGCCGAGCGATCTGAAAAAAAGCTGCGCTGGCAGATTCGTTTCGCGAACCTCGAGCACGATCCGCCCTCGCCGGTCAGGTGTAAGTTTCGCGACGAGCTTGTCCATCATCCGCGTTCCGATGCCGAGGCGGCGGTGCGATCGTCGGACCGCAAAGTTGAGCATGTGGAGCTTCGTGCGATGGAGCTCATAGATCATGAAGGCGACGACCGAATCGGCCATCTCGGCGACCATGCCGATGCAGTTGCGCTGGCGAAGGCAGTGGGTGAAGTCTTCCTCCGACCATGGAAACTCGAACGCCTCCTGCTCGATGCCGACCACTTCCGGCATGTCTCGACGGATCATCCAGCGGACATGCACACCCAACGAGCTCCTTTGAAACTCCGACACGCGTTCGTACTCCATCGCTGTTCCATACGGCCGCTGCCCGTCCATGGACGGGGCACCACGGCGGCCGAAGGGGACCGTAGCACGCGCGGCGGGGTGAGCCAAGGCGTGTCCCTCCGGGGATTTTGTGGCCCGTGGGAAAGGGTGGTTCGGCTCAAGTCACCCTTGACCCCCCATGACCGCCGGTCCTACGCTCCCGCCCCCTTCCGGACCGCGTGCGGAATCACCACACCATGCTTTGCTCACTTCTCGATCGCCCACGAGGGTTCCTGAGACGCTCGTGGCCCGTGATCAGCGTGCTCGTCGCGAACGCCGTGGTCGCAGGATGCGCCGGCCCGGCGATCCGAAGCCAAAGCCCGGAACTCGAGGCGCTTGGCAAGCTCGAGGAGGGAGCGAAGCTCGTTGGTGACTACGCGGCTCCCTGGGGCCTCAACGTCAAACGGATCGAGCGAGCCGCCCTCATTACCGGGCTTGCCGACACCGGAAGTGATCCACCACCCGGACCGCAACGGGCGGCTCTCCTCTCCGACATGCAGTCGCGCGGTGTCGTCGAGCCGAATCGACTTCTCGCCTCATCGAGCACATCGCTCGCGTGGGCGCATGCCTACCTCCCGCCGGGCTGCCGGAAGGGTGATCGATTCGATGTATTCATCGAAGTTCCTCCGAACAACGACACGACAAGTCTTGCCGGCGGCTGGCTCATGGAAACTCGGCTGGCCGAGATGGCCGTGGTCGGAAACGTGATCCGCGACGGCCACGAGCTCGGGGTTGCCCAGGGGCCGCTCCTGGTCGATCCGGTGTCGACCGGCACCCTCGACTCGAAGGCCAGACTCCGCGCCCGCCTGCCGGGCGGCGGCGTGTCTTTGACCGACCGTGAGCTCGGGCTCGTGATCGCCCCCGAGCATCGGTCCTTCGCCATGTCGAAGCGGCTCGGGGATTGGATCAACCGCCGTTTCCACACCACGATCCGTGGATCGAAACGGGGCGTGGCGACTCCCAAGACGGACCGGTACATCCAGCTCGAGGTGCCTCCCGTCTACCGACATGACCTGGCCCGATACATCCGAGTCGTGCAATGCGTCGCCGTCATCGAGCCGCCGGAAGGCAGGCACGCACGACTTCAGCTCCTCGCACGGCAACTCACCGATCCAGTGACGGCTCCCGCCGCAGCACTTCGCCTCGAGGCCATTGGAAAGGATGCGATCCCCTTCCTCCGCCAAGGCCTCCAATCCAAGGATTCCGAGATTCGATTCGTCTCTGCCGAGTCGCTCGCCTACCTGGGCGAGTCGATCGCCGCATCCCATCTCGCCGAGGCGGCCGCGAACCTTCGCAGCGCCCGACCTGCCGCCCTGGCAGCGCTCGGCGTGCTCGACGACGCCAACGGGATCGACGCACTGCAGGGCCTGCTCGCCAACCGGAGCGCCGAAACCAGATACGGCGCCTTCCGCGCCCTTCGAAAGATCGACGCCTCGATGCCGCTCGTCAAAGGAGAGCGGCTTGGCGATGCCTGCTCGTTCCATGTCGTCGACGTGGAAGGACCACCACTCGTGCACGTGGCGCGCAACCATCGTCCGGAGATCGTTCTGTTCGGGACGGACCATCCGCTTGGACGTGGGCTCCGAGTCGAAGCGGGGCGATCGCTCGTCGTGGTCGTCGACGGGCCGACCGCTGTCGTGAGTCGGTTTCTTCCAGGTGCCTCGGATCAAGAGGCAAAGGTACCGGCCGACGTGGCCTCCGTCACCCGAGCCATCATCGATCTGGGAGGGGGATATCCCGACGTGATCCAGTTCCTCCAGCAGGCATCGGCGGGTCGACACCTCACCAGCCGCCTCGTCTTCGATGCCGTGCCCGACGCATTCGACGGACGGCCAGCCATTCGCGAAGAAACTGCCGGCAGCAGCGAGGATGCAACCACCGCATCGGCAACGGAGGACGGCCACCGGGGCAAGCGCTCATGATCTGCCTCAAGGCCCTCGAGCTTTTCGGCTTCAAGAGTTTCGCGGACCGGACTCGGTTCGAGTTTCCGCAAGGCGTCACGGCCGTCGTCGGACCGAACGGCTCGGGCAAGTCGAACGTCGTCGACGCGATCAAGTGGGTGCTCGGCGAGCAGTCGGCCCGCAGCCTTCGTGGCAAGGAGATGACCGACGTCATCTTCGCCGGCACGGCCTCGCGCAAGCCGCTCAACATGGCCGAGGTGGCGCTGGTCTTCGACAATTCGTCGCGCGAACTGCCGTTGCCGACCGACGACGTGCAGATCATGCGGCGTGTGTATCGCAACGGTGAAAGCGAGTACCTCGTCAACGGTGAGATCGCGCGACTCAAAGACATCCGCGAACTGTTCTCGGGAACTGGTGCCGCGACCGAGGCGTACAGCGTCATCGAGCAGGGACGCGTGGATGCTCTCCTCGTGGCATCGGGCAAGGACCGGCGCGTGGTCTTTGAAGAGGCCGCCGGCATCACGAAGTTTCGCGCGCGACGGGCCGAGGCCTTGCGGCGCCTCGAACGGGCCGAACAGAACCGACAGCGGCTGGCCGACATCGTCGGCGAAGTGTCGGGCCGGCTCGAGACCGTGCGCAATCAGGCTGCACGAGCCCGTCGGTGGCGAACCCTTACCGACCGGCTCCGTCGCTTCCGTATCGCCGCGGCGACCCGAGATCTGGCGGAGGTCGACACCCGCGTCGACGTCGTTGAAGCTGCTCTCACGGCCCATCGCGCGGAGCTTGCTGCCACGGAAGCCAGGGTGACGTCAGCGTTGGCCGAATTGGCCGCGTTGGCCGAATCCGCCGCCGCCATGCAGCCCCGTGTGACGATGCTCCGAAGCACGGCGGTGGCCGCACGTCAGCGCGAGGCCGCAGCCACGGCGACCCTCGATTCCATGCGACGCCGTAAGGACGAGCTCGAAGCCGAGCGTGACAAGGCAGCGGTTGTGCTCGCCGAGGTGAGGCGTGAAGGGCAGCGTGCCGCCAAGGATGTCGCGGAAGCGGAACGGGCCGTCGATGCCGCGGCCGAATCGCTGGCGGAACTCGAATCGCGACTGGCCGAGTGCAAGCAGATGGCTTCGGGCTCACACGAACATGCCGCCGAGGCCCGCGAGGCGCTCGCCCGCGCCACCGTGGCCTGGGATGAACTTCGAGACCGCCAACGCCGACTCGACACGGCAGAGGAGGCGGCTGGTGCCAGACTGGCAGAGGCCAACGCCACGGTGGAGGAAGCACGCGACGCTCTCGAAGCCGCGCGTCATCATCGGGCCTCGCTCGACGAGGCACGAGCTGCGAGCGAGGGACACCTTCGATCACTCGAAGCACGCCTGGCCATGGTCAGCCGTGACGCGGCTGTCGCCGAGACGGGCCACCGCGACGCCGTCCAACGCCTCCAACACGCATGGCAGGCCTTGGCCGATAGCCGAGCTGCATCCGAGGCATGCCGCGAGCGAAGGGACGTCCTTCAGGATCTCGTGGACCGACAGGATGGCATCAGTGATGCCGCCCGTCGGCTGCTTCTCGACGGAGCGGCGACGGTGCCCGGACTCCGAGGGATGATGGCTGATCAAATTGAGGCGCCCGTCGATTGGGCAGAGACCGTCGATATCGCGCTGCGCAACCGCGGCAT
>CAZCHF010000014.1:28975-29988 GCA_964498325.1 uncultured Candidatus Kuenenia sp.
ACGGCCGATCGCGGCCTCGGACTGGATGGCCCGACGCTCGCCGCCGGTGGTCGCATCGGATTCGTCGATGTCGCCGCGATGCCCGAGCCACCGGAGAACGATCTGTCTGGCGAGCCCGGCGTCATCGGCCGACTCGACCGTCTGCTCATCAGCGACTCCTCGGGCATGCCTGACCGCGACGCCACGCTTCTCAGACGCCTGCTTGGCCATGCCTGGATCGTGGAGTCGATCGATCTGGCCAGCCCGCTCCTGAAGAATGCTCCCACGAACACGCTGTTCATGACCCGTACCGGGGACACGCTCTCGGCTACCGACGGGCTCGAGACCGGAACGAATGGTGCGAGCGCCGGGCTCGTCGTACGGCGAAGCGAACTTCGGGAGGTGAATCGTCGCGCCGAAGAACTGGGCCGTGCCGTGGCCGAAGCGACGGCGGCCGTGTCGGCCTGCGAAGCCGATGTTGCCCGTGCGACGGAAGCGGTGGCTGCGGCCCGGAGCAGGCGGCAAGAAACCAACGAGTCGCTCGCAACAGCCCGCGCGGAGCTCGAACGAACAGGCCGCGACGAGCGAGCCGCGGAACTGGCCATCGCATCGGCGGAACAACGGCTTCGTGATGCCGAGCGACGCGCCGTCGTGGCGGAGGCAGCGATTCGTGAAGCCCGAGGCGGGCGCGAGGTTGCAGCCGGAGAGCTGGCTCGCGCCGATGCCGAGGTCCACCGTTGTCGGACCGTCATCGAAGCCCTGGAGCGCACCCGTGGGGAAGTGATCGAGGAGGTTCATCGGCTGCAGCTCGAACGGGCGACGGCCAGTGAGCGCCTCGATCGCCTCCGGGAAGCGGTTCGCCTCGCGCATGCGGCCAAGACCGCGAGCCGGCGTGAACTCGAGTCGACGAACGACTCGCTTTCTCAGACGGCCAACCGCATCGCGAGTTGGGAACTCGAATGGCTGCTTGCCGCGAGCCGCCGGAACGAAGCCGCATGGGATGCTGAAAAAGCCGACGCCGCGCTGGTGCACGC
>CAZCHF010000014.1:29998-75348 GCA_964498325.1 uncultured Candidatus Kuenenia sp.
GATCGCCAGGGCGCAGCGAGAGAACGAGCGTGACGCCGCACGCGATTCCGTGGAGCGCCTGGCCGAGAAGATGCATGCCTGTGATCTCGAAGCCGGCGAGGCTCGCCACCATCGCGCACGCATCGTGGAGCGCATCCGCGACGAGTATGACCTCGACATCGATGCGATCGCAGCCAGCGGGCAGCCCGACACCCCGCCCACCGAAGAGGACGAACCGATCCCCGACGATCGGGCCGAGCTCGAGTCGCACATCGACCAACTTCGGCGGAAGGTCGCCAACATGGGGAACGTCAACCTCGAGGCGCTCGCCGAAGCGGACGAGCTGGCATCCCGGCTGGCCACGCTGGAAGGCCAGCTTGCCGACGTGACCCAGGCTCGAGAATCGATCGAGGAGCTCATCGCAAAGATCGATGGGGAGAGCCGTCGGCTGCTCGGAGAGACGCTCGAAACCGTCCGCTCCCATTTTCGAGAGCTCTTCGAGCGGGTGTTCGGAGGTGGCCAGGCCGACCTCGTGCTCGAGCCCGGGGTCGATCTTCTCGAGACATCGGTCGACATCGTCGCCCGTCCTCCGGGCAAGGAGCCGCGGAACATCTCGCTGTTGTCGGGCGGGGAGAAGACGATGACCTGCGTCGCCCTCCTCCTGGCAATCTTCCGCTCGCGGCCTAGCCCGTTCTGCGTGCTCGACGAGGTCGATGCTCCCCTCGACGAAGCGAACGTCGATCGGTTCGTCGGTGTGTTGCGGGATTTCCTCTCCTCCACCCAGTTCATCGTCGTCACCCATTCCAAGAAAACGATGGCCGCGGCCGGAACGCTCTACGGCGTCACGATGGAGGAGCCCGGTGTCTCCAAGCGGATCGCGGTGCGCTTCGAATCGACCGCAGCCGGCGTGAATCAGGCCATCCGCAGTCGCGCCGCCTGACGCAGCACACCCAACAGCCGCCCTCACCGCTTCCCCATCTTCCCTGCGGAGCCTGTTTCGAGCGGTGCCACCGCTGCCGTCGTGAAGAACGGCTCAAGTCGCACGACACGATCTTTCGATCTACACGTTCGGATGGTCACGCCGTGAACGTGTCCGTGCCCGAAAGGGCCAGATGAGAACACGGCGTGCCGCAGGGGGGGAATCCTGCGAATCCGGTCAGGGACGATCGCGGTCACCGTCAGGTGTCTGCCGTCCAGGGCCGTTCTCCACGCCCCCCCATGCGGCCTCGGGCCGTCTCTCTCGGGGCACGCCGGTGCGACACCCCCGACGAGATTGATCGCACCAAAGGGGGGCTAGTTCTCGCGGCACACGAACGCGGGCTGGCCATGTCGATTCCGGACACGAATGATCCACATGGAGTCCACGCGATGAAGGTTTTCACGACAGGCCAGGTCGCCAAGATCTGTAAAGTTGCTCCCCGTACGGTGAGCAAATGGTTCGACTCGGGCCGGCTCAAGGGCTACCGCATTCCCGGCAGCCAAGACCGCCGAATTCCACGCGAGTATCTGATCAAGTTTCTCAAAGAGCACGGCATGCCGCTGGGCGACCTCGAAGACGAGGCGATGGCGAAAGTGCTCTTGGTCGGCCAGGACCAGGTTCTGATCGAGAACCTCAAGCGTCACCTGCCCGTCGAAAAGTCATTCAAGATCCAGGTCGCCGCCAGTGGCTTCGAGGCTGGCATCCAGGCCGAGAGCTTCCACCCTGACTGCATCGTGGTGGACTACTCCATCGGCCGGATCGACGCCCAGCAGATCTGCCAGAACTTGCGTCGCAACACTGAGTATTCGGACACGATCGTGATCGCCCTGCTGCCAGACGATGGCTCGCAGATCACGGTCGACCGTGCCCACGTCAACGAGAGCTTCAAGAAGCCGTTCGACGTCGCCCTTCTCGCCGAGCGGCTCCGGACCCTCATCGGCGCGAAGAAGGAACTGGTGTGACGCCCCGTCCGCCGTTTCCAGGCTGAACACGCGACTCCATGAACACGGCCCGACGCGCTCCGCCAGCGCGTCGGGCCGGCGTGTTGGCCAACTTCCCGCCGGAAAAGCCATCCATGGTCTTTTCCGACTTGGTTGACCGATGGCAAAGCCAAGGTTTGCCATGGTCGACACCCGTCGCGTCCTGCGACGGGCGCGTCTTCCATAGACGGTTACGTGGACGTGGTGGCGCGAACCTCGGCGAGGATCGGCTCGAGCTCGTCAACGAAGTCGCGGGCGTCTTTGAACTCGCGGTAGACGCTCGCAAACCGCACGTACGCCACCTGATCCAGTCCACGAAGCAACTCCATGAGCCGCTCGCCAATCACTTGGCTCGGCACCTCATTCTCATACATGCCGTACAGCTCTGCCTCGAGCGCCGCGACGACACCCTCGATATCTTCTGCGGTGACGGGCCGTTTCCAGCACGCCTTCGCCAGGCCTCGCTTGATCTTGTCACGATCGAAAGGATCGCGAACGCCCCCCTTCTTCACGACCGTCAAGAGCTGCCGTTCGATCCGCTCATAAGTCGTAAACCGGCGCCTGCAACCCAGGCACTCGCGACGTCGACGGATCGACCCACCGTCGTCGCCGGCGCGTGAGTCGATCACGCGGTCGTTATCGGCTCGGCAGAATGGGCAACGCATGAGACACCTTGCTTGTGGACGGGCATCCTAAGGGGTCTTGCGACCAACCGGCAAATGCGATGAACCCGCGAGGAGAGGCCCGCCAAGAAAGGCTGGGCCATGGATGGCCAGCCGTTCGCAAAGCAGCTACGCCCGCTCCATGATACGGGCCACCCCTCGCTGCGCGGACCGTGATTCACGGGTGATCCGCATCAACTTCGGCTGGAGCGTCCCCGGCCCGCCCGTTGGCGGTCGTTCGTGCAAGCTTCCAGTCGCGGCGTTGGCGGGAGCTTGGGATGTTCATGGCCTTGCGGTACTTCGTGACGGTCCGGCGGGCCACCGTGATACCCTGCTTGGCGAGCTCGTCGACAAGATCATCGTCGCTGTAGGGGGCGTCCTTCGGCTCGGCGTCCACGATTTCTTGGAGCTTCATCCGAACCGTGTCCCAGGCGACCTCGTCCCCGTCGGCACTCGTCGTGCCACCGACGAAGAATTTGCGCAGCGGATAGATGCCACGGGGCGTTTGGAGCCACTTTTCGTCGACGGCCCGGCTTACCGTCGTCACGTGCATGCCGATCACGTCGGCGATCTGCTGCATTTTGAGCGGCTCGAGGGCCTCGGGGCCATCGGTCAGGAATCGTGACTGGTAGTCGACGATGGCCTGCGCCGTTTTGAGCAAGGTGCTCCGCCGCTGTTCGATTGCGTCGATCAACCATTGGGCCGAGTTGATCTTGCGGCGGATGTAGTCGCGGGTTTCGGGCGGCGTGTCGGGTGAAAGCAGCATCTCGCGGTAGGTGGGACTGATGCGGAGATTGGGAAGGTCGATGTCTTCGAGCCTGCACTTCCACGTGCCGTCGGGCTGCTGATCCACATACACGTCAGGCTTCACCGGAACGACCACCCGTGACGAGAAGACGGCGCCAGGTTTGGGCCGGAGGTCGTGCAACGCCTCACGGAGTTGCTCGATCTCCTCGATCGGCAGCCCCATCTTCTTTTCAATGAGGGGAAGTCGATTGGCTGCCAGGTCTTCGAGGTGATCGGTAACGAGCCGCCTGAGCTGCCGGGCATTCGGCATGTCGTGGCGAATCTGCAGGAGCAAGCATTCCTTCAAGTCGCGGGCGGCCACCCCTGGCGGATCCATCCCCTGAACCGCCCGCAGGGCCTTCTGGAGCACCTCGAGTTGATTCGGTGGACCATCCGGATCGACCAGTTCCTCCAGCGGCATGGGCAGGTAGCCGTTGGCATCGAGGTTGTAGATGATGCGATCGGCTGCAGTTCGCTCCGCTTCCGACAGCTCCTCGCTGGCGAGTTGGGCATGGAGGTGATCACACAGGGTTTCCGGCCGCTGCTCCATGTTGGCCATGAGGTCGAGGTAGCGGTCCCCGGCCTGGTCGATCTGCGCCGCGGACGGCCGGCTGCGGTCGTCGTCGGTGTCGGGATACTCATTGGCCCAGTCGTACGTTCGTTCAAAATCGGCCTGATTGGCATGGTCCTGATCCACGATCAGGGGCATCTCGTCGACCGTCTTGCTCGAAGGAACCTGCTCCGGCTCAGTCGGACCGGCTGTTTCCGCCGCAACCGCATCGCGCTCGGGCTCGTCGACCTCGAGCGTCTCGTTGTTCTGGATCTCCTGCTCGATCCGCTCTTCAAGGGCGAGCACCGCCATCTGCAGGATCTCCATCGACTGGATCATGCGCGGCGCAAGCACCTGCTTTTGCGCCATCCGCATTTCCTGGCCGAACGACATCCGCATGATCGTCACACTCCTCGGGCCCGCCGCGACACGGCGAAACTCCGACCCTTAGGATACACCACGCCCTCCTCACCGCGGACGATGAATCAGAATTGCATGAAGCCGGTGAATGACTACCCATCTTCACAGAACGGCATGGTCCGCTCGGTGCCGCCCGTGTCATGGAGTCGGCGTAGAAGACCGAGCGCAGCCTGGATGGCGAAGCGAGGGCTTCTCCGAGTGCAGCGACGGGCATGATGCCCGTCGCAAACGTCCGGCGACATGACACGGGCGGCACCGAGCTCGTCGCATAGAGCCGGTAGGCACGCTAAGCGGGCTTTGCCCGCTGCGTGCCAACGCGAGCCCGGAGGTGCGAGCGGCCGGGCGGAGGCCCGGCAAGGCCGCCGGGGGCATGGATGCCCCGCTGGCCGTGAAGTTATTCCGTGAAGCGGCGGCGACCTGCGATGGCGTCGGCGAGCATGTCGCGATTGGCTTGTTCGAGCGAGGCACCGACCGTGAGACCGCGAGCGAGGCGAGTGAGTTCGACCGGAAGACCCGCGAGACGTTCGGCGACGAGGATCGCCGTGGCATCTCCCTCGACGTTCGGGGTGGTGCCGAGGATTACTTCCCGGAACTTGCCTTCGCGGACGCGGGCGGCGAGCGTGTCGAGGGAGAGTTTCTCAGCCCCTTTCCCTTCGAGCGGAGCCAGTCGTCCGTGCAAGACGTGGTACACGCCGCGGTACGCGCCCGCCTGCTCGAGGGCGAGTAGATCGCGAACTTGTTCAACCACGCACAAGAGCGAGTGATCCCGCTTTGGGTTGGCACAGATCTCACACTCGTCAGCCTCGGCCAGATTGCCGCAGGTTCGGCACGGCCGAAGGTTTTCTTTCACGGCGCGGATCGCCGATGCAAACTCGAGTGCCTCGTGCTTCGGCATCATGAGGACGTGGTAGGCCAGACGCTCGGCGGTCTTGCGACCGATCCCGGGGAGATCGGCGAACGCCTCGATGAGTCGGGCTACGGCCCCTTTGCTCGACGGTCTTTCGTCAGAGGTCGGCATCGGGTTCCTCCGCATCACCCATGTCGCTCGCGCCGACCGCGGGCGCCGTCGGTACAACCGCCACCACACGCCGGTCACCCGCTCGCAACGGCTCGACCTTGCGAACAGCGGCGTCGAAGAGCGTGCGTGCATGGGCCACCAGCGGGTGGTCAAGGGCCGCCTTCATGAGTGCGGCCTGCGACTGGGCCGGGGCGGCAGCGGGCTTCACCGCGGGTCGCGCCGAAGCGGGCGCCATGACGATCGCGTGCCGCACCGGTCGTCCGATTTCACTTTCCAGAGCACCCGCGATCGTTGCCTGCGAATCGGGACGCCCCAGAAATGCCGCGGCGGCCGTTGCCTCGGCAGGAAGCGTCAGTTCAAGAACCTCGTCCTTCCACGCCACGGACGAGACAGTCCCTGCGAAGTCAGCCACCAAGCCTTCGAGTGTTCCAGTCGCGGCATGCCACACAGCGGCAGCATTCGCCGGCAAGGGGCGTGAAGCAGCCGTCGACGTGTCGACCGGCAAAATGTCGCGGACAGTTCGCGGCGACAAGTCGCCGCGGGAATCTGTCTCGTCAGCACCGTACGTGGCAGCACTGACAGACACGCGCTCCCCCGCCTGCGAGCCTGCGGCTTCTGGCTTAGCGATGGGGGTCAGGTGTGGCGTTTTTTTTTCGCGCGACGGCGCAGCTGATGACCCGCTCGCTCCGGCCGGAGCGGATCCACCTGTCCCGGCGGCGGCTACCCTTTCGACAGCCGCCGACAGATTCTCGAGATCCTCCAAAGCAGCGAGCCGCACGACGGCCATCTCGGCGAGCACGGCGGCATGGCCGCTGGTGCGCATCCTTCCGAGCGATTGATCGAGGATCTGGAGCATCGCGAGGATCGTGCCGGTGCCGAGATCCCGGCCGATCGCCGGCACGTCCACACCAAGGCCGGTGGCATTGGCCATCATGCCGTCACCGCAGCCCACGCTCGCCAAGAGGCAATCGCGAAGGGCCGACAGAAGTTGTTCCAACACACCGCCTGGGTCGGCACCACCGGCGAGGGCGGCGTCGAGAGCGACGATTCCACGGGCAGCATCACGGGAGGCGATGGCGACGAGCAGTTCACCGATCCGCTCGTCACTGCCGGTACCGATCACGGCATGCACGTCGTCGACGGTGACCGGCCCGGTGGCCGCGCCCAACAACTGCTCCAGGAGCGACTGGCTGTCTCGCATGCTGCCGGCCGCACGGCGTGCGATGAGATGCAAGGCTTCGGCCGAGACATCCGCCCCTTCCGTCTCCACGATTTGGGCGAGTCGTCGTGCGATGGCCGGCGCTTCCACCGTCACGAAATCAAATCGCTGGCAGCGCGAGAGGATCGTGATCGGGAGCTTCTCGGGCTCGGTCGTGCAGAAGACGAACTTCACATGCCCCGGCGGCTCTTCGAGCGTCTTCAAGAGCGCATTGAAGGCCTCACGCGTGAGCATGTGGACTTCGTCGATGATGTAAACCTTAAAGCGCCCACGGGCAGGTCGGACGGCCACGTTCTGACGCAACTGGCGGATCTCGTCGATGCCGCGGTTGCTCGCCGCGTCAATCTCCACGACGTCGACATCCTGACCTGCCGTGATGGCCCGACAGGCATCGCAGGTGTTACAGGGCTCACTCGCCGGCCCCTTCTCGCAGTTGAGGGCCTTGGCATAGATGCGCGCGGCGCTCGTCTTGCCAACGCCGCGGGCGCCGCAGAAGAGATACGCGTGGCCGATGCGACCACTCTCGATGGCACCCGACAGCCCGCGGGCCACATGCTCCTGCCCGACGAGGTCGGCAAAGAGTTGCGGCCGGTAGCGGCGGGCCACCACCTGATAGCCAGCGGCCTCAGGCGACTGTGGCTGACTCGCTGATTGCTCGGGGCTTGCCATGCTGGTTGAAATCGCGTCGCCGCGGACGCCGATGAGAGGCCCACCGCACAAAGGGACGACTGCTTATGGCTGCTGCGGTTAGGCCCTGACCAGGTTCACAGATCCCCATCGCAGGGGCCTCTCATCGGAGCCCGCGCTAGCGACGCGAACTCCATTTGTACGGCCCACCGCCGCCGCGGCCAAGTCCTGCTACATTTCCGCCCATGGCAGCGGCCAAGAGTTCGATGATGCAGCAGTTCGAGGCAGCGAAGGCCCGCTGCCCCGGCGCCATCGTGCTTTTTCGGATGGGCGATTTCTACGAGCTCTTCGGGGACGACGCCAAGGAAGCCGCCACGCTCCTCGACCTCACGCTCACCAGCCGCGACAAAGGCCCCGACGCGGTGCCGATGGCCGGATTTCCGCACCACCAACTCGACCCACAACTCGTGAAGCTCGTGGCCGCCGGGCGTCACGTGGCCATCTGCGAACAGATTGATGATCCCAAAACGACGAAGGGGCTTCTGCGGCGCGAAGTCACTCGAATCGTCACGCCCGGCATCGCTGCCGATGAGTCGCTCCTCGATCCCGATCGACGAAATTTTCTGGTCGCCATGGTTCCTGGGCGACGACGCGGGGACGACGAACAGCAAAACGTCGGCCTCGCCTGGATCGATGTCGCTGCCGGACGCTTCGAAGCCGCGGTGGTCACCCGTGACGATGTGACGGACCACCTCCTACGGCTCGATCCGTCCGAGGTGCTCTGTGCCGAGCGCGATCGCGAAGATGTCCAGTCGCTCGTGCGGGCGGCCGGCAGCAGCCGGGTAATGACAAGCCGGCCAGACTGGTGGTTTGAGCCGGCGACGGTCGAGGCGGCGCTCGGCCGGGCACTTGGTGGCCGTCGCCTCGAAGGGCTCGGCTTCGAACCTGACGCCGATGCCCTCGGTCTCACGGCTGCCGGTGGCGTCGTTGCGTACCTCGAGGAGAACGAGCCAGCCGCTGTCGGTCGCATTGATTCACTCGGCCCCTGGCGACCGGGCTTACGGATGGAGATCGACGAAGCCTCGCGGCGCAGCCTCGAGCTCCTGAAGAGCACGGCGACCGGCCGACGCGACGGCTCGCTTGCCGGGGTCCTCGACCGTACCAAAACTCCGATGGGCGCGAGACTTCTCGGCGAGTGGATCTCGAGCCCCCTGGTCGACAAAGCCGCCATCGACGATCGGCTCGACGCGGTCGAGACGCTCGTGAAGGACGGATCGCTCGCGGCGCGCCTCGCGGAAAAACTCTCCGGCATCGGGGATCTCGAGCGGCTCACCGGCCGTGTGGTGACCGGGCGCGCAGGCCCCCGCGATCTCGAGCGCATCGGCCAGGCGACGGCCGTGTTGCCTGAATTGCTCGCGCTCCTCGACGGACGTGGCGGCCTCCTCGACGAGCTTCGCTCCAACCTCGATCCCTGCGACGACATCGCCACGCGCATCGCCGCGACCCTCCGAACCGGCTGCCCCGTGTTTGCCCGTGACGGCGGTTTCATCAAGCCTGGCTTTGATGCGCGGCTCGACGAGCTCGCCGAGATGGCCAGTGGCGGCAAAGCCTGGATCACGCAGTATCAGGCTCAAGAGATCGAACGCACCGGCATTGCCACACTCAAGGTGGGATACAACCGCGTCTTCGGCTTCTTTCTCGAAGTGAGCCGCGCGCAGGCCGACAAGGTTCCCGCTGATTACGTCCGGAAGCAGACGGTCAAGAACGCTGAGCGCTACACGACGCCGGATCTCGACGAACGGCAGCGGCAAGTCCTCGGCGCCGAGGAGGAAGCCGTCCGCCGCGAGATCCTTTTGCTGGATGAGCTTCGGTCTGCCGTCGCCACGGAGCGGCCACGGCTCGATCGGGCAGCCTCGATCGTGGCAATCCTCGACGTGCTCGTGGCGCTTGCCGACGTGGCCCGCCGCCGAGGCTGGGTTCGGCCCGAGATCAGCACCGACGGGGAACTGCACATCGCCGCTGGACGACACCCAGTCCTCGAAGAACTGCTGCCCCCCGGCACCCTCGTCGCCAACGATCTGCATCTCTCAGCCCTGCCTGCGGATGACTCGCGCCCGGCGTGTGACGCCCCGGCGATTCTTCTCGTGACCGGTCCCAACATGGGCGGCAAGAGCACGTTCATCCGGCAGGCGGCGCTCGTGGCGGTGCTCGCGCAGGCTGGAAGTTTCGTTCCAGCCAAGCGGTGCCGAGTCGGCATTGTCGATCGCCTGTTCGCGCGGATCGGCGCCGGCGACGACCTCGCTCGCGGTGCCAGCACCTTCCTCGTCGAGATGGCCCAGACGGCGAGAATCCTCAATCGTGCCACACTCAAGAGCCTCGTGATCCTGGACGAGGTGGGGCGCGGCACGAGTACGTTTGATGGGCTCGCCATCGCCCAGGCCGTCGTCGAGCATCTCCAAGGTTCCGTCGGCTGCCGGACCCTCTTCGCCACGCACTATCTCCAACTCGCCGAACTGTCCCGTTTGCCGGGTGTGGGCAACGCCCAAGTGCTCGTGAAACAACACCGCGACGAGCTCGTCTTCCTGCATCAGGTCGCGCCGGGCGCCGCCGACAAGAGCTGGGGCGTGCATGTCGCGAGGCTGGCCGGCGTGCCCACGAAAGTGATCGAACGGGCCCGCGACCTGCTCCTCATCCTCGAAACAGAAGCTGCCGCCACGCAGACAAAACCCCGGCGGAAGCAGTTCGTTGCATTCGAACAAAAATCTCTTTTTGATTCCTGACAGACCTGTGTATTGCATGGATCATGCCGAGGATTCGAAGTCTCTTCCCCGTCCCTGTCATGCAGCACCGGCCACCTCCAGATCGGGCACCAGACGCGCGATGATTTCACGTACCCACCAGAATGAGCGAACATCGTGCGACGAATGATTTCATGCATCTTTCTGCTCGTGCTGGCATCACCAGGTCATGCCCAGCACCCGACTGCGCCGAAGCACGTCGACGCGGCCTGCGCGCTGGTCGCGAGCCTCGACGCGCCACACACGCACTACCGGCACGGCGAGCAGATCGTGCACTGGAAGCAAGGTGATCGCCCCGCGGAAGCACGCTGCGATTGCAGCGGGCTCCTCAACGCCCTGCTGGCGCGGGCTTACGGCTACGGCGACGCCGATTTCAAGCAGTGGTTCGGAAGCAGGCGCCCGCTCGCCGCCCACTATCACGACGCCATCGCCAAGGAAAACGGCTTCACACGTCTCAGGAACGTCAAGGCGATCCACCCGGGCGACATTCTCGCGGTCAAATACGCGCAGTTGGCGGCGGACAAGAGCACGGGGCATGTCATGCTCGTCATCGAGTCACCGAGGCCGATGACCGCGAAGAAGCCGCTTGTGAACGGGACGGATCAGTGGCGCGTGACCATCATCGACAGCACGAAATCGCCCCACGGTAAAGGTGACTCACGAATGAACGACGACGGCACGAAGCGTGACGGTGTGGGCCGCGGTGACTTCCGGCTCTACACCGACAAGAGCGGCGACGTCATCGGCTATGCCTGGAGCACATCAACTGGCTCGACCTTCCGTGAACGTGCGACGCATTCGATCGTCGTCGGCCGCCTTGTCCCAGGTTTCAAGCCATGACCCTTGTGCCGATGGTCGATCGGGTATCCTGAGCCGTATGGCGCCCGCTCCCGGCAAATCGTCGAATCCTCCGCTTACGATCGCGTTTTTTGGCCTCGGGGCCGTCGGCTCGAGCATGCTCATCTGCCTCGCCGAATTGGCCGAGCGCGACGGCATCCCGGTGAAGTTCAAGGTGTTCGCCGTCGATCCCGTGGCTGCCCGCGACGCGCTCTACCACGCCGAGCGGCTCATGCGGCGGATCGAGATCATCGGCGTGCCGAACTTCGACCCGATCCTGGCCGGCGAGAACCCTTGGGCCGACAAGCTCGCGGGCTGCGCGCTCCTCGTGAATGCCGCGATCCCGCGATTCAACTGCCCGATCATCGAGCTCGGCATTCGCCTCGGGGCCCACACACTCGACCTCGCCTCCGACATGTACAACCCGGAGACGGCAAGCTCCCTCACGTTCGCCCAGTATGCCCACGACGCGGCCCTACGCGACCGAGGGGTGTCTGCCCTGATCAACATGGGCATCTCCCCCGGTATCACGAACTTTCTCATCGGTGAGCGGATCTGCCGGATCAGTTCCGCACACCGCAAGGATCTCGAGATCGAGTCGATCCATCTCTATCTGCTTGAAGACATCGACGCCGACGCTGTCATTTTCTCGTGGGCGCCGATGGTGGCTCTCGACGAGCTGTCGCAAAGCCCGCTCCAATGGCAGGACGGTCGCATGATCGAGCATGAGCCCTTCACGGCGGCCCGCGACTACCAGTTTCCGCATGAGCCACGGGCGTGGCGGCAGTATCCGCTCTACCAGGAGGAGCTGCTGTCGCTCCACCGGTCGTATCCCGCGGTCGAGAACATCGGCGTGTACACCGGCGGCTCCGAGGTCGAACTCGTCAAGGCGCTTCACCAACTGAACCTGCTCTCAAAGGAAACGCTCGGCGCGAACCCTGATCTCACGATCGAGGCCGTGGTGCGAGCGGCGATGCCGGGCATGAAGAAGCCACGGCGCATCGAAGACTACCTGCGTGCGGGTGTGATTCGCCGCACGCACTTCTGTGCGGCCGCGGAGATTCGCGTGAGTGAATCAGTGCGCAACGAGAGGCAGACGATCATCGAGACCGTGGGCCTGAGTTTCCTGAGGTATCGGGACTTGCTCGGCACCCCGTATGCGGGGGCCACCTACATCTCGTATCCCACGGCGGTGGGCGCCGCGATTCTCGGCTGGCACACGCTCTGCCACGTGCGGACGGAACCGGGCAGCATTCGCGGCGTGGTCACGGGCGAAGACCTGGCGAGGCTTCTGCCTCAGCCGCGAATCGAAGCGGTCCGCCGCGACCTCGTGGCGTGGGACATCGATCTCTTCGAGAGCACGCGCGACGCGGCGAGCGGGTGACTGTTTTTACGAACGGCGAGCCATCCATGGCCTCGCCGTTCTTGGCGGCCCTCCGGCCGCCGCTCGCCCTTCCAGGCTCGCGTGCTTGTCCCATGGATACGGTTCTAGGCTCGGGGTGGCCCGTGTCATGGAGCCGGCGTAGAAAGCCAGCGTAGCCCGGAGGGCGAAGCGCAGATTTCTCCGAGAGAGCGAAGGGCATGGATGCCCGAAGCGAACGTCCGGCGACATGACACGGGCCACCCCGAGCCGTCAGCCGCACTGGTTCATTTTGTCGCGAGGCGTGCCGGCGGCGACCAGTTCGGGCGCGACGCGAGGCACGACCACTCCATCGTCGGACGCGACCGTCACCGCGATGCTCTTGTATGCGGGGGTGCGGGAAAGCGGATCGGCGGCCTTGGGCACGAGGACGTTGCTCTCGGGGTAGTACATCGCCACGCAACCGGGGCGGATCTCCTCGAAGGCCGACACAATCTGCCCGCGCATCTCTCCGGCCGCGCTCGCAATCCGACAGCGACCACCCGCCGTGAGGCCATAGCGACGGATGTCTTCAGGATGGATCAAGACGATATCGCGGCGCGTTTGATTGCGGTAAAGATCCTCTTCCTCGTAGACGACGGTGTTGAACTGACCCTCGCTGCGGATCGTCATGAGCACGAGGCCCTCGGGGGCCGGAGGAATGTCATGAACGGCGAGATGGGCCTTGCCGTCGGCCGTCGGGAAGTTCGGCGTGTCGAGCGCCCTGCCAGCGATGGAAAATTCTTGCTTGGTGCGGTCGATGTCAGCAATGGCTTCGAGCCCTGGCACGATCGCAGCGATGGCCCGGCGGATCGTGGAAGTGTGGGCCATGTCGCGCCAGTTGACGGCACCCTCGTCGCCGAGCACGCGCCGGGCAAGATCAGCGATGATCTCCACCTCGGCCCGCGGGCCGACGTGTCGGGGGGGCCCGCCGTCGGAGAGCCGGATGTAGCTGAACATGCTCTCCTGCGTGGATGGTTCCGGCTCCTCGTCACGGGCGAGGACCGGCAAAATGATCGTCTCCTCGCGCCCCAGGCCTCCGGCGTGCCCGGTGTTGAGCGAGGTATTGAGATAGACGACCGTGTCGATCTTGCCCATGGCCCGTTCGGCATGCGTCGCATCTGGACTCGCGCCCCAGAGATTGCCACCGAGGCAGAGGGCGAATCGCATGTCGCCCCGATCAGCGGCGTCGAGGCATTCGAGGGTGTCATAACCCTTGAACGTCGGGAGTTTCACCCCGTAATGGTTTTCCAGCCGTTCGAAAATCGCGGTCTTGAGCGTCGGCGTCACACCGACGGTTCCCATGCCCTGGATATTGGAGTGGCCACGGATGGGCTGAAGGCCGGCGCCGGTGCGCCCCACCATCCGCCGCATGAGAGCGAGCGCAGCGATCGCCTGCACCGTCGCCGCACCGTGCAGATGATGCGTGACCCCCATCGTCCAGGCGAAGACGGCCCGCTTGCTTTCGGCGTACTGGGCCGCGACGTCTTCGATTGACGCCTTGGTCACACCGCTTTTGGTCACGATCTCGTCCCAGGAGAGCGTGTCGAGCTTCGCAGCGAGCTCGTGCCAGCCGGTGCAATGGGCTTCGAGAAACGCTTCGTCGACGACAAGCTCGCCGGCCGCATTCCGCGGGTTGAGGCGAGCCATCTCGCGGAGTCGCTTCATGAGACCGTAGACGAGGGCGAGATCACCGCCGACATACGGCTGCACATAGGTGCTCGCGATCTCCGCCCCAAAGAAAAGCGCCCACGGATCGCTCGGCACCGAAAAATTGACGAGCCCCGTCTCGATGATCGGGTTGACGACGATCACCTTGCCACCGCGACGGCGGACCGTCATGAGTGTCCGCATCATTCGCGGATGGTTGCTCGCCGGGTTGCCGCCGATGAGCATGACGAGGTCGGACTTCTCCATGTCGTCGAGCTTGATCGTGCCGGCTCCCGTACCAATCACGCTCGCAAGGCCCACGCCGCTGGCCTGATGACAGTAGAAGGAGCAGTTGTTGACGTGGTTCGTGCCGTAGAGCCGGGCGAAGAGCTGGAGCAAAAAGCCCGCCTCGTTGCTCGACCGACCACTGAAATAGAAGAAACTCTCCTCCGGTTTTGTCACCCGGAGCTTCGAAGCGATCCGCTCCATCGCCTCGGCCCAATCGATCGGCCGGTAGTGCTGTGAGCCCTTTTCCAGAATCACCGGCTGCACAAGCCGCCCCGAGTGTTCCATCTCGCGCGGCGAAAACCTTCGGAGCTGTGGGACGGAATAGGTCTCGAAGAAGGTCGGCTTCACCGCCCCCTGCATGTCGGCGACCATCGCCTGAAACGACTTCTTGCAGACCTCGGGGAAGTGGCCTGCCTCGTTCACCATGCCCCCGGCCTGGCCCCCCATGCCAAGGGCGCAGGTCTTGCAGGCGTTCTTCGAACGCATCGCCTTCCAAAGCGACCAGAGGCCGCCGGCCTCGCGGGCTTTCTTGAACGTATAGAGGACAGCCCGCCAGCCGCCACCTGATCGGACGCGTCCCATGTTCCCTTACCCCAGGCTCACGGTGACGGTCTTGTGCTCGAGGTATGGGTCGAGCCCCTTTTCACCCAGCTCGCGGCCGAAGCCCGACTGCTTGAACCCACCGAAAGGTGCGGCAGCATCGAACACGTCGTAGCAGTTGACCCACACGGTGCCGGCCCGGAGTTTCTTGGCGACGGTGTGGGCCCGAGCGACATCGCGGGTCCAGACGGCCGCCGCTAATCCAAAATTCGTGGCGTTGGCCCGCTTCACCAGTTCGTCGACATCCGAAAACTTCAGCACCGAAAGGACCGGTCCAAAAATCTCCTCGCGGGCGATCGCCATCTCGTCCTTCACATTCGTGAAGACGGTCGGCTCGATAAAGAAGCCGCGATCGCCCACGCGGTTGCCACCGGTGGCCAGCGTCGCTCCCTCCTTCTGCCCCGCGTCGATGTAGCCCATGATCTTGTCGAACTGAGCCTTGTCTACCTGTGGCCCTTGCTGCGTGGCAGGATCGAAGGGGTCGCCGACGCGACGTTTCTTGCTTTGCTCGACGACCACGTCCACGAATTTCGAGTGGATCTTGTCCTCGACGAAGAGCCGCGAGCCGGCGCAGCAGCACTGGCCTTGATTCAGGAAGATGCCGACATGAGCCCCCGCGGCAGCCGCCTCCAGATCCGCGTCGGCGAAGACGATGTTCGGGCTCTTTCCGCCGAGCTCGAAAGTCAGTCGTTTCAATTGGTCGGCGGCCTGCCGCATGATGATCTGCGCGGTTTCGCCCGAGCCGGTAAACGCCACCTTGTCGATGCCTGGGTGCTTCACGATTGCCGCGCCGGCCGTCGGACCGAAGCCGGGCACCACGTTGATCACGCCATCAGGAACGCCGGCCTCCTGGGCCAGCCGCGCGAGCCTGAGCGCCGTCAGCGGCGTCTGCTCAGCCGGCTTCATGACGATCGTGCAACCGGCCGCGAGCGCCGGCCCCCACTTCCAGGCCACCATGAGAATCGGGAAATTCCACGGGATGATCTGCCCCGCGACGCCCACCGGTTCCTTCCGCGTGTAACAAAAAAAGTTTCCGTTGATCGGGATCGTCTGGCCCTGAATCTTGTCGGCCCAACCGGCGTAGTATCGAATCACGTCGAGGGCGATCGGAATATCGCCGAGCCGAGCGTCGCTGACCGGCTTGCCGTTGTCGAGTGATTCAAGCGCCGCAAGCTCGTCGATCTCTGACTCGATCAGGTCGGCCAGTCGCATCATGATCTTGCCACGCTCGCGGGCGTTCATCCGCGGCCACGGCCCCTCGTCAAAAGCCTTTCTGGCGGCAAGCACGGCCAGTTCGACGTCAGCAGCATCGGCCTCGGCAACCTGGGCGATCACCTCTTCGGTGGACGGGTTGATCGTCTCGAATGTTTTGCCGCTTCGCGCGGGTGTCCATTGGCCGTCGATGAGGAGCTGGGTCTGGCGAATCTGGGGTTTGGCGGCCCTGCGGGGGGCGGTAACGGTGGCCATGTGAGCACTCCTCGGGAAACAACCCAAACATCGGACACGCGGGCCGAAACTCCTCAGCCCCCGGTGAATTGCCTACGGTATCGTATCGGCGGTAGTCTTCTACCTGCAAGGAAAACCGTCGCGGTGCTTGGGCCAGCGTGGTCCTTCCCACCTTTCCGCGGCATTCCCTAGGGAGATCCAAGTGATGCACATGATTCGTGTTTCTGTCGCAGCGGCGGCGATTGTTTTCGGCACCGCGCTCACGGCATCGGCCGCCGTGACGAGCGGTCCGCAGCCAGGTGAGAAGGTCGGTGCCTTCACGGTCACGAAAGTGACGGGCAATTCCGATGACGGCGTGGATGACGGCAAGACCCTCTGCTATCGATGCAAGATGGGGCAGCGGCCTGTCGTCATGATCTTTGCCCGCACGGCTGACGCTGGGCTTGCGAAGCTCATCGAGAAACTCGAGGAAGAGATCGAAGAGCACTCCGACACCAAGCTCACGGCGTTCGTGAATATGATCGGCAGCGATGCCGAGGCGTTGAAGAAGCAGGCCGCCGATTTTGCAGCGAAGCATGGGATCAAGCGGGTCGCCCTCGTGGTGCCGGAGGATGCCGAGAACGGTCCACCCGACTTCAAGATCGCCCCCGAGGCCGACGTGACGGTCGTCTGCTACAAGGAGGGCACCGTGAAGGCGAACCATGCCCTCGCCAAGGACGCCCTCTGCTGCGAGACGATCGACGCGATCGTGGAAGACTCCGAAAAGCTCGTGGAGTGATCGCAACGCCACCACGGCGGCGCGAGGCGCACCCGATTCGGTAATCGTCGGCCCGGGAGCGTATGCTTCCGGGCCGACTGCTTTTCCTGCCCTGCAGTGACCTGACACGCGGAACACTCGGCCTCATGCTCGCCTCGCTTGTTCGCCGCTTGTGGCGACTTGTCATCACGCCTTACGAGCCAGATCCGACGTTCCGTGATTTTTTGGGACGAGCCCAGGAGCAAGAAACGCCGCAGGCCCACGTGACGGTGGCCGTCCCGACCGCCAAGGAAGGGCGTCAACTCTTTGGCATCGACCTTGCCCGCCGGGGCATTCAACCGGTCTTCGTTCGAATCGAGAATCGATCGACCGAGCCGCTGAGGCTCCAGCTCGTGGGCATCGATCCGCGGTATTTCACGCCGCTCGAGGCGGCAGCCACGGTCCACTTTTCCATCCTGCGTCGGCTGTCAGCCTTCGGGGCCCTTGGTTGGGTGTTCCTGCCGCTTGTGCTGCTGGTACCGTTCAAACTCATCACCGCGAAGCAGGCCAACCGTCGGATGGATGAGCTCTTTCGCGACCAGGGGTTTCGCCTCGGCCCAGTAGCTCCGGGAGCCAGTGCCGAGGGTTTCGTTTTCACGACGCTCGATCTCGGCACCAAGGTCGTGCATGTCCGACTCGTCCCAGCCGGTGACATTCGCGAGGCCGTCGAGCGGGCTGGTGCTGTCGACGACGAGGCCCTCCTGGCCCACGCCGCCGCCCCGGAACCGATCGTCGACCTTGCCTTCACGATGGCGGTGCCGGGTATCGCCGCCGATTACCTTCGCAAGGATTTCGAGGCTATCGTTCCCGCCGCGACCATCGAGGATGTCTCGCTTGCGACGCTCGCGGAGCGACTCGAAGCGATGCCGCCTACGACATCCAATGCCTCGGCGCGCAAGCGAGGCGATCCGGTGAACCTCGTCGTCATCGGCACGTTCGACAGGATCCTCGGTGGATTTGGCGCCCGCTGGGACGAGAGCGAAACGATCACGCTCGCCACCTGTTGGAAGACGGTCAAGGCCTTCTTGCTCGGCGCGAATTACCGTTACTCGCCGGTCAGCGGCCTTTGGCTTTTTGGCCGCACGCAAGACATCGCCCTCCAGCGCACGCGGCACTCGATCAACGAGCGGCTGCACCTCCGGCTCTGGCTCGCACCGCTCTCGTTCAAGGGGCAGCCCGTGTGGGTCGGCCAGATCAGCCGCGACATCGGCGTCCGGTTTACCTGGCACGCCTGGAATCTGACGACACATCGCATCGACCCTGACGTCGATGAGTCGCGTGACTACGTTGTCGAGGACCTTTCGCTTGCCGGCCGGGTGAAGGCAGCCGGCTACATCGGCGGGGTCGGCGTCACGCCCCGCGCTGCCCCGCGGCACAATCTCACGGGCGACCCGTGGCACAGCGACGGCCAGCGGGCCGTGATCTTGCTTTCCCCGACGCATGCAAGCTGACGGCCGCGGGGCCAAGGCCTGCTGACGGCGTCCGCGGTGTGGGCTATATTTTGAGGTCCGTGGTGGCGTAGCTCAGTTGGTTAGAGCACCGGCTTCATAAGCCGGGTGTCGCCGGTTCAAGTCCGGCCGCCACTATTTTGTCGGGAAAAAACCGCCGGCGGCGTGAAGAACGCATCCGACGCCGCCCCGAACAGCGTCGGCTTCGCGTGCTCTGGACGGCGACGTCAAGGCGGGCAGGTCGGGAAGGCAACGGTTCGGCAGGACAGGTCGTCTGGCCGGCGAACGGGACGGACGCTAATCTCCCGCCCCGATGATGCCGCCCTCGCACCTCGAACCGCCGCCCATGCCGCCAGGCTCGCCTCTTTTCCAAGGGGCCGCCAAGGAATTGGCTACCCGGGTGGGGTATCTCTCGCTTCCCGAGGTGACCGAGTTGGGCCCCGGGTCTTCGGAGGAGTTGTCATACCACCCAGGCACACTGGAGCTCAGCGGCCTGCGTTCGCTCACGATCCAAGTGGCCCATAACCTCGGTCTGCACCGTGATTGGCTCTTGCTGGACGGTGTCACGTCGCTCGATGTCGATTGTGCTCGGCGTCTCAAACGGCATCACGGGGGCCTTTCCCTGCGAGGACTCGTTTCGCTTGATCGCCAGATCGCAAGGCTTCTCGCCGCCACGACCGGAGACCTTCGACTCGACGGGCTGCGCGAACTTCCACCAGACGTCGCCGCGGCCCTTGCTTCACTGCGCGGCAGACTTTCGCTGGGTGGACTGCGGTCCCCGAGCCCGGAGACCCTTGAAGCACTCACGCCGCACACCGGCGGACTCTCGCTTGGTGGCATCGAGTCACTCGATGTCTCGCAAGCTGCAGCACTCGCGTCATATCGAGGCCGGCTCTGGCTGGACGGCCTGCGGGAACTGCCACAGGCTGTCGCAGAAGTCCTCGGTCGTCATGAAGGAGGCCTCTCGCTCGAAGGCCTTGGCACCGAGGTCGCCCCCGAAGTGTTGGCTTGCCTTCGACCGGAGGATCGCGAACGGCTGGGAGTGCGACAAGGAGAGTCAAACGCCACGGATGCGACGCCGGTTCGATTCGTCACCGCTTTCCACAGGACCGAGTCACTCGGCGTGGCCATCATCGGAGGGGGCTTCGCGGGAATCGCGATGGCCATTCGCCTTCGGGAGGCGGGGCGCACCGACTTCGCAATCCTTGAAAAGGCCTCGGGGCTCGGAGGCACCTGGCGCGACAACACCTACCCCGGCTGCGCCTGCGACATCCCCTCGCGGCTCTACTCGTATTCCTTCGCGCCCGACGGCGACTGGTCGAGACGGTATGCCCCGCAACCCGAAATCCTTGCCTACATCGAGGACGTCGCCCGTCGGCACGACATCCATCGATTCACCAGGTTCGACACATCCGTCGAGAAGATCACCTGGGACGAAACGTCGCGGCACTGGACGCTCGAGGCGTCCGACGGTCGAAGTTTCAAGGCGCGTGCCGTGGTGTCGGCAGTCGGCGGCATCCATATTCCGCACGTACCGGACCTTCCGGGCCTCGATGATTTCGCAGGTCCATCATTTCACACGGCTCGCTGGGACCACGACCTCGATCTTGCCGGCAAGCGGGTGGCCGTCATCGGCACTGGCGCCAGCGCCATCCAGGTGATCCCCGAGATCGCGAGCAAGGTCGAGCGGCTTCATGTATTCCAGCGGTCGGCTCCTTGGGTGCTCCCCCGAGGCGACAAGCCGATTTCACCGGTGGCCCGCTGGCTCGACAAGCATGTGCCCGGCCTCCGGTCGCTCCGCCGCCAATTGATCTACTGGACCAACGAGGCTCGCGCGATTCCGTTCACCCGGAACCCACGGCTCGTCGGGCATCCGCAGCGCCAAGCCAAGGGTCTCATGAAGAAGTCCGGGGCAGGCTATCGCCTGCGCCTCAAGCTCGAGCCCCCCTATGCCCTCGGCTGCAAGCGGGTTCTCAAGTCGGATGACTACTACGCCACGCTCTGCAAGGAACATGTCGAAGTAGTCGCCGAATCGATCGCCCGCATCGGCCGCTGGGACATCACGACCGAGGACGGCATCGCGCGCCCCGTCGACGTGATCGTCCTGGCAACGGGCTTCAAGCCCTTCAACCTCACCGACGCCGTCGAGGTGGTCGGCCGCGGCGGCCAGTCGCTCGCCGAAATCTGGCGCGACGGGCCCCGGGCCTATCACGGCATGACCGTCGCCGGGTTTCCGAATCTGTTCCTGATCATGGGCCCGAATACGGCCCTCGGACACAACTCGATCCTCGTCATGATCGAAGCCCAGGTGAAATCGATCATGCAGTATCTCGGCTGGCTCGATCGCGGTGACCTTCCCGCCGTCGAGGTCAGGACCGAAGCCCAGGCCGCTTTCAACGCGTCGCTGGAAGGTCAATTCGAGCGGAGCGTGTGGCGAAGCTCACCGATGGTGGGTACGGGAAACAAGACCGTGCCCCCATGCAACGGCTGGTATCGCCACTCCTCCGGGCGGAATCACGTTATCTGGCCCGGCAGTGCGTCCTCGTACGTCGCTGCCGTGCAGACGATTGACCTCGCGGCCTTCCGGGCCGCGGAAGACTTCGACGCGGTGCCGGAACACCAACCCATGCGCCGCGCCGCCTGAGTCATTTCCAGGCTTCGTTCCAGGACCACTCACAGGCCTGGCGTCATGGCTGATCGCTGTCGGGCGTGTGCAACTCCGTGCCGTGGAGGTGCTCCATCTCGGACGCAGGCTGCGTCAGCACCTTCCAGATGCACCACGCGAAGAGCGCGGAAACTGAGCCGACCGACAGAATCATCACAAGGTATCCGGCTGGCTGCATCAGCTCGCCTACGCGTCAGGAGGAAGAGGGGTGTCGGCATACCGTTTGGAACTGGCGATCGTCACGGCCAGGCCGATCGCGACCGTTGCAACCAGGGCGACGCACATCCAGGCCACCGGATTGCGGTGCTTGAAGAGATCCGCCACGTAGGAACTCTCAGCGGCCGCCCCGGACTCCGGGTCCCAGCCGACGACGTTCTTGAGAACCCAAAGCCCGAAGATCGTCAGCAGGAATGCCGGACAGACGTACTTGAACACGACGCGAAAGTATGTCGGAATGCGGATGGAAGCTCCGCGGTGAAGCTCCTCCCAGCCGCGATCGATCCCGAAGAACCAGCCGAAGAGGATGATCTGAATCGTCGCCAGCACGAAGATCAGGAACGTTCCCACCCAGAAGTCGAGCGTGTCGAGCGCCTTGAGATCTTTCGTGAACCAGGCGATGAAACCGACACCGAGCGCCGTCAACGTACCGAGCAAGCCAACCGACCCCTTCCTGCCGATCCCGAGGGCTTCTTCCAGTAGCGCGATGCCAGGCTGGAGCATCGAGAGCGAGCTGGTGATCGCCGCGATGAAGAGCACGAAAAAGAAAATCGCACCGAAAAAACTGCCGGCGGGCATGGCACTAAACACCATCGGGAGCACGTTGAAGCCGAGGCCGAACGTGCCCTCCCCGGCGACGCCAGCCAGGCCGAGAAAGGCCACGCCTGCCGGCAACGTGATGAGCCCCCCCAGGGCCACTTCGCAAAACTCGTTGGTGGCGCTTGCCGTCAGGCCGCTCAAGGCGATGTCGTCTTTCGGCCCGACGTAACTGGCATAGACAAGGATCACGCCGAACCCGACGGAGAGCGAGAAAAAAATTTGACCGGCTGCGGCAAGCCAGAGATTTGGATTCGTCAGTCGCTGGAGCACTTCGCGGCGTTCGACTTTGGCACCAGGGATCGTCGCCGCCATCTCTTCGGCACGCTTTTGCTGCTGGGCAAGATCGGGATCGACGACTTCGGCGACCTGTTTGCCCTGCGCGTCGACCACGAACGTCTTGCCCGGATTCCACATGTAGCCGAGGCCGGTCGACACGTTTTGATCAGGCTTCGCTGGGTCGGGCGTGCCGAGTGTGAGCACGCGGATGAGGACAACGATCGCCAAGACGACGAGCACGGGCATCCCGATCCGGCAAATTCGTTCGATGCCCGCCGAAATGCCGCGGTAAATGAGAAACAGGTTGATCGTGAATACGATGACGAGCCATGGAAGCAGCGAGTCGAGACTCCAGACCATGGCGGCTCCATCGCCGGTCTTCCCCACAAAGGCGTCAAAGAACGCCTTCGAGTCTTCGATGCGGGCGAACCGAAGCGCGGGATCGAACAACGCCCGGAGGAAACGGACGGTGTAGCCGAGCGTCCACGCCTCGATGACGACGTAATACATGAAGATCACCAGCGGAATGATCGCCCCGAGCACCCCCATGTACTTGCTGCCGCGCCAGGGCACGAGGCAATGAAAGACACCGGCGGCCGAGTTGTAACCTCGCTGGCCGGCGTAACGCCCCATCGTCCACTCGGCCCAGCAGATGGGCATGCCGATAATGAGAAACGACACGGCGTAGGCGATCATGAAGGCCCCGCCGCCAAACTGTGCGGCCTGGCCGGGGAATCGCAGAAAGTTTCCAAGGCCAACGGCGCTGCCGGCCACGGCGAGAA
Source organism: uncultured Candidatus Kuenenia sp. (assembly GCA_964498325.1). Classification (GTDB taxonomy): domain Bacteria; phylum Planctomycetota; class Planctomycetia; order Pirellulales; family UBA1268; genus QWPN01. The sequence continues at coordinate 53,020 of CAZCHF010000014.1, forward strand.
TGACGCCGAGTCGCGAACCCCAGGAATCACTTCCATTCGCTGTCATGGGGCCAGAGACTACCGCACTTGAGCGACGATGGCCAAACGCGACCAGACAGGTCAGCCGGCGGGTGGCGGCTCGGCCCACGCTGCCACCGGCACGCAGCTACAGAAGAGATTCCGATCTCCGTGGACGTTGTCGACGCGGCCGACCGGCGGCCAATACTTGCGTCGCTTGAGCTCAGCCACCGGAAACCCTGCGACCTCGCGGGAATACGGCCGCTCCCACTCGCCCACGGTCAGGTTCATCGCCGTGTGCGGCGCGTTCACCAGCGGATTGTCATCGCGAGGCCACTCGCCTGCTTCGATGCGACGAATCTCGTCGCGGATCGCGATCATGGCGTCGATGAACCGGTCGAGCTCGGCCAGGTTCTCGCTCTCGGTCGGCTCCACCATGAGGGTGCCTGGGACGGGAAAACTGAGCGTCGGGGCATGAAACCCGTAGTCGATGAGACGCTTGGCCACGTCTTCAGCCGAAACGCCTGACGACTCTTTGAGTGGCCGCAGGTCGAGAATGCACTCGTGGGCCACGCGACCGCCCGGGCCGCAGTAGAGCGTGGGATAGTGATCGCGAAGCCTCGCACTCACATAGTTGGCCGCGAGGATCGCGGCGGCCGTGGCTCGGGTGAGACCATCCGGCCCCATCATCCGGCAATACATCCACGAGATCGGAAGCACGAGCGCGTTGCCAAGTGGCGCCGCCGACACCGCACCGACCGGATGATCAGGAAGCCCTCCCGTCGCATGCCCCGGCAGAAAGGGCACGAGATCCTCGACGACGCAGACCGGCCCGACGCCGGGGCCGCCACCGCCGTGCGGAATGCAAAACGTCTTGTGAAGATTGAGGTGACTGACGTCGCCACCGAAGGCCCCCGGGGCGGCAAGCCCGACCAGGGCGTTCATGTTCGCACCGTCGACATAAACACGGCCACCGTGAGCATGCACGACCTCGCAGAGCCGTCGCACTTCCGTTTCAAAGACGCCATGAGTGCTCGGATAGGTGATCATGATCGCTGCCAGCCGGTCGGCGTGGGCCTTGCACTTCGCCTCGAGGTCCACGAGGTCGACGTTCCCGTCGGCGTCACATGCCACGACGACCACATCCATGCCGACCATCTGGGCGCTTGCCGGGTTCGTGCCGTGGGCCGACGATGGGATCAGGCAGATATTCCGATTCCCCTGACCTCGCGACCGCTGCCACGCACGAATCGCCAGCAGCCCCGCGTATTCACCCTGGCTCCCGGCGTTTGGCTGAAGGCTGATGCCGGTGTACCCCGTCGCCGCGGCGAGCCATGCGATGAGTTGCTTTTCGAGAATGGAATACCCTTCGCGTTGATCGGCCGGTGCAAACGGATGGATCGCGGCAAACTCCGACCACGTGATCGGAATCATTTCGCTCGTGGCGTTGAGCTTCATCGTGCAACTGCCGAGCGGAATCATCGAACGGTCGAGCGCGAGGTCACGGTCCGCCAACTCGCGGAGATACCGGAGCATCGCCGTTTCACTGCGGTAGGAATGAAAGACCGGATGCGTGAGAAACGAGCTCGTGCGCTTGAGGGCTTCGGGCAGAAGGGATGCCGCAGCCCCCTCCATGTCGGCACATGCTGGAATGGTTTGCCCTGGCGCGGCAAACGCTTGCCAGAGGCGTTCGGCATCGGCCGGCTGAGTGGTCTCGTCGAGGGCGATGCCGATGGTCGACTCGTCGAGCCGACGAACATTCATGCCCAACTCGCAGGCTGCGTGCACGATTCGATCAGTGCGATCCCCGGTGGCGACGGCGATCGTGTCGAAGGCTTGGCTGTTCCTGACCTTGAATCCGAGTGACTTGAGCCCGGCGGCGACAACCGCGGTCAAGGCCGCAATGCGTCGGGCGATCCGCTGGAGACCTTCGGGGCCATGGTAGACCGCATACATGGACGCCACGACAGCCGGCAACACCTGGGCCGTGCAGATATTGGAGGTCGCCTTCTCGCGACGGATGTGCTGCTCACGGGTTTGCAGCGCAAGGCGATACGCCGGTGCCCCGGCAGCGTCGACGCTCACACCCACAAGCCGGCCGGGCAGCGATCGCTTGAACTCATCACGGCACGCAAAAAAAGCCGCATGCGGCCCGCCGCAGCCCATCGGCATCCCGAACCGCTGCGTCGAGCCGACCACGACATCGGCCCCCCATTCGCCTGGCGGCATGAGAAGCGTGAGGGCGAGCGGATCGGTCGCGACACAAAGGATGCCCTGACAGGCATGCACGACGTCGGCGAGACCGCGCCAATCCGGCACATCGCCATCCGTGGTCGGATACTGCACGAGCACGCCGAAGCAACCGCCTTCGAGCAACGTCGCCACGTCGCCGACGACAAGGTCGATCCCCAGTGGCTCAGCCCGCGTGGCCAGGAGTTCGATCGTCTGCGGATGGCAGCGGTGATCGACGATGAAGCGGTGGCTCGCGCTCGTGGCCATGCGCCGGGCGAGCGTCATCGCCTCGGCGGCGGCGGTCGCCTCGTCAAGCATCGAGGCATTGGCGATCGGCATCCCGGTCAGGTCGCAGATCATCGTCTGAAAGTTGACGAGCGCCTCCATGCGCCCCTGGGAAATCTCGGCCTGGTAGGGCGTGTAGGCCGTGTACCAGGCGGGGTTCTCGAGGACGTTGCGGAGGATGACGGCGGGCGTGCGCGTGCCATGGTAGCCCTGGCCGATAAAACTCTTCTTGATCTTGTTTCGCGACGCGATCTCTCGGAGCTCTTTGAGCGCCGCCGCCTCGGATTTGGCGGCCGGCAACTGCATCGCATCCCGGCGCCGGATCCCCGCGGGAATGATCTCATCGATGAGGGCATCGAGCGACGATGCCCCGACTGCCTTCAGCATGGTCGCCTCATCGTCTGGCGTGAGGCCGATGTGGCGCGATGGGAAGTCAGCCGGTTCGGCGAGATCTGGCAACTGGACCGGCGGTGGCGCGGTTTCGCTTCGCACGCCGGATGAACGTGGGCGACTGACCGTTGCGGAAGCGGCTGTGTGCGACATGCGAGGGCTCCTTCGATCGACGGTGACGACGAGCCGTCACCCGGAACCCTGTTGTCCTGGAACCTGAGAGATTCGCCGAGGGCTCGAGCCCCCGGGTTGCCCCTTCGGTGGACGTGAAGCCGTGACAGCCACACGTCGCTCTCCAACAGAATGTATCGTCAGTTCTTGGTGCCTGAGCGTTCAGCCTTCGGCGGCTCCACGGGCGAGCTCTCTCCTGACGCACAAAAGTGTAGCCGCTGACCACCAGCCCTACAACGAACTGATCGGCCGACAGAAGCCGTTCGCTCCTCCCGGCTCGCGTGGTGAATCAAGCCTAACCGAGGCGAGGGGCTGCCCATGTCATGGAGCCGGCGTAGAAAACCAGCGCAGCCCGGAGGGCGAAGCGCAGGTTTCTCCGAGTGAGCGGAGGGCATGGATGCCCGGAGCGAACGTCCGGCGAGATGACGTGGGCAGCCCCTCGCCGGCACTTCCCGGAAGACCCTTACTCCTTTGCGAGCAGCTTCCTCGCCGCTTCGATTTCTTTGCGTTTCGCATCGTCGACGACGGGCCACTGGAGCCCTAGGTTCCGGATCGTGCCGGCAAGCACCGCCCCAACGACGGCCCGGCTCACCCATTTTTTGTCAGCCGGCACGACGTACCACGGGGCATGCTCGGTGCTCGTCTCGCGAATCGCTTCCTCGTAGGCCGCCATGTACGAGTCCCAGTAGCCTCGCTCCGAGATATCCGACGGCGAAAATTTCCAGTGCTTGTCCGGCTCGTTGACGCGATCCAAGAACCGTTTCCGCTGTTCGTCCTTCGAGATGTTCAAAAAAAACTTCACGATCGCGGTGCCATTGCGGGCCAGGTGCTTTTCAAAGGAGTTGATGTCGTCGAATCGCTGCCGCCAGGTCTTGTCGCACACCGTGATCCCCGGAATGCGCTGGGCCTCCAAGAGGTGCGGATGGACACGCACGATGAGAACTTCCTCATAGTAGGAACGGTTGAAGATGCCGATGCGGCCGCGCTCCGGGAGCCGCTTCATGCATCGCCAGAGAAACGTGTGGTCGAGGTCTTCGGCCGACGGGTGCTTGAAACTCGTGACTTCGACACCCTGGGGGTTCACACCACTCATTACATGCTTGATGGCACCGTCCTTCCCGGCCGCGTCCATCGCCTGAAAGATCACAAGCACGCTCCACGTGTCGGCTGCATAGAGCAGCTCCTGCGTCGCCGTGAGCTCGGCCTTGCTTTCTTCGAGAATTTCCTTGGCCCGCTCTTTTCGCCGCTTTTCCGGCGTGTCCTCGTCGCCGGCCCATCCCGGGTCGTGACCAGCGAGTCGAAACTGCTTCCCCGGCTTTACCCGAAAGAGATCTTCGACGGTGGCGAAATCGATCGGCATGGTGAATGTCTCCACCGGCGTGGCGGCGGCCTCCAGAGCTGACTCATGATCGCGAGTCTATCCCAGCAATTGAGCCCACCACGTGATGTCGAACCGGGAGTGCCCCGTGAGTGTTTGAGCGAGGGCGAACGCGAGCATCAGCACTGAGGCAACGGATGCCACAGCCACGAGCCACCAGCGGGCCGTCTCCCCACAACGGGCTTTCCTGGCGGCCCAAGCTAGGAGCGGCAGCCACTGAATGGCATGGATCACCACGCCGTGCGGAAATTTTGTGACGCCGGCGAGTCCGTACCGCTCCGGGGCGAGGCCTTCAGTCATTTGCATGTCGCCATGGACGCTGGCCCAGATACCGAGTCCGCACGAGACGATGAGCAACAGCATTCCCGCGCGGGCTGCCAGGCGCATGTCGGCAGGCCAGCCCTCGAGACTGTCGCGATATGCCCGCACGGTCAGATCGGCGATGACGATCGTGACAAAAAGTATGAGCCCGCCCATCACGTCATAAACGAGCGAATCGAGCGGAGTCGATCGATTGAAGTGGCTGGCCACGCCTCGCCAGCACTGAAGATCGATCAAAAACACCTCGACGAAGAGCGCCCAGGCGCACGCTGCAGCGAGACACGTGTCACCCCACCGCGGCGCCAACCTGGCCCAGACCCAACCGATGGAGAGGCTTGTCAGGCCGCCCGATATCCCGAACAGGATCGGCTTTCGCCACGTGACAGGCCCCTCCCAAGGGGTGCCGTCGATGGCCCACGCAGCGGCATGCAGGAGGCCGCTGGCCACGAGCGCGACGCCAACCGCAACGGGCTGCCTCGCCCGGGGGTCGCGATACCAAGGCTCGGTGAACGGGGCTTCCATGATGAACAAAATGGTAGCCAACTCCTGGCTTGGAGTCGGTTTCGGCCGGCTGCTACGCTGCTATCCCCTGGTCACGCCGCTCCCTGCGAACCAAAGTCATGACGGTATTCCTGCTCGTCCTCGCCGCCGCCGCCATTCTTGTCGGTGGCTACTACACGTATGGCCGCTGGCTCTCTCGGGCCATTTTTCGGCTGTCCCCAACCGCCACCGTTCCGGCCGTCGAACTCCGTGACGATGTCGATTACGTACCCACCCCTCCGGCCATCGTGTTTGGACACCACTTCACGAGCATCGCCGGTACCGGCCCGATCGTGGGGCCGGCCATGGCGATCATGTGGGGCTGGGGGCCTGCGGTCGCTTGGGTGCTCATCGGGGCAATCTTCATGGGGGCGATGCACGACCTTGCAGCGCTCGTGGTGAGCCTTCGCAGCCGCGGCATGACGATCGGTGAAGTGGCCGGTCGGCTTCTCAACCGTCGCGTGCGGCTCTTGTTTCTCGTGCTCCTGCTCTTCGCTCTCTGGCTCGTGCTCGCCATTTTCGGATGGGTGATTGCGACCGTCTTCGTGCAGTTCCCCGAATCGACGCTCCCGGTGTTTCTCCAGATTCCGATTGCCGTCTGGATCGGCGTGAAGGTTCACCGCGCCGGCAAGGATCTTTTCTGGCCCAGCGTCATCGCCCTCGTCATCATGTTCGCGACCGTGTGGCTGGGTGCGGCCTGCCCGGGCCTCGAGTGGACGGGGGGGGCGATCGGCAGCGCAATTCAATCCTTCAACGCCACCGTCACCGCATGGCCGATCTGGGTCTGGACGGGCGTGCTCTTGGCCTACTGCTACGTCGCGAGCGTACTGCCGGTTTGGGTTTTGCTTCAGCCGCGCGACTACATCAATAGCCTGCTCCTCATCGCGAGCCTGGGGCTGGTGGTGGCAGGGCTCGTGGCCGCGGCAGTCTTCGGCGGCCCGGCCGATGCCGGCGGATCCAGGCCGACGCTCGAGATCGTGGCGCCCGTGCTCGACCTGCATCCGAACCACGCGCCACCAATCCTTCCCTTCCTTTTCGTGACGATTGCCTGCGGTGCAGTGAGCGGCTTCCACTGCCTTGTCAGCTCGGGGACATCCAGCAAGCAGCTTCGCTGCGAAACCGACGCCCACGCCGTCGCCTACGGCTCCATGCTGCTCGAAGCATTTCTGGCGATTCTCGTGATCGTTGCCGTGGGGGCCGGCATCGGCCTCGGCTGGCCGCAGGAGTATCCAGGACTTTCCGGTACGACGCTTTGGCAAACCATCTACGCCGATTGGGACAAGGTCACTGGCAAAAGTGCGATTGCCGCATTCGTCGTCGGCTCCGGCAATTTGCTCGGCGCGATTGGGATCGATGCGACCTTCGCCCGTGCCCTCATGGGTGTGCTCGTCGCAAGCTTCGCCGGCACGACGCTCGACACGGCCACACGGCTCCAGCGATACGTCGTGCAGGAGCTTGCCGGCACGCTCCTGCCGAGCGGCGCGGCGTGGACCCCGCGTCAGCCGCGGCCGATTGGCATCGCGCCTGTCGCCTGGCCGGTCTGGCTCTTGACGACACCGCACGGCGCCACGCTCTTTGCGGTGTCGTCGGCGTTTCTCTTGTCACTCATGCCGCGACCAGGACAGCCCTGGACCGTCGAGACGATGGGAACAGGCGGCCTCATCCTCTGGCCCCTTTTCGGTGCCACGAACCAACTGCTCGCCGGCCTCTCGCTGGCCGTCGTGAGTTTTTATTTGCTGCGACGCGGCCTGCCGACGTGGGTCTCCGTGATCCCGATGATGTTCATGCTCGCGATGCCGGCCTGGGCACTCGTGATCGACGTGCAACGCTGGTGGGCCGGAGGGAGTTGGCTCCTCGTGATCGTGGCCGTTGTCATGCTCGCGCTTGAAGCCTGGATGGTGGTCGAGGCATGTCTCTTGTGGCCACGCGTCCAAGGCGTCCTCGAACCACCGTTGCCCCCGCTTCCTCAAGCGAGCGCGGGCCACGCATCGTGAGCGCCATCGAACGGACTGGTTTTTGACACGCGCTCGAGTGTCGGAAAGAATGTGTATCTCGCTTCGGGTTCGTGCGCGCGGAGAGGGTCCCTATGGATGGTCGTTTTTTTGCATGGCTCGTCTCCCTCGGGCTTGCCAGCCTCTTCTCCACAGTGGCCGCCGCTGCCGACACCGAGCGGCCCAACATCATTTTCATCTTCTCGGACGACCACGCGCAGAACGCCATTTCGGCCTACGGGTCGCAGGTCAATACGACGCCGCACATCGACCGACTGGCCGCCGGCGGGGCTCGGTTCACGAACTCGTTCGTGACGAACTCCATCTGCACTCCCAGCCGTGCCACGCTCCTCACCGGCCAGTATTCGCATAAGAACGGTGTGCCGGTTTTCAATCGTTTCGACGGCTCGCGGGATCATGCCGTGAAGCACCTGCAGGCTGGGGGATATCACACGGGCATCATCGGCAAGTGGCACCTGGGCAGCGACCCAACCGGCTTTGATCGCTGGATCGTGCTTCCTGGCCAGGGTGGGTACTGGGATCCGATCTTTCTCACCCCTGGAAAGTCCATCACGATCGAAGGTCACTGCACCGACATCACCGGTGATCTGGCCATCGAGTTTCTCGAGACGCGCCCAAAGGACAAACCGTTCTTCTTGATGGTTCACCAGAAGGCACCGCATCGCCGCTGGGAACCCGATGCGCGCAACAAGGCCCGCTTCAAAGATGCTGCCATCCCGGAACCGGAAACACTTCAAGACGACTACCGCACCCGCCCCGCCGCGCTGCCTGAGAATCGCCAAACAATCGACCGCGACCTCGACCGGAAGGATCTCAAGAAAGATCCGCCGGAAGGGCTCGCCGGCACTGAGCTCTTGAAGTGGAAGTACCAGCGGTACATGCAGGATTACCTGGCGTGCGTGCAGGGTGTGGATGACAACGTCGGCAAGCTCCTCGATTACCTCGACACCCAGAAACTTGCCGACAACACGATCGTGATGTATTCGGCCGACAACGGCTGGTACATGGGGGAACTCGGCCTCTACGACAAGCGGTTCATGTATGAGCCGGGCCTGCGGGTGCCGCTCATCGCCCGCGGCCCCGGTATCAAGCCTGGAAGCACACCCGAAGCTTTCGTCGCCAACATCGACTTGGCGCCGACGTTCCTGGATCTTGCGGGGCTCCCGATTCCCGACTTCATGCAGGGTCGCAGCCTCGCCCCGCTGCTTCGCGGCGAGACTCCGTCGGACTGGAGAAAGACCGTCTACTACCGCTACTACCACAGCCCGGGCCACCACAATACGCAGGCTCATCTCGGCGTGCGCACGGCGACGCACAAGCTGATCCATTACTGGAAGAAGGACGCGTGGGAGTTGTTTGACCTCGAGAAAGACCCGAATGAACAGCACAACCTTCTTTTTGATCCCGACGAGGCCAAGCAGCCCAAGGTGGCGGTCCTCTTTGAGGAACTGAAGGCCGAGATCACGAGGCTACAAAGAGAGTTCGACGACGACGGCCTCTATGCCGACCCATCCACCTGGCCCGAGGGAGGCGTGGACGGCCCCTTTCCCGAGAAGAAGAAAGTGGGCCAAAAGACAGTCGCCGAGGCGATTGAAATGTCTTCAGCGGGCTAGCTGTCCATGTCCGACCATGGAGAACGCCGGCGGTTTCCATGGTCCGGGACACGCCGCATCGTGCGGCTACAGACTTGTTCCACCGTCTGCTGGCTTACTACTTGCAGCGCTCTCGATGACGCGTTCCGGCTCGGGGTGACCCGCGTCCTGGCACCGGCGTAGAAAGCTGAGCGAAGCCTGGAGGGCGAAGCGAAGGTTTCTCCGAGCGCAGCGGTGGCCACGACGGCCACCGCAAGCGTCCGGGGCCGGGACACGGGTCACCCCGAGCCCTCGCAGGACGGGGGAATTCCTGGATTGACATATCGTATTGTTCCGATATATTGACACATGAGCCGTCCCGGCACTCAGGAGCGCCCGCCATGCAGATCCAGCAGTACTACCTCGCCTGCCTCTCACACGCCTCGTACATGATCACGGACGAGAAGACGAAGACAGCCGCCGTGGTCGATCCCCAGCGCGACATCGACCAGTACCTGGCCGACGCAGCTGCAGGGGGCTTCACGATCAAATACGTCTTCTTGACGCACTTTCACGCCGACTTCGTCGCCGGCCACATCGAGCTCCGCGACAAGGCCGGGGCCACGATCCATCTCGGCCGTCGGGCCGGTGCGGAGTTCGACCATGTCGCCATGAAGGACGGCGACGCGATTCAGTTTGGCGACGTGAAGCTCGAGACATTGGAAACCCCCGGCCACACGCCGGAGGGCATTTCGATCCTCGTGTATGACCTGGCGGCATCGGCCACCGAGCCCAAGGCCGTGCTCACCGGCGACACGCTTTTCATCGGCGACGTCGGGCGCCCCGACCTGCTCGCGAGCATCGGCGTCACGGCCGACGAGCTCGCCGACATGCTCTACGACAGCATCGGCAGGCTGTCGAAGCTCCCGGATGCGACACTCGTCTATCCGGCCCACGGTGCCGGCAGCCTCTGCGGCAAAGCGCTCTCGAACGAGACGGTCTCGACGATCGGCGAGCAGAGGAAATTCAACTACGCGATGCGGCCGATGAGCCGCGAGGCGTTCAAGCAGATCGTGACCGCCGATCAGCCCGAAGCCCCAGACTACTTCGTGCACGACGCGATCTTGAACCGCAAGGAGCGAACGGCCCTTCATGACGCGCTGGACCAGCAATTGAAGCCGCTGTCGCTCGACGAAGTCCTGGCATGGCAGAAGTCCGGATCGCAGATCCTCGACGTTCGCGACGGGATCGACTTCCAGGGGGAGCACCTGAAGGGTGCTCTCAACATCGCGCTCTCCGGCAAGTACGCCACATGGGCCGGGTCCATGCTCTCGCACGAGAGACCGATCATCGTCATCGCCGAAGAAGGGGGCGAAGAGGAGGCGGTGATGCGGCTCGGCCGCATCGGGTTTGACAACGTCACTGGCTATCTGGACGGAGGCATGCGGGCCCTTGAGAAACGGGCGGACCTCACCGAAAAAACGGACCGCGTCACGGCGGTGGCGCTTGCCGAATGGCTCGGGGGCGTACGGCCTGAAGCGGGCCCGACGCCAGTGATCCTGGATATCCGGAGCGAAGCGGAGCATGCCCGCGGCCACATCGAAGGGAGCCTCAACATTCCGCTCCCCAAGCTCGAAGACCGCATGGGCGAGATTCCGACCGATCGCCCCGTCGTCGTCCACTGCGAGGGTGGCTATCGCTCGGCCATCGGCGCGAGCGTGCTTCAGAAGCAAGGTCTCACAGGGATTCACGATCTCATCGGCGGCTACAAGGCCTGGGCAGCAACCTGCGACGCTGCTGCGCCCGCCGCGTCGTGCTCGCTCAACAATCAGCGGTCGTGATATTCTGGCTCCTTCGCGCTGCGCTCCTGCCACGAACGAGCCCACCCGTCCGGAGATCGCCCCATGTTGCATCGATGCTCGCCATTCGTCGTTGTGCTTGTCGCCTCGTCGATGACTATGGCCACAGAGCCCGCACCGGCCACGCCGGATGCCACCCCGCCACGCCTCTCGCTGCCGCTGGCGTTCCCTGAAATTGAAGGCTACGGATCGGTCGTGTCGATCCCCGACGCCGGCGAACGCCCACGCATCGGTGGCCGGGTCGTGTTCGACACGACCGGCGCCGCGCCCGCCGGCAAGCTCAACCGCGGCCTCGAAAGCGCGGCCCGCCTGGTCAATCTCTACGCCCAGGAAGGCATGAGCGCATCGCGCCCGCAAATCGCGGTGATTCTCCACCACAACGCAACGCCTGCAGCCCTCGTCGACGCGGCCCACGAGCGTGCCGGCGGTGGGTCAAACCCGAATCGCGAGCTCATCGAAAAACTCGTCGCCGCCGGCGTCGAGGTATGGGTGTGTGGCCAGAGCGTGGTTCGCGGCGGCCACGCGGTCTCGGACATCCTTCCCGGAATCAAGGTGGCGTACTCGGCAATGACCTTCAACATCAACCGCCAACAAGATGGCTGGGCCTCCTTGGTCATTTACTGACGCACGGGGACCCGTTCGACAAGGTCAAGGTTTGCGGCATTCGCTGCACCGCCGACGAGAATCAGGTGCGAGTCGCCGTCGGCCACGGCCCGGTGCACGATCCGTGGCGCGACACTCGCCACGGCTTCCCAACGACTTCCATCCTCGGAAAGCCGGTGGATGCTGCCGTCGGCCACGCTCACACACACGCGACCTGCGACCGTGCAAGCCGCCGGAGCAAAACCGTTCATCGGTTCGCCGGGAAGGGACGGGCCCTTGGTCCATGTGCCCGACCCCGGATCGAAGATGTCGACATCGAGGCTGACGTCTTCCTCGTCGGTGAAGCCACCGATCACGTGGAGTTTCCCGTCCGCGACAGCCGCGATGAGCGCCCGACGCACGAATGGTTGTGGGTGAGTCCTCCAGCCCTTCGATGGATCGGCAAGGTCGAGCGAGAGCATTTCGTCGCACCACTCTTCCCCATCGTGGCCGAGCATGTTCCAGCCTCCGACCACATAGAGCGTGGCGCCGACCACGGCCACGTCGTGGCTCGAGCGGGGCTCGGGCATCGGGGGAAGCTCGGACCATGTCTTCTTCGCAGGATCAAAACACGCGACCGTTGCCACGGAGAAATTTTCCGCTGGATCATCCGGCTTGTTGCGCGGGTCCATGCCGCCAACCCGGTAGATCCGACCAGCATGGGTGGCGATATTCATGCCTTGGAGCCCGGGGCCCGAAGGAAGCTCCTCCCATGGCCCGTCGCCCGCGATGGGCCGCCGGAAGAATCGCCCCGTCACGGCCTCGGTGGAGTAGGTGTGCACCGGCGCAACATGGCCACCATACACATAGAGATACCCCTCGCAGGCAACGGCCCCGAGGCTCGACACCGGAATCGGCAAGTTTGGAAGTTTTTCGGTCTTGGTCAGCACAGCATGTGTCGCCTTGGCAGCGCCGTGGTGTCCGCCAGGCGCATCCATGACGATCGTAGGGTAGTGACGCACCTCGACGTAGGGCTCGCCGTCGTGCTCGCCTGAAACGGCGACGACATGCCGTGCCCACGCACCGTAACGCCCCGCTTGCTTGAACGAGGGAGTGTGCCCGTCGGCGTCGGTCTTCACCTCCTCGACGTCACCATCTGGCAAAAGCATCGTCACCGTCGCGTCAGCCACAGGCTTGCCCGCAGCCAGCAACTGAAAGCGGGCAGCGCCCGGATGCCCGGCCGGCACAAGCTCCGCCGGGGCCTTCGGGCCGATGCGTCCTGCGGATCCGAACGGGTACCCAAGGCAGGCCTTCGGGTGATAGACGACCAGAAATGGCTTCGGTCCATGCTTCATGACGCCATGGGTGAGGGTGCCGTGCACGGCACCCTTCGTCTCCTTCGGGAGCCGAATGAGCCTCGCCTCTCCGTCACGCACCAGTTCGAGCGATCCCTCGCCGCCGGCTCCATCCCGCGTCACGAGGGACACGCGATCGACCAAACCGGCATCAACGCCGTCATCCACTTCGAGCGTTTCACTGAGAATGACGCGGGCGGTCGTGCCGTCCTTCTCAGGGACCACGAAGATGAAATGGGCATGACTCGCCGACGCGGTGCCCACGGCAAGCCCGAGCGCGAGCACCACACGGATGCCCCATGGCATGCTCCCCACGGATCGGACAACGGCGAATCGGCCAGGTTGAAAAATCATCGCGTCTCCTCGCTCAAGGTGTTCCAAGGGGCTTCGAAGTCAGTGGGAAGTCAAAGTTGGCTGGACCTTTCGGTACGACTTCGATTGTCAGGGGGGAAGCAGTCGAATACTGCAGGGGGAGATTCCGACGCGTGGGCGCCGGCTGCGGAGACCTTCCTATAGCAGCATGATCGATCGGTGGATCATCTGCGACCTCTACTCGGTACCGGCCGGGGAGAAGGCCGACATCGCGAGGCACCTCGTACCGCCCCAGTTTCACCGCAGCGCCTGTTTTGCCGACGGGAACGTCGAGCGGCACGAACATGATGACGGCTTCGTCGAGCGGTTTTCCATCGAGTGAGACACTTCCCGAGACCGCCCGTCTGGCCGGGCCGCCACAACCCACTCCCCCCAGCACGGTCGCAAGCCCCAGCGCTGCGGCCGCCGATCGACGAACCACGCTCCGCCGCACCACTCGTCCGACCACGGCACATCGTGCGTTCATGGCAACTCCGTGAGAGTGTGGCCGTCAGCGCGATTGGCGAGGTAGCGAAGCGTGTCGGCATTGGTGTTCTCCGCTACGAACCGGACTGAAGCGTCGCAATACACCATCTGCACGCCACCGGGATGGTCGCTCCGAAACGTATCGAGTTCGCGGTAACCGGTCACAAGCTTCGTGGCATTGAAGACACCGCTCGTCGACGCCACGCTCTGAAATGGATAGCCGCCCGACCAGCGGGTAGCCCCGCCCGTTGTGCCATCGGGCAGGACGCCGAGACCGTAGTCGAGGTCGCCGCCGAGAAACGTTTTGGTGAGCCCGTCCGACGACGAGATGGTCCGAAGGCTTGTCGCGCCTTTTGTCGCGACGACGATCGCACCGTTATGAAAATCAGGGTGCCAAGAGTTCACGAAGTGGCCGTACCCACTGCCCGAACATAGGGCCACGCTGCTCCAGCCGCCCAGGGGCGTGGGCGATGGCAAGCCCATGGACGGGCATACGAGCACGTCGATCCGAGTCTCGCGAAATGCCCGGTTTGTCTCATCGGTCACCGGCTTGGCGGGATCGAAACGCTCGAACAGCGCCCCTTCCTCGAGGAACGGGAGAAGCGGTACGAATGCCCCTTCGCCCCGAGGCCCAGCGGCCGCCGGAAGGCGACGTTTCACACTGTCGTACATTTGGCAGGCAAGTCCTATCTGGCGAAGGTTCGAGCCGCACTGAGATCGCCTTGCCGACTCCCGTGCCGACTGCACGGCCGGCAAGAGCGTGGCCACGAGCGTTCCAATTATCGCGATCACGACAAGCAGCTCCACCAGCGTGAACCCGCAACGCGTCTCATTACGCATCTCGACGCTCCCTGTGCCGACGCCGACGGATCACAAGGCCGCTGACAACTGCACCCGCCAGGACCACCCATGTGCTCGGCTCGGGTACCGGCGCGATCATCGGATTCGCGAGGCCAAACGTCGCCGGAATCCCCGCCCCCACCTGACCAAATGAGAGGCCGATCTGAATGTTGCCGATGTTGTCGAAGATGCTGCTGAAGCTCGACGCATTCGGAGCACTCCCGAGGGAGCCATACGACTGAAAGGATGAAGCCGAATCGACGATCGGAATGTTGAGGGTCGTCCAGGTATTGGGGGTCACGAGGAAACCGATGGAGCTCGCGCCGGGATTGTTCGAGGGGTCGGCCAAGCGCACCGTAAATTCCAGATCGCTGGAGTGGTCATGAAAGACATCGACGCTGAAAGTTCCCACGCCGGCCGTGAGCCAATCGCCGACGAATGCGTCGCCGCTGGAATCGAAACTGTCCTGACCACGAAACAGCGTGGGGCCGGACTGGAAAAACCCGAAGTCCTGATCCGGGCCGGATCCCGATCGCGCGATGAACGTTCCGCCTGACGGACCACCCGTCGCGTTCCATTGAGCTTCCGTACCCGCTGCATCGATCGCCCAGTTTGCGGCATCGGCGGCAAACGTCTCGGTGAATGGAACCGTCGCGGCCCGAACCGGCGCCACGATGGCGAATGCTGAAGCGAGAGCAACCATGAGGGCGATCGAACGGCCGCACCGCCCGATCGAACGAGCACAGAATGAAACCCACACCATGAAATCAGCCTCCTGGGGAAAAGATCGCAATTCACGACCGCTTTGAACGGAACCGACGCGGGAATGAAGGACGCCTGGAGCCACGGACCACGACGATCCCGCGGGCGAAACAGGGGTCAGCTTTTCCCTCACGAGCGGCTCCTGAATGCACAACCACTGGTGAGGCGGCGAGAGGCGGGCCGGAGCCAAGGCACACGTGCCAGCACCGGCGGCATCCCGACGGATCACCGCATCTGCGAGGCGACGATCGCCACGCACTGGGCTGGCTGGCAGACGGGCTTCAAAACCCGAGGCTGGCTGGCTTCAAAATCGTCTCAGTTGACGCACTTGCCAACATAAACGATAGTGAGACTCGATCTCACGGACGGCATAATATCGCCCCGTGAAGCCGCGTCAAGCGGTCTTTCAACGAAGACATGCGAAATGCCTAACGAGCCAGAAAAACCTGAAAAAAGGCCTGTCTCTAGAACAATTGCTGCGCTCGGATCGCCAGACGGGGCGAGCGAGAACGAATTCGCTCCGGGCCCGTCCGCCCCGCCGGTCATCGCCTCAGAGGCTCTTTTGGCTGGGCGTACCGAGGTCCACATCCGTCACCGCGGCGAGACCTACCGGCTCACGCTCACCCGCACCGGCAAACTCATCCTTCACAAGTAGCGCTGAGCCGCGAGCCTCCCCGGCCCAAGAGGCGGCCGGCCCGCTACCATGGCTCGCTATCAGCGACCATGGAACCCGCTCGATGAAGTCCGCCACCGAGTATCTCACCTTCAACCTCCCTGCGCGGATGGCTTTCCAAAACATCACGCCGGATGTCGAGGCTGTGGTGGCTCGCTCCGGAATCCGCGAGGGATTGTGCCTGGTGAACGCGATGCACATCACGGCGAGCGTGTTCATCAACGACGACGAGCGCGGCCTTCATGAGGACTACGCCCGCTGGCTCGAAAAACTGGCCCCCTTCAATGCCGACCCCGCCGTCTACCGCCACAATGGCACGGGCGAAGACAACGCCGACGCCCACATGAAGCGACAAATCATGGGCCGCGAAGTGGTGGTCGCGATCACGAATGGCCAACTCGACTTCGGGCCCTGGGAGCAGATTTTTTACGGCGAGTTCGACGGTCGCCGCCCCAAACGGGTGCTCGTGAAGGCCATCGGCGAGTAATGACTCCGCGCGGCCAGAATGGGCCGGATGGCGAATTCTGGCAATATGCGGCGACTCTCGCGACAGCACGGGTTATGCCGATTATGAAGCGGGGTTCCGCGCCTGTGCGGCGCGGCCCGCGTCACTTCGGAACATCGCGTGCGAACGCCTGGCAGAACCCGGTCCCAGTTCGTGCGAGCCCTGCTCGTCATCGGGGCGTTGGTCTGCACTCGCAGCATCCGTGCAGAGCCGCTGCCGGCCCCCGAGCCTGAGCGTCTTGAAGCTCCCGACGACCAAACGGCGAAACTGGCTGCCCTACAAAAACAGATCGATGACCTCCGGGAAGCGATCCTGACTGGCAAGAACGCTCCTCACGCCTGCATGCCGAACGCGCTCTCGGATCACGGGAAGCCGACGATGGAACTCGGTGGCCAGGTGCAGGGTGACATGGTCTATTTCAGTCAAGATCCCGAGAGCGTGGCCGCATTGGGTGACCTCCAAGATGGCGCCCAGTTTCGCCGCATTCGAATCACCGCCCGCGGCAAGACCTGGAAGCAACTCCAGTACTCGCTCGGTGTCGACTTCGCCTTGGCCAACCGGCCTGCATTCCTCGACAACTACGTGGAGGCCAACGACCTCCCCTGGGTGCAGAACGTTCGCGTCGGTCACTACTTCGAGCCGTTCAGCCTCGAACGAGTCACGCAGAACCGCAACAACACGTTCATGGAGCGTTCGCTCGTCGACACGTTCGCCCCCGCCCGAAACATGGGGGTGATGGCCTTTGGGTGGGCCGAGAGTGAATTGGCGACGTGGCAGATCGGCACGTTCCGCACCAACAGCGACAACGCGGGCAACGACTCGTTCGAAAGCGGCCAAGCCCTCACGATGCGCGGCACGTGGCTTCCGTATTGGGATGATGCCACCGAAGGCCGTTCGTATCTCCACCTTGGCGTCGCCTACAGCTACCGCGCGACCGAACGAGACTCCGTCCGATTTCGGAACACGCCAGAAATCAGAAAGTCGCAACCCGATACCGAGCCCACCGCGAACCCGGGCACTCCCCCGTTTGCGCCGCTGTTCGTCGACACGGGCTTGATCCCGGCCCGAGACTTCCAACTCTTCGATCCGGAGTTTGCGCTCATCCTCGGGCCGGTGTCACTGCAATCCGAATACGCGTTTGCCTTCGTCGATCAGATCGGTGGGCCGCCACTCTTCTTCAACGGATACATGGCCCAAGTGAGTTGGTTCCTCACCGGCGAGCACCGGCCCTATGATCGACACATGGGGATTCACACGCGCATGCCCGTCCGCGACGAGTTTTTTCTGGCGCGCACGGAGCAAGGAAAATCCTGGGGGCTCGGTGCGTGGGAGGTCGCGGCACGCTTCTCCAACATCGTGCTCAACGACGAGAACATCCAAGGCAACAACCTCACCGACTTTACCGCAGGTCTCAACTGGTACCTGAACCCTTACACGCGCATGAAATTCAACTACGTCCGCGCGTTCCTCGAAGACACGACCGCGGGCAACAGCCACACCGACGCTTTTGGAATGCGGTTCGACGTCGAGTATTGAGCCCCCCGAGCCGAGGTCCACGTGACCACATCGATCAATCATTTCAAAATCACCGAAGAAGTCGCGGCTGCCATTGCCGACCACTGCCCCGTGGTCGCCCTTGAAACCACGCTCATGACGCATGGGCTTCCGAAGCCGGATGGACTTCGCGTGGCACTGGCGCTCGAACAAGTCGTGCGCTCGGCCGGGGCCGTGGCTGCGACGATCGGCATCCTCGAGGGCGCGGTCCGCGTCGGGCTCGATCAGGCTCAGCTCGAAGCCCTTGCGGCAGCCGCCGCCACGAAGGTGAATCCCGGCAATCTCGCGGCGATCGTCGCGTCGGGCAGAGCCGGTTCGACCACCGTGGCCGCCACGGTGTGGGCTGCGTCGAAAGCCGGCATCCGCGTCGTCGCGACAGGCGGCATCGGTGGCGTCCACCGGGATGCCTTGGAAAGCGGCGACATCTCGGCCGACCTGCCAGCGCTCGCGCGACATCCGGTCGCGGTGGTATGCGCCGGCGCCAAGGCCATCCTCGACTTGCCGCGAACTCGTGAGATGCTCGAAACACTGGGCGTGCCGGTCCTCGGCCTTGGCACCGACGAGTTTCCGGCGTTCTATCGGAGATCGAGCGGGCTTTCCGTCGACGTTCGCTGTGACTCGACCGACGAGGCGGCACGCGCGATCGCGGCCCATTTCTCACTCGGGCTTCCGGGGGGCCTGGTCATCGCCAACCCGATTCCGGCCGAGCATGAGCTCCCAGTCGAGCTCCATGACAAAGCGCTTGCGTCCGCACTCGATGATGCGCGAACCGGTGGCGTGCGGGGCCGGGCGGTGACGCCCTTTCTGCTCGAACGCATGCGCGTCGCGACCGGTGATGCGAGCCTGCACGCCAACGAGGCACTCCTGCTTCACAACGCCAGCACGGCGGCTCGCATCGCCCTGGCGCTCGCACGCATCCGGTGAACCTGAAGGTATTCGCCCAAGCAATGGGCCCTTCGACGTCTCCAGAGCATCCCGCCAACGCCGGCCGCAGCCACGACGGCGGCCACGCAGCACGCCGGTTCCGGCACCGGAGAGATACGAAGAATCAACGAATTGCCGCTCGTGAGGAGCGAGAACATGGACGCGGCATTGAACTCAGACGCGCTGAATCCGCTGGGCTGGAATGTCACATTGCCGATGGACATGGCCCCCGTGACCGTGGCGATGGCGTAGTCGTAGGTCTCTCCAGCTGTCAGCGTCAGTCCGGCGCCGTTCACCGGCATGAGCATGCCGTCGTACACCGTCATGGCACCGTTCACGCTGAGGACGTTGTTCGTATTGCCGCTTCCGGGCGTCGCGGACAGCGCACGCACCTGCCAGTAGCTGCCTGGGTCGAACGCTACCGATCCATTGACGGAGAGGGTGCCAACTCCGGCGTTACCGGGGTATACGGTCGAACCCGCACGAGCTCTGAGCCCGCCGTTGATCGTCCCGGTGCCGGTGATGACGTCGCCGTTGCGGGCATCAAATGCCGTTCCCAGTCCACCGAAGCGGAGACCGCTCGTGAGCCCGGACACATCCAGCGTCGCGCCCGAAGCGATGGTGAGCGACGTCGCCACGGTGGCGTAATTTCCGGCCCCGACGAGACTGAGCGTGCCCGCGTTGAGCGAGATCGGCCCCGTGTACGCGTTGTCGGCATTGGCAATGATCAATGTGCCGGTGCCGTTCTTCGTGAAACTCGTGCCCGCGAGATCTGCGGTCACCGTGAGGTTGCCCGTCCCGTTGATGGCGAACGCCCCCACATTCAAGATACCGCCGCTCCCCTCGTCCAGACTCCAAGGATTCGCGCTCGTGGTCGCAATGGTCCCGATGGTTCTGGTTTCATCGAGCGTCACGGACGAGCCTGTGACGAAATCGAGCCCGAAGGTGGCGGTATTTCCTGCACCCGATGCCGGGGAACCTCCTGCCCAATTGGCAATGTCACCCCAACTTCCGCCTGCGGTCGCAGTCGCATTCCAGGAAGCGCTCTGGGCGAACGCATAGGGCGACCATACGGCAGCGCACACCGCGAGCAACACGATCAAGCACTTCCAGTGATCACGCATTCGCACGGAAACCTTTTCCATTCCATTTCATGCGCGAGTCGCTGACGCACTGGCGTCGCGATTTCGCGGTCAACGAAGTGTAGCCCGCTCCCGATTGCTGCCACTGTGCGAGGCCTTGACGGCCGGCAAAGTCGGCCCCGCCAGCCCGTGTTTCCGACTGCACGGGATGGGGCTGCGCCGGTCGATAGAGGAGGTGTGCTTTCGCCACCCTTATCAAGTTTGCCGCGTCGATTCTGCCGGCTCTTTGCACTGGCGGCGCTGGTGCTCGCCGTCACGATGCCAGCGGCCCAGGCCCAGCCCGCTCCGAAACCGTGGGATGCGATCATCATTTGCAGCTTCAACATTCAAGTTTTTGGCGAATCGAAACTTGCGAAGCCGCAAGTTGTCGAAATCCTCGCTCGGGTCGTTCGCAAGTTCGACATCGTCGCCATCCAGGAGGTTCGAGCGAAGTCAGACGACATCATTCCGCGATTCGTCCAGGCCGTGAACGCCGACGGGAGTCGCTATGCCCATGTCATCGGCCCACGCGAAGGCCGCACGGTGAGTACCGAGCAGTACACCTTCGTATACGACACGACGCGGATCGAACTCGACCCGACGAGCCCGGCCGTCTTTCCCGATCCATCCGACCGACTTCACCGCCCTCCGATGTGCGCCCGGTTCCGCACCAGGATTCAGCCGACCGAAATGGCGTTTTCATTTTGGCTCGTGAACACCCACACCGACCCCGACCTGGTACCCCAGGAACTCGACGCCCTCGCCGACGTCTTTGCCGCGATGCAGCGAGCGAGGCCCGATGAGGACGACGTCATCCTGCTCGGCGACTTGAACGCCGGCCCGCCGCAGTTCACCGCGTTCAAGCGGGTCCCCGGCATCGGCTGGGCCATCGCAGGCACGACCACCAACACCCGCCGCACGAAAACCTACGACAACCTTCTCTTCGCCTGGCCGGCGACAGGTGAGTATCTGGGAGCCAACGGCGTGCTCGATCTCCAGGCCACGTTCGGGCTTCCACTGGAAAACGCCCTGGAAGTCTCCGACCACAACCCCGTGTGGGCCGCCTACCACCCCTGCGAAGCCAGGCATGCCCAGCAACTTCCGCTGGCGAGCCAGCCTGTCCCTACCTTCGCCCGTTAGCTGTTCGCCACCCAGCCCATCGTCTTCGCGGCAAGGCGATCGAGAGCAGCGACGGAGAGTTCGAGGTGGTCGCGGCGGGTGTCTTCGATCTTGTTGTGGCTGATGCCGTGGAGACTTTGAACAAAAAGCATCACCGTTGGGATGCCGGCGCGGGCCATCTCGGCGGCATCGTGGAGCGGGCCGGAAGGGAGCCTGTAGCTCGTTCCGCAGGTTTCGCGGATGGCTTCGTCAGCGAGGTCGATAAGTGCGGGATCAAAAGGCCGCGGAGGAATCGCCCAGATGCGTTCCCACGACACATCGACGTCGCCTTCCGTCGCAAACCTGTGACTGGCCTCGACCGCCTCGGCGTGCATGCGAGCAAGAGCCGCAGGATCGAGGTGGCGCTGATCGAGCGTGATCCGGCATTCCTCCACGACACTCGTCACGATCCCGGGCCTCGTGGTGCAGGAACCGATCGTGCAGACACCCTGGCCGCTGTGCTTGGCGATCTCATAGATCTCGGATGCCATTTTTCCCGCGGCGAGCAAGGCGTCGCGGCGACGGTTCATCGGTGTGCTGCCGGAATGGGCGGCCTGGCCTCGAAACGTGATCGCGTGCCGCTCGACACCAAACGTGCCGAGAACGGCGCCGAGGGGCAGACCGAGATCGAGCAGCACGGGGCCCTGCTCGATGTGGAGTTCGAGGTACGCAGCGGCCGTTGCAAGCTCGCGGCCCGAATCTTTGACGCGTTCAAAATCGATGCCGACTTCGCGGAGCGCGTCAGGAAGCGCGATCCCGTCTTTGTCCACGAGACCGCGGGCCTCGGCCATGTCGAGGTTGCCCGAGCATGCCGACGATCCAAAGAGGCTCTTGCCGAAACGGGCCCCCTCTTCGTCACACCAGTCGACGACGCGCAGCGTGACCGGCGGCCGACCGCCGAAGTCGGCCGCGACGCGCCGCATCACTTCGACTCCGGCCAGCGTATTCAAGCAGCCGTCGAGCCACCCGCCATTCGGCACCGAGTCGATATGGCCGCCGATGAGGACGGCCCGTTCACTTTCCCCAGGGAGCGTTGCCCAAAAGTTTCCGGCGGCATCGTCGTGCATCTCCACCGGTAGCCCGGCGAACCGCTCGCGAAGCCACTGCCGTGCCCGCACCCACGTCGGCGTGAACGCCACCCGCTGGGCACCGTTTTCATCGCCCGTGAGCGAGCGAAGCTCCTCGAGCTCGCGAACGGTTCGCGTGGGATCGAAGGAAGACATGACGAGAGAATGATACGGCGACCACCGAGATCTACACCC
>CAZCHF010000015.1:0-74809 GCA_964498325.1 uncultured Candidatus Kuenenia sp.
CTGGAGTTCAAGACCACCGGCGGCAAGGACCAGACGACCCTCGCCAAGATCATCAAGACCGTGCAGGAGGCGCAGGAAAGCCGCGCGCCCACGCAGCGGTTCGTAGACAACTTCGCCAAGGTCTACACGCCCATCGTTTGCTTCGTCGCGGTACTCGTTGCGGTCGTCCCGTGGCTGGCGTTCAATCAACCTGCCTACCCGTGGCTTTACAAGGCGTTAGTGCTGCTGGTAATCGCGTGCCCGTGCGCCCTGGTCATCTCAACGCCCGTGACCGTCGTGAGCGGTTTGGCGGCGGCAGCCAAGAGGGGCATCCTCATCAAAGGCGGCGTTCACCTGGAGAACGGCCGGAGGCTCAAGGTCATCGCGCTCGACAAGACGGGAACGATAACGGAGGGCAAGCCCCGCGTGACCGACGTGCACCCCGTGGGCGGCGTGAGCAAGGACGATGTGCTCCGCATCGCCGCGAGCCTCGATGCGCTCTCGCAGCACCCGGTGGCACTGGCGGTGGCCGCGGCCTGGGAAGGGCCGCGGGCGAGCGTCGAGGCCTTCAAGTCGCTGGCGGGGCGGGGCGTCGAGGGGCGCATCGACGGGGCGGGCTACTTTGTCGGCAACCACCGCCTCGCCGAGGAGCGCAAGGTCAGTTCGCCTGGCGTGGAGGCGGTGCTGGGTCGGTTCGAGGTGCATGGAAAAACGGCGGTAGTGGTCGCCTCTGAAAGCAAGGCGCTCGGTGTCATAGCGGTGGCCGACACCCCCCGCGAGAGCAGCGTCGAGGCCATCAAGTCGCTGCACGCACTGGGCATCAAGACGCTCATGCTCTCGGGTGACAACCAAACCACCGCGTCGGCAATCGCCAAGGTCGTCGGCATCGACGAAGCCCGCGGCAGCATGCTCCCCGAGGACAAGCTCGCCGAGATCGATCGCCTAATCACAAAGCACGGCAACGTACTCGGCATGGTCGGTGACGGTGTGAACGACGCGCCGGCCCTAGCCAAGTCCACCATTGGCTTTGCAATGGGCGCGGCGGGGACGGACACAGCCCTCGAAATCGCCGATGTGGCGCTCATGCAGGACGACTTGCGGGGCCTACCGGAGTTCGTCCGGCTGTCTCGCCGCACCGGGGCAATACTGACGCAGAACATCGCGTTTGCCATCGGCATCAAGGTGGCATTCTTCGTGCTCACAGTCTTTGGACTGGGGACGATGTGGATGGCGGTCATCGCGGACGTTGGTGCCAGTCTTCTGGTTCTCGGCAACGGGCTGCGGGTGCTCAGGCACTCGCCTGTCGGCCATTAAGGCCGCAGATACCCTGGCGGTAGTTCGGAAGGGAGTGCAACATGGCTTCTTTAAATCACCGGCCTGGGCCTGGTCGCATACGATCTGATTTCGTTCTTAGCGCCGGATTTTGTGATTGCCTGCTCCGCAACGGGCCGATACATTGATAGGAGTCGTGCCTGGCAAGGCGCGCCCTTTAGGTCGGAACTTTCATGACGCGGGCGATTCTCATACTGACGCTGATGGCAACGCAGCTGCTCTCCATGCGCGGCGATGCGTTGTATCTCTGCGTTCGCAATGATGGTTCGACGTGCTGCATAGACGCTGGTCCTGATTCCTGCACCTGCTGCCACGCTCCTCTCGCGCCAGTCAGCAGCGATTCATGCCTCAAATCGGACTGCGGCTCGCATAGTCATGGACAGGACCACGACTTGGCGGTGGCTTGCTGCACGGATGACGCGATCCCAGCCCCGCAGTTCCCGGCCGTGGGCGCCGTGATCGGCGATGCTTGCGAATGCACGCACATCCCGCTGGCGGCGGCAGCCGAGCAGCCGACCATCAATAGTCGGCAAAATGCCGCATTCGATCTTGATTTTCACGCGTTTTTGCTTGCTCCCTTGAATCAGCAACGTGAAGTCGTCTCGCTTGCCAGGGATGTTTCGTTCCAGCGAGGGCTGGGCGAAGCTCCGCCGGTCGATTTTGCGCTGACGGTCATTTCGACGATCGTCATTCGCTGCTAGAGCAGCGTCTTTTCTTCGGCCTTCTTGCCGAAACAGGTGGTTCTCTGCGACCACCTCGCCCATCTGGCTGCCCAAGAGCCACTTGAGCATTTCGCCGCCGGGTCGATCCCCACGGCAGACCATGACGAACGACCACTCACTGACGCGTTGGAGAACCCCATGAGCTCGCATGCCATGTCGCCGCCCCCACCTTCTCCGTTGCCTTTACCGGGCCACGACGAGGTGCCGCCAATAGCTGGTGCTCGCCAGCGCCGGTGGATTCCCGGGCTCCGCTCGTTACCAAATATCGTCGTCTTCGCGTTGCTCGGCGGCGTGATGTACCTGGGCCATCACACCGGCTGGAAGCTCCCCAAGATCAGCGAGCTGACTGGAGGTCACGCAGTCGAGGCTGACGACTGGTGCGACGAGCATCTTGTCCCGGAGTCCGCGTGCATTGAATGCCAACCCGATCTCGTGCCCAAGCCCAAGCCCTTCGGCTTCTGCAAGGAACACGGTGTCGCTGAATGCGTGATCCACCACCCCGAGCTCGCACAGTCTACGGGGAAGTTACGGATGCCGTCGTATGACACCGTGGCGGCTATCGCCCTGACCGCTCGTCCTGAGAACAACAGCCGAAATACGATGCACACCAGCCGCGTGCAGTTTGCCAGTGCCGAGAGCATGGCAAAGGCGGGGGTCGACGTGGATGTCGTGCAGGAACGCCCGATGAGGGAAGCCGTCTCCGCAAACGGAGAACTGCTTTTTGATCCCACCCGCGTCGCCCACCTCTCATCACGTGCGCCCGGAACGATCGCTGCGGTGTTCAAGACAATCGGCGATCGTGTGGCGGCCGGCGAGATCCTTGCTCTCGTGGACGCGTCCCTAGTCGGGCAGGCCAAGTCGCAGCTTCTGCAAGCGGTCGTGCTGCAACGGCTTCGGTTGACGACGGTGGAGCGACTCCGGTCTCTCGGCAGCGGCGGTAGCGTGCCGCAAAAGGCAGTGATCGAAGCCGAAGCGGCTCTGCAAGAGGCGGATGTCGGGCTTATATCTGCTCGCCAGGCTCTCACGAACTTGGGCTTCAAGCTCCCCGCAAGCCTCGAGGCCAGCACTCCAGAGATGCTCGCGAACGATCTCCGTTTTCTTGACATTCCCTCGCCGGTCGTGGCTGCCCTTCCGGCCAGCGCCCGTACTGCAAACCTGATGCCCATTTACGCGACTTTCGATGGCACGCTTATCGCCACAGAAGTAGTCGCGGGCGAGGTCGTGGATACCTCGACGGTGCTCTTTACCGTGAGTGATCCCACTCGAATGTGGCTCATTCTCAACGTACGTCAGGAGGATGCCGCGGACATACGAACGGGCCTGCCCGTGCGGTTCGAAACCGATAACGGAAATCGTTACGTCACGGGAAACGTGACGTGGATCAGTCCAGCGGTCGACCCAGAGACCCGCACGCTCCAGGTGCGTGTTCCCATCGCCAACACAGACGGCTCACTGCGCGACAACACGTTTGGCACCGGCCAGATCATTCTTCGGGAAGAAGCTCGTGCCATCGCCGTGCCTCGCGACGCCGTGCAATCGACCCCTGACGCATCCTTCATTTTCGTGCGCGACAAGAACTTCTTCAGTGAGGGTTCCCCCAAGTTTTTTCACGTGCGGCAAGTACGACTCGGCGCGAGTGACGGGCCCAACGTCGAGCTTCTGGCCGGCGTCTTGCCAGGCGAAGTCATTGCGTCGAAGGGAAGCAATGTGCTCCTGGCACAGCTTCTCCGTAGCAACCTCGGCGCGGGTTGCGGCTGTCACGAATAAGCCTTCCGGAGCGGCATGATTCCATGGACTTCCTCAATCGCATTATCGACTTTTCGCTGCACAACCGGGTGCTTGTCATTCTGGGCGTGCTGGTTGCCGCTGCCGCTGGTGCGTATTCACTCCAGCACCTCGATATCGACGCCTTCCCCGACACGACGCCGATTCAGGTGCAGATCAACACCACGGCTCCTGCTCTGAGCCCGGAAGAGGTTGAGCGACAAATCACGTTTCCGATTGAGCAGGCGATCAGTGGATTGACCGGCTTGCAGGAGTTGCGGTCCATCTCCAAGTTCGGTCTGTCGCAAGTCGTGGTGATCTTCAAGGACGGCGTCGACATCTACTTCGCTCGCCAGCTCATCAATGAGCGGCTCGGGGCGGTCGAAATACCAGACGGCATCGCTCGCCCGCAAATGGGGCCGGTCGCCACCGGCCTCGGCGAAGTATTTCACTACCTTGTCACCGGGCAGGTGACAGACGTGACGGAACTGCGCACGATCCACGACTGGGTCATCAAGCCGCCAATGCGAACCGTTCCTGGCACTGCTGAAATCAATAGCTGGGGCGGATACGTCAAGCAGTATCAGGTGAGGCTCGACCCTGATCGGCTCATCAAGCATGGCGTGACATTCGACGAAGCGGTGCAAGCCCTCCAGGACAACAACTTCAATGTTGGCGGCGGGAATATCAGCCAACCAAGCGGGATGCTCCTTGTTCAAGGGCTAGGTCGCACGACAACCATCGAACAAGTTCGGCAGATCGTGGTCACCGCCAAAGACGGCGTGCCAATCCGGGTGGCAGATGTCGGAGACGTAGTCAGTGGCCACGAAATCCGCCGCGGCGCCGTCACTGCCAACGGCCAAGGCGAAGTTGTTCTGGGTCTGGGCTTCATGCTCATGGGTGAGAACAGCCACGAAGTCACATGGGCTTTGAAAGACAAGCTTCGTTCCCTCGAACCGAGCCTCCCGGCCAATGTGCAGATCAAGCCGGTGTATGACCGCACGCAGCTCGTGGACTACGTGATCGACACCGTGCGTCGGAACCTCTTTGAGGGAGGGCTGCTCGTCGTCGCCGTGCTCTTTGTATTCTTGGGCAACGTGCGGGCGGCAATCATCGTTGCCGTAGCCATTCCCCTGTCGATGCTGTTCGCGTTCATGGGGATGTACCGTTTCGGAATTGCCGCGAGCCTCCTGAGCCTGGGGGCCATCGACTTCGGCATGGTCGTCGATAGTTCCGTCGTGATGGTCGAGAACTGTGTGCGGCACCTCGCTCACGATTCCAACAGTGGCAAAAGCAGACTCGACATCATCCGCGATGCGGCGGTTGAGGTTCGCAAGCCCACCATGTTTGGTGAGCTCATCATCATGATCGTCTACCTGCCGATCCTCGCGCTCGAAGGGATCGAAGGCAAGATGTTTCGTCCGATGGCGCTGACGGTGATTTTCGCCCTGCTCGGGTCGATGGTGCTGTCGCTCACTCTGATGCCGGTCCTGGCGAGCTATTTTCTTCCGAAGCGGATCGAGGAGCGCGAGCCGTTTCTCATGCGGATCGCCCATGCGATCCACTATCCGATTCTCCAGTTTGCCATGCACCACCGCGCGGGTGTCTTGGCGTTTGCCGCGAGCGTCATGATCGTGGCATTCGGCCTCATCGCTCCGAACCTCGGTTCCGAGTTCGTGCCGCGGCTATCGGAAGGAGCCATTGCCATCGGCGTCGTGCGCCTGGCAGGAACCGATCTTAGCGAATCCATCCGATACAACACGGAAATGGAGAAGGTGATTCTCTCCACGTTTCCTGATGAGGTGGAAAACGTGTGGAGTCGGATCGGCACTGCCGAAATCGCCACCGACCCCATGGGCGTCGAGCTCACCGATACGTTCATCACTCTCAAGCCACGCTCGGAGTGGAAAAAGGCGACCACTCAGGCCGAGTTCACGGTCTTGCTCGACAAAACCCTCCGCGACATGCTGGGCCAGCGGCTTGCCTACTCACAGCCCATCGAGATGCGCATCAACGAGATGGTGTCGGGGGTCCGCGCCGATCTCGGGGTCAAGCTCTTTGGAGATGACTTCGACGTGCTCGTGAGCAAGGGGCAAGAGATCGAGCGGGTCTTGAATGCGATCGATGGGGCCGCTGACGTTGCCGTGGAGCAGGTGACCGGGCAGCCCGTTCTTCAGATCAAGGTGAAGCAGGATCAGATTGCCCGCTACGGAGTATCTGCGCGAGACGTGCTGGAACTTGTGGAGTCGATCGGGAGCAAGCCGGTTGGCGAGATTGTGGAGGGGCAGATCCGGTTTCCCCTGATAGTGCGCCTTCCAGAAGACTTCCGCGCGAGCCCCACAGCCATCGGATCGATGCTGATTTCGACTCCTCTCGGGGAGCGAATTCCACTTTCTCGAGTGGCATCGATCGACATTGTCGAAGGTCCATCCACGATCACGCGAGAGTGGGGGCAGCGGCGAATCACGATCACGGCCAATGTCCGCGGACGCGACCTCGGGAGCTTTGTCGCGGAAGCCCAGAAGAAGATCGCCGAGACGGTGTCTCTCCCTTCGGCCCGCTACCGGGTCGAGTACGGCGGGCAATTCGAGAGCCTTGAGCGTGCCCAGGCTCGCCTGATGATCGTCGTTCCACTGGCGCTCGGCCTGGTCTTTGCCTTGCTCTACATGACGTACCACAACGTCGTCGACAGCCTACGCGTGTTCACAGGGATCCCGTTTGCGTGGGTCGGCGGCATTTTCGCCCTGTGGATCAGGGACATGCCGTTCTCGGTATCGGCGGCGATTGGCTTTATCGCCATGTCCGGGCTCGCCGTACTCGACGACATGATCCTCGTTTCGTACATCCGGCAGCTCCGACACGCAGGGCAATCGCTTGACGATGCGGTCACGAATGCAGCCGTGACACGACTTCGGCCCGTCCTGATGACTTCGCTGGTTGCCGCTTTGGGCTTTCTGCCGATGGCCATGAGCACCGGTGTCGGCGCCGAAGTGCAGCGCCCGTTGGCAACAGTTGTCATCGGAGGAGTCATCGGCGCCTTCATCATGACACTGCTCGTGCTTCGCGTGCTGTACATGGTTTTTGCAGCCACGTTCGAGCGAAGCGAGCAAAGCCATCCCAACGAGCAACTCGTCCATGATGCGGCGGCGCTGTCGTCCCGTCGCGAACTTTCCCCCCTGGAGACATGAACCATGAAGACTACGTTTCTTTCAGCTTCGATTCTGGCGGTCCTGCTGACTTTCGCTAGCGGTTGCGGCCAGTCGACCCCCGCTCCCGCGACTGGAGCGGCACAGCCCGCCGCGCAAGGCGGAGGCGAGCACGGGGCTTCCGAAAAGGAAGGCGCGAAATCGAAACACTCTGGCTGGTGGTGTGACGAACACGGTATCCCCGAGGAGGTGTGTTCAAGGTGCAGCCCGAAAGTAGCCGCCGACTTCCAAAAAGCTGGCGATTGGTGCGTCGACCATGACCGCGCGAAGTCGCAGTGCTTCAAGTGCAATCCCGCTCTCAAGGAAACGTTTGCCGATCAATATCGAGCCAAGTATGGCAAGGAGCCGCCAGCGATGGAGGAGGAAGAAGACGCGAGCAAGACCTAAGCTCGTGCCGAAGACGATTGCAGAGTGACAGACGCATAAAGAAAGAAAGTTGCGGTTGAAGAGGCGTTGTTATTGGAACCACGCCGCCGCAAAGACTGTATTGTCATCAAGGAAGGAACCGACATGAGACTCTCAGGATTTCGTTTTCACGTGCCCGCGGTGGCACTCTTGGCCCTGGCCACAGCGTGCTCCTCGGCAGTGCGTGCGCAAGAGCCCGCCCTTGCCCCAGAACAGGCCATCCAAGCTGCGTCGCAGAACGGCACGCTTCTGTATCTGGTTTTCTACCGTGAGGCAGATGCCACCACGAATGCCCTTGTGGATACGGTCAAGACGACTGCGAGCCAGCATTCAGGTACGTCGTGGACCGCCGTCAATGTGACCGATCCAGCCCAGCGGCCGGTTTCGGACCGCTTCAAGGTCACACGTGCCCCCATGCCGATGGTGATGGCCGTCGCTCCCAACGGAGCCGTGACCGGCGCGTTTTCCAAACGGGCCACACCGGAGGCCCTGGTCGGGTGCATCGTGAGCCCTAAGAAGGCTGAGTGCATGGCGGCGCTCCAGCAAGACAAGCTCGTCTTGCTCTGTCTGCAATCAGAACCTGGGCAGCCGCTGCCGACAGCAATCGAGGAGTGGGCCGCCGATCCTCATTTTGGTCCCCGCACGCGGGTCATGACGCTCACTATGGGCGACTCTGCCGAAACGAACTTTCTGGCGAGCATGCAGATTGATCCCAAGCAGAGCGGTCCGCTGACGGTATTTTTGGCCCCACCAGGCGTGCTGGTCGGAAAGTTTCCGTCTTCCGTGACCAAGGAAGAGCTCGCGACGAAACTTGCCGGGGCAGGCAAATGCTGCGAAGACGCGAACTGCAAGCACAACCAGCAGTCGAAGAAGGGCGCGACCGCGCCAGGGAAGGTGATCCGATGAATTTTACAACCCTCGTTTGGAAAGAGATTCGCGAACGGCCGATGGCGATGATCACGGGCCTGCTCACGATTACGCTCGGCGTGGCAGCCCTCGTGGCCATTCGCAATGTGGCGTCCTACTCGGAGCGGGCGGTGGCACGAGAGCTCGAAGCGCTCGGCGCGAACGTCCTCGTGCTCCCGCAAGGGGTGACGCTCCAAGACTATTACTCGGCCGATCTTCACGGGCAGACGATGCCCGAGGAGCTCGTCCAACAACTGGCGTTCTCGAATCTGGAAGGAGTGGAAAGCCTCGCACCGAAGCTCTGTGTGCCGGCGCGACTCGACGACCGTGGGATCATTCTCACGGGCATCCTGCCGCAGTCGGAGTTCCAGGCGAAGGCGGCTTGGCAGTCGGCCAATCTGTTCTCGGCCCACAAGGGGTGCAAAAAGGCTCGCTGCACTCCTGGTGACGGCGGTGCCGAGGTCGTGCCCACACCGCGTACGGTGCAGGAGCTTTATCAGCACGAGACGCTTCTCGGTGCCGATATCGCTGCTGCCACCGGCCACAAGGTCGGCGACAAAGTAAAACTCCTCGGGGAGACGCTGGTGGTGTCAGCGGTGCTCCCGTCGACGGGCACCGTCGATGACGGCAGGGTGTTTGCTCATCTCCACACCGTGCAACGTCTCGCCAAGCTGGGCGAAGTGGTGAACTGTGTCGAGATCATGGGCTGCTGCGAGGATGTCGCCAATGGCTTGGTTCAGCAGCTTGCAGACATGCTACCGGGAACGAAGGTTGTCACGATCTCGCAGGTTGTGCAGACGCAGGTCTCGGTTAATCGCCTGATGGAACGGCTTTCGTGGCTGTTTCTGGTGATCCTGATCGGAATGGCCGGAGCGAGCATCGCCAACGCCACGATTGCCAACGTCCGGGAGCGTCGGCGCGAGATTGGTACCTTGATGGCCATCGGGGCCACACCAAACTTCGTGAGCCGGCTGTTCCTCTCAAAGGCGGTGATCGTGGGATGCCTTGGCGGGCTGTTCGGGTACGTGCTCGGCAGCGCCGTCGCCGTCACGATCGGTTCGCAGTGGACGGGAATCCCCGTAGCTCCGCTCCCGTTGCTGGCAGCCGTCGCTGTTGGTGGCGCGATGATCGTGAGTACGGCGGCGGCCTGGTGGCCGGCACGGTCGGCCGCAGCCCTCGATCCGTGCATGTGTTTTCAAGACGGATGACCATGTTTACTTCGGGCCAATTGGGGGCAGGTGACGACGCACGAGAGTCACCTGCCCCAGGCCCCTGTTCCCTTTTTACTTTCCAGCCAATTCTTCCCACCAATTTTCCAGGAGATGATCATGATTCGACTCGAAGCTGTCGCCAAGCATTACCACCAGGAGGAGCGACTGGTCACGGCCCTCGCCCCCACGACGCTCACCATCGAGGCGGGGGAATTCGTGGCCGTCGTCGGCCCGAGTGGCAGTGGAAAATCCACGATGCTGACGCTGCTCGGCGGCATGCTCGCCCCCACGGAGGGTCGCGTGTGGTTTGACGACGAGTCGTTGTATGAACTGAGCGTCGCCGAGCGGGCGAAAGTGCGTCGGCTGAAGATGGGGTTCGTCTTTCAGACGTTCAACCTCGTGCCGTACTTGACGGCCCAAGAAAACGTGGAAGTTCCCCTGTTGCTCCGGGGCGAACCCAAGGCAGTGCAGCGCGAGCGGGCGCGTGAATTGTTGTCGCTCGTAGGCCTCGAAGACCGTGCCCGCCACAAGCCCACCCAGCTCAGCACCGGCCAGCAGCAGCGTGTGGCGCTCGCGCGGACCCTGGCCAATGACCCACGCGTAATCTTTGCGGACGAACCGACCGGGAATCTCGACCCGGACACACGCAATCACGTCCTGTCGTTCTTTGAAGACTTCCATCGGGCCGGCAAGACCATCGTCATGGTCACGCACGACATCCAGGCCGCGAGCCGCGCTACTCGCGTCCTCAGGATGGCCAACGGCGAAATCCGTGATGTTCCCCAAGACGAGCCCAGGCGAATGGCAAGCTGACGCTCATTGGAAGACCAAGGATGGAACGAGACTCCGGGCGGACCAGCCGCTTTATGTGACGCGTGCCGAGCCCCTTCACGAGCGATGCCGAGGCCAGCGACATGGAGAGAGCAACAGCACGCTACGGCAACTGTGGCGAAACGGCTAGGCAGATGGCGCCGCTCGTGAAAATCGACGGTGATTCGTAGATGTCGTGCTCGCAAGAGATCACAAGCATGGAACAGAAACAACATCCGACCGCAGGCCAGCCGACGACCGCTACCATCGATATGGGTTCCGGCGATGGCGGATCTTGTGACGTGTATTTCAGCGATGAACCACTTCAGTCGGGCCGCCTCATCAATGATCGATACGTGCTGAGTGACATCCTCGGCTGCGGAGGCATGGGAACAGTTTGGCGGGCAGAACAGATTGCGCCCATAAAGCGGACAGTGGCAATCAAGTTCTTGAGGCACGACCGGACCAGCCGCAATGTGATTGCGAGATTTTCAACCGAGCATCAAGCACTTGCCGCGCTCAATCATCCTCACATCGCCAAGGTTTTTGATGGTGGCGAGACCGAGGACTCACTTCCCTTCCTGGTGATGGAATTGGTCTCGGGAATGCCCGTTACCGACTACGCGGACCAGCAGCGAGTAACCGTCAACCAGCGATTGAAGTTATTCACCACGATTTGTTCTGCCATTGAGCATGCCCACCAACGCGGAATCATTCATCGCGACTTGAAGCCCTCGAATGTTCTCGTGAGCTGCGACCATGGAGCTGCAGCACCAAAGGTCATTGACTTCGGATTGGCAAAGGCGCTTCCTTGGGCGAACTGTGGAGAGCCGACAACAGCAGTCACAGCACCTGGAGTAATCCTCGGCACTCCCTCATACATGTCGCCGGAACAGATCTCGGCGTCAGAGCCAAACGCTGATACGAGGAGCGATGTGTATGCCCTGGGTGTGATTTTGTATGAGCTCATTGCGGGCGAACTTCCATTCGTTCCCGCTTCAAAAGAAGAGGGCGGCTGGCTCGAGACATTCCGCAGGATCACGCAGGACGCCCCGCAGCGTCCCAGTACGCGGATCAAAGCGTCGGAGCAACTCACAGAACGAGCTGCTGCCCGGGGAGAATCGGCTCAGGCATTGATTCAGGAGGTCCGCGGAGACCTCGACTGGATCATTCTCAAGGCCTTGCAGAAAAACCCGTCGCATCGCTACGAGAGCGTAGCTGCGCTACGGCGAGACATCGAGAGCCTCCTCGCTAGTCTTCCTGTGGAAGCACATCCGCCTTCGTTGAAGTACACAGCCGAAAAATTCTTTATGCGGCATCGCTGGCCGGTGCTGGGCACGTTGGTGGGGATGGTGGCACTTTTTCTAGCGATTGCTGTTTCGACGTGGGGCTTGATTCGTGCCCGAAACGCCGAGATGGAACTCCGTGCCGCTCTGCACTCGGAAAGGTTGGCGAGCGCAAAGTCGAAACGGGCGTTGGCCGCCATCGCTGAGGGAATCACTCTCTTGGCTCTCTCGAAGTCTGGAGATGAGACTGCTCTGTTGAATCAAGTCGTCCTCCTGCACGACATCTCTGCCGACGACGGCCATGGCCACGATGTCTCCTCCGTGGGGCTAGGAAACTGCGATGGCGCAAGCCCAAAGGCCGACGTGTATCGCAAGGTGTTGAGTGTGCTGGAGCACCTCAACCACGAGCGCCGCACACCAGACTTTCAATTCGTCCAGGCTGTTGTTCGGTTTCGCTTGGCGTGCCTGCTCGACGAGTCGGGTTGTTTCGCCGAGGCGCGTTCGCATTTCTGGCGATGCAAACTTGAATTCACTCAGCTCGCTCAGGGCGGCCCATTAGGCCGCACTCAACTCGTTCGCCTCATGGAAATGCGTGCCGAGCTGGCCACAATTCTCTCGAAGGATGAGTACCAGGAATCGCCTCAAGGCTAGGTAATGGTTTGGTGAGTGGGCCCATGCGGCCCTCCATGGACATGACACGATTTGCAGAACAGGAGACAGAAGCGGCGCTATCGCCCACACTCGCATAACGATTGCAGATGTCTGCCCCCCATGGAGGGCAGAACAGGAAGCAGAAGACAAAGCACCCACCATCAACTTTGGACCCAGCCCGACTCACATGTGCGCAACTCGACGAACGCTACCATCGACGCACGCCGTGCCCGCGACTTCATCTGATGAGATCGTCGGGGCGCGGTGGCTCCTTTACTTCGCCTGCTTCGTGACGGGGGCATCGACGCTGGTGATCGAACTGTCGGGCAATCGACTATTGGCACCGCTCTTCGGAAACAGCATGTTGACATGGACTTCCCTCATCGGCGTCGTCCTCGTGGCGATGAGCGTGGGTGACGTCGTGGGCGGTGCACTGGTCGATCGTGCCCCAAGGCTTTCGATTCTCGGGTACATTCTCCTCGCAGCAGCAGCGTGGACTTTGGCCGTGCCCCTCATTCACGCTTGGGCGACAACCTGGGCCATGACCGAGCGGGTCATAGCGGGACCGATGGTCGCATCTGCTGTTCTTTTTGCTGTCCCCGCGTGCCTGCTCGCATCCGCGAGTCCGTTTACCATCCGCCTTGTCAGTCGCATCACGGCTGATCACGAGATTGGACTATCAGCAGGCGTGGTCGGCATGTTCGCGACACTCGGCAGTTTTGTCGGAACCTTTCTCACGGGTTTCGTGCTGATTCCGCAGTTCGGGGTGCGCACAATTTTTGTCATGACCGGGCTGATTGAAGCGGGGCTCGGGATAGCCGTCCTCCTTGCATGCCGATGCCGAGCGTCCGTCCAGGCTGCGGCGGTTGTCGGCATTGTGGCGATTGCTGCAGCCAACATGCTCGGCAAACCAATGGAAACGGAAGGGCTGATCCACAAACAGCAGACCTTTTATCATGATCTTCGCGTCGAGGAATGGAGCACCGATCTTGGCGAGCGAGTGCGCGGCTTGAAGCTCGACACCACGCTCGAAGGGGGGCAGTATGTCGAAACAGGCGGTGTCTTCATGGCGACCAATCTTTATTGGCGCCTTGCCGAGGAGTTCTGCCCGCGGCTCGACAGGACGCTCTTCTTGGGCGGTGGCGGCTTCGGGATGCCCGAGGATTACTCGCGTCGGCATCCCGAAGGAACGGCAGATGTGGTGGAACTCGATCCGGCAGTCATCGATGTCGGCCGGCGATTTTTTCGGTTGGACGAGTTTCCTCGAGTGCATCCGATCGCCTGCGATGCGAGGCGCTACCTAGCAGCCTCCACGACCACATACGACATGATCTTTTGCGATGCCTATCACGGCGTCCGAAACATCCCGGCGCACTTGGTCACGCGGGAGTTTTTCGTCTTGGTGAAATCGAGGCTCGTGGACGACGGCGTGTTTCTCGCCAACGTCATCAGTCCCGTCACCGGCGAGTCCTCGGCGCTGTTTCGATCGCTCCTGCAAACCATGCGCGCGGAGTTTGCGTACACCGAGGCTTTCAGTTCGGAAAACAGGTCGTTGAATCTGGTCAACAACGTCATCGTGATGGCATCGAATCGGCCATTCACCCGTCATCCAGACGCGGTACCGGCTGACGCTGTGACATCCTATCTTCTGTCGACTCGCATTGATCGAACGGCCTATGAACCGCTCAAGGGCGTCGTTTTCACGGACGACTACAACCCGTCCGAGTATCTCGTGGCACGGCAACTTCGGCAGGCGAACTAAAGTTGTTTTCGGAGTCAGCGAAGCGTTTCAAGCCGTGGATTCTCAGTCAGACCCTGGATTTCGGCCGCCCTGACAAGGTGGAGTGGCCCCGGTGGGAGGCACCCTCTCGGGAGTCCGATGATGGCCGGGAAGCAGCGCGTATATGTGGGGCAGCATTCCAGGCGAGAGCTACCGCAGGTCACCATGCGGCCGCCTGTAGTTTTGTAGTGTACACGCCACTAGTCACGGGCCACACGCAGCTCTGGCTGACTCCGGAGCAACTCCCGATCGAGCAGTTCGTCAGTTAGCTCTCTGTTGAAGCTCTCGAAGTAGCCGTTCTCCCAGGGGCTCGCCTTGCGGAAGTGGCCGGCATCATGGATACCTTTGCACGACGATCAGGGCAGATGGACTTGAAACTGAAGGGTATCTTGAGTGAGTTGGACCGTCATCAAATACTTCCTCACGGCGGCTATCGTCGTCGCGGTGTCGGAGCTCGCCAAGCGGAGCGACCGGCTTGGTGGGTTTGTTGCGGCGCTCCCGCTCGTGACCGTGCTCACCTTGATCTGGCTGCATGTCGAAGGACAGTCAGAACAGAAAGTTGCGAACCATGCGTGGTACACGCTCTGGTATGTCATGCCGACGTTGCCGATGTTCATGTTTTTTCCCGCACTTCTCTCCCGTCTTGGTTTCTGGCTCACGCTCCTGGCGTGCCTCGCCATCACCGTGGCCTGTTTCGGTATCACGGTCGTTGTTGCACGGCGGGCCGGAATTGACCTCCTTTAGACGGATCGCCTGGCGACGAGCAGGGCAACCAACGGCCGCGCCGGGGAGCAGTGTCTCCCATCGTGTCTGGGAGTCTGATCGCACGCTATCTGTAGCCTTGGTGACACGATCGCCACTTCAGGTGTCGCAAATACCCTTGGCGCACCATCGCTGCCGAGCTAGTATTCAAGAGTTAGATCGCCTGACCGAACGGGTTCCGCATGCGATGGGCAGCCGTGTGTCTCGTGCTGGTTCATCTCCTCCTCCGAGGGGCGGCGGTGCCTCATTCGCATGAGGCCGAGGGCCATGATCCCGAGCATGCCTCGCGGGCTCATGTCCATCTGACAGGTCATGGTGGCAGCCACGACTACGACCACGATCACGCCAGTCACGATGGCGCCCCCCCGCGGCACGAGTCGGAGCCTGGGCATGGCGACGATGTCGTGTACCTCGACAACGGGATGGAGGTGATGCCGCCGAAGAGTGATTTCGGCGCGAGCGATGTCTGCTCGATGTTTTTTGTCGCGCCTGCCTGCCACCCGTTTCTTTTGGTGAACTTCAATCCGCGTTGGCTGGGGGCGTCGCGTGCCCCAGATGAGGCGGACAGCGAGTTTCTCACCCTTTTGCCGCACGTCCTTCGCATTTGATTGCGAATTGTGAGCGTGCGCGGCTCCGGGACGTTCTCGTCCCGTGACGAAGCCGCCGTTCGACCGCGAGGGCTCGGCCCTCTCTGTCGGTGTCGTTTTCGAGCGTCATCACGTCATTTTTTGTTGCGCCTTCTAGGGTGATACATGGCCAATCCGTTCCTTCGATCCTTGCGAAGTTTTTTATGGATCACGAGCCTCTCTGCCGTCATGGTGGGCGCGTACTGGTTCCGCGCTTCGTGGATGCCCGCGCTCCAGCCAGCGGCCATCGAACATGCCTCGCCGGACGATGAATCTGACGGCGACTCGCGCCCGAAGATGCTCGAGCTCAGTGCCCAGGCGCGAAAAAACATGAAGATCATCTCCCGCCCGGCTGAGCTTTCCACGTACTGGCGGAGCATCGTCGTACCGGGAGAAGTAACCGACCGGCCTGGTCTTTCCGATCGCGGCGTCACATCGCCGGCGGTCGGAATCGTCACGCAGATTCACGCGTTCCCCGGCGATACCGTCCGTCCAGGCGAGAAGCTTTTTACGCTCAGGCTGCTCAGCGAGTCGATCCACACCTCGCAGTCAGACCTCTTCAAGGTTGCACGAGAGATTGAGCTCGAGAATGAAAAGCGTCAACGTCTCGTGCAGATCGGCGAAGGAGCAATTCCTCAGGTGCGCATCATCGAAGTTGACCAGCAGCTTCGGCGGCTTCAGGCCGCCATGACGAGCAGCAAGCAAGATCTGCTCAGTCGTGGCCTGACTCTCGAGCAGGTATCAGGCGCCGAAAAGGGGCAGTTCGTTACGACGATCGCCATCGTAGCCCCGCCACCTCTCGCCCCCACCGACGGTTCTCGATCCCAGCCGCCACCGCCTCCGGACGCTTCGCTGCCGATCGATGCCCTATTTGAAGTACAGGAACTGAAAGTAGATCTCGGCACGCAGGTGCAAGCAGGCCAGCTTCTCAGTGTGCTTTCCAGCCATCGCAATCTTTTCATCGTCGGTCATGCCTTCAAGGCCGAGTCTTCAGCGCTCGAGCAGGCGGCGCAGGAACGGTGGCCGATCCGTATCGAATTTGCTGAGGACGACGAGGCGGCATGGCCGGCGCTTGACCAGCGTTTCGAGATCCACCACATCGCTAACACCATTGATCCTTCGAGTCGAACCTTTGATTTTTTCGTGCCGCTCGACAACCAGTCGCGTGCCTATGCCCGCGACGGTGAAACGTTCGTCGTGTGGCGCTATCGTCCAGGCCAGCGGGCCCGGCTCCATGTGCCGATCGCGAAGCTCGATGATGTCATCGTGCTACCGGCTGGCGCGGTGGTTCGTGAAGGCGGCGATGCGTACGTGTTCCGGCAAAACGGAGATCTTTTCGACCGGCGGCCCGTTCACGTCATCCACCAGGATCGCCTCAACGTAGCCATCGCCAATGACGGGAGCGTTGCACCAGGTTGGTATGTGGCCCAGGGCTCGGCCGCCGCGCTCAACAGAGTCCTGGAGGCCCAGGCGGCCAGCGGGACTCCTGTTGGCGTCCATGTCCATGCCGACGGCAGCGAACACGGAGCCCACTGACTGTCCGTGGAAAAAGTCATCCATGACCTTTTTCCACTTGGCCGACCATGGAAAATCCGCGGTTTTCCATGGTCGGCAACCGCCACATCGTGTGGCGACTGGTTCGTATCACGCTTGTCGAGACTCACCCATGCTTAACGCCGTCATTCGGTTCTCGCTTCGGTACCGCCTGCTCGTCGTCGTGACAAGCCTGGTGCTCCTGGTCTACGGAACCTACCTCGCCACGCTCATGCCGATCGATGTCTTTCCAGACCTCGACCGGCCGCGGGTCGTGATCATCACCGAATGCCCTGGGCTCGCCACTGAAGAAGTCGAGACGCTTGTTACCCAGCCGATCGAAATCGCGCTCCTCGGAGCCAATGGCATCGAGGCTGTCCGCAGCCAATCGACGGCTGGCCTGAATGTCATCTACATCGAGTTCAACTGGGACGTAGAAGTTCGCGCCGCTCGCCAGACGGTGCAGGAACGACTGTCAACCGTGACCGGCATCCTGCCCGAGGGCATCCGGCCACAAATGACGCCTACCGCCTCGATCATGGGGCAGATCGTCATCGCCGGCATGTATCGGCAGCCGGGACCACGCGGCGGTGTTCTTTCCGAGATCCCAAACACGCCCTACATGGCCGAGCTGGCTATGCGTGCCGGGGGCCCGCCGGACGTGAAGGCATGGCGAGTTGTGGATCGCCATCGACCGGCCACGTGGGAGTTGGTGCCCGTGGATCGGGTTTTGCGGGAAAGCGGGAAAGAGGTCGCCGCCGCCGGAACTGCGGAGCAGCCGGTTCGCGTGGTCATCACGATCGCTGACCGCGAGCATGAGGTCATTTTTCCAACGAAGCTGGCCCAGTCGATGAGTCTCCGCACCGCAGCGGAATGGGTCGTGCGGCCGCGACTCTTGAAAATTCCGGGTGTGGCTGAGGTGTTCGTGCAGGGGGGTGATCGCAAGCAGTATCAGATCCTCGCGAACCCCTCCGCGATGCGCGAGTATGGTGTGTCGCTCCAACAGGTCGAGCAAGCCCTCCGTGAGAGCAACATCAATTCGAGCGGCGGCTTCGCTGTCATGGGCGAGGAGGAGCAGCCGATTCGGGTGTTTGGGCGGCTCGGGCCAGACGCCCCGCGCGTCCTGGAAGACCTGCGCAAGGTACCGGTGGCCTTCGAGGGCAAGCGGCCAGTGCTTTTGGAGCAGATCGCCGAGGTGGTCGAGGGGCCGCAATTCAAACGAGGCGACGGTGCCATCAACGGCGTGCCAGGCGTCGCCGTGACCGTCGCGAAACAGCCCCATGTCGACACACGTGCGCTTACCGACAGAATTGCCGAGGCCTACGCGGAGGTCGAGGCAGCCCTGCCCGCCGACATTGTTGTGAACTCGGAGCTCTTCCGGCTGAAGAACTTCATCGACCGCGGCATTTTTAATGTTGGCGAGGCTCTCGTGATCGGGGCCGTGCTCGTGCTCATCGTCCTGTTTCTGTTTCTCCTCAACTTCCGCACAACGTTTATCACGCTCACGGCCATCCCCCTTTCCTTGGTCATCACCACGCTCGTGTTTCGCTTTGCCGGTTTGCTCACCGGCTCGACGCTCAGCATCAACGTGATGACGCTTGGTGGCATTGCCGTGGCCATGGGGGAGCTCGTCGACGATGCCATTGTCGACGTGGAGAACATCTTCAGGCGGCTCAAGGAGAACAACGCTCTCCCGGCACCCAAGCCAGCGATTCGGGTCGTCTACGACGCCAGCCGCGAAATACGCAGCGCCATCGTGTTCGGCACGGCCGTCGTGATCCTTGTCTTCCTTCCCCTGTTCGCACTCTCGGGTGTCGAAGGCCGACTTTTTGCCCCGCTGGGTGTGGCCTACATCGTGTCGATCCTGGCCTCGCTTCTGGTGTCCCTGACTGTGACGCCGGTACTCTCGTACTACCTCCTGCCGCAGTCGCCGGCCACCCACCATGAACACGACGGATTCGTCCTCCGTGGGCTCAAGCTGCTGGCGACACCGCTGGTCAAACTCAGCATGGCCTGCCCGGGACTGCTGCTCATGGCCACGTGGGCTGGCGTGGCTTATGCGGGCTGGCAACTCGCCCACCTAGGCCGCGATTTTCTTCCGCCGTTCGACGAAGGGAGCGTGCAGATCAACGTCACGCTCCCTCCCGGCTCCTCGCTCGAGGCATCCACCAGTGTGGCAGCGCTCATTGATGAAAAGCTCCGAGCCATGCAGAAGAGCGATGCTCAGCCCAATGGCGAAATCCTCCACTTCGTGCGGCGGACTGGCCGTGCCGAGATGGACGAGCATGCCGCGCCTGTCAACGCCAGTGAGTACATCCTGAGTATGAACCCCCGTACCGGCCGTCACCGGGAAGAGATCATCGACGAGCTGCTTGCCGAGCTCGGTGCGGAAGTTCCGGGCGTGGCGATCGAGGTGGAGCAACCGCTGGCTCATCTCATCAGCCACATGGTATCGGGTGTTTATGCACAGATTGCCATCAAAGTCCACGGCGACGACATTGGCGTGCTCATCCAGGCAGCCGAGCAACTCAAGGATGCGATTGATTCGGTGCCGGGGCTCACTCCCCCCGTTGTTGAGCCCATTCAGCAGGCCCAGGAGCTCCATATCCGGTTGCGGCCCGACGACCTCGCACTTTACGGTGTGACGCGGGGCCAGATCGCGCAGGTGCTCCAGACGGCGCTTCAGGGGGAAGTCGTATCGCAAGTGCTCGAATGCCAACGACGGTTCGATCTCCTCGTTCGGCTCGAAGAGGGCTCGCGCACGAACTACACCGACCTCGGCCGGCTCTGGATTGATCTCCCTAACGGCCTGGAACCGATCGAGCTTCGGCACGTAGCCGACGTGGGCGAGGGGCGCAGCCCGAATGCCGTCAATCGTGAGAATGCCCGGCGGCGAATCGTCGTACGCTGCAACACCCAAGGGCGCGATCTCGCCAGCGCCGTGGCCGAAATTAAGGAACGCATC
This sequence comes from uncultured Candidatus Kuenenia sp., assembly GCA_964498325.1. GTDB lineage: Bacteria > Planctomycetota > Planctomycetia > Pirellulales > UBA1268 > QWPN01. The sequence continues at coordinate 19,939 of CAZCHF010000015.1, forward strand.
GGTAAGCAAGTCGAGCTTCCCGAGGGGTATTTTGTCGAGTACGGAGGCCAGTTCGAGAGCCAGGAGCGGGCCACGACGTTAATCGGTGTGCTCGCGGCGGTATCGGTCGCGGGCATGTTCGTCGTGCTCATGATCCTCTACCCGTCGGTGCGCATCGTCTTGCAACTCCTCAACGCCCTTCCGACGGCGTTCATCGGTGGTGCCCTGGCGCTGGCAATGACCGGCCAATCACTCTCGGTGGCAAGCCTCGTGGGATTCATCTCGCTGGGGGGCATTGCCGTCCGCAACGGCATCCTCCTCGTGACCCACTACTTCCACCTGATGCAGGCTGAAGGCGAAGAGTTTTCAAAGCAGATGGTACTGCGGGGCAGCCTCGAACGCCTCGCGCCGGTGCTCATGACGGCGCTCACGGCCGGCATCGGTCTCGTGCCGCTCGTGATTGGCGGCCAGGAGCCAGGCCGTGAGATTATGTATCCAGTCGCCACCGTAATCCTGGGTGGGCTCATCACCTCGACCTTCTGTGAGTTTCTGATCCATCCCGGAATTTTCCGGAGGTTTAGCGGCCAAGATGCCCTGCGACTGGCCCGCACCGATCAAGCCGACGAGATGATTCTCGAGGCCAATGAAGTTCGTTGATTCGATTGGAGGCGCCGTCGCGTGACGGGGCCGAACGAAACCTTGAAATGGAGATTGTGACATGATTCGGTCAATTGTTTTCCCAACCAATTCATCGTGCTGGATCCTTGCCGCGGCAGTTCTCGGCTTCGGATGCCTTCACTCAGGCTCACTGACGGCGCCAGCAAGGGCCGCGGAAGAGGATCACGGTCACGATGGCCATGGACTCGGGCCGCACGGCGGCGCGCTCGCCGACTGGGGGGGCGGCAAGTATCACGTCGAGTTCACGGTGGACCACGAAAAGAAACAGACGATCATCTACGTGCTCGCAAGCGACGAGAAAACCGCAGTGCCCATCAAGACCGCCGACGGCAAGCTCCTGCTCACGATGAAAGACCCCGTGTTTCAGGTCAAACTCACCGCGAGTCCACTCGAGGGTGAAAAGGACGGGCTTTCTTCTCGATTCAAGGGCACCCACGACAAGCTCGGGATTGTCCGAGAGTTTTCGGGGGCGATCAGCGCTGAGGTGGACGGAACTCCGTACGTGGGTGAGTTTGCGGAGCTGCCCCATGACGACCACGACGAAAAGTGACCCGTCATTCGCAAGCAGATGAGGACCACCATCGTCGACAATCCATCCGCGGTCGTGGGCGAGCCTGCCAGATCGTCCACGACCGCGGCATGTCGGCGTCATTCGGCCGGTGACCTTCCCATCTTTCTTGATCGGAACATCGCCCGCATGAGCCCTCCACCACCTCCGTGCCGTGGTTTGTAGGCATTGCCCAAACAGAGATTGCGCGGCTCCACTCACCCATTCAATACCACGAGACGATTTTCCCATTGCGACCTTAGTTCACTCGACATGTGTTTCGCACTCCTGGACGGTCCCATTCATGCGCGGCCCCCAAAACTTCGCGCTGTCGAGTATCGCAGCGGCGCTGCTTGGGTTAGCCCTTGGCCTTGAGGACGATGCTGCTCGGGCGCAGGATACCGCGTGGCAGGTGCCAAACGGCCCGACCCGTGTATCAGACAATGGTCGTCCGCTCGGCGAGCATCCGCCCGACGAAGTAGCGCCGACCTTGGTCCAGGGCGGTCTCACGCCGAATGGTCCGTCGCCCGCAACGCTCGACGAGTTCGTGCTGCTTGCGGAGCAGAGTCATCCAAAACTCCGTCAGGCGCTCGCGGCCGTGGAAGCGGCCCGTGGCAAGGCGGTGCAAGCACGGCTCTATCCCAACCCCATGCTCGCCGCGGGTTCCCCCCAGATAGCTGGGGCCGACAGTCAATGGAACGGTTTTGCCTCGCAAGACATTGTGACCGCGGGAAAGCTTCGACTCTCTCAGCAGGCGGCGCTACGAGAAGTTCAGAAACAGGAGTACGACCTGATTCGGGCTCGCTTTGATGTGCTCCGTGACGTGCGAGGCTCTTTTTACACGCTACTTGTCGCCCAACGACGCGTCGAAATATATCGGCTCCTGCTCGAAATTGCGCAACGATCCTATGACCTCGGGCAGAAGCTTGAGCAGGCAGGAGAGGGCACAAAAGCCGACGTGCTTTTCTGGAGCATCGAACGTGACCGAGCAGAAGTGCGGCTCCTCAATTCCACTGTCTTCGTGGAAACGGGGCGCCGCGAGCTCGCCGCTGCAATCGGTCTGCCGCGTGCCGATGTCGGCGCGGTCCAGGCCGATCTATTCGCCAAACTTCCTACTTTCGACCTCAAGACTCTCCAAGAAGCCATCGTCCAGCGAAACGCACTCCCTCAAGCTGCCTCAGCCGACATCGCCCGGGCGCAGTGGGCGCTCGAGCGGGCGGTCGTGGAGCCAATTCCAAATGTCAATGTCATGGGAGGCTACCAACGGCAGGTGGACTTCCCTGCTCAGAATCAAGGACTGTTGCAGGTGATGGTGGAGGTGCCGCTCTTTGATCGCAATCAGGGCACCATCCGTTCGGCCCGCGCCGACATCGCGACCTCTCGGGCAAATCTCCGGAACATTGAGCTCGACCTTGCCACTCAGACGGCGGCAACAATTGCCAACTATCGCACCGCCCAGCGTCTCGTGAGTTGGTACGAAGAGTTCATCATTCCAAAAGCGCGTGAGACGGTACAGCTCACGCAGAAGCTGTATGGCCAAGGCGAAATCACGTTCTTAAGCCTCTTGCAAGCGCAGCGTACGCTCACAGAGATCGAACTGGCCTTCGTAGATGCTCAGGCCGACCGCTGGACCGCGGCGGTAGCCGTAGCCGACCTTCTTCAGCTCGAACAGTTCCCGCCACCTTTTGATGCACCTGCCACGACTTCAGCGGATTTCCAGGACGAGCTTGGTGACGGGGCGCGGCGTGTTGGCCTCGATCCAAACACTCCTTCTGCTCCCATGCCGGCTCCACCTGCGGTTGTGCAGCCAGAGTTGATCCAGCCACTTCCGCCCGTGACAAATCCATGAAGATCCCTACCACAACTCTCTCACTTCGCACCCAATCGCTGGCGACAGCTTTCTGTGTACTGGCGATGACAACGCTCGTGTTTGCCGAGCCACCGGGGGCTGATGCGAAGCCCACCAGTGCCACCTTGCCGCCAGCGACCAAGCTCGATCCGTTGGCTGGTACTCTCACTGTCGATCCCGCAGTGACAGGCAAGGACGCGGAAGAGGTCATGTCCAAGCTGCTGCTGCCCAGGTCTGATCTTCCTTCCGACTGGCAGGCCGGACTCGAACCGCTCCACTACTGCGGCGAGCCTCGATGGCTGCCACCGTGTGTTCCGCCGCCAGGGTGTCATCCCGCGTTGCCACCTCAGCCGTACGACTTGATCGGCGCCATCGGGATGCCAACGAGCGGTCCGCGCTATCGTGGTCCCTGTTGCCCGAAGACTGGTACCCACGACGACGGTCCGCTGCCACGGGTCCATCGCGTTCATGATCGGGCCTTCGATTGGTTCTATCGAACGAAATGAAACGGTCTGGAGCATGCATCATCCGATGCCTCCCCATGATCACGGCTTGGTAGGCCTCCTTGCCTTACGGCCGTGATCACCAGAGTCTCCAACTTGCTTCTGCGGCGATCCTTGGTTGCTTTTGCAAGGGAGCTCGTTTTTCGCCATCGTGGTTTGGGATTCGGATCGATCGACCAGCCAAGTCGGGCGTCCAGGCCGTTTCTTCGAGACCCTCACCCTGAGCCTGGCCCTTCCGGTTCGACTCCCTGCAAATGTTTAGCAGGCGCTCGTGCGGCCTCAATTGTCAGACCGCGTTCCCACGAACTGGCTGGCACACCTACAGCCGAATAACGGCTCCGACGCCACCAAAGAAGTCATCGGATGCTTCGCTGAGGCCGACGCCGGCTCGGATGTCGAACTGCAAGTCATTCGTTACGGGAAAGATAAAGCCACCGTCGAAGTAGTGCTGAGTGCGTGCTACGTCGGAGCCTGATGGAGCGAGCACGAACCACTCGGTGTATCCGCCCCAGTGTTCGGTGAACGTGTAACCGATGGTCCACGACTGGGCAAACTCGGTGTAGACCTGATTATCGTCGTCGACCATTTTGTTGAATTGCGTGCTGCCGGCGGTGGAGATCCATTCAGCAATGTCCCAGCCATAGAGCCAGTTCACGCCGGGGGCGACGATGCCGGATGTCGTGCTACCGTGCCCCGTGGGCAACGTCCACTGCGGCATGAGCGACATTTCCGGAAGGATTCCATCCTGTGGCGTCAGCATGAGCTTGAAGCCCATGTAGAGGTCTTCAGGGCCGGACGGAATGTCAGTGGGAAGCGGTGATGCTGAAACGATCTCGCCAGCAGTGTGATTGTAGGCGATGCGGAATTCGAGCCATTCTGCAAGGATGCCGACACGGGTCAGTATCTCGGGATAGGACTGCGTCTGAGTGGCTATCGCACCTCCCCCGTCAGCGATAAACGTGTATCCCGTCTCAACCTGGATTACACCGCGGCCCACGGTGGAACTTGCTTCCGTGAAGTCGGGCCGGTCAGACGCAAGTGGTTCGTCGCGGGCCGGAGGCCCTCCCGTAGCGCCACCATACCCCCAGCGAAACAGCGTCCCTGGTGCGTCTGTGCCCTGACGGCACCAACCGTCAAAATCCTCAGCGAGGACTCCAGGACCACTGTGAACCAAAGTGGCCGCGACGACGACCCAAGCCAGGCGAGAATGTGAAGCCAATGGAGACCTCCCCTTTCTCTCAACATCGTCAGTCGCCACATTTTTTGATTACTCAAAACATTTTTTTTGAGCAATCAAAACATTGGCTTCCCAGGATTGCTCCGCAAACTGTTGCTGCTGCCGCCAATGCGCAGGCCAATGCTCGCTCAGCACCCAAGCTTTGACGCGTGCCAGCACTCGCCCGCCGTCACCATCAATTCACCATTTGAAACCAGACGCAGCCCACGTGCAGCTAAATTACCAAGATAATCCTGGCATATTGAGTGAGCGGCCGGCTCGTCCTGGCCACTACCCTGCACTCGAGGGACTGTTGACTCACGGCCCGCTTGCCGACATGGGTATCTTTGATTTATGGATTGATGAGTCCGCTGGTCGATTCAAAGGTGGTTCAGTGATTCTCGGCAACCGACGGGCTGCGGCTTCTCTATGCCGCTACCCCCCAACCAAAGTGTGCAGTTGGGCGCAGTGTGTGGGAGTGGGATTCGCAGACGCAGCCCAATCAAGTCACGGAAGGAGTCATCCCGGTTTCGGACTTCGCTTGAGGTTTTTGAGTCGCGTCCGAACTGCCGCTATGTCTACGGTCTCAGGATCGGGCGAGTCGTCCAGATAATAGTAGCCTCGCGTGATTCCAAGACGACGCCGCTCCCGTCTCGCGGAATCCGGGGGAGCATCGAGCATCTTATCCGCATAGAGATAGTCGTCGTCCCACAAAAATCGATCACTGATAGCTTCGATCAGCCATTCCCATTCGGAGAAGTCCGTGCACTGGGCCGGCGGCAGCATGTCTTGCGGGTTGAAGTCTGCGCCTTACGTATCGGTGTCGTTCGGGCAGTGTTGCTCGCAGTCTCGGGTATCAGTAAGTGGTACTGGGGGAAGCCTCGTGAGCCCAGTGCCCAGTTTGCCTTTCTGTTCATCGATTTCCAGGGCGACGAGTTGTTTGATCTCTTCATAGGTTGCCGCGACCGCGCCTAGCCGGGCAGTACCGCCACCTGCCGTTCCAATGCCTCTGCCGATAGCCGATGGCGTTCGGCGCGTGTGGACTTATTTTTATAAAAATAAAAGTGAGCCAGTTCCGGCCGCTCGGGAGCCGTGCCAGGGGGGGCACCGGCTCCATTTTCCAGCATTTTGCCGTTTTCTGGGGGGGCCAGAGGCGCGCCCTGACCAAATGTGTCAGGGGGTGGTGGGTCCAATGGTGCGCGTCCTTTGCAGCCCGCAAACCCCCAAGCTGCGGCCGTAACCCATTCGTCAAACAGCGAGGCCACTATGAAATCAAGCAAGCCGTTGCATCTCAATCAATACCGGCTCAACAAGGAGCAGCTCCCCGCGGGCTCGGCCCACCCGGCTACGACATCTCCTTCAGGTGATCCATTCGACAGGATCATTGGCCAACTGCTGGTGGTGCCGTTCCTGCGCGAGATCCGTGACGGAATCCGTCTTGGGGCCCATCCACATCCGCTCCTTTTTCTCGGCCGGCCAGGCTACGGCAAGACATCAGTCGCGAAGGCGTACGCCGAGTCAATCGGAGCCGAGTTTGTCCGAATCGATTGCGGTCCCGAGCTCAAGAGCGAGCACCTGGTCGAGAAACTCATGGCGCTCAAATCATTGTCGGTTCTATTCGTCGATGAGTTTCAGGCCATGAAGAAGCGCGTGCAGGAGGTGTTGTACGGCGCTATTGACCTGCAAACGGTACCGAAGCTCGATGGCAATCGTCTCGACCGCTGTGCCCCACCGGTGACGATAGCGCCTTTCGTTCTGGTCGGCGCCACGAACGAGCCAGGGCGACTTCTGCCCGCGATGCGCGCCCGAATGGTGAACGTCGTCATGGAGGAGTATTCGGAGGATGACCTCCGCTTGATCGTGCGGCAGAAGGCTCGGCGGTTTCTGCTCAGTCTGAGCGATAAGGCAGAGGACCTTGTCGTACGGGCGAGCGGTGGCTCCCCGCGGAACATTGTCCAGATTCTGCAATCAGTCGAGTGTACGAGCACGTCGTGGCGGCTCGGCTATCACGCGGACAAAGATCTCGTATCTGATGGCTGCTCCAGTGATGCCATGGGCGGCCGTGAGCTGGGCTGTTGTGTTGCGGACTCCCTCTCGCCTGCCCCGCCATCCCTTATGGGCGACCCACTCGGTCTGCCCCTTGAGAATCAACACGTCGATGAATTCGCCGACAACTATCGGCCCCTGATTCCGGACGAGCTTGTTGAGCGCGCTCTTACATGGATGGGCCTCGACAAGGCCGGCCTCGACGCGACCAGTCGGACGATCCTCGCAACGGTGAACCAGCATGGCCGTGCCACGGCCGAGCTCGTGGCCAATGTTCTTGGCCTCGATATCGCCTATGCCCGTGAGCGGCTCGCAGAGCTTCGAGCTCGGCTGCTCGTGAGCGCGGCTCCTGGCAGGGGCTGGGTGCTGACTGATCGTGGCTCCGACCTCGTCGCCAAGCTCGGCATCTGAAACCCACCGTCGATTCCGTTGGAAGTTCTTTTGTCCCCGATCCTCTGTGAGGCCATCCCTATGCCCAAGTCGAAAACGTCGCCATCCTCGTCGCGAAGCCCCAGCCTTACGCCCAGTAATGGGGCGGTAACTCACCAGGCTCCGGGAGCCCCGTCTTCCAGCACTCGCAAAGCGCAGTCGTCGCAGTCGGCAAGTGCTGTTGCGGCCAGTCCGGCGGCAACCTCGGCTGCTGCCAACACGGGATCTCAATCACCGCGCGGGAAGAAAAGCCCGCGGCCGCCGTCTGGCTCCACGCCGCGTCGTCGTCCCGCTCATCGCGTCGGCACGTCTGCAGGCCATCTCCAGGAGCCGGGCATAAGGGCCATGGACCTTGGGATGGAAGCACCAGTTGGTCAAGCTGTCATGGATCTGCTTGCCCTTGCGTATCGGGCTGACATCCCGGCACTCCTGATCGGCGCTCACGGTCTCGGCAAATCCGAGGTGACCGCCGCCGCAGCCGCTTCGCTTGGCATCGACTGCATCAGCCGCGACCTGAGCCTGATGGAGCCGCCTGATCTGGTTGGACTACCGAAGATTCTTGAGACGGCTGACGGCGGCGTCACGACGTTTTTGCCGCCGGCGTTCCTGCCGCGAGAGACCGGACGCGGCGGTTTTCTGCTCCTTGAAGAGATCAACCGAGCACCCAGGTACATGCAGGCATGCTGTCTTGAGCTCCTCACGAGCCGGCGGCTGAATGGCTATGTCTTGCCAAAAGGTTGGCTCCCTGTGGCCTGCATCAATCCGAAGGTCGAAGGCTACGCCGTCGATTTGCTCGACGCTGCCCTGATGAGCCGGTTCATGCAGATCAACGTCTGCGCGAGCGTAGACTCCTGGATCGCGTGGGCCGCCAGTAACGGCATCGATGCCCACGTGATCGAGTACGTGTCAACCGTGCCTGACGCGCTCGATGAATCGAAGGGCGGATCGAGCCCGCGGTCATGGGCGTATGCCTCCCGGACACTTCAGGCCGCCGGCGCTGAACTGCTCGAACGCTCACCCGACACGATCGTCACGGCGCTCAACGGACTCATCGGTCCAGTACACACCACGGCTCTGCTTCGTCTTGTCTATGGCACCGAGGTGGCCCTCAAGCCGGCTGACCTTGTCACGGACTGGCCGTCAGCCAAGGCCACCATGAAGCGATGGCGAAAACACGGGCGGCTCGACCTGCTCGCCGCATCGATGCGGGCAGTGCTGCAATGGCTACGGCCTGACGGCATGGCCCAACAGCTACGCGACGATGCCGTGCTGCTGGAATCGGTGCGTGGCTTTTTCAAACTTCTTCCAGGCGACCTGGCCAATCAGGCCACAGCGTGGCTTCTTGAGGTCGGCTATGCAGACTTGGTTCCCACCGGCAACGAGCGAGCGGCGTAGGCCTGTTCCCCCCGTTCGACCCAACTTGGAATCCCACTCATGATGAAACCAACCCAGCCGATGGTCGGTCGCAATCTCGCCGCCCTGGTCGCGATCGGAAGGGCCAAGCTCTCCCGTTCTTTGGCGGAGCTCCTGCGAAGTCATCCGTTTCATGGGCACATCGCCTCCGGCTGGCGGGCGCGGCCGGATGATGACGTATCCACGATGGGTGTGTGTTGGGCGTGCGGCAGCATCCAGCTCCTCTGGAACCCGTCGTTCGTCGATGAGATCAGCGACATGGAGCTTGCAGGCGTCCTGCTCCATGAGGTTCATCACGTTGTCTTCCGTCATCTGTTTCTGTTTCCGGAACGGGCAGCCCCGACGCCGGAGTTCGACAGCTTCGCTGCTCTGGTGGCCGAAGAGGTGACGGTCAACGAGTTTGTCAGCTTGCCGCTGCCAGGCTCGCCCATGCGCCTTGAGCAGTTTCAATCGAGGTATCCTTCCCTCGAACCCTTCCAATCGACGCGCGACCGCTATCAGAGGCTGTACGACCCGGCCCGTGCTCGTCGTGACTTCGAGGAGCGTCAGCGGTGTGAAACGTCGGTCGAGGAGCAGCTTGAGGCGACGCTTGCCCGTGAGGGAATTGCTGCTGGCTCCGGCGACGAAGCCAGCAAATGCTCTCTCCCTGACAGCCACGCGGCGTGGGGTAGCTTTGAACAGGCCGGGGCGACCGCGGCTCTGGCTGTGTCGGTGGCGACGGCACAGGCGATGGCCAAGCACGGCGACTCGCTCTCTCCTGAACTACGAGAGATCATTGAGCAAGCCCACTCGGCGCTTGGTAAGCCGCCGGGTTCCATGCCTGGCGGCGTTCTCGAGACGCTCGCTGGTCGCGCTCGGGCGAAACTGCCGTGGCAGAAGATCCTGCGGCGACTTCTTGGCGTAGACCACGTCGCCGAGCGAACCTACCTGCGGCCGCCGCGGCGGTTTCCGGAGTTGGTGGGCGTGTTGCCCGGGCCTCGGCGCATGCCCATGAGGCTCAAGATTTTGGCAGCAATCGACACGAGCGGGTCGATGGACCCTGAAACGCTCGACGAGATCGCGGCCGAGCTGCGGGTGATGACGCAAACCTACGATGTCGCGGTGGTCGAGTTTGACGCTGTGATCCAGCGACGATACCGGCTGGGGCCGTCGCACATGGTTGACCGCGGTGAAGACCCGCTATCGGCGATGCAGGGCCGTGGAGGCACGAACTTTTGCCCGGTATTCGAACCCGATACGCTCGCCTGGGCCGCGGACGGCGGCGAGCTTTCCGGCATCGTCGTGTTCACGGACGGATATGGGCCTGCACCAGATGCTCCGCCTCGCGAACCGGTGATCTGGATTCTCGCGGGGGCCGATGTCGAGCCGCCTGCTTCATGGGGCAGTGTGGTTATGGCAAACGACTTGACTGGGCCCGTTGCAGACAGCCGGCAATCCGTTGTCACGCATGCCAGAGAGAATCTGCCACGCCTTGGTGCCGAGATTCCCAAGCAGCAGCTGTCTCGGCAAACCAATAGCGAGGGCCGGGCGCGGTTGAAGCTATTGGTCGACCGGGCTTACGACGAGGAGATCTCTGGTGGCCTGGCATGACCAGCGGCATGCGTACATCGCCAAGCACGCCGCGTCGAATCTCAGAACACTTGCACGCACTGCCGGCGCGGCGCCGAGCCGTCTGGAAAAACCTGAAACGTACGTCGTGCCCATATTTCTCCAAGGGGCAAGCCGGCCGTAGTTCGCCGTGGGGCAGGCGACTCGCGCATCGTCGACTGCGATACGTGACTGGCGGCAACTTGTCTACGCTTGCCGGCCGTCTCCAGGGCGGTCGCAAAGCGTCGCTTCGCGTGGTCGTGCTCGTCTTTGCTCAAGAGCGCCCCAAGGCCCTTGAGGAGCCGCTCGCGCAGTTCACAAAACACAGGTGGTGATTGGGAGGCCTCGAGGGCCACGAGTCCGTCGGCAAACGAGTCTCTCGACTCGGCATCGTCCATCAGTTCTCGGGCCAAGCGGCCGTCGGCATAGCACCTCCACATGCCCTTGCGCCCTTGCTTCGCTCGGCGGTCAGCCTCGTCATCGGAGAGCAGCGTTCCCTTCTCATCGCAGGGGACCAGTGGCACGCCAAGCTTTTGAAGGCGCGTGACCAATCGGCGTGCAGCCCGGCGGTGACGCTCCTCCAGAAGGCCGTCATCGCCGTACATCGCTATCGCCAAAGACCGCACGGTGTGGATGCATTCTGGCCCAGCCTTCTTGAGCGCGTCCATGAGCGAACGCTCTTCCTGTGCGGAGTTGCCGCGGTCGGCCTCGCTGGTATGCGCTCGCCCCATGGTGGTCATCCATGACATACGCCGGAACGCCGAGTAAGCCTGTGCGAATCAAGGCCGGGCCTTCGGCTCGGAATAGTATGCCAGATCGAGGCCGCGCAGTAAAGCAACGATCGTATGACAGTGCGACTTACACCGCTCAGCGAGGCCCCAGTAGTGTTTTAAGCTGAGCGTCCTGTGAGCAGCCGGCGGATAGCCGGTTTTGTCCAGCGCCGCTCGCGTGGCGGCAGTTTGGTGCCTCCGGCCGTCGTGTGACAGCCGGAAGTGAGCTGGGGGCCATCGTCGCCGACGGCGATATGCCTGACGACTCGCTCGGGAGCCCAGGGCCTCGGCATTTGTTCTGTTCTTTACAAGAGGTTATTATGGCTAAACAAACAGATAGTAATGGCGTCACCGAAGACGGCATAACAGTAGTCCGTCTCGATCGCGATCGTTGGGATGCGATTGCCCGGGCCCAGTCCGAACTGATCGACATCCTTGCCAGGGGTGTTCTCGCGAGTATCGAGCGTAGTGAAACAGGCGTTGATGGAAGGTTCACGGAGGATCGCAAGGATGGACGTGAACGTCGCGAAGAAGTCGGACCAGGCCAAATTGCCTGTGGGTCTCCGGGCGAGCCTGGAGGAGCTCTGTCTTAAGGTCTGCAACGAGACTGCGAAGCGAAAGTTATGGGCCCATCGCTTTACTGACGCTGATCGTGCCAAGTTCGAGGACCCACCGGCCGAAGTGCTCATGAAGCATGAGGTGCCCGTGCTCTGGCATCTTGCCCGTGGCACCCCTACCTGGAATGAATGCATCGTCGAGGTTGCCCATGCTCTCGGTTTTATCCACGGGCCACGACGCGAAGCACTACTAGCCGGTCTCGGATCAGAGATTGTCCAGCGTTCGTCCTCAAGCGTTCGTCCAACGACTTTGCCGCACTGGGACCGCGAGACTCGCGAACTGCGCTATCGCGGCGAGGTTGTCCGCAGAGTGGCACGGCTGAAGCAGGCCGGCAACATCGTCCCGATCCTTGATGCATTCGAGGCTGCAGGATGGCCGCTACGGATCGATGATCCCCACAGAGCCAGCCGCAAGGGTGCCGATGGTCTCCGGCGAGATGTCAGCAGTCTCAATGAAGGGCTGGAGAAGCCTCGCATAAAATTTGCCAGTGACGGAACCGGGACTGGCGTCGTGTGGCTGGCCATGCAGCAACCGAGGCGACCGAAGGCCAAGAAGCCACGATCCCAGTAGTCGGTCCTTCTTTTGACGCACGCTGGTACGCCGAAGCGAGCACGGGCGCTGCTCGGGCGCTGCTGTGATTCTTCCAGCAGGCCGCTTTTCTCATATTGAATCCAGCGTCGAGGCACGCGTTCAGGCGTGATCGATGCATCGAGTGAGCACGGAAAAGCTCGCGAGGTGCCGCATGGATGCAATGGCCTTCTTTCGGGACGGTGACGGCGACAAGTCAGTTCGTCCGTTTTCCGTGCGCCCGCACCAGGCAGCAGCCAGCCTCACCCTCAGCGTTCTGTCGGTTGTCCGACTGGCCAAGGCTGGCGAGCCCCAAGGGGTCAAGCACGCCCACGCAGTCGAGCAGCAGATTGTGGCACTCGATGCATGGCTCGCGAACTAAAGGGGAACGAGATATCAGCCTGGAGTCCGGCGAGGTTCGATTCTTTCTGCTTATGGAGGCAATGTTATGGCATCAAACGCTATTGGTTTGAAAATGAGTGGCGATGAAGTTCGCATGCAACCCAGCGCGCGGGTAGGCAGCGGACACACGGCTCTGGGTAGTCGTGTGACAAAAAGAGCAACTGCGAGAATGCGGCCGCTGATGGGCCCGTTCGACTGGAACACAACCGCCGGTCACGCTCCAGAACGGGGGACGACGGAGCCCAAGGAACGGGCGAGAGACTGGTACGACTACAAGCAGCTGCGTGACGATAGAGCATCCACAACGAGACAAGCGGCACGCACAGCGACAGTCCGCAGGCATCACGAAGCGCCCACCGTTGGTGCAGGTTCTAGCAACCTGCTTGGTCCCGCAGAAAGCGTCCCTGACGGCGAACCTCGACAGGGATCGCACAAACGCAGTGGAGCGCGGCGAAACCCCAAAAGACGGCCGGGGCGCGGCGCAAATGTCGTAGCCAAATCGCGAGGTTGTGGCCACAGCGTTGCCAGCGGTCAGAAAGGAGGTGCAACATGAAGCGCCTCCGTGATCCTTTTGTGTTTCCAGGCGGACGCAAGCTCCGTGTCCTGATTCAAGCTCGCTATTCGACCGAAGGCCAGCGACAGGCGAGTATCGAAGATCAGATCGCAAACTGCCGACGGTTCCTCGCGGAAAATCTGCCCAGTGGTATGAGCCTCGACGAGTTGGACATCGAGGTGATCAAAGAGCCCGAAATCAGTGGCGAACAACGGGATCGGCCAGGCATCAATAGGATTCGGGCGGGCATCAAGGCTTCGCGGTGGGACGTGATTCTGGCAGAGGAATCGAGCCGATTCTTTCGAGACGCGGTCTTTGCAGGAGACCTCTTCTACGAGGCTGTCGACGCCGGCATTCGGGTCATCTGCCCATCGGACGGGCTCGATACGGCAGAGTCGGATTGGATGGGCCGACTGATGGCATGCCAGGTTCAGCACAGTGGTTCGAACGACTACACTCGTCTGCGGATCTTTCGGTCTCTCACCGGGCTCTGGGAAGGCGGGGCGGCGGTCAGCGCACCCAAAGTCGGCTATCGCCGCAGACCAACCCGGCCTGCGACCGCTTCGGAGCCGGCAGAGGGGCCATTCTTCGATGAGGTTGATGAAGCCCAAGCACCGATCATTCGCGAGATCTTTGAACGGGTGGCACGCGATGAACCGCTGTGGGCCGTCGCCAGGTGGCTCACATCGATCCAATTTGCGAAGGCGAAAAATAGCCGGTCGCCCGAGTGGTCGGATAGGAATGTGAAGGATCTTGTCCGGCGTCCCGATTACAGAGGCGTGCAGGAGTACCGCAAGAGGACCAGCAAACAGCAGTTGACGACCGGCCGATCCCGATCGGTGCGAAACGATCCGAACGCGGTTTTGACTCGAGAAATGCCCGCTCTTCGGATCGTGAGTGACCATGTGTGGTTCGAGGCGAATGCGGCCATCGACAGGCGCTGTTCGAACCGCGACGTGCCAAAAGGGGCCGACCATCAGCTCGCGGGCAAGCCGAGAGATTCACGCGGGCCTCTCTCCACGATCTTTCGCTGTGGCATCTGCGGCCGCATCATGCATGCCGAGGGGCGAAATGAGGGCGGGTATCGGTGTGCTGGCGCGCGGAAGGGGAAATGCTGGAACCGCACGACCTGTCTCCGTGATCAGGCTCACGAAGCCATTCTCGGCGCGGTAGCGCGTGTGATGATGTCCATGGCAGAGCGCCGTGAGGATCTTGTGGCACGTGTGCTCAAACTGCACTCAGACGGTGGTGACCTGGAAGCAGAACGGCGGGCGCTTCAATCAAAGGAGGCCAAACTCACGGCCGCCATTGACACCCTTGGTGGTGCGATCGAGTCGGGCGGGGATGAAACCGAGACTCTTGTTCAGCGATTGAAGGACCGTGAGCACGATCGCAGGCTCGTGCGATCCCAACTCGCTGAACTGGCGTCGCGCTCGCACGGTCGGAAGCCGCCCCCGTCGCCCGATCAAATCAAGGAGCATCTCGAGGCACTCATGGCCAGTCTGCTCGCGAACGACAGTCGCGCGGGCGTCATTCTGAGGCAAGTTCTTGCAGGCCCCATTCGTGCTGTCCCTTACCAGCAGTTTGGATCGACAAAAGTCGTGCTGCGTGCGGAATACACGGTGACGATAACGAGGGCATTGCCTCCGGAGGTCGCTGCGGTGGCAGAGGCCGATCCTGTGGCAGCAAATCTGTTCCCCGAGGGTGTCCAACGCCAGATGCTGGTGGATTTGTTTGTGCCGTCGAAGCTGGCACGCCACGCGGTCGAGGCTCATGAGCTTGCGGAGACTGGGATGACTCTGGTCAAGGTCGGGCAATCCCTCGGAATCTCAAAACGCATGGCGTGTGCGTGTAGTCAGCTAGGCAATGCGATCGATGCAGCGGGCCTATCAGAACCCTATATTCGCCTCGACGAGCGTCCTGAAAAGGTAGCCCGTTGGCGCGGCATTCCGCCCGATCGCGGTGACGATGGTCACCGAAAAGCATCGTAGCGAGCAGGCCACGCTTCGATGATGAAACGATCACTCGATGTCGTGTTTTCGTTGAGGTGTGGGCAATGGTTTCGAGGCATCTCACGGCGAGCTCCATGTCAACCTTGCAGCAGCGGCTCGTGCATGGTGAGCGTAAAGCGTTGAACCGCAGGCCGCGCGGCAGCTCGTTTCGGTCGGTCGTCGTGAATGCGAGCAACTTGGCCAGCGTCCCACCGTGTCGGGCCGTGATCTCCCGGCTTCCGAAGCAGCCTCAGGCACGGCAGCCTGCGACACGGCTGCGGCGGACATTACGTCCGGCCTTGCACTATCCCCGAGACGCAGCGATCTGCAGAGGCCCAGCGAGGCTTACATGCACTTTCAGCCCCTCTCGCTGCCAAAGACGAAACACTTGAGACAGGCCCACATGCCATCCCTCGTCTCGAAGAAGCCATCCAATCCGACGGTAGCCATACCGAGGCCGAGCCCTCGCCATCTGAAGCATCCGCTTCACAAGCGGTGCCTCATCCGACCGTGGCTTCGACTCAAAGCGCTGACTGCTACGCGGCTGACCAATCACCTTGCACGCCCTTCTCTCGGAGACCTGGAACTTCCGCTGAAGCTCCAAGGCCGCTGCTCTCCTCCGGGAAGGGCTTACCAGTTTCCCTCCGAAAGATGCTTCAGCATCTGGTTGTCCAAGGACAGATCCGCCACAAGCGTCTTCAACCGTCGGTTCTCTTCCTCGAGCTGCTTCAGCCGCTTCGCCTCCTCGCTCTTCATCCCACCGTACTGGGATCGCCAGCGAGTCAGCGTTGCCTCGCTCACCTCCAAGGACTGCAGCACCGCTGCCATGTCCTTGCCAGCGCTCAGCATCGCATCCGCATCACGAAGCTTCGCCACGATCTCCTCAGGACGATGCTTCTTCCGTCGTCTCGTCGTCATCGAAAGTCTCCTCCCTCAAGGGGTAGTTGACCTTCTACCGACTGGATCAGGATTTCCAAAGCAGGCCAGAGGAACGGCACCGTCAGCCCAGTTGGAACCCCCACGCTATCGGGGACAGGATACTGGCCCCCGAACCCACTCACGCCGGCGTCACAATGAAGCGGGAATAAGGGACCACGCCGGACGGCACCGTCGCTTGTTCCTGCTTTGCGGAACCGCCGTATTTCGCGGGGAATAATGAGGAAAGACTCATTTCTGTACCGCGTGGCATGAGGCAATCCATCCTCAAGGGATTTCGTCGTACGTGGGAGAGCGCCGCGTCACGCTGCCTGCAAGCGGCCTCGGCTCTCGATTACTGTACGGAGTTCGGGGGAAAGGTTACAGCGGACGCTCTACGGATTCTTAAGTTGTCGTAGTCATGCTGCGAGCCTGATCGAGATGAAAGTCGGGCACGGGAAAAGATGTGTGACTCGTCCCGCTTTGATCCATGCGATAAGGCAGACTACGGCCTCGACGTTTTCTCGCCGCGACGATTGAGCCTTCCCCCCCATCTTTGATCTACCAGAGGTGTTAGCCAGGCAAGGCTTGGAGCGGATGGCCTCAGCGTAGCGCCGGGCCGCGTGTGGGGAAGACGACGTTTGCCTAAGACGGCAAACTCTGCCTTGGTCGCTTATTGCTTGAGCTGCTGCTCTAAATTTGGAATCGACTGCAGCACGTCGCTAAAGCGGGCCGGCCATTCAGTTTTGCGAAGTTGCTCGATCGACTTACGAGCATCATCCGGGTGCTTGCCGTGGATTTGCGCCGCGGCAAGACCTAGCAGGCCTGTGGGTTCCAGGCGGCGTAACTCGGCGACCTCTTGCCAATGCTGGATCGCGTCATCCCAACGCTTTTGCTTTTCGCGGATTGTGGCAAGGGCTTGGTGATTCTCGGCTTCGTTCGGAGCGGCTTCGATAATGCTGGTGATCGCGCGTTCCGAAAGGGCTTCATCATCCTGCAAGCGTTCAGCCAATTGCTCGTACAGTTTCAGATCATGCCGATCAACATCGACCTGCGCGAGCAACTCGCGCGTTGCTTCCGTACGACGGTCGAGTTTATCCAGGCATTCCAGCAAGGCTTGATAGACTTCGCGATCGTTCGGCTGCAGTTCCTTGGCCGCGCGGAATTGCACCATCGCCCGTTCAAACTGACCCTTCTCTTTTAGCACTTTGCCTAGCTCTTTGCGGATCAGCGGACTGTCCTTGCCCGTCTTGGCCGAATCAGCATCGAGTTGCTTGATGTACTCCGGTAAGTCCGCCGCTTGGCTCAGCACGGAATGCAACGTGTTGATGGCGTCGTTGCGTTGTGTTTGCGTCGCGCCCCAGGCCATGATGGCCGCACTCGCCGCCTCGACCGCAGGCGCGGTCTTTTTGAGACGTGAATAGGTCTGCGCCAGTTGCTGATACCAACTCGAAAGCGTCGCATCGTTAAGCGTGCGGTTGTTCAAGGCTCGCGTCCGCAGTGTGACGGCTTCCTCAAAGAGTTCCGCCGCTCGCGGGAGCATCTCTGCGGTGAGCAGCGAACTTGCCAAGGTCGCGACATTCCCCTCGGACCAACGGCCGCCGGCATGGAAATGCGTCTCGGCGGCCTTGAGCGTCTCGCTTGCCTTCTCCGGTCGCTTGGCAAAGTGATATGCCTCGATCAGTTGCCCGCGGTACGTCATGGTGTCGGGATAAAGCTTGCTCAGCCGCTCCAGCAGCACGATTGTTTCCGTGTAGCGCTTTTCATGGCGCAGATACTCGACCAATTGCGTTTGCCCGCTCAGATCCAAGATCCCTGCGTCTTCGGCTTCCAGGAGCATCTCGATCGCCCGGTCGTGGCGTTCGAGCGAGTCCCACACATAGCCCGCGATGCATACAACGCGCCGCCCCGAGTCCTTGTACTCGCGATAGAGCGAGTTGGCGACCTCCAGAAAAACAGGGTACTTCTCGCGCCACGCATAGCCATAGTTGCGATGGTACATGTAGCCAGTGCGGTTATCGCCCGTGCTCAATTCATGCCGTAGGTTCTCGACGATCAGTTTCACCAACCGTTCTTCCAAGTGCGAGTAATCGAGTTTCTGATCCGCGGCCTGCTGCCGCTGCTGCGCGAGCTCGTGGCCGAGATACTGCCACGAGTTGTTCCACCCGAAGTTCAGCCACCGCGGCCATTGCTCCATCCGCTCGATGGCGTATTGGAGAGTCAAGACAGGCCCCAGCAATTCGCGCGACACACCAATCGGTGCTTGAGCAGTGTTGGCGTAATTCGACGATTGCTTTTTGAGAATGCCCGCCATCCGCTCAAAGAGAAACGCTTTCAGATGGTCGGCCCCGCCTGCGATATTCTTACGACGAGCGATGTCAATCAATTGCGTATACAGCGTCACGGCGTTGTGCCGGCGCTGCTCACCGGTCTCGGCATCGATCCGCGCGAGACCGTACTTGCTGAGCTCTTGCAACAACGCCGCGCCCTTGCCGAGCGAGACCTCGCCATCATTCTCCAGCGCATTGTTGTAGAGCGACCAAAGCAGATCCTGAAACGTATCACGCTGCGCGTGATGAACGACTTCTCGCAGGTGATCTTTGATCAACGATTCACCCGCAGCGTGCTCGTTGTGGTTCTGCAGCATTGTCACCAGATCGGTGAGCAGGTGATTGTCTTCGTGCGGTAAGTGTCCCTGCTGAGTTTGTTCATACGCGAGGAGAGCCGCGGTGAATCGCGTGATCGCTTCGGTCTGGCGCTCATATTGCCAATACAGCAGCTTGCAGTATTCCTTTTCGATCCGCACTTGATCACGGCTGTCGGGCTTGGCTTGCTTGCTCAGTTCCAACAACTCACGCAATTGCTCGTCGCGCAACCGTGCATCGGGCAACTTGCCAAGGTTTCCTAGCCACACGGCCATCAGCACGGGTTCGTCCGGCGTCCACGCCCGGTCAAATGCCCGCTGCATCGCTGCAAGACAGGCGACGACGTGCGGCCCGGGCTGGTTAAGGACTTCACTGGAACGCCGCTCGACGATGGCTTCCAGCAAGTCGAGCGCCCGCTGGTCGGTGATCGTGAGCTTGCCCGCACGAAGGTTTCTGATTTCGTCCAGCAGTTCATCGGCCGGGGCTTCGCTGCGAATCTCGCTCAGGAGCTGCTGCGTGACCATGTTCAAGTACGGATAAATCTGTTGCGGCGAACGGCCGAGGAGACCGTTTGGCACGGTCCGTAGGATCCGGAAATCGCGGCTTGCCTGATAGATCTCGCGAATATTGTAGAAGTAGTTCTCGGGGTTGCCGGCCTTGCTCAAGAGCGACCGAATCGCGAGCAGCGTCGGCTCGTCAACTTCGGTCGGAAGGGGCTGACCGTTCTGGCCCTGCCAACGATTCCGCGCCGCATAGATTTTCTGATACAGAGCTTGCTCGGGCATCGCCATCCAGGCGTCCAGCGTCGCGCGCTCGTAGTCCGGCCGGCGATTGCGCACCAAGTACCAAGTGGCCAGCGTTCGCCAATCGCCGCTGGCGAGTTGGTTGTCCTTTTCTAGCGATTCAAAGATCTTGATCGCTTCGTCTAGCTTGCCTAACTCGGCGAGGACCAGAGCCAGCGACTTGCGCCAAGGCGCGGTACTCTCGGTTTCGCGAATCCAGACGCGCAGTTCGCGCTCCAAATCCTCGGGCCGATCGAGCGCGATCAGCAATTGATACTTGGTCCGTCGCCACATCGTCGCGGTTTCAGGATCACTCGCAATGCCGGCTTCCAGATAATTCAGCGTCCGTTCAACAAGCGCCGGCTTGGCATCCTTGCGGCTCGACAGGCGCAGTGCCATGACCAGTGCTCGCCGCTTGAGCAGCGCCGTATCAGTCCGCTCGAGCAATTCGGCAATGGTGGGCAAAGTGCCAGCCTCGGCGACGAGTGGTTTCTCCGGCGCGGTGCCAAGCAGTTTCCAAGCCAGTTCCGTGGCCTGATCGACTTGACGATCGAGTTGAAGATCGAGCCAGGCCGTTTCCAAACGCATCCAATCCGGCAGCGACGATTCCTGTGCGACGAGCCCGGCCCTCTTTTTCGTGAGGCTCTCGGCCAATTCCGTGACCGCCAGCTCAAGGACTTCTTGCTTGCGCTTCGCCAGATCCTGCTTCGTAGTTTCCAGCGTTTTGCCTTCGTCCTCCATGGCGCTGAGCGCCGCTTGCTGACGCCGCGCGAGCATCGCATCGACCCAACGATGGAGCGCGGCGACGCGGACCACCGGGGCCGTCGCCGTCGGTTCTTGCTCGGGGAGTTGCAAAAGGAGATCCCACGATTCGTTTTCGATCTCCGCTGTCCAGGCCTGCGCGAGCAGCGCATTGAAGAGAGTCGTGCGATACCCCCCCAGCCACGGTTCCTTGGCAGTCTTGACCCTCTCACGCAGGAACGGAAGGTACTCGGTGTCGTTGAAGCTTTGTGCGTAGATTCGTTGCACGATGTCGCCGAGGTCGTGCTTTTCGTTCTTTCCCTCGCGGTTTTCGGCTTGCTCCCAGCGCTGCCGAATCGACAAGACAATTGGTTTCCAAGTTGCTGCGGGGAGTTCGGCGGCCTGCATCTGCCGCCGGCCATCGATCGGTTCGGCCAGCGTCAGCCGATTGCTCAGGACCTGATTGATCATGAAGACAATCTGCTCGGTGCTCAGTTCCCCGACCTGCGCTTGCAGCAGTTCAAAAAACTCGCCGCGGATTCGATCGGCGGAGTCGGTTTGCGAGAAATACTGCGACATCAATTGGCCCAGGGCCGGAACGCGATCGGCACGCGGCATGAGTTCGCGCACAAGCTTCGCCACTGGTTTGTCCCAGCGGGGGTCCATCCGTTGCACACTGAGATAGTAGATATTGCCGCTTGCGAAATTCGCTGCGGTCGCGAAGCGGGCGTCATCGATGGGCGAGAGCTTGCCTGGTTTCAAGGCACGTTGCAGCCATTCGTCGGCCAGCTTGTTGGCCGCGTCGTATTGATCGTTGTGGACCAGCGCCGACAAATGATTTTGATACGCCGTTTGATTGGTCGTGCTGAGCTCAATCCACTGGGTCGTCAATGTGACCAAATCGCTCCACCGAAATTGCGAGCGATAAAGTTCCGCGTATCCGCCAAAGAGCACATCCTGGTCATAAACGGTCCGCTTGATCGACAGATCGCGCTGCTTGTCGAGCCACGCATACGCATCCTCAGCACGGCCGGCATTGAGCAACCGCCTCGCGTAATCGATCTGGGAGTAGGTGTCCCAGGGCCGCGCTTCGCGGTTGAGCCGCCGCTGTACGAGCGACTTCTCGATCTGGCCAGCGTTCTCCAGCGCCTGGGCAAGGGTCTCTTGGTAGAACGGGATTGCTTCGGTATGGTCCGTCTGACGCGCGAAAATCGGACGCATCGATTCGACCGCCTGCAAGAATTCATTCGCCCCGCTGCACGATTGCAACTGGTCACGTAGGAACTGCGCCAGGTAGCGCTCATCCGCATTCGGCTTGGCGACGAGCGTTTTTACTTCGTCGAGCAACCGTTGCCGCGCTTCCTCGTGCCGTCGAATCGTCGAATAGACCAACGTGCGAACCCAGCGCACGCCCGGCTTGTCGGCGGTCGCTTTTTCGAGGGCCCTCAATTGTTCGAGCAGCAAATCCCACTGCTGGGTTTGGCAATAGACCAGAATTTGCGCCATGCGATCCGACACATCGGCCGAACCGTCGTCGATCCGCTGGCGAACGGCGGCCAGCTTCGGGAACGGTTGCTTGATGAAGAGAACTTGGTCCCGCTGATCTTGCTCGGCGACGAATCGCTCAGCGAACTTCGTGGCATCCAGTTCGTCGATCGCGAATTTCGTCTCGCGGACCGTGACTTCATCGGCCCCTGTGATGCGGACACTTTGCGGCCACCACATTTCGCCTCGTTCCACGAAGTCAGCAAACGTCGTGATGCTTTGTAGTGTCCCCTCGCTCTCGTCTTCGCTCTTGAGCAAGACCGAACGCTTGGTATCGATCAGAAAGCGTCGAACGTAGGTTCCCTCCGCGTTCGTCGCGATCAACAGCTTCTGATCCGCCGCCGGGGTTTCGATCTTTACGGTAAACGTGTTCAAAACCTCATGCAGCGGTTGCAGCGAAAAATCTTCCAGACTCAGCGGCACTGCATCATCGGACATAGCCGCCGGACGCGACTGGCCGACGAGGAACGCTCGCGAATAGACCGCCCGTTCCTGTTCGGTGCATGTATTGATGACGACATGAGCACCGTAGGAAAGCGGTTTGGTCAGCCACTTCTTGCCCGACACCAGGGTCAGGTTTTCTTCGTGCGAGGAACGGCGTTTCCAGATCGTGTCAAACGAATCGGTTGTTTGGCGGATCACCAATCCCTGTGCGAGGTTTTTCAGAGCGTCGCTGCGCAGCAATTGCTTGGAGAGCGATACGGCCTCTTCCGGCCAAATCGAAGTCTGTCGCGGGCTGGCCGGTGTGTGCGACGGGGCTGGTGGCAAGTCGGGGAACAACTGTGGATACCAGCGGGTATAGTCCTCGCGAATCTGCCCCTGGAGCTGATCAAAAAATACAAGCGCTCCGCTTGTCGTAGCCCAACCCAGGCTTTTGCGTAGTGCAAATGTGCCTCCGACGCGTTGCCCGGCTTCTTTGAAATCGCCACTAAAAAGTTCGTATTTGAGATCAGAGAGGTCTCCATCGCCATCCTGAACCTCATCGAAGCCCCCCCCCCAGCGGTCTAGCTCCAGGGCTTTCTCCTTATCTGCAAACCCCCAGCCCGCGTCTGAATCCAGTCGCAGCTTTCCTCCACTAAAGGGCGCTAGCGAGGGTGCAGGGCCATCTGACGGCGCAATGTCTTTCAGTTCTTCGACGCCAAGAAGGAGTTCGTGTTCAGCGGCTTCTTGATTGATAACGCGTCTACCTTCAAACTCGCTAAGCGCTTCGGCCGGCGGCTGTTCATTTCCGAATTCCTCTCTTTCCGACCATTTGTAGTAGCCGTCATGGCCGAGACTTGAACTTGAATTCAGAATCAACGTTCCCGCCCCGACGGTCGTCACTCCGTGGTAGGTGTTCAATCCGGACAATACTCCACCAATCGGCTGGAGGGTGTGTTGGGCCAACTGTTGATAGATCTGCGCATTGCGGCCGTAGCTGGACCATTGCTGGAGTAATTGCCGCCGCAGGTTCAGTCGCCAATCACCAGCGCGTTGCAGTTGTTGCTGGGCCAGCTCAAAGTCGGCGTTATTCTTGCCATCTTGAAAGAACCTCTCGCCGTCGCGCATCTCAAAGCGCCGCTTCACGCCAAACCGTTCGCGGTCAGCGTCGCTCTCGAGGACTAGCAGCGATGTGTACGGTGTGATGATGTGAAACTCTTCGCTCAGGGCGACGATCTGTTCGCGGATCGCGGCACTTGTCCCCTGGGCCAGCAAATGGTCCAAGTGTCCCCGGCCCCAAAGACGTGGGATAAACGAGTTGCCCGCCTCGGCATCAGCAAAGTTGATCCGCGCCGTGTAGCGGACCGTTTCGCTGCCTCGCTTGCCGGTGACAATTACCTCGCCCGCTTGCTGGCGGCCCTCGGGCAAGTATCGCCCGACCATGATCTGTTGGGTCCCGGCGGGAATGTTGGGAAGCCGTTCGGGATAGAGCGCGGCGACCTTGACACCGCGGAACTCGACTTGCAAGTCCCTCAGTCCGGGCTGTGCCAGTTCATTGAGCAATTCGGTCGCAACTAATTGCGGCGTTTGCTCACCAGCGACCGAGCGAACCGACCCGCCATTGGCGGCGATCCCGCGCAGGACGGTCAGATCGCTGGTGTTGCCAACCGTGATCGCGTGTAGTGCCGGTGTGTCGGCGGGGTTTTTCTCGAACGTGTCGGTAACCCGTTTCGCCAACCGTTTTGCAAACGACTGTGGGTTTCGATCTCCCGCGGTCACGATGCCATCGCCGATGTAGATGATGTGTGAACCAGGTGTGGCTTGGCGAAGCACTGTCTCGTACGCAATGTCTAAATTCGTCCAGCCCAATGAAATGCGCTGGTCCAGGAAGTCGCATACGGCTTGGATAATTTCCGCGGTGGGTTCCAACGGCTCTGCGGATGATCCAGCTATCCGAAGCGTGCCATGTGTCCAATCGGTACGCACATCGGTCACGGCCATTTGAAACCGGTCTCGCGGTGAGAGCGCGGCCAGGATCGTGGCAACGACCTCTTTCTGCTGGCGGCGTTTCTCACTGTCCATCGAACCCGACGTGTCGCAGAGCAGCACCAGATTCAACGGCGCGCCCTCGGGCAGGACTTCGCGCTGCCAGGTTCCTTCGGCCCCCGGCGGCATCAACTGGACAAGCAGATAACCAACGTCGCCACGGCGATGCGGAATGACGACGACCTCGGATTGCTTGCTATCGACCTGGCAGACAACCTCGAAATCGCGGGTGGGCGAGTAATCTTGCGCGGCGAATTCGACCGTGGCGGAATTGGCCGTCAGTTGCGTCCGTGCCGGATGCGTCGTGCAAGTGACCTCCTTGAGCGGCAACGCCGAACTGATCGTGACATTGAGCGATAGTTCCCGCAGAGGCTTCATCGTCAGCAGATCGCTGCGCAGCCCGTAGTTGAAGCGATACTTGTCGCCGCGCAGCGGGAGAACCTGGGTATAAGTGATCTTCACTCGCTTCTCGGAATGCGCTTCGATTGGAAAGACGCGGGCCTTGAACAGGTTTCCGCTCGTCCATTCGAGCAAGCCCGGATCGCGGCGCTCGCGAAGAATCGTTTCGTAGATTTCACGGGCGCGTTGCTTCTCAACAACATCGGCTTCGACGAGCTCGTTGCCGATCCACATCCCAAAGCCACTGATCGAGGCATCCTGCGGCAGCGGGAAATGAAAGATTCCTTCGAGCCGCGAAGCTGTGTGGTTCACAAACGACTCTTCGATTGTCGTCCTCGCGATCTGGTCGCGGATTTCGACACTGACACGGTGATAGCCAAGGGTCAGCGGTTCATTGCGGCCATCGGGCAAGTTCACGATCAGCGACCCGAGCGATTCGTTGGTCGCGGTCCCTTCGAACCCGGCGAGCCAGCGCGGGGGTTCTTTGACTTCAACCAGAGCGTCTTCTTTGTTGACGCGGACAAACACCTTGCCAGGCAAGGCGAACTTGCGGCTGCCGGTACGCGGGGCGAGGAGTTCGAACTCCGTGCCCTTTTCGTCCTCCTTAGGCTTTGGCAGGTTGACCTGGCTCTCGCCGGTATGGATGCGGGCTTGTGTCGGCGAGATAAACTCGACGAGCGTTCCGGGACCAAGGATCAACTCGGTCGCGGTCGTCAGGCGCACCCGCACGGCGTTGGCTCCGCGCAAGTCAGTGCGTAGCCAGTCGCCCGGCTTCAAAATTGTCTCCCGGCAAAGTGGTGTCCATCGCTGCGCGAGCATCGGCCGCAAGACGACGACCCCCTGGAGATCACTGACGACGCCGATGCGGCCATCTTCGCTGAGCGAAGTCGAGACGGTGAACATCTCATCCGCGACCGGCGCGTTGATCGC
The DNA here is from genome assembly GCA_964498325.1 of uncultured Candidatus Kuenenia sp. Classification (GTDB taxonomy): domain Bacteria; phylum Planctomycetota; class Planctomycetia; order Pirellulales; family UBA1268; genus QWPN01. The sequence goes on from CAZCHF010000015.1 coordinate 45,510, forward strand.
GACTAAGCGAAGCTCAGCGAGCGGCGGCTGCTTCGCGGCTGCGTTTTTATCCTTGGCGACGATACCCAGCAGTTGATGCGTCCGCGGATCGGCGTAGGCCCTGACGTCGAGCAGGCCTCGCTGCGCCGGAACTTCGACATGGTATTCGAGCGACGGTTGGTCGTCGTAAATCGTTTCGCGATGCGGCAAGGCGCGCAGCAGTGGCCCGGCATCGGTCACGCCAAGTTCCAGAAGCCCGAGCAGATCGATCTGCTTATCCGGCGCGAGATACCAGGGGGAGTAGCCGCTTTCGGCCGTGTTGGCCGCTTCGTCAACCTTCCAGAGCCGCGACCCGGCGGTAATGCGGTATCGCTGGGGCGACTCTTCATAGCGGACCAAGCCTGGAGCGCGGACCAGGACTGTCGCCGTGTTGGTGTCGCGCTGGATTCGCAATTCGAGAGTACTGGCGGTGCGGAGCTTGGCGAGTACGTCGGAAAATGGCACCTCGTTGGCGTTGGAAGTTTTATAGTTCACCAAACCCATCAGCAACACGATCCCCGCGGCAACCGCCGCCACAGTTCGTAAAGCAAAGGCAAGCATGCGCGGTCTCGCTAGTGGTTTCGCTGCGGGCCTTGCCGGAGCATGGGGTGGGGGCGGGGTGTGGCTGCTGCTGACTGCCGCTTCTGTTGCCGCCTGAGATTCAACAAAGAGTTGCAGCGTATGCTCGCGCAATTGCGAGACGCGTTCTGCTGCTGGCTCCGAGTAGGGCTCGTCTATCGAGCACAGAATTGGCGTCAGTCGGACTTCACTCGGATCGTGATCGTGTTCACTGCTCATGTGTGCGTTAGCCCCTGATCAGCGAGCGGAAGATGATGCAAACTCGTGTCGCGAGTCAGCAAATCGAATTTGCCGCGAAATTCTTTCCGTGCTCGGGCGAGCTTCGATTTCAAGGATTCGGTCGTGCCGCCAAACATCGCGATCAGTTCAGTCGTTGGGCGCACGTCGAGATAACGTGCCGTGAGTAGCGCTGCATAGTCGGCACTCAATTCAGCCAGCACGCTGCGAATCAGATCGGCTGTCTCACGCTGCTCCCAAGGAGTCTCGGGCTCGACGGTGTCAACGAGCCAGTGCTGAATTCGCGCCGAACCACTTTCGGCCAGAGCCTTGATCCGCGCAGCACGCGCGTCTTGTCGCCAGTACAGCGCCGCTTGCCGTTGGGCGATGCCGGTGAGCCACGCCCAGAGCGTTCCTTGCTCGGCATCGAACTGGCGAGCGGAGCGTGCCGCGGCGAGGAATGTTTCTTGGACCACATCGTCAATTGCCGTGCTGTTGTTACCGATTAACCGGGCCGTAAATCGCCAAATCGGTTGGGAAAAGGCATCAAACAAGGCACCCCACGACGCGCGGTCCCCCTCGCGTAACCCGCCGGCAATGTGGCGTTGCTGTGCTTGATCGAGCAAAGGGGAACTCACAAGACAAGCGTCTGTGTCCAACAAGAGTTTGCGCTAAGACGCCCCAAGGTGTCGCGGAATTCCAAAAACTTCAAAGGATAGGACGCGCGCGGTACAAAAGCTCCGTCCGCACGCACTTTGACGTCGTCCCCCTGCTTCGATCCATCAGAAGCGTTGGTCAGGCACGCCAGGTGTAGGACAGACAGATCGACCGCATCGAATGGGACTTTGGGCGATCACCGCATCATCCTTCCGGCTACCCCCGGCACCACAAGCGCCCGGACATCCGCAGCGTCAAACGCCACGAATTCTGGCAAGATGGCCAGTGTGGCGCATTCCAGAATGCCCCCGTTATCCAAGGGGAACAGGGAGTCGCCCCGACTTTTGGGAGAGGCCTATGATATAGGTCTCATCGTTACCTGTCGACGGTCGACAGTGCCTTCGGGAATCCCTGGTAATGGGGTCAATGAATTGGGTCTAACCCCATTCATTTTTTCTGGAGGTCACGACCATGCCACGACGACCCAAAGGGGCCGTACCTTCTCTTGTCCATCACAAGCCCTCTGGCAGGGCACGCGTCCGCATCAACGGCCGCGATCATTGGCTCGGCAAATGGGGCTCAACCGAAGCCCAACTCGCGTACAAAAGGCTCGTCGCTGAGTTTCTCGCAAGCGGTCGCGTGCTGCCGCCGGAGGGCACCGCGATCCAAGTCAAAGCAACGCAGCCGGGCGCTGCGGTGACGACGATGGCTCCGGTCGAGGAAGCTGCCCCGGAGCGGCTCACCGTCGTCGAACTCGTCACGATGTACATCGAACACTGCAGCACGTACTACCGAGACGAGAACGGCAAGCAGACGAGCACGTATGGGAACGCCCTTCAAGCAGTGCGAGCGCTGCGGCCTTTAGATGACACGGCCGCTGCTTCGTTTGGGCCCAAGAAGCTCGGGATGATCCGCGACTCCGCGGCGGCCAAGGGACGACCGCGGGTTGGATGCAATTCGCTCGTCAAAAGCATTCGACGGGTGTTTCAGTGGGCCGAGTCGCGGGAGTTGGTTGCTCGCGGAACGCACAACTCCCTGAAGACCGTCGAGCCTCTCAGGCGCGGGCGAACGATCGCTCCAGAACTCCCGCCGGTCAAGCCAGTGGAGGATGAGATCGTCGAAATGACGCTCCCGTACCTTCCGGAAATCGTCGCCGACATGGTGCGGTTCCAACGTTTCACGGGCGCTCGCCCAGGGGAAGTGTGCGGCCTCCGGCCCATGGACATGGACCGCTCCGGTGACGAATGGAAATGGCACCCGTCGCACCACAAGAACAGTTGGCGTGACGCTGATCGCGTCATCATGATTGGGCCGCGTGCCTGGATGAAACGCTCGATAGCCGAGACAGTGACGAGCCACTTGGCCCCGATGCAGATGCTTTCGAGCTTCACTCCCTTGCATCCCTTTTTGCACCACCGCCAGAGCGTGGAGACATTGGGTTTTTTATGGCCCGTGAGTCTGGCGATGTAGTCAGTCGCCTCCGGAAGGCTCAGCGGTCGCTCCTCGGCGAGGTTTCGGACGTCGATCAGGGGAATGAGTGGGTTTGCGGATGAATCTTGGTTGCTGGACCTGCCCGCTGCGGTGCCGCACCGTGCGGCACCGCAGCGAGCGGCTACTCCGGTCAGGGCTACGCCCCTCCCTCCGACACACCACGCTGACTCTTGTTCCCCAACTCTCTCATGAGCACTGGTACAGAAACTGGGGAGGGATCACATCGCCGCTTCGTCGGCGACATCCTACCGGGGATGTAGGTCCGAATGCCAAGCTCGTCCGCAAGCGTGACAACCTTCGCCGAGTGATACCCCTTGTCCGCCACGATCGCTTCGACCTCTTGCTCACATCCAGCTCGCTCGAGATTCACCGCTGCGTCGATGGCCGTGTCGATCGCGGTGTCCGTGTCATCGGCCGTGCCGGGATGCACGGTTGCCGACACCACGATGTCGCTCTCGAGATCGACGGCATGCTCTGCCTTGTAGGCCAGTTTCGTCGTGCCATCCTTCATCCGCGTGATGCGGGAATCGGGATCGCTCGGGCTCTCCCAGTCATCGTTCGACACCTTCTTTTCAGGGCGAGTCCGATCGAACTGCCGCAGTTCGTCGTCGGTCGGGGCATCGAGCCCGGCCTTATTGGCGAGCTGCGGGCGTAATCCTTCCAGCCCCTGCCGGAGTCCTTGCGAACGATCGATTTCATCGAGGCATTGGCCTCGATCGTGGTCAAGTCGATCCCGAGCGCCGAGCCCCAGAGGCGACCCTTGCGAGCCGCAACCACGAGAATGAACTGAAAGACCTCGTCGAACACTTCCTTCGGCAGTCGCTTGTGCGTCTTGCTCACACACGAGTGATCCGGCACGGGCTCGGTCGGCCCCAAGCCCAGAAAGGAACCCAGCGAACGGCTGTCCGAACAGCGCCAGGAGATGCTGCGGTGCGACTTCAGTCCCTCGAAGTAGCCCACGAAGAGCATCCGGAAGAAGACTCCAGGCGGGATCGACGGCCGACCCATCGTCTCGGCGTACAGCGGAGCACAAAGCTTCTCGACGAACGGGTCGAAGTCGTTCTCGGCCAGAAGCTTGTTCAGGGCCGTGTAGAACGGGTGGCCAGGAGTCTTCGGCAGATCCGAAGAGGCGACGAACGCCTCCAACTGCCGCTCCCGGCGTCGCTTCCCAAGAGCCATCCTTCCCTCCGTGGTTCGCTATGCTCAAAAGCACAGGGGCAATGGCCGCAGCTTAGCGCCAGGCCAGGCGGTGTGCAGGGGACTTTTCCCACAGTCTGCTAGCGCTTGTTGACCTTGAAGGAACCAGCCCTTTCCAGCCTCGCGAGGTTCTTTCGTTCGTAGGGGTAGCCGGGCGGCACGCCGATTGGTAGTCTGCAGTGATCTATCAGTCCTGGGGACTAGGTATCAAGGAGGTTGGGCGATGGTCGCCACGCAGGTCCGCGGCGTTCGCCTCGCGAACAGGCCTCGCGGCTTCATGCTCATGGAACTCCTCGTGGCGATCGCGGTCATCGCCGCGCTCGTTGGGCTGGTGATCCATGCGGCCCAGGAGGCTTCGCTGAGCGCGAGACAAGCATTAGGGAACGTCAAGATCGTCGCCGGCCTGATCGACACTGGCGACACGCCTGCGTGCAACGACAGACTCTTTGGCAGCAACGATAACGGTCGAGGGCGCTTCCAACATCCCGATTGTCACGTCCGACTCCTGATCGAGTTTGCGCCGCTCCCGCCGCTTGCCATCCGGAATGGCAACGAGCCCGGCAGTCCGCCCGCATGATTGTTCGCCTCTCATCCTCGCTGTGCATGGCGGTGTGCCTGCTGCTCTCGGCAGCGTTGGCCACTTCGGCCGAGTCGCCGCGGGCCTGGCTCGCCTCGGAGGAATTACCCGAACTCCCGGACGACGTGGGTGTTGCGGGACCCTTTGTGGGCGTGAGCAACGACGCCCTCCTTGTCGCCGGAGGGGCCAATTTTCCTCGCCCAGTCTGGGAGCGTGAGAAGCAGTGGCATGACGCCATCCATGTCTTGGCCCGGGTCGGCACTGATTGGCAGTGGTGCGATGGGGGTACGCTACCGCGGCCGATCGCTTACGGAGCCGTTGTCTCAACATCGGCCGGCGTTGTCTGCATGGGGGGCAATAATGCGACCGAGACGTTCGCTGATGTGTTTCTGCTCCGCTGGAACCCTGCTGAGCGAACGGTCGAGCGTCTTGTGCTTCCGTCCTTGCCGCAGCCTTGCGCCTATGGGCAGGCGGCGTCAATCGGCACGGTCGTCTATCTGGCTGGCGGGCAAAGCGGGCATGCTCTCGACACGGCGATGGACAACCTGTGGGCCCTCGATCTCGCACGCCTCGGCAAGGCAGGTGCTGCATGGCGAACCTTGCCCGTGTGCCCAGGGGGAGCGAGGGCATTCAATGTCACCGTCGCGCAGCACGATGGCTTTGGCGACGGCGTCTATGTCCTGGGTGGCCGGCGGGCGATGGGAGACGCGGCGGAGTTTCTGGCCGACGTGTGGGAGTTCATTCCGACCACCAGCGCATGGCGTCCTCGGGCCCCGCTTCCGCGGAGCGTAGCAGCGGGCACGGCGATCGGTTTTGGCCAAAGCCACGTCTTTGTTCTTGGCGGCGACGACGGTTCGCTCTTCGATTCGGCCGGCCAGCGGCGAGACGCCCACCCCGGTTTTCCCACGGAAGCGCTTGCCTACCACACGATCACCGACACGTGGACATCCGCCGGGGCACTGCCACTTGTGCAGATCACGACGCCTGCCGTGATGTGGAACGGGCGAGCGATACTCGCCAGCGGTGAAGTTCGCCCACGTGTCCGCACCCCGCAGATCATGAGCTACGCCCCGGTGTCACAGCGGCATCATTTCGGCGGAATCGACTATGCGGTGCTCGTTCTGTATCTGGTGGCTGTCGTCGGCATCGGTGTCTACTTCGCCCGGAAGAATACGAGCACCGACGAGTATTTTCGCGGAGGGAAGCAGGTGGCCTGGTGGGCCGCGGGATGCAGCATCTTCGCCACGATGCTCAGTTCCCTGACATTCACCGGCATCCCGTCCAAGGCGTTTGCCCAAGATTGGGTGTATGCGCTCGGCAACCTCATGATTCCAGTGGTAGCGGTTGTCGCGGTGCGTGTCGCCCTGCCGTTCTTTCGGCGGCTCGACGTGACGAGCGCGTATGAGTATTTGGAAAGGCGATTCAGCCGCAGCGTTCGCTGGTTTGGGAGCGCCAGCTTCACGCTGTTCCACGTTTTTCGCATCGCGGTTGTGATGTCGCTGACTGCCTTGACGCTCGCTGTCGCCACACCACTGACGCCGGCGCATTCCGTGTTGCTAATGGGAGGGTTGTGCATCATGTATTGTACATTCGGTGGCATCGAAGCTGTGATCTGGACGGACACGATGCAGACCTTCGTGCTGTTTGGCGGAGCGATCTTTGCGATGATCCTCTTGTTGGCAGGCGCCGAAGGAGGGGCGACTGGTTTCTGGGACGCGGCCATGCAAGGCGAGAAGCTTCACATGGCGAACTTCCATTGGGATGCGACGTCGGCGCAACTCTCGCTCTTTGTCGTGATCGTCGGGGCGGCAGGGCAGAACCTGTCGTCGTACACCGCCGACCAGGCCGTCGTGCAGCGCTACATGACGACGCCCGACGAGCGGCTCGCCGCGCGGGCGATTTGGACCAACGCCGCCCTGGCGATTCCATCGACATTTCTATTCTTCGGCATCGGCACGGCGCTCTTCGTGTTTTATCGCTCGCACCCCGAGCGACTCGACGCCACGATCACCACCGACCAGGTGTTTCCCTTGTTCATCGCCACCGAAACGCCCACCGGCGTTGCCGGGCTCATCGTGGCGGGCATTTTCGCGGCTGCGCAGTCGACAATTTCAACGAGCATGAACTCCACTGCCACCACCATCGTCACGGACTTTCTCCGGCCGTTGCGTGTGTGTCGAACCGAGCGAAGCTACTTGAGTGCGGCTCGGTTCATCACGGTGCTCATCGGCCTGGTCGGAACTGGCCTCGGGCTGGTGTTCATTGATCCGCGGATCAATTCCCTGTTCGACGCCTTCATCACAGCGATAGGCCTCGTCATGGGGGCGTTGGGCGGCCTGTTTGCGTTAGGAGTCTTGACCCGGCGCGCCCATTCCTTGGGAGCGATGGCCGGGGCTTTGGTGGGGGCTGGAGTTATGGTCCTGCTGTGGCAGGGTACGCCAGTCAATGGCTACCTCTACACGTCGTGCGGCATTGCGACCTGCTTCGTGGTTGGCTACCTCGTAAGCATCGCAACCGGGCGGGCGCCGACGGATCTTGCGGGGCTGACGATCTACGACACCAGTGTGGAAACTGAACCGTCATGTCGGACAGGTGGGGACCACCAGCGAGCATCACGGCTAGAATGATCATCCGACGCCGGGCGCCTCGACCTGGCTTCGTTCTTGCCGTTCGCCCGCAGGAGGGCTAGCATCATGAAACCGGACGTCATCGGGGGGGATCAATTCGTGACAAGGTGTGACACCACGGGTTTTTTTGGTCCGATGTCAGATATATCAGAAAGGTTTTTTGGCATGTCGTGCGGCCGCTTTATTTTGCCCGCTCCCGCATCCAGCGCGCGCATGCGCGAGGTGTTGCTCGTGGCCGCCCTCGGCCTTGTCTCGGTCTCTGTCGCCGCCGAACCTACGGCCCGGCCGAAACCCGACCACTCCAAATGGATACACGAGACAATCCGCACCGTCGTACCGATCAAGCGGCCCGCGATTGAGCCGGTCGCCTTGAAGCAGGAGGCCTCGGCAGCCGACGTTGCCGGCAAGGAGTTTGATGTCGTCGTGGTGGGTGGTACGTCGGCAGGTGTGATGTCAGCCGTGCGAGCGGCTCGCGAGGGAATGGTCGTTCTCCTCGTGCAGCACAATCGTCATGTCGGCGGCATGATGGTCAATGGCCTCGGCCAATGGGATGCCCTGTACGGCGGGCATCGAAGTCCACTGTTCACCGAATTGCTCGGCAATATCGAGGGATACTATGCAGGACGATACGGTCTCGATTCCCCGCAAGCCAAGCGAGCGCATTTCACGCACGCTCAATACCCAATCGGCTGGGTCGAGCCGCATGTTGCAGAGCGTGAATATCACCGGCTCATGGCAGGTGAAGCGTCGCTGACGCTCCTGCTCGAGCACTTTGTGAAGGCAGTCGAACGCGACGGAGCCGTCCTGCGGGGCGCGACGCTCTGCAAGTATGGTGGGGACAGGACGATCGACGTCCGAGGTCGGGTCTTCATCGACAGCACCTACGAAGGCGATTTGTTTGCAGCGGCCAAGGTCCCCTATCACGTCGGTCGCGAAAGCCGAGCAACGTACGGAGAGCCGCACGCCGGCAAGGTGTTTACGAACATCGCCCCAGGCTGGGGGCCGCAAGACGCCGTCGAAGGGAGGCTGAACATTCGCGCCTACGAAAACAAGCAGGGTACCATCGACCCGACAAGTCCCTTCACCGGCGACCGGTGCATTCAGGCCTACAACACGCGGCCGTGTGTCACGAATGATCCCACGAACCGAATCCTACTCACGGAACCACCGGAAAACTACGATCGTACCCGGTATCTGAAGTTCGGCCGCCGCTACATCGGAACCAACGGCATGGGCCCGAACCAAAAAAGCCACATGAACAGCCCGATCCTGCCGGGCGAAAACCACGATTATCCCGAAGCCGATTGGCCGACCCGCGAGAAGATCGCGAAGCGGCACCTCGATTTCTGCCTCGGCCTGATCTGGTTCCTGCAAAACGACGAGAGCATCCCGGCCAAGCAGCAGGAAGAGTTTCGGCAATGGGGACTTCCGAAGGACGAGTTTGTTGACAATGGCCACCTGCCCTACGAGATGTACGTCCGTGAGACACGGCGGATCGTCGGCCGTCATGTCTTCAAGGAGCAGGACAACTCGCTCGCAAACGACTATGCAAGAACACCGGTCTTTCGTGATGCCATCGCCGTGACCGACTGGTACATGGACTCCCATAGCTGCACGCTTGACAGCCGGCCTGACTACGAATTCGACGGCAAGCTCATCCTGACCGAAGAATCACGCCCCGCGCAGATCCCGTATCGCTCGCTCCTGCCGCAGGACGTCGACAATCTGCTCGTCCCGGCCTGCTTGTCATCCACACACGTCGCCTGGGGAGCAGTCCGGTTGGAGCCGGTATGGATGCAAACGGGTGAAGCGGCGGGGCTGGCCGCGGCGCTGGCGATCCAAAACGACACAACCCCGGCTGCGCTCGACCCTGAGTTGCTGGTCAAGACGATGGTCGCGCGCAAGCACTTCGTCAGTTTCTTCAACGACTCGAATCCGGCGGACGATCAGGCGGCATCAGTCGCCGCCCAGTATTTCGGTACGAAAGGTTTCTTTGCCAGCTACGACGCCCGGCTCGATGAACCGGTGTCGGAAGCCGTGGCGACACTCTGGCTGAAGGCCTTCACGGCACTCGGGCGCCCTGGCGAGTCCCATCACGACGCAGGCGACCTTGCGGCCGCAGTCGCTGCAGCCGAGCAGGCGCCGTCACAGCCCGTCGGTGGCGTCGCGGCCTCCCGGCTTTTCGGCACCGACACGGCAGTGAAGCTCGACCTGGCTGCCGAAAGCGTCCTCACCCGCGGTGACCTGCTCGAGGCGATGTGGGGGAACCTGGCACGTCGTCCTTGACACGACCTGTCGAAAGCGGTCGAGATGCCTTGTCACTGATGACGCGGGGCAGATTGCCTGACCCCAACCAACCGCCGCGAGAATGGCTCCATGCTGAAGTTGATTCGCTGTATTGCCCTGGTGGTTGTATTCCTCGGACGCCAGGCGTGCGCTCCGGGAGCCGCCGGGCCATTTCTCGAAAAGGTCGATCTCTTTCAAGCGGCGACCGACGGCTACGACTTCTATAGGATCCCGGGCATCGTGGTGACGACCAAGGGGACCGTGCTGGCCTACTGCGAGGCCCGCAAGAGCAGCGAGGGTGACTGGGGGCCTATCGACGTTGTTCTGAGGCGGAGCATCGACGGTGGCCGGACCTGGGGGGCGCCACGCAAACTTGTGCGTATCGAAGGAGAGTTGCCAATCAATCCGGTGGCGGCGGCCCACGAACTCGACAAGCCCGGCGACAACACCGTTCACAACCCCGTGGCCATCGTCGACCACCAGACGGGAGCGATTCATTTTCTGTATTGCCTCGAATACATGACCTGCTATTCGATGCGAAGCGATGACGATGGGGTCACCTGGACCGAGCCAGTCAACATCACGCCCACGTTCGACCAGTTCCGTAGCGAAGTCGACTGGAAAGTGATGGCGGCCGGACCGGGCCATGGCATCCAAATTCAGCGAGGCCCGCATGCTGGTCGGCTGGTCGTACCCGTTTGGCTCTCTCTTGGGACAGGTGGCCACGGGCATCGGCCGTCGGTTACCGCCACCATCACGAGCGACGATCACGGGAAGACGTGGCAGCGGGGGGCTATCGCCGTTCCTCGCACGCCGGAGTTCATCAATCCCAACGAAAGCGCCATCGTCGAACTAGCGGATGGTGGTGTGATGCTCAACGCCCGGAGTGAATCGAAACGTCACCGACGGCTCGTCACGATCAGTCCCGATGGCAGCACTGCGTGGACACCGCCACGGTTTGACGAGGCACTGCTCGAGCCGGTCTGCATGGCCGGGATCGTGCGGGTGACGCCCCCGACGTCCGACACCAAGGGGCTGTTGGCCTTCTCGAACCCTCACAACCTCTCCCGCCGCGACAGGAACGAGGCCCCCGGCAAATCGCGTGATCGGATTGGAGTTTCGATTAAGCTCAGTGCGGACGACGGAACGACGTGGACCAGCCATCGCCGACTCGAAGACGGCCACAGCGGCTATACGGACCTGGCCGCGTTACCCGGTGGAACCATGCTCTGCTTCTACGAGCGGGGGAGCACCGACGGAATGACACATTTCCGCACGGAGCGGCTGACCGTCGCAAGGTTCAACCTTGCCTGGGTCGAGGCGGGACGGCATGCGGATATGTGCATTTATGGGGGGACGTCAGGGGGAGTCATCGCAGGTGTGCAGGCGACACGAATGGGAAAGCGCGTGATCCTGCTCGAGCCCGGTAACCACCTGGGCGGCATGACCTCGGGCGGACTCAGCGCTGTCGATATCGGTGACCCGCGTACCGTCGGGGGGCTGGCACGTGAATACTTCACTCGTCTCATCGCCCAATACGACAAGCAGTTCGACTGGGACCAGTCATCCAACGGGCATGGTGGGCCCAAAATCGGAGGCGAGTATTCGATCGAACCACACGTCGCCGAGCGGTTGTTCGACGAGATGGCAGCGGAGGCAGGCGTCGTTGTGGTGAGAAACGCCCGGCTTGCCTCGGTTCAGAAGACCGGCCCAAGGCTCCACTCGATCACCACCGAGGCGGGGAACGTGTACACGGCGCCGATGTTTCTCGACACGACCTACGAGGGAGACCTCATGGCGGCAGCCGGCGTTCGCTTTACCCTCAGGCGCGAGGGCAACGCGATGTATGGAGAGACGCTCAACGGCATCTCCTACAGCCCCCAGTTCCAGCCCCGTAGGGGGTACGCGCAGCCGGGGCCGAATGGACGGCTGCCCAGTGGCCAGGGAGTTTGGGATCGTGACTTTCCACTCGACCCTTATGTCGTTCCTGGCGATGCCCGAAGCGGTCTCCTGCCGCTGGTGAATTCCGGGGAGCCTGGGCGGCCCGGTGAGCCGGCGCCGGGGATTCAGGCCTCGTGCTTTCGGCTCTGTCTCACGACGGCAAGTGACCGCCTGCGCATCGAACCGCCTGCGGATTACGACCCGAAGCGGTATGAATTGATCGCGCGGTTTATCGCCGCCTGTCAGGCCAATGGCGACGACATGGACCTCCGCTGGTTCAGCAAATACGATCCGCTTCCCAACGAAAAATACGATTTCAACACCGCGACGATTGGTGCCAATCTCCCCGGCGAAAACTGGACGTGGCCGGAAGCCACGTATGAGCGACGTCGAGAACTGCTCGAGGCGTTTGAGAACTACCAGCGTGGCTTGCTTCACTTCCTGGCGACCGACCCACGCGTCCCGGAGAAGGTGCAGCGCGACATGCAGCGCTTCGGGCTGCCACGTGATGAGTTTGTCGATAATGGTGGCTGGCCCCATCAACTCTATGTCCGCGAAGGACGCCGTATGGTCAGCGACCTGGTGCTCACTGAGCACCACACCTTCGGTCGGAAGATCGCTTCAGAGTCCGTTGGTCTGGGTTCCTACGGGACCGACTCGCATGAAGTCCGTCGTGTCGTGAAAGGCGGTGTTGTCGTCCGCGAGGGCAAGTTGGCGACGGGTCGTGGCGGGTATGGTCCCTATCGCATCGGGTATGGCGCGATCGTGCCCAGGCAGAGCGAGTGCGAGAACTTGTTCGTCACCTTCGCCCTGTCGGCCAGCCATACCGCTTTCGCGAGTATTCGCATGGAGCCGGTGTTCATGATCACGAGTCAGTCGGCGGCTACAGCGGCATCGATGGCGATCGACACCAATCTCCCGGTGCAGAAGCTACCCTACGCCCCGCTGCGAGAGCGACTCCTCCACGATGGCCAACGGCTCGATTGAAGGAACCCTGCGGTGCCACCTGATCACCCGCGATCCGGCAATACCCCCAACATTCGAACGAGCGCACCATGACAGTGCTGACCAATTCGGAGTCATTCCATTTCAGTGGTGCCGTGCAATTGTCTGACGCCGCACCGTGCGACGACCGTGCCAGATCACGCTGCCTAGAGCTTGTTGACCGATTGGCTCGAGAGCCTGCGTACAACGTCTACGAATCAGAAATGACCATGTCCTGCCACCGCCCGAGTCATCGTTTGCTGTTTTGAATCCTGTCTCCGTGTCGGAGGGCCGATTGATGCGTTGCATATGGAACCACCTGGTCCTGGTAGCATGCCTGCTCGTGGCTGGGGCATCATCGCTTGCGGCCGACCGGGCTGCCCGGAGCCGCGCGCCGTCTCATGCCGTGGCGGGGCTTGATGTCGCCGAAGGCCTGGAGGCGACGCTCTTCGCGGCCGAGCCGCAGGTCTTGAGCCTTACGAATCTCGATATCGACCACCGGGGCCGGGTGTGGGTTTGCGAGGTGGTGAACTACCGCCGGAACAAGGGGAAGCGGCCCGAAGGCGACCGCATCCTGATCCTCGAAGACACCGACCACGACGGCATTGCCGACACGACCAAGGTCTTCTATCAGGGCAACGACATTGACGCGGCCATTGGTATCTGTGTGCTCGGCAACCAAGTGATCGTCTCCTGCTCGCCACAGATCCTCGTGCTCACCGACGAGGATGGCGACGATAAGCCTGATCGTAAAGACGTGCTCTTCTCCGGTGTGGGCCAGCCGCAGCATGACCACTCGGCCCACTCCTTCTGCTTCGGCCCTGACGGCAAGTACTACTGGAATTTCGGTAACACCGGCCAGAAAGTGCTCGACAAGGAAGGCAACCAGGTCATCGACAAAGATGGCCATCCCGTAATCGACAGCGGGAAGCCCTACCTCGGCGGCATGGCCTTTCGCTGCAACGCCGACGGCAGCGACTTCGAGGTTCTCGCTCACAATTTCCGGAACCCCTACGAAGTTGCGGTCGATTCCTTTGGCACCCTCTGGCAGTCGGACAATGACGACGACGGGAATCGGAGTGTGCGGATCAATTACCTGATGGAGTTTGGCAACTACGGCTTCCGCGAAGAATTGACGGGGGCAGGTTGGCAGTCTCCACGGACCAACAGGGAGGCGGAGATTCCGTTGCGGCATTGGCACCTGAACGACCCCGGCGTCGTCCCGAACCTGCTTCAGACGGGGGCCGGCTCGCCGACTGGCATCACCGTCTACGAAGGGCGCCTGTTGCCGAAACACTTTCAGGATGAATTGATCCACTGCGACGCGGGGCCCAGTGTCGTCAGGGCCTACCCTACGACGCCCGAGGGCGCGGGCTACAAGGCCAAGATCGTGAACATCCTCCACGGCAAAAGAGACAACTGGTTTCGGCCGGTCGATGTCTGTGTCGCTCCGGACGGGTCACTCTTTATCACCGACTGGTACGACCCGGGCGTCGGCGGCCATGCCCAGGGTGATACGGAGCGCGGTCGGGTTTTTCGTGTGGCGCCGCTTGGAGCGACCTATGACGTGCCAACCTTCGACGTCTCCACGCCCGGCGGTGCCGTCGCGGCGCTCCTGAATCCGAATGCATCGGCCCGGTACATGGGCTGGGAGGCCCTCCAGGGCATGGGCGCGAAAGCGGTCCCTGCGCTCGAGAACGTCTTCAAGGGTTCCGACAACCCGCGGTATCGGGCGCGGGCACTCTGGGCGCTCGGCAAGCTGCCGGGTGTCGATGCCAGTCGCACGGTCGAGGCTGCGATCACTGATGCAAATCCTGACATCCGGATCGTCGGCGTTCGGCTCGCCCGTCAGATCGGGGTCGAGCTACATTCAGTCGTCGGGAAACTTGTGGCCGACCCGTCCCCTGCTGTTCGCCGTGAGTGTGCGATCGCGCTTCGGCATTCCAATCTTCGCGACGCGGCCACGCTCTGGGCAGCACTCGCCGCTGCCCATGACGGCCACGATCGCTGGTATCTCGAGGCCCTCGGCATCGGTGCGGATGGGCACTGGGATGCCTGCCTCGAGGCTTGGCTGGCGAAGGTGCATGGAGATTGGAGTTCGGCCGCCGGCCACGACATCATTTGGCGGTCACGAGCCGCCAAGACGCCGGCACTCCTTGCCAAAGTCGTGCTCGACGCTGCTACAGCGGAAGCAGACCTGCCGCGGTACTTCCGAGCGTTTGATTTTCAATCAGGCCCGATCAAGGAATCGGCCCTCATCGAGCTTGCTTTCGGTAGCTCGATCCAGGATCCGGGCAAAGCCCGGCTTGTGTCGACCGAGGCGCTCAAGCGGTTAACCGCGACCGATATCGGGAAGCACCCTCACCAAGCCGCGGCACTCGAGGCCCTGTTGGGGCAGGTTCGCGGCACGTCGCAGTTCGTGGAGCTTGTCGGCAAATTCAACGTGGCTACGGCGTATGGCGACCTCCTGGTACTCGCTCAGGCGCATCCTGACGACCAGGCGGGCGTCGATGCGACCATGATGCTCTTGCAGAAGAGGCAGTTTTCCAGGCTGCAAGCGGCGCTCGAAGGAGACGATCTTTCGAAGGCCTTGGCGACAGCACAGGCCCTGGCCAACGCGGCTGACGGCCGCTCCGAGAAACTCCTGATGCCCTTGGTCACGAGTGAGGCCCGCGACTTGGAACTTCGGCGACAGGCCGCTCGGGCGCTTGCCACAACGAGAAACGGTGCCCTTGGACTTGTCGACCTTGCCAAGAATGGCAGGCTCGATCCGGCGCTCGTGCCGGTCGCCGCCTTCTGCCTTCACGCCGCTCCCTGGAGTGACGTCAAGGAACAGGCGATGAGACTCTTTCCAGTGGCGGCTGCCAAAGACAGCGAACTGCCACCGATCTCAAAACTCGTGACAATGACAGGCGTCGCCTCTAGGGGGCAGAGGGTGTTTGCCGAGGTGGGCGAGTGCGCGAAGTGCCACCAGGTGAATGGCCAGGGCAAGGAAGTCGGTCCGAATCTATCAGAGATTGGCGACAAACTGAGCCGCCAGGCCGTTATCGAAGCGATCCTCTATCCGAGCGCAGGGATTTCCCACGGCTACGAGACCTATGTGGCGGTGCTCGAAAGCGGCAACGTCGTCACCGGGATCAAGGTGAGCGAGACGAATGACTCCGTCACCCTCAAGACCGGCGATGCGATCATCCGAACGTTTGCGAAGGACGAGATCGAGGAGTTCGTGAAACAGCCGATTTCGATCATGCCTGCCGACCTTCAAAGGGTGATGACGACCAAGGAACTGGTGGATGTCGTGGAATACCTCACGACCCTCCGGAAAAAGGAAGGATAGGCCAGTCGTTTCTTGAACACCTGCGCTCGATGGAAGGGGTCCAGAGTATCGCCGGGGGGCGGGGCTTGGGACGGTCCCGTCTGGTCCGCCTCCGAATGCGACATCAGCCGCCGGCCTTGAGACTCACGGCCTGACCACGGGGATAGCGAATGGGCGTTTCCTCGTCGGTGCCTTCCGTCGCGGCTGCCTGCTCCAGCAAAACGATCCAGGGCGCGAGGTGGTCCCGGATGAGCTGCTCCGCCTTGTCGGGGGTCGCCTTGGCCAGTGAGATTATGAGCTGACTGTGGATGGCGGCTGCCCGCGACGGAATTGACGGAAGGAGTTTCTGGGCCGCGTGGTAAAGGCTGTGCCGCATAACCTGGTCGAAAGCCTCGAATAGCACCGGGCAGCCGGCGGCCTTGACAAGTCGTTCGTGAAACTCCACTTCTGCCCGCCAGTTGGCCAGGGATCCTGGCTTGGTCGTGTCGAGGCGGCGCGCGATCTTCATGAGCGGCTCCTGATGGCGACGGATCGTATTGCCTGCGTAGCACCTCGCCGCCTCGACCTCGATGGCCTGTCGGAGCCTGAATCGCCCCAGTGAGTGCCGGGCCGTGATGTGTCGGACGATCGTGCCTCGCCGGGGGCTTGTCAGGAGGAAGCCCTCCCATTCGAGCTGAGTCATCGCCTCGAGCACCGGCGCCACGCTGACACCCAGGTCGGACGCCACCTGCCGTCGGTTCAGGCGATCACCGGGCCCCAGGCGATTGTGCAGCATCGCGTCGTAGATTTCGTCGTAGACCTGGCGCGAGAGAAGTGACGTTTCCATCGGGGGCTGAAAGATCGCCGTGTGATGAATGGACTGGGGATGACGAGATCCAGCGTCAGGATAAGGCGAGCTGATGGGCTTTGCCAGCGGATGCCGTCATTTGCCCCGGCGGGGATTCTGAAATATCATACCGCATTCCCAGCCTCTTCTGCCACGGGCGCCCTGCCCTCCCTTGGAGCCTTCGCATGAGTGTCGCGAGTCGCCAGCCTTCGTTGCAGTCAGCCACCCGTGCCCGCCTCGACGGGGGCACGCTTCTCAAGCTCGCCCGGTTCAACACGCCGGCGGTGTACAACGGTTGGGAGCAGATCACGGCCCGCGATGCCTCACGGGAGGGCATTAACCGCGAGCCCATCACGGACTTCATGCCGGAGATGGGGCCAATGATCGGCTATGCCGTCACGGTCGTGATCGAGCCGAGTAATCCCGAGCATCCCCGATCGAGTCCAGGTGCATGGCCCCGGTATTGGCGATACGTCTCCGAACAGCCTGGGCCGAAGATCCTCGTGGTGCAGGATCTCGATAAACCCAATGCTTTTGGTGCCTGTGTCGGCGAGGTGAATAGCACGGTCATGCGAGCGATCGGCTGCGTGGGGGCGATCGTTGACGGGGCCGTTCGTGACCTCAATGAAATGCGTAGCGTCGGGTTCAAGGCCCTGGCGAGGCAGCTCGCCGTGGGCCACGCCCACGGGCATCCGGTCCGGTGGGGCTGTCCGGTGACGGTCTTTGGCCAGTCGATCGAGCCAGGCCAGTTGATCCATGCTGATCAGCACGGGTTTCTGGCCGTTCCGCAGGAAGATGAGCAGAAACTGTTCGAGGCGACTGCTTTCATGGATGCCAACGAGTGTGACACGCTCATTTCGACGGCCCGCGCTTCCGTAGGTCTCCCGCTTGCTGCCGTGATGGAACGGTTGGAGGTTGCCGCCGATGCGTTTGCGACAGCCGCGGCACGGCGGTTTGCCGCCGAGCGGAACGCCCATTGCGGCGGGGTCGGCGAGTGGGCTGCTGGAACCCAGGGCGACCGCATCTTCTGAGGGCGGCACCCTGTTCCTAAACCCTCATATCGCCTGGTACAGGAAATCCAACCCGGTCAAGCAGGGGAAAGATGTCGCCCTTCGCCGCGGGCTGCATCACGTCGACAACGCGATAACGGCGGCATACGCGACTTCTTGATGCGAGCGAACTTCGTTCGGGCGTCCTACCAGTACGATTTTCAGTTTCTCACCGAGGCACCGGGAGCGATTCGATCGGCACGGGCGGCCCTGGCGCGATGATTGCGCCCGGCGGCAATTGTTCGGCCGGAATGGGGGCGCCGTACGACGGAGTCTAGGGCAACGTCACAGGAGGCGAAGCCGTGGCGCCCGGTGCCATTGTCCCTTCCGGAGGCTCGTAGTACGGGGCCGCCTGGGGCACTGCCGGAACACCGAGCTTGGCGAGGAGCTTGGTGAGAATCTTCTGCTCGAGGAGCGGGTCGCGCCCCAGCGGAATCCATCCGGCGTTCGGTGTCGGAGCCGCCACCGGGCGAGGCTGGTCGCCCACCTGCTGACCGAGCGTCTGAAGGGGCGATCCGTAGCGGTAGAGCGAGTCGTCATTTCGGAACTTCGCGCCACCAGTCGTCGCCTTCATTGGCCGTGGCATGAACTCGAGCTCTTTGTCGACCACGACCTCGATGCGCCAGCCGTTCGGTTCGGGCTGCATGCGGAGCGTGCCGATGCGTCGGATCGACTGCATCGTCGACTCGAGCCGTTGCCGCCAGCCGACGGAGTCACCCGGCCACGGCTCCAGAATCGTCGCACCGGTTTGCGGATAGGTGTCGATTCTTCCTTCCGTGGGCACGCCGTTGTCAAACACGACGCGTTGCTCGGATCGGACCTTGAAATAGTCGTCGGTGACATCGACAAGCTTCATCCATACGACTTCGGCATCCGTCTCGGCCACCAGAAAATTCGCCCCGGTGATCCCACGTCGGAATCGACGTGAACCGTGAGATGGTGGCCACCGGCAACGCCTGGGTGTACGCCGCCTACTCGAAGGATCCCTCGATGGCAGAAGCCCAGAAGGATGCACAAGCCGCTAAACTCGGTCTCTGGTCCCAAGACAATCCCATCGCCCCATGGGATTACCGCAAGAGCGGCCGGTAGAACGCAGGCGAAGAGATGCAAATTTTCGGCATCGAAGCTCCGATGCCAAGGGCTATTTCCCGGACGACTTCAACGCCACACAGGCCCCTTCGCCGGCTACACAGATACTCTCAAGCCGCAACTCCTGACGCTCACGACTGTCGAACACCGGCTCGATGACCAGCGTATGCTCGTTGCTGCCGTCCAGGCCTTCGATGATCGGCGCATAGAAATGCGTGTTGCCGCCCACGATCCGACTGAGGTGACTGGCATCGAACTCGGGAGGCATCGCCTTCCCGGCATGATCCTTTCGTTCGACAAGTCGACCGTCGACGATCGCACGAAACTTCCCGGATGACTTCGTCGATTCACCGAAGACCAGCACCGAGTTTCCGCGAAAACAAACCGTCAGCGGCTCGATGGCTGCCGCCACTTGCTCAGGCTCGCCTCGACCAACTGATATCTTTCCATGGTTCGCAACGATCGTCTCATCGTCCAGCCACCGAGACATGAGCATGTCGAAGTAAGCAGAGACGACATTCGGCCGCCCCCCATTCCAGCCAACAGGCAGGTTGCCCAGCGAAGAAATCCTGACGCGAGCGGTGTGCATGTATGTTGACGCATGGAGCATTCTCGCTGGCGATTGGCAGACCCGTTGATCTGTGATCGCGTTTTCAAATGCCGCCCAAGCTGCGTCGGCAAACAACGAGTAGCCTTCGTCGCCAGGATGCACGCCGTCATACGGCCAGAGCATTGGGATGGTCGTCGCGCCGGTCTTCACTCGCTGTTGTGCCAACTCGACTGCATCGCCAATTGCCGTGTGATAGGCCTGCGCGATTCGGTGATGTGCATCTCGGCGAAGCAGGCCGTCGAGGTGGCCTCGGGCCACGTCCCATTGAAACGGAAAGACGACCTGAACCACCGGCACCTTTGCCTCCTCCACCAAGCGTCGAATGATGGCCTCGTACGAAGCGAGCGTCTCGGGCGTCGCAACGCTAAGGCCGTCGTTGGCGGAGAAATCGACGAATACCAAGTCGGGGTTCCTGGCCAACACATCGCGGTCCAGGCGAAAAATGCCCAATTGCGAACTGGTGCCACCGATCGCGGCGTCCCAGAAGCGGAACCGGGCCCTGGGATACTTCTTCAACAGTCGCTCGGCGGTCTGGCCGCGATAGGACGTCAACTGCGGATCACTCGCGTTGGCACCCCATGTCAGCGAGGCACCGAAGAAGACGACATTCAGTGATTCGCCCGACTGGGCACGACGGTCGAACTCGGCAAAGCTGGCTTCAACGGCCACTGAAGTTGCGGAAAGGCACGACAGGAGCACGATCGCGAATGATTTCATCAACGACACCGCAGCGACGAGGACGGGGTGCATAACTCTCGAGAAGTGTAATGGATTCCCTCGAGGATAGGAGTTGCGGCCGGGGGGTTGTGGTATTTCACTACTGCGGCACAATACCACAGTGATGACTCGCGTGTGGAGTGGCCGGAGCTCGGTTCGTAGCCATTCCGCTCCGGCCCCACTCGTTCGACTCGTTCACTTCTTCCCGACTCACGCACCGCAGGAGATCGCTCGCATGGAAGGCTTCCTGTCCCGCCGCCACTTCGTGAAATCCTCTGCCGTAGTTGCGGCAGCGGCCGGCGTCGGGAGCTTTGCTGCTCCTGCGCCTGCTCGCGCCCTCGGTGCCAACGGCAAGATCCGCATCGGATTCATTGGCCCGGGCGGCCGCGGTTTCGGGGCGCACGTCAGGTCGTTGGCCCGGCTTCGTAGCGAAGGGGCCAACGTCGAACTGGTCGCCGTCAGCGAGGTGTACAAAAAGCAGGAGGACATGGTCTGCTCGTTCATCAAGGACAAGACCGGCGTCGATCCAATTCGCTACGTCGACTACACCGACATGCTGGCGGATCCGAACGTCGACGCGGTGTGCATCGGCACGCCCGATCATTGGCACCACAAACAAATCGTCGATTCGCTCCGCGCCGGCAAGCACGTGTATGCAGAAAAGCCGATGACGAAGAAGGTCGACGAGGCTCTCGACGTCGTGAAGGTGTGGAAAGAGACTGGCAAGGTGATGCAGGTCGGCGTGCAGTCAACCAGCCTCTCGGTGTGGGACCAGGCCCGCGACCTGATCAACCGTGGCAAGCTCGGCAAAGTGCTCGGGTTCCAGACGGAATACTTCCGCAACTCGGGCGTCGGCCAATGGCGCTACTACAAGCTCGAGAAGGAGATGACACCGAAGACGATCGACTGGCAGCGTTGGCTCGGCGTCAAGGAAGGGCTCGCGCCCGACATGGATTTTGATCGGGCTCTCTATGCGCAGTGGCGATGCTACTGGCCGTTCGGCTCGGGGATGTTCACCGACCTGTTCGTGCACCGAACCACCGCCATGCTGAAAGCCACGGGCTTGCGGTTCCCTGCCCGCGTTGTGGGAGCCGGCGGGATCTATCTCGAGCTCGATACCCGCGACGTGCCGGACGTGGCAACGGTCGTCGCGGACTACAACGAAGGCTGCCAGGGGATCATCACAGCGACGATGTGCAACGAGAACTCACGAATCAAGCAAGTGATTCGTGGTCACAACGGCGCCTTCGAGTTCGGGAATGGCGAGCAATTCACGGAGTTCAAGTTCATCGGCGAACGTCCCCAGGTGACATTCGACAGCTCGATTCCGTGTGACCCGAGCAAGCCGGAGATCATTTCCACAGACTTGGCCGGCACCGACCTGACAAAGACGGACACGACCTTCCTGCACTTCAAGAACTGGTTGACAGCGATGGAAGCCGGCAACCCGAACCTCTGCAACAACACGCCGGAACTCGGGGCCGCTGCCGTCGCGACGGTGATCCTCGGCGCGATGAGTTACCGCTTCGGTAAGGTCTACCACTTCGATGAGGCGACCGGCCGCTACACGGACGGGGATGATTCGTGGGCGAAGAAGTGGGAAGGACTTTCCAAGCAACGGGCCAAACCGATGCATGTGCCGGGTTGGAGTGCCGGCGACACGGGAAGTACGCTGCGGCCTGACCCATACATGGACCTCGCCGGTCCGTGGGTGAATGGCGTCGATCCCTCCAGCCCGTAGGTGGGCCGCGCCGTTCGTGTCGCGGCCCACTTCCTCAGGATCATGGAACGTTCCTTGCGCCTGACCGTCACGAGTTGCATCTTCCTCTGGTCAGCGGTCGTTTGCGCCACCGAATGGGGGCCAACCGTCAAACTTCTCCGCCCCGATTCACTCGTCGGCTGGGACCACGGCGATGCGCATGGGTGGACGATCAACAACGGCGTGCTGACTGGTGGGCGGCATGGATCGAGGCTCGTCTCGGGCTGGACGGTGGGCGAGGCGCGTTTGACTCTCGACTGGAAGGCCGAACCGGGGGGAACGATCACCCTGGGGTTGGAGGCCCCTCGAAGCTCGCAAGCCGTGGAGTTGTCGTCCCAGCGGGTCGTGGTGCGGGAAACAACGGGGCGCGACCAGCGTGTGGCGACATGCGATGGCTTCGATGCGACCGGTGATTTTGTCCGGCTGTCTCTCGTTCGGCAGGGTGCCACACTCGCCTTTGAGATCGTGCATGATGGCGTCACACGGACCCGTGCCATCGCGATTGGGAAGATCGCCCCCGCTCTCCTCACCCTGCGCGTCACGGGCGGCCGGGCGTCGATCCGCGAGATCACGCTGCGCGAGCCGTCTGGCGAAGCGATCTTCAACGAGAAGGATCTTGGCGGATGGTGGACACCCGGCAACGGGTCTGCGTGGCGCGCAGAGCATGGCGAGCTCGTGAAACGCGGCGACAACGGGAACTATCTCCGAAGCGAGAAGGACTACGCCAACTTCGTCCTCGCGTTTGAATACCGCATCGACAAGGGGGGCAATTCCGGAGTCGGCATTCGTACGGCACGCGACGGCTGGCCTTCGGCCGAAGGCATGGAACTGCAACTCCAGGACCAACCCGGCCTCGACAAGCATTCGACGATGGCGATCTACGGCAACGTTCCTCCTGTCGCACGCGCCGATCGATCGGAAGAATGGAACCAGGCAGTGGTCAGGGCCCAAGGCCCGATGATCTCGGCCTGGATGAATGGCGAACTGGTGCAGCACACGCACGTGGGCCGGCATCCTGAGCTCAAGCACCATCCCGCCTCGGGGTGGATCGGCTGGCAGGACCACGGCGGCGTCAATCGCTTTCGCACGATTCGACTCCTCGAATTGCCGGAGGGCGTCGGCCCCGCCGCCTGGCACGTCACCTCACCACCCGATGCCACGACGCTCGTGCTGAACCGCCTCGTGAACACCGAGCAACTCGCCGTTCGCGATGGTCTCGAATCGCAGTTCGCTATCGCTCGCGTGGACGGCAGCGGTGTGCAAACGCTCGCAGCGCTCACGGGCCCCGGCGTGCTCGTCGGCATCACGAGGCCAAACGACGCGGGACAGTTGGCATTCTACTTCGACGACGAAACGAAGCCTCGGCTTACGTGCCGCGTGTCGGAGTTGCCGACCCAACTGCCGGCGCTTAGCGAAACTCAGGGACCGTTGCTGACGTTCGTGCCGTTTGGCAAGCGATTGAAACTCGAACTTCGCGACGGCCAGAGAGGCACCTTCGGGTTGGATGCCGTTCAGCTACCCCCTGACACGCCACTGGCCAGTTTTGAAGGCAAGCAGACGCTGCCAGCCTTCTGGGAGGCGACCCTTGACTACCGACGGCACCAGCAAAAGCAGGGCAATCGTCGCACGAGTGACGGTTATCCAAAGGTGGCTTCACCGGTCGTGAGCCTGCGGCCCGGTGACCATCGGAAGCTCATCGAGGTGGAAGGAGCCGGGATCGTCGAATGGATCGAGATCGCCAAACGGCCCGCCACAGAAGACCTCTGGCTCGAGTTTCACGTCGATGGTGAGCCGATCCCAGCGATCCTCGCACCGGCCCGCGCCCTGTTCGCTCCGGTTCGCGACGGCCAGGGGCATCCCAGCTACGTCTTTCTTCCCAATCGTCCCGATGGCGCCACGCTTCGCTGGGCCGTGCCCTTCCACCGCGGCCTCTCAATCACCGCCCACAATCGCGGGAAGGCTGTGCTCGAAGACGTCGCGTTGCTCGCCTGCGTGCATCCGGCAGAGCCGTCGGTGACGGAAGGAATGATGCGGCTTCGTGGTGCCTATCACCGCGGCACTTCCGCCACCGACCTGCACCTCACAGGTCGCGGCCGACTGGTTTCTCTCGTCTGCGAGCAAGACGACCGTGATGCCGTAAATCGGTTCGTCGTCACCACGCTTGCGATCGACGGCCGACCGCAGCCCACATGGGCCCAGATGCCGATTGAGGCCTTTCTCGGCCGCCCGACCCGCGACGATTTTCGAGCGGAGTTGACAGGCCGAGTTGGGGGACTCACCTGGCGACATTTTGTGCTCGCCCCACTTTCGTACGACACGTCCCTCACCCTGAAGGTCGATGCACCGCATCTGCAGAGCCGACTCGCGTTGTATTACCAGTAGGCAGGCCGTTACGGCTGAATGGGTGCCAGCAGCACCATGTCTGCCGGATAGATGATCTCAGGCGTTCGGCTACAGAAGACCAGCAGGCTGCCGTCCTTCCGCTCGATCAGCCAGGGGTAGCAGAAACCGTGTCGGTTGTCTTCCGCGATGACGCGGGGCGCGCTCCACGTCTTTCCGTCGTCGCCACTGGTTGCCAGCGTTAACTGCATCCGCTTGCCATACGGAAACGGAATCTGCTTCTTTGCAGCCTCTTCGGCCTTGGCAATGCCGTTCTTTCCCGCGATTGGGTTCCAGAGCAGCACCAAGCGGCCATCGCGCAGGCGGCGCATGTAGGGGGGGGCCGCAAAAGAGGGAATCGTCGTCGGCTCCAGGATGCTCCACGTCAGGCCGTGATCGGTCGACCGAGATTGGTACAGCACGCCGCCGCTGCTCCGAGCAAACATAAGCAGCGAGCCGTCCTTGCATTCGGCGACCGTGAGCTCATGAACCTTGAGGGGCCGTGGGTCGGTCTCGCGGGCCTCCATGGAATGCGTGACATGCGGGATCGGGTCGGAGAGCTTCCAGGTATGCCCTTCGTCGTCACTCCAGGCCACCAAAACATCGGTGTCATGATCCCTGCCGAACTTTTTTTCTGATCGACGGTGAGCCGGCATCAGGATGCGACCAGTCGACAGTCGCACGGCCCGATCATTCGCGCCCCCCGCGTCAAACAGGAGGCGTCTGTCGCTCCACGTCTTCCCACCATCGCTACTCTCGATCGCAAACTTCTGGCTCGTCCTGCCTTCCCGCATGCGCACGGAGTAGGCAAGCATGAGTCGATCCCTCACCGGCACGAAGGCAGCCTGCATGATGTTGATTGTCGCAGTGCCCACGGGCAGTTCTCGCGGTTCAGACCACGTCTGGCCACCGTCGGTGGACTCGGACAAGACGATCGTCGCCTTGCCATTGTCTCCGAGTGGTCCGCAACGATTTTTGTGCCCATCAAACCGGCTCCACGCCAGCAGGATTCGCCCATCTGGCAGTTCGATCGCCGAGCCTTCGCTGTGCCGATAGTGCGTTTCATCACACGCCGCGATGACCTGCACCGGCGAAGGATTGTCAGCGGCAGCAGACGACAAGCCGAGCAAGAGCAGGGCTGCGGACAGAAACGATGGAAGGCGGCATGCAATCATGATGCTCCACAGTGCCAGGAAGGGCACTCTCCTCGGACCAGTTAGGGCGTAAGACCGGCAATTTCCCTTCCGGCCCGGCTTGCCATGCCGAAGTAGATTGCCGGATCAATGAGTTGGTCGAGGAAATGCACGGAGCCATCGCACATGACGAAGTGGGTTCCACCCGGATGTTGGCTGCCAAACGCCCCGTCGTTGAAGACCCCATACCCAGACCCCGAGTTGATCGGATGCCGTACGTTCTTGCTCCCGCCGGATGCGTCTTTTGGTCCGTTCGGGCTCACCCTCGATGCTCCTCGATGCCAGCAGCGGAACTTCTCGTACCCGTTCCACGAGATCTCACCAAGAAGATACGTGTGGGCCATGCCATCGCGAATCGACCCACTCGTCACGGCGCTATCGCGATAGAGTGTTCCACTCGTGGAACAGTGGCCGAGGTTTATCCTGTCGCTGACACTTTCGTACGGATAGGGCTGGTTGGTCATGGGATTTGTACCCATCGGCCCCATGTTCCCGACATAGTGCAACGTGTACGTGTTCTGGCCATCCTGGCTTGCAGGCACGTAATCGCCCCATTTCTTGCTCGGATCGGTTTGCCACATGTGGAGATTTGATTGCTCGTGCTGGCAACTCGGGCAGAGCAGGGCGGGAATCTTGTTGAGCGAGATCTTCAGCTTGTTTTGATCGTTATAGGCGGTCGCCACGCTGAAATTGACGTCTTTGTGAACGCCTTCTTGTTCGAGCTGGGGCAGGATATAGACCGCGTAGGAGTATTCGTTGGACGAATCCCCACCAGGGGGCAGCACGCCGCGTGCGCTTTCGTAGCTGAGACATGCCAAGGCGATTTGCTTCAGGTTGTTGGCGCACTGCGTCCGCCGGGCGGCTTCCTGGGCCGACTGCAATGCCGGCACCACGAGCGCGATCATCACGCCGACAATCGCGATCACGACCAGCAACTCCACGAACGTGAACGCACAACGTCGTTCCATCCCACAAGGACTCCGCCGTAGGCGAGCAGGCGGTGGATGCAAGGTCCCCGAGGATGACTCTCCAGAATGGACATAGGCTGTTGAAGAGGCGGACTCACAATTCCAGGCTGAACGGTGCAAGGCATTTTCAATCGCAGGGCTCCGTCACAGGCGACTGCGTCAGGGCCGAACGTCCTTCTTTCCCGACGCGGGCACGTCGAAGTTCAGTTGCGTCGCCGATGTCGGGATGTCGCGCGTGACCACATAGTCTTCGAAGAGGGGCCGGACGGGTTGGTCATCATTGGCGAGTGCACCATCGAACCCTGAAATCCGAATGACATACGCGCCGCCTCGAACACCGCGGCCACGCTTTGCCGTCGTGTACGTGCCGTTGGCGATGGTTGCAAAACCCTGCGAACCGATGGTTCCATTGGTGGGATCCGGATCAAAGAAAATCATCCCATCAGCGACCGCCTTGCCGTTGTAGGTCACCGTTCCAGAGACTTCGTAGAGATTTTCTTCACGGCCGCATCCCACGCTGAGTGCGAAGACGGCGATGAGTCCGAGGAATGCCGGCAGATGACGCATGCGATCAGTACTCCCCAAGGAGTTCCGCGCCGTTTCGGCTCGCGAGCGCGCGATAGGTCGTCAAGTCAATGTCTTCAGAGACGTAGCGAACCGAACCATCACCGAGGCCAAAGGTCGCCCCCCCGGGGTGCATGCTTCCCATGGGAATATCGCTAAACCGATGGAGCATCCTGGCACGCAGGCCAGCGTTGATGGCATTCATCGCATTGCGGGCACCGACGGTATAACAGTTCACTCGCGACCCGCCTCGGAGCCAACTCCGGTACCGCGTGCCAAACTCGGCAGAGTACCACGACATCTCCCCAAGCATCAGCGTGCTCGACAGGCCATCAGTCACATGAGCAAACCGAACCACAAGCCCTGAGCCCCCCAGATACTCATCCGGTACAAACATGCCAGATGTCGCCATTCCAGTTCCGATCCCGTCGTGGTTGCAAGGCGACTGCGGATATGCTGTTCCCGTGACTGGATTCGTACCACGCGGCCCAGAAATGCCGTAGTAGTGAGTCGTGTAAGGGGCTTCTCCCGTATCGGCTGGAACCCTGTCAGGGTCGTTGACGACGTGTGGTGGCGAGGGAGCCAAGAGCATGCGATCGACCGGGGAAGAGGGGCAGATGTAATGGCCGACACGGGTTAGCCCATGTGGACTGCCGCGGTTTGGCCTGGTCATTGAACCGGGCGTTGTCGTGTCGATCGAATCGAACAGGTTGACCATTTCGATGTACGGCAAGACGAACACATGCCAACTCAGGTCGACCAGGCCGCGTGTCGCGGAGGGAACTTGCTCATTGGCACTGTGGTAACCGTGCACCGACAGCGCAACCTGCTTGACGCTATTCGCGCACTGCGTTCGCCGGGCCGCCTCGCGCGCAGACTGAATGGCCGGCACCAGGAGAGCCATCAGCAAAGCCACGACCGCGATGACAACCAGCAACTCAACAAGCGTGAAACCACCCCGCCATTTCATCGTGATTCCCTTCCGCCTCAGGAATGGAAGCCACCGCTTCCTTGTCGCTCACCAAGCCTCCTCGATGAACCTACTGTGATGGACTTCACCTGCGAGTCTCATTGCCTCGACGAGCCAGGAGGCGGCTCGTGGACAGCACGTTGAACTCGGATGGAAGATCCCCCAACTACATTTTTTCCGGACGAGGAGAAATCTGTCGGAATTTCCGATTCTTCGGCCTCCGCGTTTCGGCGCAAAGCTTTTTGCACCAATGAGTTACGTCACCCTCGAAACTCTGGGTCCGGGGAAGGACCGTGACGTACCCACCGGTCTCGACCAATCGTCCGAGACGGCCGAACACGCCGGTTGTTTTGATGGGCCTCGACCTCCAGCAGCACGACCCCGGTAGCAGCGTCATGGTCCGCAAAGTCGAAGTGATGCAATTGCCGGCCAAGTGACGGTGCAGCGCGGCCGCCCCAGGGCGGGCCGGGTCTTGCATGGGCGATTACTTGCCCTTCGTCCAGACCAGCCGCTGCCCGTCCGCTTCGAGCCGTTGCCGCAGCTTTTCGTAGTCGATGGCCTGAACATCGACGCCTTCGTCGACTGCCTGACAGGCCGCCGTCGCTGCGCTCTGACCGAGCACCATGAAAACCGGCTCCATGCGGATCGACCCAAACGCAATGTGTGAGGCCGACAGACAGACCGGGACAAGCAGGTTCGTGCATTCCTCACGCTTCGGCACGATCGACCGGTAGCTGATGCCGTACGGTCCCGTAACGGCCGTCTGAATGTCCCCCTCATTCCTCACATGGCCGTCGGCATCGACGAACCGCTGGGTGTTGTGAGAGTCCATCTGGTAGGCCGCCAGGCCGATCGGATCGTCGGCGACGTGGGTGCCAACACAATGGTGCTCAGTCATCACGACGTCGCTTACCATCCGCCGAGCTTCGCGCACATACAGTTGAGGGGGCCAGTTTCCTGATTCGACAAACTCATCCTTCGCGAGGCCCCAGCGATTCACGCTCCGCCGGATCGCCTCTGGAACACGCGGATGATTGGACAAGGTCCACAGCAGCCCTTGCTGATAATCGCGGTGTTCGGCGACGATCCGATCGCGTGTCGCATAGTCTCCGTCGGGATAGTCGTAATTCATGCCGATGTTGTCGGACGAGAAGGCCCCGTGATTGTTCATGTCGGTCTTGCGGTTCGGCATCATCTGATGGTTGCCGAAGACCTCGTTCCACCCGGTTTCGAGATATCGCAACAACAGCTCGTATCGTGCCTCGTCGTAGGTCGCAGGCCTTGGGA
>CAZCHF010000016.1:0-52442 GCA_964498325.1 uncultured Candidatus Kuenenia sp.
TATCGGCCGTCGCGGCAGGTGGCTTCGACCCGACCGCCGTGGTCAAGATGGTGGGCGCCACGGTCGCCTTCGGACTGTTCGCCGTGTTCATGTTCCGTCCACTGGTGCTGCCACGGCTCGAGCGGTCGATCACGGCGGATGGCAAACTCCCTGCTGGCGCCTTGTCGCTCGTGCTGGCGGCGATTCTCGTCGCTGCTTGGACAACAAGCATGATCGGGATCTTCGCGATTCTCGGTGCGTTTCTCTTGGGCGCCTCGCTCTCCGGCTCGGCAAAGCTTCGCGAGGCGGTCAACACCCACCTCATGGATTTTGTCGGCCTCTTTTTCCTGCCCATTTTTTTCACGTTCACCGGCCTGCGAACCAACATTGGCTCGCTCGCCGGCGTGGAAGCCTGGGGCTGGTGTGCGGCAGTGTTTGCCGTCGCAGTGGTTGGCAAATGGGGCGGCTGCGGCATCGCGGCGAGGCTAGGTGGGCTCCCAGCAGGTGAAGCGGCAGCCGTCGGCGTGTTCATGAACACGCGGGCCCTCATGGAACTCATCGTGATCAATGTCGGCATGGATCTGGGCGTGATCCCGCCGGCCGTCTACACGATGCTCGTCCTCATGGCGATTGGCACCACGCTCATGGCCACTCCCCTTGCAGCCCATCTGCTCCGCGGCAGCCAGTACGAGGCGACGCTCGTGAAAACTGGCTTCTTGCGCGGCTGACGTGTCCTACGACCGGGGTCGCCTCTCGCGCCATAGCATTGCCGCTGACACGGCCGTGGCTGTTGCGGCAAGCGCCACGAGCGTCCACGCCGGTACGATCCGCTCCGGGGCAGCAACTTCACGGTCCACCGCCCCGTCTGCAAGGTCCTCGGCTTTCAGCCCGGCGGCCCGCCGTTGCCGCTCCACCGCGGCCTGTTCGCGGCCGATGTAACGGCTCTCGAGCTGACGCTGTCGCCACTCCCACTTGGGCGCGATCAGAGCAATGCCGACGACCGACATGAGTGAAAACATGAGTGCCCAGAACCAGCCGCTGTCAGTCAGCGGGGGACGACGGCGATCGTTCTGTGTCGGATCAAGCTTCATTCCAACGCATCGAGCCGAGTTCGAATCATCCGCTCTGGGCTGCCCGTGTCATTTCGCCGGACGTTCGCTACGGCCATCCCTGGCCTTCGCTTACTCGGAGAAATCTGCGCTTCGCCCTCCGGGCTACGCTGGCTTTCTACGCCGGCTCCATGACACGGGCGGCCCAGAGCTCGGCCGAACCAAGGTATCGCAGGAATTTTTCGCATAAATACTTGTCAAAAATCCGATCAACGCTACATTGAGGTTATGCAGCCGCCAACGAATCAGCCAGACGCCCCCGATGCCCGCTCGAGTGATGCGGCCGTCGTGGATCTTCTCCGGAAGCGGCAGGCACTGGAAATTGGCGAACTGGCGGAGGCCTTAGAGGTCACAGCAACGGCCGTACGCCAGCGGCTCGAACGCCTCATGAAGGGGGGCTTCGTCGAGCGTTCCACGGTTTCTCGCCCGCGCGGCCGCCCCGCCCATGCCTACAGGCTGACGGATGCTGGTCGTAGACTCGGCGGCAACAACTTTCGTGACCTTGCCTTGGTTCTCTGGCGAGAGATCCGCGGGGTTCGCGACCCAGCCGTCAAATCCGGGCTCCTCAAACGGGTCGGCGAGGCACTTGCCGGAGCCTATCGTGACCAGATTTCTGGGAAAACGACTACGGAAAGGCTCGAAAGCATTGCTTCTATCCTGCGGGAACGGAATATCTGCTGCTCCGTGGAGCAGGCTGCCGGCGATGGAAATCTCCCGGTCCTCACGAGTCATGCCTGCCCCTACCCCGACCTGGCCGAGGAGGATCGCGGGGTTTGTGCCGCTGAGCGACTCATGCTGCAGGATCTCGTCGGCTCGGATGTGAGGCTGGCCGAGTGCCGACTCGACGGCGGCGCGACCTGCCGATTCGTCGTGGACGATGGGCCCAAGTCGGAAGCAAAGGCCGGTACTTGCAGCCCTGGCAGTTAACGCGTCGAATGCGTCTCGGATTCCATCACAACCAACTCAACAACCATTCAACGCGACAAAATTTATCCCGGAGCCTGAAGCCATGAGCGTGACCACCCTCCAACCTCCAACCGTCCCCCAATCCGGCGGCCGCCCTTGGATCGAGGGCCGCTTCGAGGAAAACCTCGTTCTCACGACCGTCGAGCAGGCGATCAACTGGGCTCGGCAGTCCAGCATTTGGCCGATGACGTTCGGCCTCGCCTGTTGTGCGATCGAAATGATGGCGGCGGGCGCGAGCCGGTATGACCTCGACCGCTTCGGTGCCGGCGCCTTCCGGGCCACACCCAGGCAGGCCGACCTCATGATCGTGGCGGGCACGGTCACCTACAAAATGGCCAGCCGCGTTCGTCGCCTCTACAACCTCATGCCCGATCCAAAATTCGTGATCGCCATGGGCGCCTGCACGACGGGCGGTGGCCCGTACTTCAAGTGGGGCTACCACGTGGTGAAGGGTGTCGACCTCGTCGTGCCGGTCGACGTCTATGTCCCTGGCTGCCCGCCACGTCCTGAAAGCCTCTTGGAAGGTCTCATGCGAATCCAAGACAAGATCCTTGGCCAGCGAATCGCCAAGCGGAAGGATGGCCCGGGCAAGATGGCCGACGAACTGCCGGTGCCGCATCACTCGGGCTATGTCGCACCCGCTGTCGCTAGCGACGAACTCGTCTTCGATCACCAAAAGATTACCGGCTGAAACTGCTGAACACTGAAGGAAAGGGACTGCGTTGATGAGCCAGGCTCGAGACAAAATCGTGATCAAGGGTCTTCACGTTGCCGTCGATGGCACGGAGATCCTGCGTGGGGTCGACCTCGAAATCGGCCGTGGTGAAATCCACGCCCTCATGGGCCCGAACGGCTCCGGCAAGAGCACGCTCGGCTACGCCATCATGGGGCACCCGAACTACGAGGTGACCGCGGGCTCGATCGAGCTTGTCGATGCCGACGGAACATGCCACGACGTCCTCGCGATGGAGCCGGACGAACGGGCCCGTCTCGGGATTTTTCTGGCGTTCCAGCGTCCTATGTCGATCCCCGGGGTGCGGCTGGCCGAGTTCCTCCGTCACGCCGTCACGAACGTGCGCAATCCCGACCGCAAGGAAGGGGAAGAACTCATGCCGATGAAGGAGTTTCGAAGCGAGCTCAAGTCGAAGATGGCTGAGCTGTCGATGGACCCCGACTTTGCCCGACGGTATGTCAATGACGGCTTTTCTGGCGGCGAGATGAAGCGAGCCGAAATCCTTCAGCTCGCGATGCTTCAACCGCGGTTCGCGATCCTGGACGAGACCGACAGCGGCCTCGACGCCGACGCGGTGCGGCTGGCGAGCGAGAGTATCGCGAGAATCGGCGGCGCTCAGATGGGCATCCTCATCATTACGCACCACGAGCAACTGCTCGAACACAATATCCCACTCAAAACGCACGTCATGCTCGGGGGGCGGATCGTTGAATCTGGCGGCCCGGAGTTGGCGGCCGAGCTTCACAAGCGGGGCTACGAGCGCATCCGAGCCGCTTACCCTGAGGCTGCTGCGGTCGAGCGGGCGATGGAAGAAGCGAAGGCCGAAGCGGTCACCGCCTGAGCGAAGAAACACCACACGACGAAAGAAGGCGAGACCATGGCAACTGGACTTGACGATACCGCGACGGCGACGATCGGCGAGATCAATAAGTACGACTTTCGTACGGACACGCCCTCCGTGTTCAAGGCCCGCAAGGGGCTTGATGCGGAGATCGTCGCTCAGATCTCGGAGATGAAGGGCGAGCCTGGCTGGATGCGGGATTTCCGCCTCGAGTCGTTCGAGATCTTCGAGAGCAAGCCGATGCCCAAATGGGGCGGCAACGTCGCGATTGATTTCCAAGACATCTACTACTACCTCAAGCCCACCGAGCATCAGGGCAAAACGTGGGAAGAAGTGCCTGATGCGATCAAGAAAACGTTCGACCGACTGGGCATCCCGGAGGCCGAGCGCAAGTTCCTGGCCGGCGTGAAGGCCCAATTCGAGAGCGAAGTGGTCTACGGATCGCTTCAGGAGGATCTCTCCAAGAAGGGCGTGATCTTCACCGACACCGACACGGCGGTCCGCGAGCACTCCGACCTCCTGCGCGAATACTTCGGCACGATCATCCCTCCGACCGACAACAAGTTCGCGGCGCTCAACTCCGCCGTTTGGTCGGGGGGGTCGTTCATCTACGTTCCCAAGGGCGTCAACATCGAGTTTCCGCTCCAGGCGTATTTCCGAATCAACGCCGAGAACATGGGGCAGTTCGAGCGCACGTTGATCATCGTGGACGAAGGCGCCCACGTGCACTACGTCGAGGGCTGTACCGCACCGATGTATTCCTCGGAAAGCCTCCACTCGGCGGTCGTCGAGATCGTGGTGAAGAAGCACGGTCGCTGCCGGTACACGACGATCCAGAACTGGGCCAACAACATCTACAACCTGGTCACCAAGCGGGCGATGGCCTACGAGGGAGCCCTCATGGAGTGGATCGACGGCAACCTGGGTAGCCACCTCACCATGAAATACCCGGCCGTCTACCTCATGGAGCCAGGGGCGCGCGGCGAGATTCTCTCGATCGCCTTTGCTTCCTCGGGCCAGCACCAGGATGCCGGGGCCAAGATCGTGCACGCGGCCCCGAACACGAGCGGCCGGATCGTCTCCAAGAGCATCTCGAAGAACGGCGGCCGTGCCAGCTACCGTGGCCTCGTGAAGGTCGAGCCAGGAGCACACGGAAGCCGGTCAAGCGTCGTTTGCGACGCGCTCATCCTCGATGACAAGAGCCGCAGCGACACCTATCCCTACATCGAGATCGAGGAGCAAGATGTCTCGATCGGCCACGAGGCGAGTGTCTCGAAGATCGGCGAGGAGCAGCTCTTTTATCTCATGAGCCGTGGCCTCACCGAAGCCGAGGCCAGCGCCATGATCGTGGGTGGTTTCATCGAGCCGCTCGTGAAGGAGCTGCCGATGGAATACGCCGTTGAAATGAACAAGCTCATCCAATTGCAGATGGAGGGTTCGGTCGGCTGACCCCGCCCGTTGCCTTCCCCACGGAAAACCCGATGCCCACCGCGACCGCCACTCCACCGTCCTCCGTCCTGAGCCGTTTTGATGCGGCCGGGTTTGATCGTTTTCTGGCCACTTGCCCCGGTGCGGAATGGTTTACGGCCCTCCGCCGTGAAGCATTCACCGCGTTTGCCTCGCTCGGTCTCCCCGACCGCCGCAGCGAACACTGGATGCGAACCGACCTGCGGGCGTTCAAGCCGAACGCGTGGGGGTTTGCAGAGCAGCCGGCCGAGTTCGCTGCGCCGCGTGGCCTGCTTGCCGAGGCGATCGAATCGGGGGCTGTCGGAGAAGACTGCTTCCCGTCGGCCGGATCCCGACCGACGTCAACGAAACTCGCCGGTCGCTTTGTCTCCGTCGATGGCCATGTCGTTCGTGACGAACTTGCCCCAGAGCTCGCGGCCTGCGGCGTACGGTTCGGGGCTGCTGAGCCGATCCTCACCAGTCTCGAAGGCGAACTTCGCCGCCACTGGTTTTCCGTGATTGACTCCCGGAGCGACTGGTTCGCGGCTCTTCATGCTGCGTTCCATCGGGCAAGCGCCATCCTTTATGTGCCGCCGGGCGTGACGGTGTCGGAGCCGCTGCACGTCCTTG
Source organism: uncultured Candidatus Kuenenia sp. (assembly GCA_964498325.1). Lineage (GTDB taxonomy): Bacteria > Planctomycetota > Planctomycetia > Pirellulales > UBA1268 > QWPN01. Next base: position 5,705 of record CAZCHF010000016.1, read on the forward strand.
CTGCCATCACCCCTGGCGGTGTCGACACGTCGCACGTGCTTGTCGTCTTGGGCGAAGGGGCGACGGCCACGGTGCTCACCGAAACTGCGGGTGGCGGGCCCGCCGGGTCGACAGGTGGTTTTCACTGCGGCGGCACCGAGATCGTGGTTGGCCGCGGGGCATCGCTGCGGATGGTCAATCTCCAAAATTGGAACACGGGCGTCTGGCACGTCGCGCGGCAGAAGGCTGTCGTTCACGCCGGCGGTCGGCTCCAGTGGACTCTCGGGGCACTCGGAAGTCGCATGTCGCAGGTGGCCCAAGACGTCGCCCTCGTCGGGCGCGAGGCCGAGGCCCAGGTCAACGGCGTGATGTTCACCGAGGGTCGTCAGCACCTCGTCTACAACACGCTGCAGCACCATATGGCTCCATCGTGCAAGAGCGACCTGCTCTACAAGGGAGCCCTCCAGGATCGCTCGCGACTCGTGTGGCGCGGCATGATCAAGGTCGACAAGGGCGCGCAGAAGACCGACGGCTATCAGCGCAATGACAACCTCATGCTGTCGAACGAGTCGCGGGCCGACTCGATCCCGGGTCTCGAGATCGAAGCCGATGACGTTCGCTGCACCCACGGGGCCACCAACGGCCGGGTCGACGCCGAGCAGGTCTTTTACGCCCAGGCCCGCGGCCTGACTGCCGATGAGGCCGCGCGACTCGTCGTGGCCGGCTTCTTTCAGCAGGTATTTGATCGGATCACTATTCCGGAGGTGCGTGAGGCCCTGGCCCGCGCCGTTTCGAGCCGGATCCGTCGAATTCGATAATGAGGCCGGCGGGCCATCCATGGCCCCGGCGGCCTTTGCGGCCCTCCGGCCGCGGCTCGCTCCTCCGGGCTCGCCAGACCGTTCATTTCCTCTCCACTATGGATTTCCACGATGCACAAATTTGAGCGGGTGATTGAAGCCACCGAAGTTCCCGATCCGGGGAAGACACTCGTCGAGGTGGAAGGGGAGATGGTCGCGCTCTTCCATGTGGGCGGGCAGTGGTACGCCCTCGATGACGTCTGTACCCATGACGGCGGCCCCCTCGCCGACGGCGAGCTTCGTGATTACCGCATCGCCTGCCCGCGGCACGGCGCGAAGTTCGACATCCGAACGGGCGCCGCCCTCACCATGCCGGCGGTTCGCCCCACGCGTTCACACGAAGTCAAGGTGGAGGATGGCGGCGTGTGGGTGAGGCTCCGGGACGTCGCGACAGCGAATGGACCGGCGGCGCACGCCGTCGGGATGACATCGGCATCGCCCCCCTCCCCTGCCCCGACCTCTGCTTCAAATCCTTCCGGTGACGCGACAAGTCAGCCCGTCAGTGTCGCTCCCGCAACTGGCCCCCTCTGCGAAGACACGGTTCGCGAGACGCTCAAGGAGGTCAAAGATCCAGAGCTTTTCGTGAACATCGTCGACCTCGGCTTGATCTATGACGTCTCGATCACCCCTGGCTCGACCGACACGGCAAAACATGCGCTGACCATCAACATGACGATGACGAGCCCGGCTTGCCCTGCCGGTCCTCAACTCATCGCTGACACGAAGCGAGTGCTCGGCCAGCGCCCCGACGTGGAGAGCGTCGAGGTCCGCATCGTCATGGATCCCCCGTGGACGCCCGACCGGATGACCGAGGCCGCTCGCGACCAACTGGGCATTTTCTAGCTTTACGGCCGGCGGGCCATCCATGGCCCCGGCGGCCTCTGCGGCCCTCCGGCCGCCGCTGCGATATGGCACACTGATCCGTCATGCGTGTGCTTCTTTATGAGTGGTGCTGTTCCGGTGGGCTCGTAGGCGGCGACGATTCGATCGCAGCTGAAGGTCGAATGATGCTCGAGGCCTTGGTCGCCGATGCAGCCAAGAATGCGGCCCTTGAGATCGCCGTGCTCGTCGACACGGTGCCCCCTCTGACACTCCCGCCGCAGGCCCGCATAATTCCAGTGCCGCCGGGCCACGATGCCGAAGCGCTGGTTGCCGCGGCGCTCGACGCCGACTGGACGATCATCGTGGCTCCAGAGAGCGACGGGATTCTCCTCGACCGTATTCGACGCGTCCGTGCGGCAGGAGGGCGAGTTGTGGCACCCCAAGACCGCGTGATCGATGTCTGTTCCGACAAACAGGCCACGATCGACGCCCTCGCAGCCCATGGCGTTCCCGTTCCAGCCGGTCGTGCACTCGAACCCGGCATGCCGATCCCACCGGGCTTCCACATGCCGGCCGTACGGAAAGCCCGCACTGGCTGCGGCTGCGCAGACCTCTCCTTCGTGAGCTCATCGGAGGTCACGGCGACTGCAGTGCCCACGCGGCTCGAAGCCTTCGTGCAAGGAACTCCCGTCGGTGTCTCGCTGCTGGCAGGGCCTCTGGGGCCTGTGGCACTCCCTCCCATGCAGCAACGTTTTTCGGTCGACGATTCCCCGCGGTATCTCGGGAGCGATGTGCTGGCTGACGACGAGGCTGCCGCCCGCGCGACCGCCCTGGCGACGCGAGCCGCCCATGCCATCGATGCCGATGGCGGCTGGATCGGCGTCGATCTCGTTCTTGGCGAGCGGCCCGACGGCCGCGACGACCGTGTTCTCGAAATCAACCCACGGATGACGACATCGATCGCAGGGCAGACGTCCCTGTTTGCATCGAGCCTCGTCGCGGCCATGATCGAGGCTGCCGAGGGACGGTCGCCGTGCCTTGAAAGAGCTTTTTCGTCCGGACCGCGTCCGGGATCGTTTTCGCTCCCTGTCGCCTGACCGGAGACCGACGACTCCATGCAGCTTCGTTCTGACGCTATCGCCTTCGACATCGGCGGCGCCAATATCAAGGCGACCAATGGCACGGACTGGGTGGCGACCATCCCGTTCCCTCTCTGGAAGCGCTGGAAGGAGCTCCCCGACGCACTCGGCTCGCTGACTGAAAAGCATCGCCCGATCCGGCTCGTCGCGACGATGACCGGGGAGATTTGTGACTGCTACCCGTCGCGAGAGGCTGGAGTGGCGCATATCGTCCAATCGCTGATCACGGCGTCGGATGCCGTGGGGTGCCGTGAGACTCCCGGCGTGTACCTCGTGGATGGACGGATCGTTCCTGCCGCAGAGGCCACTCGAGCCTGGCCGCTGGCATCGGCATCGAACTGGCACGCCGTCGCGCGCCTGGCCGGTTCCATCGCGCCGACGGCTCGGGTGTTTCTCGTCGATACAGGGTCGACGACCACCGACATCATCCCCGTGGATCACGGAACCCCTGTGCCCCTTGCGTTCGACGACCCGGGGCGAATGCGATCCGGTGAGCTCGTCTACACGGGCATGGAGCGAACGGCGGTGGCGGCCATCGTCCGGCGGCTTCCCCATCGCAATATCTGGCGCCGGGTGGCAAGCGAGCTCTTTGCCGAGTCGCGCGACGCCTGGCTCACCCTCGGCGAGATTCCTGCCAACGCCGACGCCCATGACACGGCTGACGGCGGTCCGGCCACCCGCGCGGCGGCCAGGGTCCGACTCGCCCGCATGATGCTCCTCGATCCCGATGCCTTCGACGAGCGGGATGCGATCGTCGCCGCGTCGTGGATCGCTGACCGACAGGCGGCGCAGGTTGCGCGGGCTGCCCGCCGCGTGGCCAAGGCGATCGGTTGGATTCCTGATGCGTTCGTGATTTCCGGGCACGGCGACGCCCTGGTCGCCCGAGCCATTGCAGCGACCGGATGGCATCCGCGACGCGTTTCGATTGCCGAAACCATCGGCCTGAACGGAGCCAGGGTCGCGCCCGCGTGGGCCCTGGCCCTCATCGCCCGCGGAGCGATCCCATGACGATCGCCTGGCAACATGGCATCGTCCGCGGTTCCGAGGCGCGGCCGATCGCACCGATCCTGAAGGTTGGGGGGAGTCTGCTTGCGTCGCCCGAGTGGCCCGCAGCCCTTACGGATCTCACGAGCCAAATCGATCGGCCGCTCCTGGTCGTGGGAGGAGGTGGCATCGTCGATGGTCTCCGCACGATCGATGCCGCGAATCCTCGCCCGCCCCGACTCATGCACGACCTTGCAATTCATGCCATGTCGCTCACCGCCCGTCTGGTTGCCGATGCGCTCGGCCTCCGCGTGGTGTCCTGCCCGCGCGTCTTGACGCCGGCGGTCTTGGACATCGCCGATTGGCTCGCCACCGCCGAGCGCCCTCCGACGATCCCGGTCGGCTGGGAGGTCACCAGCGATTCCCTCGCGGCCGTGGCAGCCGTAGCCAGCGACCGATCATTGATCCTGGCCAAAAGCGTGCCCCCCCCTCCGCATGCGATGTCGATACCGTCCCTTGCTCACGCGAACTGGGTCGATGCCTGGTTTCCCACAGCGATCGGCCCGACGACTGCCGTCTGTTGGGCGGCACCTGCTCGGTGAGTGTCGTTGGTTGAACGTATCGCGCGACCGAACGCGTCACCGGGCTCCACAGGCCTCCTGATGGGTCGTCTTCGGTGACAGCCAGGTCGCTTTTTCAACGATCACCAGACGACCGCTCCCCGCCGGAATCCAGCCGCACACGACCGCAAAGAGACGGCGAAAGACTCGCTTTTCGGGATAGGCACCCGCATTGAATTCACTCATCGCCCAGGCGTTGAAGGGCAGCACGGCCCACGTCTCGCCCCGCGTGACGTGGGCCGCCACTGCCGGAGGAAGGCTTGCCACCGCCTCGGGCAGCATCACGACCGAGCCGACGTTGACGTTTCCCGAATAGACATTGAACGAAAGGGCTGAATCCCAGCGGTTCACATTGTTCAAGAGAGGCATGAAGCCGACGAGCACGAGCACCATCGTCTGCGTCGTACGACCCATCGGCGGCCCCACGAACATCAGGGAACCTTCGAACGGTGGGGCCGCGTGAAAAAGCAACCAGACCAGCGAGGCCATCGTCAGGCTCCAGATCCAGGCGCTGTCGTTCCAATGGCCACGCAGCGGCCCGATGCAGACCAGAATCACGGCATGCATCGCCAGCGCGTCCCAGAGGGCCATCCTCCGAAACCGCCTCGTGAGAAGCCCGATCGCGAAGACCATCTCGAAGAGTGCCGCGGCCACACCGAGTGGTGGAATCCACGAACCTGGCAGTGGCACAAGGTTCGTGATCGGCTCGATGAACCAGGGGAACTCCTCCGTGAAGAAGTGCGGCGTCAGCTTCTGGACTCCCCCCCAGAAATAGATCGCCGCCACTGCGAACCGCATCGCGTTGAGCGTTCGACCGGCGCTGCCATCGCCGCCGCGGGTGTGGCCAAGCAGCAGGAGGAACAGCAGGAAGAAGGTGTAGAAGGATGGCCAGAGACGGCTTTGATCCTGCGCGAAAAGAATCACCAGGAGGGTCGTGACGGCGGCGACAGGGAGCCGCGCGCGCGGCCAAACGCCGACCGCAAGCAACAGCCCTGCCAAGAGACAGACCACCAGCGTGTCGAGCGGCGCGGGAAACGGAGGCACGATCCCGAAGAGCGGCGTGAGCGGATACGCACGCGTGGAGAACCAGAGCGTTCCCGAAAACGCCATGCACAGGAGCGTCGAACCGGCGATCAGCCTCGCCGTCGCCGCGAGCCGCCGCTCATCGCTTGCCAGAATCATCCCGATTCGGTGCACAACGCCGCTCCACGCCCGCGGTCTCTCGTCACGGCGTTGCCTCGCCCCTCGTCAGTTCCAGGCACACCAGCCGATTCGGCCCGCGAACATACAGCATGCCGTGCGCCAAGACGGGAGCCGTCCAGGCGGGATACCGCACCAAACGCTCCGGCTCGGCATTCGGGCCAGTGCCGTCGCCCACCAGTGGAATCTCAGGACCGGCCTGAAACGCTTCGGGCGAAGCACGAAACACGAAGAGGGATCCATTCTCGAGGAGGCAGAAAAAATGTCCCTCCACCAGCAACAGGCTGCCTCGGCCGAGCCCCGGCTGCGACCATTTGATTTCTCCTGTCTTCCACTCGATGCACCGCAACTCCGCGTCGGCGATGTGCCGCCCGCTGCATGCATAGACATGCCCTGCATGGTGGATCGGCGTGCTCCAATGGCACTGCAGGATCTTGTGACGCTTCTTCGCCTCGTCCTGCCAGACGACGTCGCAGCGCCCCGGCTGCACGCGGAGGAGCGCGGCACCCGGTCCGTAGGTTTCGCTGATGAGCACCTCGTCCCCCACGACCACCGGATTGGCGGCATTGACGCTGTCTCGAATGGACGACCGCCAAGGGAAGTGAAAATCCTGACGGCCTGTCGTGGGATCGAAGCCAAGCAGGCCACCACGCGCAAACACGAATCCCCACCGTCGACCTTCGATCGTGGCCATCGTCGGGCTCGCATAGCTTGCCAGCTCATCGCTGAACTGGTATCGCACGTCACCAGTTCGCTTGTCGAATGCCACCACGCCCGAGTCGTCACCACGGACACGTTCGAGTTGGCCGGGAGCCACCGTGCGACTCGACTCAGGGGAGCCGCCAACGTTGGCGATCAGGAGGTCTCCCTCGACCACCGGCGTGCTGCCGACGCCGAAGAAGTTCTGTACCACACCGAATCGCTTGGACGTATCGACCTTCCAGATCACCGTGCCGTCGACGACCGAGAGACAGTGAAGTTCTCCCTCGGCCCCCATGATGTAGACGTGATCACCGTCGACGACGGGGCAACACCGCGGCCCATTGTCGTAGCCGTAGAGATCCTCGTACGCGGTGGGGTACTCAAAAGCCCACAACGGCTCGCCGGTCCCTGACCGAAGGCACTCGAGCCGATTCCTCTCTCCCGTTCGCGAAAAGAGAAACAGACGGCCCCGGCTGATGGTCGGCGCCGCATAACCTGTACCGGTCTCACGGTGCCAGCGCACGCGTGCGCCCCGCAGGCGGCCGTCGAGGAAGAAACCCGTCTCGCTCGACTTCCCGTCGCCGGTCGGCCCGAGGAAGGCGGGCCAATCCACTCCCGCGCGTCGTTCCTCGACGTCGGGAACTTCACCCTCCGCGGCGACACAGGCGACCGCGAGACACAGGCTTCCAGTCAGCAGACGCGTCCAAAATACCGTGGGACAAGTCCGCCGCTGCATGACCGGCTACCAATACCAGCCGTCGGCCTTGCGGCCACCCAGGGCGACTTCGCGAGCTGCCGCCAAGCCTGGCTCATCGCGGGTCTTCGTCGCAAACTCCCAGGGCTGAAACTGGATTCCGCCGGAGACAATGACCCAGTTCCCGCCCTTCTTCTCACTCTTGACTTCCGTTGGAATCTGCTCGGGCACGTCATACTTCACCATTGGAAGTCGCTTCGCATCGAGCAGCAGGCTGAGGTCAAGACCCGCTCGTTGGTCGAGTTGACGACCGTGGAGAAGCGCGGCTACGACGGCCAAGTCGACGCAGTTGACAAGTTCTGCAAACACCGGATGACTGGCGGTGAGTGCATCGTAATGGGTGGTCATCGCCTCACACCACCGCGCCGCGACGGGATCGCGTCGCCCCGCCCCGCGCTCGACACCATCCCGGCCGGCGACGTCAGTTTCAGTCAGGCACTTCATGCGACGGCCGTTGATCTGCCATGCCAGTTCATCGGGGTCACGAGCGATGGGGTCGTACTCGGCTTCGAGCCAGAACCGCGGGAGCTCCGCCTTGCCCCCGGGAGGCACCATCGCAAGAAAGCTCGGCAGCCCGTTCACACCAGATCCTTCGAGCCCCATCCCGATCCGTTTCATCCGATAGTCTGCCGCCACGAGAACCCGAGCAAACCGGCTGTCGCCTGGAACACCGCCGACTCGCACCGTCTGAGGCCCGACCGCTTCCTTCATTCCACGCAGCACGGCTTCCGGATTGGGGCCGATCGTTCGCTGGGTCGCAAGAAATTTCTGGAGGTTGGCAATGCCCTGAGGCGTGGGATCGATGGAGCATTGGATCCCTCCTTGGCGAGCGGCGTCGATGGCCCTCATCGCCACGATCAGATCCTCGAGGCAAAGCAGTGGCCGGCGGCTTCGAGCACCGACGAACGTTCCATCGGCGGCGACGGTGATGCGATCGGCCGGCCCGGCCAAGATGACATCCTTGCCGTCGGGATCGACGAAGACATGCGTGACACGCTCGAGCCCGCCGAGGAACAGCACTTCCGGCGCCAGCGGCTGAGCCTTGTCGATGGAGTCTTGGACGGCCGCGACCACCTTGGCCAGCGACACCTTGCGGAGGTCGGCGGCAGCACCGATGCCTTCGCCAATGGCAGCCCGCCGCTCCGCAGCCAGGGCCTCGATCGCCTGGGGTTCGAGGTTGCGAACGATCCCCTCGGCATCGATCGAAATACCGCCGACGCCCTGGAAACCGAATCCGCCACCGCCGCCGAACTGAGCGGCAGACCTGTTTTCCAGTACCACGATCAGCCCGCAGGCCATCAGGCACGCGAAAACCCAAGTCCGGGAAAGACTCATGAAACCCTCATTGCAGCGCGGAGAAAGCGAACAAACAATAGATCGTTAGCCGCAATGCTAGTCTGGGCTGGCGCAGGCGACAAACCCGATTCCATCGGGAAAACCGGGCCCAATTCGGCCCCAGTGGATACCCAAGGCGATTTTGGCCCCCCCATGACGACAAGCGGCACGTCCTCGTATCTCCGAGTCAACGATCCCGTCATGGGCCTGAGCGTTGTGCCGCTCGTCGTCGGCGAGCGGGTCACGCTGGGCAGGGCTCCTGAGAACCAAGTGGTTCTTCGCGACGAGCGGGCCAGCCGCTTCCACGCCGAGGTCTTCGCCTCGGGGAGCGTCTGGATGGCTCGCGACCTCGAGAGTCGGAACGGGACTATCGTGGCTGGAGAGCGCATTGCGGTCGACCGCCCACTCGTGCCGGGTGACGTGCTTCGTATCGGCCTGGCAGAGATCACCTTCTGCGAGGGGGACCCTGCCGACGCCACCACCGGAGCGATGGCCACAGCCGGCACGGGGACGATGCCCGCTGATCTCGAAGCATGGCGCGCATCGATCGTCCATCGCCGCACTTCGAGCCGACTCCTGGAAGACATCGGAAGCGCCACGGGCGCGGTGCCCCGAGTAAGCCGTGCTGCGGCCGCCCTTTGCCGCCTCGCCTTCGGGCTCGGTCGTGCCACGAATCTTCCCGAGATCGCGCGCCTCGCACTCGCGGCAGCCATTTCCGACACGGCTGCGACGCGAGGCGTGGTCTTTCTCCCCGAGCGATTTGAGCCGAGCATGAGGAGCGATGCCGACGATCTCGTGCCGGTTGCAGGTATTCCTGCCCCGTGGCCCTGCCCCTATCCGCACGGCATCGTGACCACGGTGCTCGCTGGCGACGAGGCGATTCTCGCCACTCCTGCGCGCACCGACGCGGGAGCGGTGACCACGATTTCGGCGCCTGTTCGATCACGAGGCTACGCCGTCGGGGTGATGCACCTCGAACTCGAACCGGGGGACCATGCGGCCGCCCCCGACGACCTCGAGTTCGTGCTCGCCGTGTGCGAAGCGCTCGGGCTGGCCCTCGACAACCTTTCGACTCGCGAAGCCCTTTCCGTGCAGCTTGCGACGGCGTCGGACGAAAACGCGCGGCTGCGGCAACGGCTCGGTGAAGAGCCTCGCATCATCGGTGGAAGCGAAGCGCTTCGAAACATCCTGGGGCAGATCGAGCGTGTCGCCGGCACGAAGGCGACCGTGCTCGTGCGGGGCGAAAGTGGCTCCGGCAAGGAGCTCGTCGCCCGAGCCATTCACGAGGCGAGCGATCGACGAACCCGTCCATGCATCACGCTCAACTGTGCCGCCCTCTCCGAAACGCTTCTCGAGAGCGAGCTCTTCGGCCACGAAAAAGGGGCGTTCACCGGCGCCACGGAAAAAAAGATCGGGAAGTTCGAAGCGGCGCACCGGGGCACGCTCGTCCTCGACGAAATCGGCGAGATGAGCCCGGCCATTCAGGCCAAGTTTCTCCGGGTACTCGAAGGGCATCCCTTCGAGCGCGTCGGGGGCTCCACACGGGTGCAGGTCGACGTCCGCGTCGTGGCCGCCACCAATCGTGACCTCGAGGCGGCGGTCAAGGCCGGTGAGTTTCGTCGCGACCTCTATTTTCGACTCAAGGTCGTGGAGATCGTGGTGCCACCGTTACGGCGGCGGCCGGAAGACATCGAACTCTTGGCGACGCATTTCCTGGGACGGTTCGCCGCCGAGACCGGCCGCAAGATCAAGGGCTTTACCCGCGAGGCGATGGCCGCGATGCGTGCGTGCCAGTGGCCTGGCAACATTCGTGAACTCCGCAATGTCGTCGAGCGGGCCGTCGTTCTCGCCCATGGCGAATGGATCGACGCCGACGACATGGTGCTCTCGTCGCTCGGGCCGGCCGGCGACACGGGCAAGGCCAAGGCCGGCCACACCGGTCCTTTCGTCCCGACGACGCTCGACGAAATGGAACGCCGCCATGTCTTTGCCACGCTCGAAGCGGTCGGCGGCAACAAGACCAAGGCCGCCGCCATTCTCGGCATCGAACGATCCACGCTTGATCGCAAGCTCGCCAAGTGGGCCAAGGCCTCATAGGCCAAAGTAGCGTTTCCACTCTTCGGCGGCTTCGGGCCCAGGCTCCGGGGGCTTCGCATCGGACTGCGGCCCTGCAGGCCGTGCCGACTTCCGAAGGCCCGCGAACCATTCCTGACTTCCGACGGGCTTGGCCCGACGTCGCCGCGCGGCCGCGATCACACGATTGTCCGACGAGACGACCGTGAGGGCAGTCGGCGCCTGATGGGCTTCGATGATCTCTTCAAGGAGGGCATCGGCTGAATCGTAGCCCCGTGCGAAGCGCACTGAGATCCCGTCGTGGATCGATCGGTCGGGAAGCCCCGGCGGGGCGGCGGCGGCGTCGAAGATCACCGTGGCCGTGATCGCAGCGTCCCCGAGCAAGCGCGCCACCTCATCGAGCAGCGCCCGCCGCGATGCCTCGAAACCACGAGCCCCTCGGACACCTCCAAAAACACCCGAGGCATGGAGCAGGTTGTAGCCGTCGATGAGGATCTTCATGGGACGGCGTCCCTACCGCGGAAGGCGATACTTCACGCGGCCTGCCACGATCGTGGCCACGGCCCGGCCCTGGAGCGTCCAGCCGTGAAATGGGGAGTTCACGCTCTTCGAGGCGAAGGAATGGACATCGACGCGCCATTGCAGGGAAGGGTCGATCAGCGTGATGTCGGCCGGGGCACCGGGCCGGAGAGTGCCTCGGTTGATCCCCAGAATCCGTGCCGGCAGCGTGCTCATGGCCTCGATGAGGCGTGGCCAGCCGATCCGGCCAGGCTCGACGAGCCGGGTGACGGAAAGTCCGACCGCGGTTTCGAGCCCGAGGATGCCGAACGGGGCACGGTCGATCTCGAGCATCTTCTTCTCGAGGGCGTGCGGTGCGTGATCCGTGGCGATGCAGTCGATCGTGCCATCGATGATTCCCTCGATGATGGCGTCGACGTCGGCCGCGGTTCGCAGCGGCGGGCTCATCTTGAAGTTGGAATCGAAGCCGCGGAGGTTCTCGTCGGTGAGCGTGAAGTGATGCGGACATGCCTCGGCCGTCACCCGGACACCACGCGCCTTCGCGGCCCGGACGAGGGCGACGCCCCCCGCCGTGGAGACGTGCATCACGTGGAGACGACCGCCGGTGACTTCGGCCAGCGCGATGTCGCGGCCGATCATGACCTCCTCGCCCGCTGCCGGCATGCCCTTGAGGCCGAGCACGAGCGACACGAGCCCCTCGTGCATCACGCCCCCGGCTGTCAGTTCGAGCACCTCCTCGTGAGCGAGAAACGGCTTGTCGAACATCCGGCAATACTCGAAGACCCGCCGCATGAGCTCGGCATTGGCAACCGGCGCGCCGTCGTCGCTGAAGGCCACGGCCCCGGCCTCGACGAGTTGGCCGATCTCCGCAAGCTCCTTGCCCTCGCGGTTTCGACTCGCGCAGGCCACCACGAACACGTTGCAGGTGTCGGCGCGGGCCGCCTTCTGATGGATGAACTCGACGGCCGCCTGAGTATCGATCGGTGGCTCCGTGTTCGGGATGCAGGCGACGCTCGTAAAGCCGCCGGTCAAAGCCGCGCGGGTGCCCGTTTCGATCGTTTCGTCTTCTTCGCGGCCAGGCTCGCGGAGATGAACGTGCATGTCGACCAGTCCGGGCGAAACGATGAGCCCTGCAGCATCGATGGTTTCGTCGACGCGGCCGACCGGCTGGGTACCGGCATGCCCCACGGCGACCACGAGACCGTCGCGCACGAGCACGTCGTCAACGCGATCGATGCCCTGCGAGGGATCGATGACCCGACCTCCACGAACGAGCAGTGTGGCCATCAGGACCGTCCTCCGGACGACATGGAAGCCCCTCGCGGACCGCAGGTGAGCCAGAGCACACCCATCCGTACGGCGAGTCCGTTGGTGACCTGATCAAGGATCAGCGACTGGGGACAGTCAGCCACCTCGGCCGTCACTTCGACACCGCGGTTGATGGGCCCCGGCGCCAGGATGAGGAGGTCTTTCTTGGCACGTTTGAGTCGTTCGCGTGTCATGGCGTAGAGATGGGCATATTCCCTGACCGAAGGAAACGGTCGTGTGTTCTGTCGCTCGAACTGGATCCGCAAGAGATTGAGCACGTCGCACCGCGGCACGATCGCATCGAGATCGTGGGAGATCTCGACGCCGAGCTCGCGCCAGCGCTCCGAGACGAGGGTCGGCGGCCCGCAGAGGATCACCTTCGCTCCGAGCTTCACGAGCCCCCAGAGGTTCGAGCGGGCCGTGCGGCTGTGGGCAATGTCGCCCACGAGGCCGATGGTCGCCCCGTTCAAGTCGCCGAGTCGCTCCCGAATCGAAAAGATGTCGAGCAGCCCTTGCGTGGGATGCTCATGGGGACCGTCGCCGGCGTTGATCACGCCTACGGAAAGATGCTGGGCGAGGAGGTGCGGTGTTCCGGGCGTGGAATGACGCACGACCACGGCATCGATCCCCATTGCCTCGAGGTTCTTCGCCGTGTCGATGAACGACTCCCCCTTCGAGAGACTGCTGCCCGATGCGGAGAAGTCGATGACATCCGCTCCGAGCCGGCGCGCGGCCAGCGAAAAACTCGTCCGGGTGCGGGTCGAGTTCTCGAAGAACAGCGTGACGACTGTCGTTCCTGAAAGCACGGCGAGCTTCTTGCGGCACCCCCCCGTCGCCTCCTTGAAGAGGGCGGCCGTGTCGAGAAGCAACCGGATCTCGCCGGCCGTCAGCCGCTCGAGGTCGAGCAGGTGGCGATGCGCCCATTGGGCAGGCACGGTCTCCGGCTCGATCGTTGCCGCTGTCATGGTGAAAACCTGAGTTCAATTTCGGGGAAATACTGGGCGGGGCGAAGTTTAGCAGATGCCGTCTGACACCATGCGTGACGGCCCACACTGGCCTTGTGGCGACCGTGGACTCCCCCTAACCTCCCGCCGTCAAAACGAGGTCCCGGCCACCCCGGGCTCCCCAGGTTTCGCGATGATCACCATGCCCGTCCTTTCGTTGTCGCACCGCCTGTGGCTGCTAGCCGTGGCAGCCGCGATGACCTGTGCCGGCAGTGGCTGCACGACGGTGCTCAGCACGGCGTCGCTTCGCGACTTGGTCTTGGGAATCGACGATCGTGTCGACGAAGGTACGATCCCATCCCAGAACGATTCTGAAGCCTCGGGCGGGGACGGGGAGGACGACGCTGCCGACGCCGAGCGGCGGGCCGCCGCGATTGAAGAGGCCATCAGCCGGCTCTCGAAGGTGGGCGAACTGGACGACGCGGCACGCGACTCGCTCGTGGCCACGCTCCAACGGACAAACCAGGAAGATTGGCCAGTCGTCGTCGAGGCCTTTGCGGAGTCGCTTGCCGCTGCACCGGCGCCCCATGTCGTTGCCAAGGCAGACCTCGACACGGGCTCAACCACGGTCGAGGAATCGCCTGCGATCGTCGGTGCCCCCGCGACGGAGCCCGAGCCCGAAGCTCCCTCTTCGTCCCCGGCAGAAACGATCACCGAAGTCGCGATGGAATCCACAGCGCCGATCGCGCCGGCCGTTGCCGTCAGTGTCGCGCCAGACCCAGCCCCGGTTCCTGAACCAGAACCGTCTCCGCCTGCCGAATCGACACCTGAACCGACGGGAACGTCGACTCCAGTACCACCGCCATCCCCTGCTCTCACGATCCGAAACGCTGCCTTTGCGAAACGCGTTCAGGCGTGGGGGGTACTCGATCGCTTTGAAGCCAGTCGGTTTCGTCCAGGCCAGGAAGTGATCGTCTACTTCGAGCTCGAGAACCTTTCCACTGGCGAATCAGCGGCGGGCCACACCACGTGCATCGACTCACGGCTTCGCTGCGTGACCGGCACGGGCGATGTGGTTCATGAATGGACGTTCGAGCCGATCGCCGAAACGTGCCGGGCAAGGCGGCACGACTACTTTGCACGGTACGTGATTCGGATCCCGTCAGAAGCCAAGCCCGGTCTTCACCGCATCGAGCTTGACGTCACCGACACGCTCTCCGGCCAAAAGGCCGTCGAGGCCATCGATCTGGAAATCCAGCCGCCGCAGCGCACGGCTGAGTGACGCATTCGCGCGCCCGTGGTCAGTCTTCGCCCGGGTCGGTACATTGCTTCTTGCACGAAGGAGTCGATACCGCCTGGAGCGCCCCTTTGCCGATCATTCGCGCCGAAAAGCTCGAAAAGACGTTCACGTCGGCGGCCGGGGCCACGGTCATGGCCGTGCGCGGGGTCGACCTGGGCGTCGAAGCGGGCGAGTTTCTGGCGATCACAGGCGCCTCCGGATCGGGGAAGAGCACGCTCCTCCACCTTCTCGGCGGAATCACGCGCCCCACGGCCGGCTCGATTTTTCTCGAAGACACCGACCTGGCCACGCTCGACGATGACGCTCTGGCCGCGATCCGTCGCCGCCGCATCGGGTTCGTGTTTCAGCGCTACAACCTTTTGCCCGAACTCTCGCTTGTCGAGAACGTCGCGCTGCCGCTCGTGCTCGATGGCGGTCCCTCCGCCGCCGCGACCACGGCAGCCCGCGAAGCTCTTGCAGCCGTGGGCATGGCGCACCGTGCCGACCACCGCCCCGACGCACTCTCCGGTGGTGAGCAGCAGCGAGGTGCCGTGGCCCGCGCCCTCGTGACAAACCCGGCGATCGTCCTGGCCGATGAGCCGACCGGCGCCCTCGATTCGGAAAACTCCGCCCTCGTTCTCGACCTTCTGCGTCAGGTGGTGACCGAACGAAACCAAACGCTCGTCTTGATCACCCACGATCCCGGTGTCGCAGCCGCGGCCGGTCGCATCGTGCGCATGCGCGATGGTCGCATCTCGCAGATCGTGACAGGGGATGCTGCCATGGTTCCCGTAGGGGCCGAGCGGCCATGAGGCTCGGGAACCTCCTGCTGCGTCAGTGGCGTTCGCGGCCCGGCCGCGCGATCGCCACGGCGGCCAGCATTGCGGTCGCTGTCGGGGCCATCGTCGCCACATGGGTGTCCGCAAGCGTCTCGCGCAGCGGCTACAACCGGCTCGCCGAAGTGATCGACGGCTATCCCACCGTCGATGTGCTGGCCCGTGGCGGCGGACGTTTCGTGTCGGATGAGGTTCCTCCGATCGCCGATGTGCCGGGGGTTCGCGCGACCGTGCCGCTGATCTACCGGCCGACACTCCTTCGTGTCGACGAGAACCGCGTGCGCGAAATCGCAGTGGGTGTCGACGCCGCCGGCCTCGTCAGCCTCGGGCTCTTGGAACTCGAAGCTGGGCAACCTTGCCGCGAGGAAGACGAATGCCTTCTCGATGCGACGCTCGCCGGAAGCCTCGGGCTCACGGTCGGCGATGAAGTCCTTTTCTTTGCGAGACGGCGGATCGAACGCATGCGAGTCACCGGCCTCGTGAAGCCTGGTTCCATGAATTGGTTTGCCGAAGGGGCCGGCGTGATCGTGGACATTCGCCCTCTCACGGCACTTTCGCGAGCCACGGGCATGGTGGACCGGATTCGCGTCGTCCTCGCGTCTGATGCGAGTCGCCCCGGAGTTCGAAAGGCCATCAGCGAACGGCTTCCCGAGAACCTCATGGCGGAGATCCCGGCAGGCCGCGCGAGCCTCGCCGAAGACGTTCTCCATGCCGCCAACCTCGGCCTCGACTTTGTCACGGGGCTCACCGTGGCGATGGCCTTTTTCATCGTCGGCAACGCGATGCTCATGAACGTGTCGGAGCGGCGGCGTGGTTTTTCGCTCCTGCGGCTTCTGGGGGCGACGGCCAAGCAGATCCGGCAGTTCGTGTCGGTGGAGGCGGCCCTTCTCGGCGCCGCGGGGGGGATCATCGGAGCCGCGATCGGGCGGGCGGCTGCGGGGCCCATCACCGAGGGAATCGCGCAGGCGCTCCAGCATCCGGCTGCCGCTGCGAAGGCCGCGCCCTGGATCGTGCCGGCGGCGATCGTGTCAGGGGTTTGCATCGCCGTGGCCGCTGCGTGGTGGCCCGCTCGAGAAGCAGGCCGCGTCGACCTGCTCGAAGGGGTTGCCTCGGCGCCTCCACCACCGCCGACCGGAATCTCATGGCGGTTCGTGATCGCAGTGATCGTGCTGACGAGCGTTGCGATGACCATCCAGGCATTGGTCATTCTCGGCATCATTCCGCCGCGAATGAGTATCCCAGGGGGCATCGGCCTCATGATGGCCTTCATCGCGACGACCCCGCTTCTCCTGCCGCCGGTCGTCAAGATTCTTGCGTTCTTCGTGCCGCCGAGCCTGAAGATCGAAGGCATGCTCGCGGTTGAGCAGATTCTCCGGCAGCCAGTCCGTACGGCCCTGACCACCGGCGTGTTGGTCGTTGCCGTGAGCAATGGCATCGGGCTCGGCCATGTGATCCGCGACAACGTGGAAGACGTCCTCGGTTGGTACGGCCGCATGATGAAGGCCGACTGGGTTCTTTCGAGAGCCGGCCTGCTTCAGGGGGTGTCGGAGTCGCAGCCGGCTGACTCGCAGGACAAGGGCACCGAGGAGCAACTCCGAGGGATCCCCGGCGTGGCAGCGGTCGAAGGCGTCGGTGTGACGACCGGGCGGGCCGCAGGGAGCGCCTGTGTGATCGTCGCTCGTGACATTCCGGATCAGGGGCCGCTTCCGCTCGAGCCGATCGATGCCACGGAGGAGCAGGTTCGCGAGGCGCTCGCCCGCGGTGAAGCAGTGGCCGGCACCGTGCTCGCCCGACGCACCGGCATCAAGCCGGGGGATGAAGTGCAGGTGGAAGTCTTCGGCCGGACCGTTCCCGTGAGAATCGCGGCGTTCATGGTCGACTACACAAGTGGTGGATCATCCTTGCTCGTGCGCCGCGACATCGGCCGAACCCTCTTCGGCATGAAGGCCCCGGACATCCTCCTGGTGACTGCCGCCGCGGGACAGCGCGAAGCCCTGCGCGAGCCGCTCGACGCGATCGCGACGGAGGAAGGGTTGCTCCTGCGTTCCTTCGGCGAGGTGCGACAACTCGTCGACCGCATCGTGCAAGGGCTCGTCGGATCACTCTGGGCCATTCTCGGCCTCGGATTCGTCGTCGGGAGCCTTGGCGTGGCCAACACCGTGACGATGAGCGTGCTCGAAAAGAAGCGAACGCTCGGGCTCCTGCGGGCCGTCGGGATGACGCGCGGCCAAGTCACGCGGATGGTTGTGCTCGAAAGCGTTCTCCTGGCCGCAGCGGGAAGCGTCATCGGCCTCGCGGCTGGAATGGTGACAGCGGTCTTCATCCAGCTTTCGAGTCAGCCGTTGCTCGGCCATCCGATCAGCGTGACCTTTCGACCGGGTGTCGTGGCCACGAACCTCGCCGCCGCGATCGCGGTGACGGCCGTGGCCGCGTGGCTCCCCGCCCAGCGAGCCGTCCGCATGGATCTGCTCGAAGCAATCTCGACCGAGTAAACGTTCCAACGGAGTTCGCCATGCGCCCTTCGATGTCCGCGACGGTGGCGAGTGCTTGTGTCGTGACCGTGATCGCGCTGGCGGCCGCAGGCCGGGCAGGCGACGACGTGCCTGCCGAAACACTGCCGCCCGACATTGCAACGCGGCCGGGTGAAGACTGGCCCGACTTTCTCGGGCCGCGCCGCAATGGAACGTCGGCCGAGCGTGGCGTGTCATTCGACTGGCCCGAGAAGGGCCCGCGGATCGTGTGGCAGGCGAAACTCGGCACCGGCTACGCCGCGCCGTCCGTTGCCCGCGGCCGGCTCTATCACTTCGATCGCCATGGTGACGAGGATCGGCTCGTCTGCCGTGAAGCGGAAACCGGCAAGGAGCTTTGGAGCATCGCCTCGCCCACGGGCTATGACGACATGCTCGGCTACAACAACGGCCCACGGTGCTCGCCGGTCGTCGACGGCAATCGCGTCTACACCTTCAGCGCCGAGGGGAGGCTTCGCTGTGTCGATGCCACGGTCGGCAAGCCCGTGTGGGAGGTCGACACCCAGAAGGAGTTTCACGTCGTTCGCAATTTTTTCGGCGTGGGCAGCACACCACTGGTGTGGGGTGATCTCCTCATCGTGAACATCGGTGGTAGCCCGCCAGGTGGACCGCCCGACATCTACGCGGCCCGTGGTAACGTCCAGGGGAACGGCACGGGAGTGGTCGCATTCGACAAGCGAACCGGACAGGTCGCTTGGAAGGCCAGCGACGAACTGGCGAGCTATTCCAGCCCCATCGCCGCCGAGATCGACGGCCGACCGTGGTGCTTTGTGTATGCCCGCGGAGGCCTTGTCGGCCTCGATCCTCGCACTGGCGCCGTCGACTTCGAGTACCCCTGGCGGGCACCACTCCTCGAGAGTGCGATTGCGTCGACTCCGGTCGTCATCGGCGATGAGGTTTTCATTTCGGAATCGTACGCCGTCGGCAGTTCACTCCTGAAAGTAAGCCCTGGTCGTTTCGATGTCGTCTGGAAAGACGATCGCAAGACTCGTGACAAAGCACTGCTCCTCCACTGGAACACGCCGGTCTTCCACGAAGGCTTTCTCTACGGGAGCAGCGGGCGTCACGAGGGCAATGCCGAGCTTCGTTGCATCGAATGGAAGACGGGCACGGTGCGGTGGAGCCAGCCGGCGCTCGGTCGCTCATCACTCACGTCCGTCGACGGCCACTTCATTTGCCTGTCGGAAAACGGGAGCCTCCACGTTCTGCGGGCCACGCCCGACGCCTACACACCGGTGCGAAGCGTCACACTGGTGGACGACGCCGGTGAAGATCTGCTCGCAGCTCCCGCCTGGACCGCGCCGGTCATCGCCCGCGGCCTGCTCTACGTCCGTGGCGACGATCGCCTCGTCTGCCTCGACCTCCGCGGGAAGTGATTCTTCCCCTCTGTCCTTGTCGCGGCCGATCTCCCTGAGCACACACCGGCTTTTCCCGAGCCGGAATGGTGGTGGTCGCCCTCTGCCACCCAACGTCGTCTCCTTGCGGAAGGGCCGTCGACCGTTCTATCCTTCTGTTCTGCGCGGGATGGAAGTACCTTCAACCGTGAGCTCATTGAAGAGATTTGTTGATGCTACTCCACGAATGTGCGCGCGGACATCAGTGGCAGGGTTCGGAAAGCGCCGATGACGTTTGCCCGAACTGCGGCGCTCCCGCCGAGACGGTTCGAATGGCCGGAAACAACCTGGAGACCAGCCCTCATGTCACCGGACCAGGCAATGAGCCGGCCGAGACGATCGCGGGCGACTCGGTCCCGGCCGGATCGACCGGAGTCCCCGTATCCTTCCCGAAGCTCGAAGGATATGTCATCGAGAAAGAACTCGGCCGGGGCGGCATGGGCGTTGTGTACAAGGCGAAGCACCTCAAGCTCGAGCGGTCGGTCGCCATCAAAATGATCCTGGGGGCCGCCGCGGCAGACCCGGAGTATCGCCATCGCTTCCAGATCGAAGTACGGGCCGTTGCCCAGTTGCAGCACCCCAACGTCGTGCAGATCTTCGAGGTCGGTGAGCATGAGGGGCAACCGTACTCGGCCTTCGAGTTTCTCGAAGGGGGCAGTCTCGACGACAAATACAAGGGCAAGCCACAACCGTTCCGTGAAGCGGCGAAACTCATCGAGACGCTGGCCCGCGGCATTCACGCTGCCCACGAACAGCGCATCGTCCATCGCGATCTCAAGCCGGCCAACATCCTTTTCACCAAGGACGGCACGGCCAAGATCTCCGACTTCGGCCTCGCCAAGCGGGTCGATTCGGATATCGGCAAAACCCAGACCGGCATGATCATGGGCACGCCGGGCTACATGGCCCCCGAGCAGGCTTCAGGCCACACCAATCTCATCGGTCCTCCTGCCGACATCTACGCCCTTGGTGCCATGCTCTACGAGCTTTTGACCGGGAGGCCGCCGTTTGTTGCCAACACTGGATGGGACGTCATCAGCAAGGTCGTCTCCGAGGAGCCGCGTCCGCCATCGACACTTCGCCGTCAGGTGCCGCGCGACCTGGAAACGATCTGTCTCAAGTGCCTCGAGAAGTCGCCGGATCGCCGCTACTCCAGTGCCGCGGGGCTGGCCGACGAGCTTCGCTCCTTCCTCGACGGCGACTCGATCCAAGCTCGCCCGGTGGGCCGTCTCGAACGCACGCTGCGATGGGCTCGGCGGAATCCCGGCCTGGCTTCCGCCGTTGCCACGATGCTCGTTGCCGTCGGCGTGTTCGGCGGCGCATTCGCGGTCATTCGGAACGCCACGGCCGGCCACGGCGCACCGTTCGTCGTCAACACGCCGCTCGGCCTGCCGCCGGTGACCGTGCCGGGCGACAACCCGCTCACCGTGGAGAAAGTGTCCCTTGGCGAGCAGCTCTTCTTCGATCCTCGGCTCTCGAAGGACAACTCCGTGAGCTGCGCGACGTGCCACGTGCCGTCGAACGGCTACGGCGATGGGCTGGACACCAGCGTCGGCATCGGAGGGCAGAAGGTGAGTCGCAACTCGCCGACGATCGTCAATAGCGCGTACTGGCATCAGCTCTTCTGGGACGGTCGGGCGCACAGCCTCGAAGAACAGGCCCTGGGCCCGCTATTCAATCCGGCCGAGATGGGACTGTCCCGCCACACCGAGCTCGAGGAAAGACTCAACGCCATTCCTGGATACCGAAAGCAGTTTCAGGCGGTCTTCCGAACTGACGTGACGACACACAACGTCGCCAAAGCGATCGCCGCCTTCGAACGGACGCTCGTGGCGGGCAACGCACCTTTCGATCGCTTCAAGGCGGGCGATGAGTCCGCACTGTCCGAGCAAGCCCAGCGTGGCTTGAAGCTATTCTTGAACAAAGCGCATTGCAGCGCCTGCCATGTAGGGCCCTCGTTCAGCGACGGCGGCTACCACAACCTCGGCGTCAGCATCGACACCGATAATCCCGATATCGGTCGGCAAGCGGAGCACAACCTGCTCGGCAATCGCGGCGCCTTCAAAACCCCTTCGCTCCGCGACATCGCCCGCTCCGCGCCCTATATGCACGACGGGAGCATTGCGACCCTCGAGGAGGTCGTGGAGTTCTACAACAGGGGGGGCACGCCAAACGCCCAGCTCGACGAGGAGATCTTCCCGCTCAACCTCACCGACCAAGAGAAGCAAGACCTGGTCACGTTCCTGAAAGAAGGGCTCACCAGTGACGACTATCCCGAGATCCAGCCCCCGAAACTGCCCTAGCACCCCGAGACATCCCTCGTGAAAAGAGCCTTCACTTCACGCCGCTGCCTGGCCGCCGGATTCATACTGGCATGCCTATACCTGGGCGGCTGCGGGAGATCGAACGACACCCCCGCGTCCACAGGCCGCGATCAGGCGGGGGCCCAGGGCACCAGGGCGATCGCGGATGAATTCGTCGAGCCCGAATTCGTCGTCGGGGGGCTCGTCAACCCGAGCGGCATCGCCATCCAGCCCGGCAGCAACCACATCTTCGTCGCCTCGAAGAACGGCGTAGCCCGCATCGTTCCGGGCGAGAATGCGGTCCTCCACGACGAGATCGTCGGCTTTCCTACCGACGAGTACGGCAAGGGGCCGGCGTACGAGCTTGGCCCGCTTGGCCTTGCCTTCCTGGACGACACAACGCTCGTCGTTGGCGACGGCAGCCTCCCAGACGGTGAAGAACTCGTGCGGCTCTACGACGTCGGTGCCGAGCCGCTGCCCGTCGACAAAGTCAAAGATGCCGATGAAATGCGCGCGTCGGCCGGGCCGATCACGCCCGATCCCGACGTCTCCGTGAATGGCGAAGGTAACTTCTACGGCGTTGCCGTGCTCGGCAACGACATCTTTGTCACCGGCAATGGCGACGACACAAAAGGCTGGATCAGCAGGGTCAGGTATGAGAGAGACTCGAAACTCGAGCTCGAACCGTTTATTGCGACGAAAGTTGCCACCGAGACCGATGCCCCGGCGGGCATCACCACGAGGGACGGCCAGCTCGTGGTGAGCCAGCTCGGTGAGGTGACGACGCACAACGCCGACAGCCTGCTCGCGTTCTATGATCCGGGTAAGGGCAATATCCTCGAGAATCGGACTGTCGGCCTCAAGGACGTGTGTGGCATCGCCTACAGCCCGAGGACTGACAAGCTCTACGCGGTCGATTTTTCTTGGTCGGACGCCTCGGCTGGCGGGCTCTATCGCCTCGACATCGAGGCTGACACGGTGCAGGTGACTCGCATCGCCAAGCTCGATCGGCCCACGGCACTCGCCTTCGCCCCCGACGGCACGCTCTACGTCACCCTGATCGGCACCGCTCACCAAGACAGCAAGCCAGGCCAGGTCATCACCTTCAAGGGCCTTTGACGAGGAAGTGAGACTGACTCCCTTGTCCTCCTCCCTCGAGAAACCATGCGGCGCTCGCCGAGTCGTTTGCTTGATTGAGGCCGTGACCTTTCGATCCTGCGTCACGCAGCAGGCCGATGGAGACGATGGGGTGGTTCCGCTGCGGTGATGCCGATCGTCTCGTCGAGGAAGCCGGCCACCTTCAGGCCGCCGGAGGCTCTGAGGCTGCGTACCTTTTCCTCGGCGCGCTCGCGGATCTCAGCATCGACGCCGGTGTCGGTCGCGACGTAGTGCGTCTGCGACGGGAAGGCGAAGCCGCAGCCGGAGTCGTTCACCACATCCATCACCCGCAGGAGGACATCCTCCTGGATCGCCAGGAACGTCGGCCAGTCACTCGTCTTCGCCAGCGCATGGATCTCGATGTCGAGCGAATAGGCACCGTAGCCGATGAACCGCACCCGGATGCTCTCGTGGTCGATTCGGGAATGGGCTGCGAGCATGCCCCGCAGGCCCGCGAGCACATGCCGAAGTTGATCGCCCGTGGTTTCGTATCGCAGGCCCAACTGCGTTCGCAGGAGAATCTTGTCGCGGCGGGTGAAGTTGACGAGCCGGAGCTTGGCGAACTCCGAATTCGGGATCGATATGACCGTACGATCGACGCCGCGGATCCGGGTCGAGCGCAGGCCAATCTGTTCGACGGTCCCTCGGTGTTCACCAAACTGGCACGTGTCCCCGATCCGGACCGGCTTGTCGGCGAAGAGCACGAGCCCGGCGATGAAATTCTCGATCGTGTGCTGGGCGGCGAGGGCCACGGCGAGACCGCTGACACCCAGGCCGGCGATCAGCGGCGTCACGGAAATGCCCATCGAGTCGGCACCCACGATCACCATCCAGGCGGTGGCCAGGAACGTCGCGATGCGGAAGCCGAGCCGCACGAGTTGGGTGTCGATCCGCTCCGGGCGAAGCTGGCGGGTGTGGATGACCGCCTCGGAGAGACGTGCGAGCACGGCGCGAACGAACAGGATCCACCCCACGAACTGCGCCGCCTGGAGGAACGTGATCAGCGAGAAGAGCAGCGGTCCGGTCAGTCGAACCTGGTTCGAGAGGAGTTCGTCGAGCGTGTTGCAACTCCCGACCATCACGAGCGGGGCGGCAAGTGCCAGGACGTGGGCCATGACCCCGGGGCGATCGGCATACCTGCGGGCCAGACGAAAGGCCGACACCACGACCGCCGTCGCCATGACCGACAGGAGAACGAGCGCGATCCACTGCCAGGCCGTTTGTTCTGCCCACTCGTCCCGCATCCAGTCCGGGAGGGCATGGATCCACGCCTCTGGAATCATCCACCCGGGTGAATGGACGTAGACATCGTGCAGCCCTGGGCTCCCGGCGTCTGGTCGGTAGGGCAGGTTCGCCACCGCCCGATAGAAATCGGTCGACCGCCCGACGGTGTCGGTGGTGAAGAGCCACTGGCCTGTTTTCGGGCCTTCGGTCACGGCCGTGAGCGTGATCTCCGTACCAGGCAACCGCCAGTGGGTGAGTTCGTCGGCAAGGACGGCCTCGGCATCGGGAATCTCCGCCCAGGCCGGAAGCGGCACGCGATCAAGCACCTCCTTGAGGTGCACCGCCACCTCACGACCTTCCGATTCGATCAGCGAGGGAGCGATCTTGGAAAGATCGAGGCAGCCCACGGCGTTGGCGCCCAGGCGGCGAAGGGCGGCCCGGTCTTCGGGCTCGAGAGGCTCGCTATGAAACGTCGCGTAGAACTCGTCGAGCGATTCGACAAACGTCAGGAGCGTCGCCCGAGGGCTCGATCGGTCTGCGGGTTTGAGCGGCGTGTCGGGCTCGTCACCCAGACCGGGCCTGCTGACGACGAGGGCCACCACGAGGGAGACCGCAAAAAATATCTGGCGAGCGATGGGCATGGAACACTCCGAGCGGGGTCGGAGGAAGTACCAGCATCTCGCACGAAGCGTCAACGCGATCGCGGCCCACGCACGCTGGCCGGGCATCCGCCCCTGCCCTGCCTTGCCTCACTTGCCTGGCCCAGCCGGGTGCTCTGGCAATGTGGGTGGTGCCAGGGCGCTGGTGTCGCTACGTTTCGGCCCCTTCGCATCGCAATTTCCAGGCCATGCCACCACTCCATCGCATCGTCGTTCACGCCGCGCTTCTGGCGGCCGCGGTTCTGTGCACTGGCTGTGGCACGAGCCGCTGGAGCGATTCGAAACGGACTGCCACCGAACAGCTCCTGGTTTCTGACGCGGTCGAGCGGGCGGTCATGCTTGTCGACATGCGACCGCTCGCCGGCCAGAGCGTGTTTCTCGATACGGCCATTCTCGATGACGTCAATGATGGCAAGTACATGACGAGTGCCCTGCGGCATCAACTCCTCGCGTCGGGATGCCAACTCGCTCCAGACAAGGATCATGCGACGGTGATCGTCGAAGCCCGAGCAGGAGCCATCGGCACCGACCGCACCGATCTGCTGCTCGGCATTCCCGCGACAAGTGTCTCGTTCATGGGCAACGGAACGTCGATTCCGGAGATCGCCGCCTTCAAGCGAACCGATCAGCGCGGCGTCGCCAAGGTGAATCTCTTCGCATACGACAAGGCGAGCGGTCGGCCGATCTGGCAGAGCGGCCTCGCCAAGGTGAAGAGCAACACGCGTGATCGATGGATCGCAGGTGCCGGCCCATTCCAAGATGGCGACATTCATGACCGTGTCGAGTTCGCCGGTGAGCGCTATTCGCTGCCGTGGAAACAGAAGGAAGCCGCCCAGCAGGCCGCCGCCGAGAAGGAAGCGGAACTTCTCGCCGAACGCACCGACCTTCGCGACGAGAAGATTTATGCCTCCCTGCCACCGGCTACGTCGCCCGCTGCCCAGCGGCCGCTCACCGCCGATGAACGCCCCGTGAACCTCCCTCCGGTGCGATAGCCGGTGAGGCTACTTTCGGAACATGAAGAAGACGGCGCCGCAGATGCAAAGCGCCGCCCAGAGGTAATCGAGCTTGAGTGGCTGCTTCATGTAGAGCACCGCAAAGGGCACGAAGACCGTCAGGGCGATGGCCTCCTGGAGGATCTTGAGCTGGCCAAGCGAAAACGCCGTGTAGCCGATTCGGTTGGCGGGCACCTGAAGGAGATACTCCGCGAGGGCCACGCCCCAACTGATGAAAGCCGCAATGAACCAGGGCTTGCCATTCAAGTCCTTGAGGTGGGCATACCATGCAAACGTCATGAAGACGTTGGAGAGCCCGAGGAGCAAGGCGGTTTGAAGAATCACGGGCATCGACACTCCTCCAAGGCGTGACCGCACGGGCAAGGCGTCATCTGGCTACCATTCCTTATCGGCCCGGCACGGCCCTCGGCAGAATTACGAACACGCAAGACAAACCGCAACCGTGGTTAGAACACTGATCCTCATTCCGACCGACCTGGAACGTCGCGGGCTTGGCTTTGGCGATGCCATCGACTCGGCCTTGTGCGGTTTCGGCCCGATTGCGGCGGGTGCCCGTGCAGCCGGCCTGCTCGCTGAGCGTCGGCCCGATCGCGTCATCCTTGTGGGCATCGCCGGTCGCTTCGATCCAAAACTGGGAATCGGCCAGTCCTACCAGTTTGCAGAAGTGGCCTGCTTCGGTGTCGGCGCAGGCTCGGGCGACGCCTTTCTCCCGGCCAGTGGCATGGGATGGCCTCAGTGGCCCGGCGACCCCGCGTCGCCAGCGGTATCGATCGGCGATGGCATCCTGCTGGCGCCGTCGGCGGCGGCGACATGCGCAGGCCAACTTCTCACCGCCTGTGCCGCATCCGCTGGGGAGCATGACGTCGCCATCCGCCGGAGGTTGTTTCCGACCGCCGTCGCGGAAGACATGGAGGGCTTCGGGGTGGCGATGGCCTGCCGTATCGCTCGCGTGCCGCTGACCATCATCCGCGGCATCTCGAACAACGCCGGCGATCGAGACGTAACTCGCTGGCAGATTCAGGCGGCACTCAGCGCTGCCGCGACGCTCACGCGGGAGATTCTGGAGGCGCCACCGTGAGTCGCACCATCCGCCTCGGCATCTCCCCCTGCCCCAACGACACCTTCGCCTTTCACGGGCTGCTCACGAACCGCGTGGACACCGGCCCGCTGCGATTTGAAATCGAGCTTCTCGACATCGAGCGACTCAACGAGCGGATGCTCAGCGGCGACTTCGACGTGTGCAAGGTCAGCTTTGCAGCCGCCCTGGCAATGGCCCACGACATCGTCGTATTGCCGAGCGGCTCGGCACTCGGCTTCGGTGTGGGGCCACTCCTTCTGGCGGCAGCGCCAGACACTCATCCGTCATCGACCGAGCAAGTCACCCTCTGCCCTGGAAGGCACACGACAGCCTCGCTCCTTTTCTCGCTCTTTCATCCCCAGTCGACACGTGTCGAGCAGGTGGTCTTCTCCGACATCATGCCACGGCTCGAACAGGGCTCGGCCGATTTTGGCGTGTGCATCCACGAAGGCCGGTTTACCTGGCGAGAACGAGGCCTCTGTCTCGTCGAAGATCTCGGAACCCGGTGGGAGACCGAGACCGGATGCCCACTGCCGCTCGGCGGGATCGTCGCCAGACGCATGCTCTCGCACGACGTCATCGCCGCCATCCAGAAGTCGATTCACGAGTCGCTCACGCTGGCCCTGGCCGCCCCCGAGGCGGCCCTGCCCACCATGCGGGCCCACGCCCAGGAGTTTGACGACCGGGTGCTCATGCAGCACGTCGAGCTCTATGTGAACGACTGGACTCGGGATCTCGGCGCAGTCGGCCGCCGCGCTCTGGCAGAGTTGTCGATCCGCGCCGCCGCGACAGGCCTGACCGCCAGCGCCCCACTCGGCGTCTTCGGCCCCTCGTCTCAGGTCGGGTAGTCCACAGTTACCCGATGTCGAGCCAGCGTGGAAGCGCCGCATCGGGAGCGAGGCCGAGGATCTGCCTGAGCGTGGCAAGGTCTTCGTCGTCGAGCGGTACGAATACCACCGGGTCTTGGACGAGTTGCGCATCGATGAGTCGGTAGTCGGTCACATGGCCGTCTTCGACGACCGGCGCCCGCCCGTAGCCATACATCATGTTGTCGACGTTCTCGAAGAAGTTCGCGAGCGTGACGCGGTCCGGCCGCGGCTGCCGGATGAAGTAGAGTTCGATCACATCTCGCCAGAAGTGCGGCACGAATTTTTCACTGATCGCAACGAAGCCGACACGGTTGCGATTCGTGCCCGCGATGCACACGGGGAGCGACGCGAGCTCGAGCCCTCGCCGGCTTGCTTCCACGGTGATCTGATCCAAGAGGTTGATGGAAAAATCGGCACTGAAGCAGTCGTCGCAGATGATGACGAGCTGGGAGAAGTCCGCGGCCATCGCGGGGGGCACGCCGTCGAGCAGGGCTGCGGCGAGCCGCTCGAAGCGGATGTGGTAGCTCTGAATCTCGGTCGGCAAGCCGTGCCCGAGCACGACCAGTGTGGTGGGCTTGCCTGCCTGCACGGCCCTCGTCACTGCCTTCAAAAAGCTCTCGGCGACACTGTCGAGGGTCTCACCATCGCCGTCACGTTTGAAGATCGTCGAGTCGCAGCCATAGGCATCGCCGATCGCCGTGATCTCCCGTGGCCCGAGTCCTCGATCGGGATCGAGCAGACCGATGACCGTGCGCCCCCGAGCGAGCACCGGCATGTCACGGACGGCGTTGCGCTTCGCCGCGATGAACTCAGCCAGGGCCACGAGCGTCTTGACCTGACCGGGTTCGTCGAGTGACTGAAGCGCTTCCGCATGGCCACACGCGAGGTGGTAGACCGACGGTGCGATCTGCCGCCACTGCTTCGCCGTGCCGCTGAACTGCTTGGCTACCGTGCGGCCGACCCCCGAATCGAATGATGCGAAGTCAGGGGGCATGGTTGTCGACTGAGCGAAAGCCACAGGGCACGCATTCGCGCCGAGAAGCAGGACCGTTGCGACAACAATCTCGATCTTTCGGGTAGTCATCGCTCCCAAGCCTACGCAATGTTCATCGCGCCTGTTCGGCACGACGAACGAGGTCGAGAAATTCCGCTCGATAGCCCCCGTCATCGGCGCCAAGTGAACCCCCGGCGATTTCGGCGACCATCGGGAGCGTCGCCCCACCTGCATGTTCACTGCCTCGGAGGATCATCCCGAAGGCCGCCACGGCCGAGGCAAACCGCAGGTTTGCCGATGCATCATCAAACCGACCTCCGGCATCGGCCAGCGGCACTTCGAGAAGCCGGCTCTTGTCTCCGTCGGGCTGCTTGTAGCGCAGCTTCACGGTCAGCAGTTCATGGCTGATGTCCGAGGCCAGGTCTTGCGAGCGAGTCACCGCTATCGGCTTCCCGCTATCGGCTTTCACGTTCGGCTGATACTTGAATGGCTCGGCACCACCGGTGCCATCCACTTCGCCTTCGCCGACGAGCGTGATCTCGTAGAGCGCGGTCACGTGGTGGCCGGCCCCGATCTCACCGGCATCCTTGGTGTCGTCTCGAAAATCGCGATCGGCAAGGGCACGGTTTTCATACCCCACGAGTCGATATGAGGCCACGCGGGCCGGATTGAACTCAACCTGAATCTTGACGTCCTTGGCGATCGTAATCGTGCTTCCCGTGAGTTGCTCCACGAGCACCTTGCGGGCCTCGCGAACACCGTCGATATAAGCGTAGATCCCGTTGCCCTTGTCGGCGAGCTTCTCCATTTTCTCGTCTTGAAGATTTCCTTGACCGAACCCGAGCACCGTCAAGAACGTGCCCCCCTTTGCCATGCGCGTGATCAACTCAACGAGGGCTTCGTCACTGGTGATGCCGACGTTGAGATCGCCATCCGTGGCGAGGATCACACGATTGGCACCGCCCTGGATGAACCGCTCAGCCGCTTGCTCGTATGCGAGCGTGATGCCGGCGCTACCGTGCGTGGAGCCCCCCGAGGAGAGCGCCTCAATCGCTTCTCGGATCTTCTGTTTCTGATCACCACTGGTTGACGGAAGTACTAGGCCGGCGTTTCCTGCGTAGGTGACGATCGCAACACGGTCGTTCTCGGTGAGCTCCTCCACGAGCATGAGAAGCGACTGCTTCACGAGTGGCAACTTGTCGGCGTCGGCCATCGAACCCGACACATCGACCAAGAACACGAGGTTGCCGGCCGGCCGCTGATCCCGGTTCACGTCGCGCCCCGCCAAGCCGATGCGAACGATCTTGTGGTTCGGCCGCCAGGGGCAGGTCGCCGCCTCGACGTTCACCGAAAACGGCACCTCACCGGTCGGAGCTGGGTCGTCATAGGAAAAGTAATTGACGAATTCCTCGATGCGCACGGCATCTCGTGGCGGACGCTGGCCGGCCATCAGGAACCGTCGCACATTGGCGTACGACGCGGTATCGACATCGATCGAGAACGTGGAGAGTGGACGATCGGCCGTTGTCAGAAAACCGTTCTCGCTGAAACGGTTGTACCGCTCGCCAGAGTGTTCCCTAGCTTGTTCGTGCCCTTGAGCTTGGCCATGAGGCACAGGACTATCGACGGCCCGAAGGTCCTTGTTCGTGAAACGTTCCCGCGTCTTTGTCAGGGACTGCCAGTCGCTTTGGTCTCGATAGACTTCTGACGGAACAATTCTTCGGTGGAGGTCGCCCGTATTCTCAAGGCCGGAGGATTGCCCCCCAGCCTGTTCGTTGGCACGACCGGAAGTGACGGAACGTCCGTGGTCGGGCTGAAGATCGACCCCTGGCGCTGATGCACCGAGGCCCCCGGCGCCTTTCCGATCCCCGAGCGGTACCGACGACACTCGCGGCGCAGCCTGCTGGGGCACTGAAGCATCGATCTCGGTATCGACAACCCGCCGTGCCACCTCACGGGCATGCTGAACGGGCGGCAACAGCAGGACCACGAGCAACGGAATCGAAAGTGCGACGCCGCCCGCCACAAATACCCACCGCAGGTGGCGACGACGTTGCACCGGCTCAGGCACCGACGTGCTTGACTTGCCGGATTGTGCGACCGCTGCAATCACAGCACGACGCAGCTCTGGTGATCGTTCGGGAACATCGTGGTCCCGCGCATCAACGAGCGCGGCAGCAACCTGCGAGGCCTCGGCCACTTGCTGCCTTGCAGCTTCGGCATCGGTGGCCGCCAAGATGGCTTCAGCAGCTTCACGATCCTCGCCCTCCAGTTGGCCGAGGGCATACGCCGTGATGAGAACATCCCGCGCCTCCTGCGGCGTGACTGAACCGACATCGTCTTGTTTGCGATTCATGGCTGGCTCTCCCCGGAGTTCTGGCAGGTGGCAGTGGGCGATGACGGGATTGCAGACGCAACCGTGGCATGTGGTGCATCTGCGAACAGTTCACGAACAAGCGGGTGCATCCGCAGTGCTGTCAGGCCACGATGGGCGAGCACCCGAACATGCCCCTCTTGGCGACCGCTGATCGTGGCGATCTCGCGATACGTAAATCCCTCGCACCAGAGGTCGATCGTTTCCCGCTGGGCAGCCGGAAGATGGCGTAGGAGCTCGCGGAGCCGTGAGGCAAGATCGGCACGCTCGACGGCGATGGCCGGATCGATACTGCGCGCGTCTTCGTGAGGACTCGCACCCTCGCCACAGTCGCTGGCAGCAGAGTCGGCGACGAGTGACTGCTCACGGCCAGCGTGTCGCAGATGGTCTACCGCCCGATTGCGGCAGACCCGATAGAGCCACGGTGCCACGTGGTCTCCCACGCGGGACCGCGACTCGCCGCACAGCGCCAGAAATGCATGCTGCACCGCATCAGCAGCCAGATCGAAATCGCCGAGGAGACGGCGTGCGTAACGAGTCAGCGGCTTTTCGTATTGATCGACCGCATCGAGGAGCCACCCAGGGGTTTCGCCGGTGCTCGCCATGACTCCGCTCCTTGCACGCTGGTGGATACCCAACCTACCAACGGCCTGGCGGCCAATCCGTTACAGTCGCGGAAAAGTTTTTTGTTGCCGAGCGATCCCAGAACCTTGCCTGCCGCCGGCGGGCTACGCCGGGACTGTCCCCGCGGCGTCCTGCGGCTTGTCATCGGGCGTGAGCTTCGCGAGATACTCGGGCACCTCGATGCCGGCGACGTCCTTGAGTACCTGGACCATCGGAGGCAAGCTGCGCGACAGGCCATTCAAAAAACTGGCCGTGCTCGACTGGCCGGAATTACCCCCTTGCTCCCACACGACCACCTTGTCGAACTTGATATTCGAGATCGCCTGGGCGCTTGTTTGTGCCAGCACGTCGAGGTGTTCGAGCATGAGCAACTGAAATGCCTGCTGCGAGCCCCCGCAGGCGCTGATGATGCGTTCGAGGCCTTCCCCCTTCTTCGCCAGGATCTCGTACTGGCCACGGGCCTCGGCCTCGAGCTTGGCATAGATCGCCGCCGCCTCGGCCATGGCTGATATCTTCCGCTTCTCGGCCTCGGCTTCGGCCTCCACGATCGTCTTGGCCTTGTCAGCCTTGGCGGGCGCCTCGAGCGCCGCTCTCTGCTCCGCTTCCACGCGTTCGGCTTCAGCCAGGGCCGCCTTGGCCATGGCCCGGTTTTGAGCTTCGAGCACGGCGGCCTCGGCCTCGCGCTTGCGGGTTTCGGCCAACTGATACGCGTCGGCCTTCTTGACGTGCAGGTCGGCCTGGGCCGCGGCAATGTCCGCCTGGGCCTTGGACTCACCGGCGATCGCCTTGGCGTTCGCCTCGGCCACCGCGATGCGTTTGGCCCGATCGGCCTCGTTGATCTGGATCTCCTTCTGGAAACTGGCCGTCTGCTCGCCGATCTCTTGGTCGCGGTTGAATTCGGCGAGCCGCACCGCCTGCTCTTGGTTGAGCTGCGACACCCGGACGATCTCTTCCTGCTTCGCCTCCTTCATGCCGATTTCGCGAAGCTTCGCAGCGTTGGCCACCTGCACGGCCATGGCACGCTCGGCCTCGGCCACCCGGATCTCGCCTTCCTTCTCTTGCTCGGCCACGTCACCGCGGGCCTGCTGCAGTGCTTGGCTGGCGGCCTTCTGACCGAGGGCCTTGATGTAGCCGCTTTCGTCCTTGATGTCGGTGATGTTGACGTTGATCAGCACGAGACCGATCTTCTTGAGCTCGGGCTCGAGGGAATGCTGGATCTGCTGCAGAAACTTCTCACGGTCGCGGTTGATGTCTTCGATGCGCATGCTCGCGATGACCTGGCGCATCTGCCCGAAGATGATGTCTTCGGCTTGTTGCTTGATCTGCGCCGTATTGAGTCCCAAGAGACGGATCGCCGCGTTCTGCATGATCTCGGGCTGGGTGCCGATGGCCACGGTGAACACGCTCGGCACTTCCACCCGGATGTTTTCCGCGCTCAACGCATCTTTGAGCGGCACGCCGATTTGAATCGGCTCGAGATGCAGAAAGGCGTAGTCCTGGATCACGGGCCAGATGAAAGCGGCACCGCCGTGGATGCACTTGCTGGTCGTTCCGCCACGCACCTTGCCGTAGATCACGAGGATGCGATTGGACGGGCATCGCTTGTAGCGATTGATGACGAACACGAGCGTGCTGAAAAGGAACAACCCCGCAAGGATCGAGGCGATGGCGATGACCATCGTGGGCGAGAGCAGAGAACTGGCAGCGAACATGCAAAATCCTTTCGAGGCAGGTTGCGAGGAACCGAGCGGTCCAAGCATAGTTCGGCCCCGGGCGATCTGCTCGTGGAGGGCGTGCCCGAAGCAGGGCCCGACAAACACCGAATGAAAGGCGGAAATCCGCCTCCACCGAACGTCGGACTACGAGCCTCCTGGAAGCACCTTCTCCCATGCGTGCGTGCCGCGGGGAGATACTTCGACAGTATCGGGGCCTGCCACGCCCACCACGACCACGGGCTCGCCGGCGGCCAGCGCGCCACTCGCCGTGACGGCCTGGTACTCCATCGTCCGGTTCTGCACGACGAGTGTCACCTTGCCCGCACCGGCTTTGTGGGCGGGGATCGGGAGATACACCGTGCCCTCGAGGCCCACGGCGCTTTCAATATGCACTGTCCCGTCGGCCCGCAGTGTGCCCAGGAGATACATGACCCACGCCACGAACGCCAAGGCCGCTAGTCCTGCGACAGTAGCGACGACGACCGAAATCAGGGCCGAGACTGCAGTGCCGGACGTGGCCAGGCCACCGAGGCCGAAAAAGGTGACCCCCGCCAACACGGCGCGAATGCTGAGGACACCCAGAATCCAATTCAACGTGTCGTCGTTTCCCCCGCCATGCCCATGGCCGTCGATTGCGGATTCCCAACCGGAATCGTGGCTGTCACCAAGCCCGAGCAGGCCCATCAGGAGGTGGCAGGCAAAGATCGTTCCGCCAGCGAGAGCGCATACGAAATAGACCTGCTCCATCACATCACGTCCTCTCGCACCACGGAAGAATTGCTTGCATGCACGCTGCGCGACTGGCCAAAGAATAGGAAGGACGCTGGCATCCCCGCAAACCTGCGTAGCGCATTGCCGATCACAGTGCCAATCCGGCGTATGCGGCAATGGATGCCATGATGGCAAGGGCCACGCTCGCCCACGGGCGCTTCACCATGATCATGATTGTGAGAACGACGCCCGCAAGAATGGGGGTGGCAACGACGAACTCCACCGCGAGGACCGGCAGCGTCGCATCCTGAAGCACGCGAATCGCGAGAAACGCCAGGACAACGGTGCCCCCTGCGACCGAAACCGTCTTCCAGCCGCGGCCGGCAAACTGGTTTGCCACATGGGCCGCCAGGTACATGGCGTACGGAAAGAACAGTTCCCGATTGCCGGTGGCATCGGACGCGACCAGCCACCCCAGCGCCGGCACGATCCCCAGGAGCGATCGCAACCGGAAATCTGCCATGACCTGCGCGATGCAGGCGAGCACACCCAGGGCCACCCATGGCGGTCCTCCGAGGATGTGGGCCGCCGCCAGAAAGGCCAGCTCGACCGCAATGAATGCTGGTACGGCAAACCGTCGCGGTGGATGATCAGGCACCATCATGAGAGCAGTTTCTTCGGGGCAGGATATCCTCTGCCTCGCGCGAGCGTCGCTGTTCATTGCCACTTTCACGGAAAGCCTGACTCCCCGATGACACGATTTCTCGAGCATCTTGCCAACGCGTTTCCGGTGTGGGTCGCGGTCGCGTGCGGGCTCGCGCTCGTCGAGCCCACACTCTTCACCTGGTTCAACCCGTTCATCAGCCAGGGATTGGCCGTGGTCATGCTCGGCATGGGCATGACGCTCTCGCCGGCCGATTTTGCCCGGGTGACCTCGCGGCCGGGAGCGGTCCTCGCCGGTTTCGTGGCCCAGTTTTCGATCATGCCGACCGCGGCGTGGGGGATCGCCACGCTCATGAATCTTCCCACACCGTTCGCCGTCGGCCTGATCTTGGTCGGCTGCTGTCCCGGCGGCACCGCATCGAACGTGGTCACGTACATCGCCAAGGCCGATGTCGCGTTGTCGGTCACCATGACGACCTGCTCCACGCTCGCGGCGGTGATCTTCACGCCGCTGCTGACGAGTCTCTTGGCCGGTCACCTTGTCGAAGTGGATTCGCTGAAGCTCTTTCTTGACACCCTTCAGGTGGTCGTGGCACCGGTGGCAATCGGCATCGCTCTCAATCAGTGGGCCCCCGCGATCGTCACGCGGGTGACACCGGTGGCTCCGCTCGTGAGTGTCCTGGCGGTTGCACTCATCTGTGGGGCCATCATCGGCCAGAATGCTGCAGCCGTTCGAGAGAGTGGCCTCACGCTCCTCACTGGGATCGTGCTGCTCCATGCGATCGGGTTTGGCGTGGGCTACGCCTTCGCCCGCGTGTTTCGGTTTTCACCGGTCGTGGCCCGTACGATCTCGATCGAGGTCGGCATGCAGAACTCCGGCCTCGGGGCGGTCCTCGCCAAGAACAACTTTCCGGCGGAGCCGCTCACCGCCGTACCGTGCGCCATCTCCGCCCTCGTCCACTCCGTCCTCGGCAGCATGCTGGCCGGCCTCTGGCGACTCTGGCCACCCTCGTTCACCCGGCCATGATGGCAATGCTGACGAGTGCCGTGATGGTCGCGACGAACACCGCACTGAGCACCCAAAAGGCTCGCTGCTGAAATCGCTGGGCGGCCGCCACGTCGTCAAAGTCGAGCCACGTGGCGGTCGCGAGCACCGTGCCCAAGCCCGCGAGCACATAGGCGTATGCCGCCAGGTGAATTTTGTCCATGAGCACCAAGTAGTCGACGCTCGGCATGGTTTCGTTGGCCGCCAATTGGATGGCGACCACCGTCAAGAGCGATGTGATGCCCACGCCCAGGCGCGCGTCGACGAACGTCACTTTGAGCCGCAGCATCAAAGACGCGCCGATCGCGACACAGAGAACGGGCAAGAGCATCTTGAGAGTCGACGTCACCAACGGTCGCTGGATGGGAATTTCGATACGGACTCGCGAGTAGGCGTTGGGTTCGGTGCGTCGCACGTCGCCAAACGCGGTGGGGTAGTCGAATCGCTCCACCGTGAGCTCGGGTCGCCCGACACGAAAGCCTGGCAAAACCAGGCGAGGATTCAGCGCCACCGGCTCGTCGTCTGGCTGATAGACGAGACGATTCACCTCATGCACGGCATCTTCCAATTCCACGACCAACGATTGGCGATCGTAGGGGTAGTTGTTGAAGAAGAATTTGTGGCTGAACCGACCTTGGATGCGGAGCACCTGATACCGCTCACCCGTGGGGAGCTCGATGGTCTCGGCGTACTGCGGCTCCTTGACATGCCCCCAGAGTTCGTTCGGATTGACGATCTCCACGGTCTCGGACGGCATCAGATCGGGATCGCGCCATCGGAACCAGATGTAGATGTCCATCGCATAGCTGTGCTCCCGCAAGTTGAGCGATTGCACATCGTTGACATAGGCACCCACGACGACGGTCGCCGGGCCGGCTCGATCGGCGTCTTGCCCGTGGGCCGCGGCCAGCGTGAGGAGCCGCCCACCGCAGAGCAGGCACGGCACAACCCAGCAAAGAAAGGATGGGCCGGTCAACGACGCGTTCATGACGATGAGTTGGGTGACGGTTCGCCGTTGATCATAACCGGCCGTGCATGACCGACGCGGGGTCGTTGACGCACCTCGACCTTGCGAACTTCGGAAAACCGGAATCTTGACGGCCTGCCTGCACTCAGATAGTGTACGCACGTACATTCATGCACACTGGGCGGCGGTGAGGTCCAAGGCCATGGTGACCATTTTCTCGCAGGGCAACTGGCTGACTGGCGGCGAGCTTCAGGGACAGGAAGACGCTCGCGAAGCGATTCCAACGGGATTCAAGGGGGTCGATGCCCTGCTGCCTGCCGGCGGGCTGCGACGCGGCAGCCTCGTCGAATGGCTTGCCGGCAGCGATGCACAAACTGGCGATGTGGCCAGCGGCACCGGGGCCGTGTCATTGGCTTTGGCCATTGCATGCCGGCTCGCCAAGCCAGGTTCTCGCACGGCCTCCAACGGCCGTTCCGGTGGCCATGCTGGCCGGAAGACGATTCTCGTCGTCGATCGAGGCGGTTGGTTTCATCCGCCGGCCGTGATGCCCTGGCTCGATGACTCGCGGCAGCTTGTCGTCGCTCGGCCCTCCCATGACGACGATGAGATCTGGGCGATCGACCAAGCCCTCAGATGCCGTGGGGTGGCCGCCGTCGTGGCCTGGCCACGTGGCATGAGCCGGGAGTTCGCCGACGTTCGACAAGAGAGCCGCTTCCATGGCACGCGGCGACTTTCCGCATGGACAACCGCCATGCGACGCTGGCAACTGGCGGCGCGATCAAGTGGCAGCATCGGCCTCTTCGTGCGGCCGGCTGCGGCGATCCGCGAGCCATCATGGGCTGAGGCGAGGTTTGCCGTGTCGCCGGCTCCTGGATCGCCTTCGCCTACTCGATCGCCTTCGCTTTCTAGAGCGTCTTCACTTCCTCGATCGCCTTCGCTTTCTGGATCGCCTTCGCTTCCAAGCGGCACGCTCACGCAAAGGCGGCTCATGATCGAACGGGTGGGAGGCGCCTGGAATGGTGGTCTCTCGGGGCAAGCGACCGAGATCGTGCTTGATCTGGCACGCGGCTGTGAGAGCCCGACGGTTCAGCGAACTGACATCAGCCTGCCCCTACCACGGCGTCGCGTAATCGCGAGAAGAAGCGCCGACGGGTCACAGGCTGAACTCACGCGAGGAGGTGTCGCATGCCGCGCGTCATGACGATCTGGTTGCCGCGATGGCCGGTGCAGCGGCGGCTCGTCGAGCGGCCCGAACTGCGAAAGCGGCCGGTGTTTGTCTGCCGACGTGAAGCTCGCGGGCTCATGACCGTGGCAGCGTGGGCGTGGGCTGAGCCGCCGAGACGCGAGCGTGTGGTGATCGAGTCGGGGATGTCGCTCGCCGAGGCCATGGGAGTCTTGGCGCTTGCCTACGGTTCGCAGGCCTGCCATGCCACCGAGATCGATGCCGATGATCCCGTTGCCGACAGGACAGCCCTCGAAAAGCTCGCCCGCATGTGCCGGCGGTTTTCGCCGATCGTGGGCATCGAGACCGGGCCACCGAAACCGGGCCGCGGCATAGCCGGCTGCCAAACCGCAGCGGAGTGCCTTCACCTCGATGTGACCCACACGGCCGGTTTTTTTGGCGGCGAAGGGGCGCTTGCCCGCACCGCCGTCTGGACACTTGCCGCCCGCGGCCTCCATGCCCGCACGGCCATCGCCGACACGCCGGCCGCCGCCTGGGCTGCGGCGCACCACACCGATCGCATTGCCAAAGCGATGCCGATGACTGCCGGCGAGGCCCGGCGTTTCGGCACTGCCAGACACAAGCGTTACGCGATCGTGCCACCGGGCGGGCAACGGCTCTCCCGCGGCGAAGAGGCCCTGCTCGCAGACCTGCCGCTTTCGGCCCTGCGGCTCGAGCCTGCCGCGATCGACATGCTCCATGAAGTCGGTGTCGACACGATCGGCGGTGTGCTCCGGCTTTCGAGCAAGAGTCTGGCTTCGCGCTTCCCCGAAAGTGTTTCCCTGCGGCTGGCAGAGTTCACCGGCTCGCGGGCTGAGCCGATCGAACTGCCGCATGCGTCTCATCGTGACCAACTGCCGCAGGCCTCGCATGACTTCGAGCTTCCCCTGTCGCTTGCCTCGGTTGACGAGGCTGCGATGGCGAACCTCTTCGAATCTCTCATGGAGCAATGCACGCCGGCGCTCGCTGCACGTGGCGAAGGTATCACGGCGCTTCAAGTTCGTCTCGAGCCGTCCGTGGCAGCCTCCACGACGGCCACTGCCGCGCCGACGGTGATCGACGTCAGCCTGTTTCGGCCGAGTCGCTCACCGCGGCATCTGGTCGATCTCGTGCGCCTGCGCATGGGTCGCATGCGACTCCCTCGCGAGATCGAGTCGATCACCATGGAGGTCGTGGCCACCGGGCCGGTCCTGTGCCGACAGCGGCCACTTTTTGATGCGCGTGTCGACGACCGCCCTGGCACCATCACGGAAGACGAAGCGCTGGAGGTCGGGCTGTTGCTCGACAGGCTCGCTGGCCGACTCGGTCGACCGGCCGTCTTTGAACCACACGCGGTGGCCGACTCACAACCAGAGCATGCCTGGCTTGCTGCCCCGCCTGCGACGGCGCCGGCAACCAAACGAGGCGGCAACCATCGCCTCGAGCGGGCTGGCAGACGACCGGTCTGGATGCCGCCGCGGCCGATTCCACTTGAAGACTGTGAAGGGAATCCGGCGCCGGTGCAATTTCGGCTTGGTGGTGCCCTCCACCATGTCCTGAAGGCACACGGGCCTGAGCGAATCGAGACGGCCTGGTGGCGCGGGCCCACGGTTCGCCGCGATTACTACGTCGTGGAGACGGATTCGGGAGCGAGGTTTTGGCTCTTTCGGCGGCTCGGCAGTCGACCACGAGGCGTCCGCGAGAGCGGCTGGTATCTGCACGGCGTGTTTGCCTGAAACACAAAAAAGAAACGGAGACCCAGAGCATGAACCACGCAGTGCCACGGTATGCCGAGCTCCACTGCACGAGCAACTTTTCATTTCTCCAAGGTGCCTCGCATCCTGAGGAGCTCGTCACGCGAGCGGCCGAATTCGGCTATGAGGCTCTGGCGATCACCGACCTCGCCACCCTCACGGGAATCGTGCGAGCCCATGGGGCCGCCAAGCAGGCAGGAATCAAGCTCATTGTCGGGGCACAACTCGAACTGGCAGACGCCGCGTCGCTTGTCGTCTGGGCCGCCGATGCGAAAGGCTACGCCAATCTCTGCCATTTGCTGACACACGGCTACGCCCAGGCTGCCGAGAAACCCGTTGATCACGACCGGCGAGCGCCGCACGATGCGGCGAGCGCCGACCATGGAAAACCTCGGCTTTTCCATCGGTCGGCCAAGTGGAAAAAGGCCAGGGCTGGCTTTTTCCACGGACAGTCAGATCTCGATCATGATGACGACATCCCGACTCACAGTGCCGGCGCATGTTTCCTGACGCGTGACGATGTCGCAAGGCATGCCCAAGGTCTCCTGGCAGGCGTGCCGCTGGCGGCGATCGACCACGACCGACCAGGTGGCGATGACCAACTCCGAGAAGCAACGCACAAGCTCAGGCACTGGCACGAGATCTTTGGCGACCGGCTGTGGGCCCTCGCCGAAGTGGCGCTCGAAGGAGACGATGCCGAACGGCTCGCTTGGTTCGGTCGCGTAGCCCGACAGGCTCGTGTTCCTGTCGCAGCGGCAGGTGATGTGCGCTACCACGCGCGCAGCCGGATGCCACTCTTTGATGTGGTGACGGCGGTGCGGCATCGCAGCACGGTCGACACCATCCGAGGCCGGCTGCTTGCCAATGGCGAGCGGCATCTCCACAAAATCCAGCGGATCGCCAAGCGGTTTGCGGCACTGCCGGGAGCGGTCGAACGGTCGGCCGAAATCGCCGCCCGCTGCACGTTCTCGCTCGATGAACTGAAATACGAATACCCGCTGGCCACCGTGCCGCCTGGCCGCACCGCTGCCGAGCACCTGGCTGACATGGTCTGGAAGGGTGCTCGCAAGCGGTATCCCGACGGGATTCCCGAGAAGGTACGGGAGCTTGTCGCTCATGAGCTCGCGATCGTCACCGACCTCGGCTACGAGGCTTATTTTCTCACTGTCTTCGACATCGTGCGCTTTGCTCGACGACAGAACATCCTCTGCCAGGGGCGCGGGTCGGCGGCCAACTCGGCCATCTGCTACTGCCTGGGCATCACGTCGGTCGATCCGGCTCGGATGAACGTCCTCTTCGAGCGGTTCGTGAGCCGCGAGCGGCGTGAGGCCCCCGACATCGATGTCGACTTCGAGCATCACCGCCGCGAAGAAGTACTGCAATATATCTACGAAACGTATGGCCGCGACCGAGCTGCCATGACGGCCGAGGTGATTTCCTATCGGCTGCGATCCGCCGTCCGCGACGTCGGCAAGGCTCTCGGGCTCTCGCTCGATCGCATTGACTCGCTCGCCACGGTGCTCGACGTGGGCGATCGCATCGATGATCTACCGGCCCGGCTTGGCGAGGCGGGCCTTGATCCGGCGAGTGATACTGGCCAAAGACTTGTGACGCTCGTCGGCGAGCTGATCGGCTTTCCGCGGCATCTCGGTCAGCATGTCGGGGGCATGGTGATGACGCGGGGGCGGCTTGTCGATCTCGTGCCCGTGCAGCCGGCCACGATGCCCGGCCGCACGATCGTGCAGTGGGACAAAGACGACCTCGACGAGCTCGGCATCCTGAAGGTCGATTGCCTCGCCCTCGGCATGCTCACCGCGATCCGCCGAGCTTTTGAGCTTGTGGAGCAATCTGGAGGCCCTCGGCTCACGCTGGCCACGGTGCCGGCCGAGGATCCGGCTGTCTACGAGATGATCTCGCGGGCCGACACGATCGGTGTCTTTCAGATCGAGAGCCGAGCCCAGATGAGCATGCTGCCGCGGCTCCGGCCCAAGTGTTTTTATGACCTCGTGATCGAGGTGGCGATCGTGCGGCCAGGCCCGATCCAGGGCAACATGGTGCATCCCTATCTCCGGCGGCGAAACGGCGAGGAGGCCGTCACCTATCCCAACGATGCAATCCGAGAGGTGCTCGAAAAAACGCTCGGCGTACCGCTCTTCCAGGAGCAGGCCATGCGGCTGGCAGTGGTCGCGGCGGGCTTCACGCCAGGCGAAGCCGATCAACTGCGACGGGCGATGGGAGCCTGGCGACGGCCAGGCGTGATCGACGAGTTTCACCGAAAACTTGTCGACGGCATGCTCGCCCGCGGGCTTTCCAAGGAATTTGCCGAGCATGTTTTCAACCAGATTCGCGGGTTTGGTGAATACGGATTTCCAGAGTCGCACGCGGCGAGCTTTGCACTCCTGGTGTATGTGTCGGCCTGGCTGAAGCATCACCACCCGGCAGCTTTTACCGCCGCGCTTCTCGCCAGCCAGCCCATGGGTTTTTATGCACCAGCCCAACTCGTCCGCGATGCCCGCAATCACGGCGTGAAGGTGCTTCCAGCCGACGTGAATGCAAGCGCATGGCACGCCACGCTCGAGCGAAGCGAGAAGCCAAACGCCCAACCGTCGCTGCGACTCGGACTCGAGCAGGTCTACGGGCTGGGCGAAGCGGAAGCCGAGCGCATCGTGGCTGCTAGACGAGACGGTTCTTTCAAACTGCCACGCGATCTGGTCCGACGAGCAAAGCTCGATCGCGAGGCGCTTTTGCATTTGGCCCGTGCAGGAGCCCTTGCATCGCTCGGGCTCTCGCGTCGCCGTGCCGTCTGGGAAGCGATGCAGTGTCTCGACAAACCGGCGAGCCGGCCGCTCCTGGAAAGCCTCTCGGATCATGACGACACCGACGAGGATGGCGATGCGGGCGGTCTGCCTGCCATGACGCGGCAGGAAGAGGTCGTTGCCGACTACCGCACCGGCGGACTTTCACTCACGGCGCATCCGCTCGTTTTTGAGCGACCGCGACTGGCGGCGAGCGGCGTCGCCTGTATCGCCACGGCCAACGCCGCGTCCGAAGGCCGTCGCGTCCGAATCGCCGGCATCGTGCTCGTTCGCCAGCGCCCCGCGACGGCCAAGGGCATGATTTTTCTCACGATCGAAGACGAGACGGGCTCGGCCAACATCGTGGTTCGCCCTGACATATGGAAGGCCGCCGATCACGCCGCCCGGCGTACCGCAGTGCTCATGGTCGAGGGCCGCATCCAGCGTCGTGGCGAAGTCGTGCATGTGGTCGCCACCCGGCTCGCGACCATGCTCGGGTCGACAGATCAATGCAAGCATGACGATGCCTCACCAACCATCCCCTCGCTCCCCTCCCCTGCCCTTGCAGCCCTCCCACGTATGTCCCGCGATTTCTGCTGACGCAACGATGTCGGCGATCTCTCTGATTCAAACTTCCCTCTGAAAAACCGGCTCAGGGGTGACCGTGCCGGGCCGCCGGACGTTTGCTAAGGCCCTCCAGGCCTCCGCTGCACTCCATGGAAACTTTGCTCCGCCATCCATGGCTGCGCAAAGTTTCCAACGCCGTCGACCTCGGCACGGTCACCCCTGAGCCTCGTCGTACCCTGGTGCCAGGAAATCAGAGGGCCTGGCCTCCAAACACATATCTCTTACGCCTCTCAGCACTTCGTTCATGCAGCCAAGCTGCTTCTGGCCAAAACCGCGAGGGGTCGCCCGTGTCATGGAGCGGGCGTAGAAAACCGAGCGCAGCCTGGAGGGCGAAGCGAGGGTTTCTCCGAGCGACCGGAGGGCAGGATGCCCGAAGGAAGCGTCCCGCGACATGACACGGGCGACCCCGGCCCGGCGCGAGCAATGCCCGCTGAACCACACACTGTCCAAGTTTCAAACAACCTGGTGTACAACCCAGGGCATGAACACGCCCGTCACCACTACGGATCTTCCACTCGGCGAACCGGCACGCGGCAAGGTTCGCGACTGCTACCGCCATCGCACCGAGCAGTTCGGCGACACGCTCCTGATCGTGAGCACCGATCGCATCAGTGCGTTCGACTGGATCCTGCCGACCCCGATTCCCGACAAGGGCAAGGTGCTCACCACGATCTCCGCGTTCTGGTTCGATCTCCTCGCACGCGGTTCAGATCCGATCTCGCA
Organism: uncultured Candidatus Kuenenia sp.; assembly: GCA_964498325.1. GTDB lineage: Bacteria > Planctomycetota > Planctomycetia > Pirellulales > UBA1268 > QWPN01. The sequence goes on from CAZCHF010000016.1 coordinate 49,475, forward strand.
TCATCTGCTCACGACCGATGTCGATGCGATGGAACTTCCCGGCTCGATCGATCGCGAGCCCCTGCGCGGCCGCACGATGCTCGTGAAACGCGCCACCGTGATTCCCTTCGAGTGCGTGGTCCGCGGCTGGCTTGCCGGCTCTGGCCTCGCCGAGTACAGAAGGAGCCAGACCGTGTGTGGCGTGCCACTGCCGCCAGGCCTGGCACCGGGCGACCGGCTCCCTGAGCCCATCTTCACGCCCGCGACGAAGGCCACGAGTGGCCACGATGAGAACGTGTCGTTTGAGGTGATGGAAGCTTCGGTCGGCACTGACACGGCCGATGTGCTTCGCACCAAGAGCATCGAGGTCTACCGCCGCGGCGCCGAACATGCCGCGGCCCGCGGCATCGTGTTGGCCGACACCAAGTTCGAGTGGGGCCGGCTCAATGACGGCTCGATCATCCTCGTCGATGAAGTGCTCACGCCCGACAGTTCGCGGTTCTGGCCCGCGACCGATGCCGGCAAGGGCCGCGTGCCAGACTCGTTCGACAAGCAGTTCGTCCGCGACTGGCTCGACCAGAGCGGCTGGGACAAGGCGAGCGAGCCACCAGCCCTCCCGAACGATGTCGTGATCCGCACCCGCGACAAGTATCTCGAAGCGTGTCGACTCATCACCGGGCGACTGCCTGACGGGTTGTCGTGACAGGGGAGCCACGGAACGGGCAGGTTTCCCTGAAAAACGAGCCCGTACCCGCGGGGCGAATGGCCTAGGGAAGCGGCCTTTTCGCAACTAGAATCCAATCCTCCGTTCCCCTTCCCCCCGCAGCCACGTCATGCTCCGCTACTGGACCGCCGGTGAATCCCACGGCCCCGCCCTCGTCGCCCTCGTCGACGGGTTTCCTGCCGGTCTCGCCGTTGATACCGCGGCAATCAATGCCGAGCTTCAGCGTCGCCAAGGGGGCTACGGCCGCGGTGGTCGACAGCGGATCGAGACCGACACCGTCACGTTTCTCTCGGGCCTGTGGAAGGGCGTGACTCTCGGAAGCCCGCTGGCCCTGGAGGTCATCAATAAAGATGCCAAGCTCGAGCGGCTCGAGGAAGTGGATCGCCCGCGGCCCGGCCATGTCGATCTGGCGGGCGCCATCAAACACCTCGGGGGCGTCCGAGCCGTGCTCGAAAGGGCCAGTGCCCGCGAGACGGCCGCCCGTGTGGCAGCCGGTGGCCTCGCCCGTCAGCTCCTCGCCGCGTTCGGGATCGATGTTGCCGGTTGGGTGACCGCGTTGGGTGGAGTCACGCTCGGCGATCGCACCGGCACGCTCGCCGAACTGCGCACGATCCGTGACCGCAGCAGCATCTACTCGCTCCATCCGGAGAAGGACGCCGAGATCGAGGCCCTCATCGACAAGGTCGGGAAGGATGGCGACACGCTCGGCGGCATCGTCGAGGCCCGCGTCACCGGTCTGCCCATCGGCCTCGGCACCCACGCCCAGTGGGATCGCAAGCTCGACGGCCTTCTGGCCCAGTCCGTCATGGCCGTGCAGGCGATCAAAGGGGTCGAGATCGGCATGGGGTTTGAGGCTGCCGGCCTTCGCGGTTCGCAGGTGCACGACCCGATTGGCTACGACCCGTCCACCGCAGACGGCCCGACCCAGGGGTTCACGCGGCCCACGAACAATGCCGGTGGCCTCGAAGGAGGCACGACCAATGGACAGCCGCTCGTCATCCGCGCGGCCATGAAGCCGATCAGCACGCTTCGCAAGCCACTCGCGAGCGTGAATCTCACCACGAAGCAGCCTGAAGAGGCTGCGTATGAACGGAGTGATGTCTGCGCGGTGAGTGCGTGCAGTGTCATCGTTGAGAACGTCGTCGCCTTCACGGTCGCCCAGGCTCTCGTCGACAAGTTCGGCGGCGACAGCATCACCGAGATGAAAGCTCGCTGGAGTCTGTACCACGACCTGGCCCACTCGCAGTAGGCAGTAATCAAGGCCCGCGTGCCGTTCGCTGCCTCGAGGAACACGGATGTTCATCGCCCGCTCCACCGCCCGAATCCGCCGCGCCCGACTGCTCTTTGTGGTGGCCGGCGTCGTGCCGACCGCGGCGCTCGTGGCATGGGCCGTTCATCTTCGAAGCGACACGTATCGCGCCCAGGTTCAAGCCCGCTGGCAGGAAGCCACCGGCCTCCCGATCGTCGTGGGCAGAATCGACCACCCGCTGCCCGGCGTCACGAGGGCCCATGACTGCATGCTGCCCCCGGCAGCCGGACGTCCTGCCGTCGCCCTTCCGCTTGTCGAGATCGAATCGTCGGCTGACGAGGATCGCGTCCGTATCGACGCGCTGGCGTGCGACGCTGAAACGGCAGCCATCGCCATCGACCTCGCTGGCCGATGGCTTGTCGACGACATCCGATTTCGCCGCGCCTGCGTCGTCGAAGTCGCGAACTTTTCCTGGGGGAACGCGTCTCCTCACGATGACCACACGATTGGCTCCGCCCCGGCGTCTCTCCGCGTCGAGTGCGTCATGCACGACGGTTCGCGGGCGATTCGGATCGTGCGACGAGACACCACGGACGACGAGATTCGAATCGTGCGGCATCCACCTGATCCGTCCGGGGCGACGCCGGCCTACGACATCAACGCGACCATCACCACGCCGATCCCTGTGGTCATTCTGGCGTCCCTGGCAGGTGGCCACACTGCTGGCCTGACCTCGGCGGGGCCACACGCCGCCGTGACCGGCTCCCTCCTCGCATCGTGTGCCGACGACGGCTGGCGGGGCGAGGCGCGAGGCCGCGTCACCGGAATTGACCTCGCCGCGGCGGCCGCCGCCGTCGGTGATCGTGCCTCGGGGACCGCCAGCCTCGAGATCAGCAGGTTGACCGTGACTGGCGGCCGCGTCCGCGACGCGCTCGCCGAGGTCACCGTCAGTGCCGGCCACGTCGATCGCCGGCTCTTTGATCGCGTCGTCCTCGCACTCGGGGCCCGGCCGGGTG
>CAZCHF010000016.1:52452-72735 GCA_964498325.1 uncultured Candidatus Kuenenia sp.
TGGCATTCGATGTCGCCGCCTGCATCGTCGCGATTGGTCCGCACGGCGTGCAGTTGCAACCGACACCGCGAGTTCCGGCCGGTCTCGCCACGACGCGGGGCGAAGTTTTGCTCGCGGCGCCCGGTGGTCCCGTGACCGCCGATCGAATCGCGTGGCTGTTGTCGTCGCCCGGCACCACCTTCGGTCCGACCGCCGGGCCAGGCGCGTGGCTCATGTCAGTTCTTCCGCCGCTTGGGCCAAAACCTGTCCCGAACGACAGCGATCGCCGATTCTGACGCAATTTTGACAAAGCCTGGACAGGAACCTTACCCGCTCCCCCTGCCCAAGATTACGGCCTCTTGTCAGAGTGTTTCTCAGTCCGATGAGGCCTGGTACGCAGGTCCGCGCCCGACTTCCCGAGGAGCCACACCATGACGCCCCCGCCCACCGCCGCCCCGCTGCTCGATGAACCCGTCGATGCCATCCTCCCGGGGCTGGAATCTGCGGATCGCGACGACGTGGGCATCGACTCGACGGCGGTGGCAACGCTGCCTGATGAAGGCATTGACGGTGACGTCGAGCCCCGTCGCGAAGGTCCCGTCGCCGACTGGTCGCAACTCGACTGGGCCACGGTCACCTGGATCGGTGGCGTGCACCTCGCCGCCTTGGCTGCCCCCTTCTACTTCTCATGGTCGGGCTTCGCGATCTGCATGGCGCTGTACTGGGTCACAGGCGGGCTCGGTGTGTGCCTTGGCTATCACCGCTTGCTCACGCACAGCAGCTTCAAGACCTTTGCTCCGGTACGATTCTTTTTCGCGCTGCTTGGTGGCATTTCCGGCGAAGGCTCGGCACTCGTCTGGGTCGCCAACCACCGCAAGCACCATGTCTTCAGCGATCAGGAAGGCGACCCGCATTCACCACGCGATGGCGGCATGTGGTCTCACATGCTGTGGCTCTTCCCCGCCCATTCGCGGGCCGAGATCGACGCCCACACGAAGCGATGGGCGCCCGATCTCGCCAAAGACAGGGGTGTCCATTTCCTTCATGTGACGTTCCTTTTGTGGCACTTCCTCATCGGCGGGGCCCTCCTCGCCTCAGGCTGGTACCTCTATGGCCGCGACACCGGGATTTCGTGGCTCATCTGGGGACTGGCCGTTCGGATGGTGATCGTGTTCCACGTCACCTGGTTCGTGAATTCGGCGAGTCACATGTGGGGCTACCGCAACTACGAGACGACCGACGACTCGCGAAACCTCTGGTGGGTCGGCCTGCTGGCCTTCGGTGAAGGCTGGCACAACAACCACCACGCCCATCAGCGGATGGCTGCCCACGGCCACAAGTGGTGGGAATTCGATCCGACCTATTGGGTGATCCTCGGCCTCGAGCGGCTGGGCCTGGCCTGGGACGTGGTCCACACGCCCCACAGCCACGGAACCGGCCGGAATCGGGAAGCCCTCGCTGCACCAGCAGGCGAAAGCGCCCGGGCCTGACGGCGTGCCACTCGTCGGCAGTTGCAAATTCTGGCTCGGCCAGTACACTGCCGCCATCCTTCGATCCAACAATCAATGCCGCCCGTCGTGGGTGGAGAAAACGGCTGATGTCGCTGACTAAAGAACGTAAGAGCGAGTTGATCGGTGCCCATCGGCGCGGAGCTGCCGACACCGGGTCCGCGGAGATCCAAATTGCCCTTTTGACCGGGCGGATCACCCACCTCACCGACCATTTCAAGAAGCACTCCAAGGACTTCGCCAGTCGGCGAGGCCTCCTGATGATGGTCAGCCGTCGTCGGAGTCTCCTTGATTATCTCAAGCGGGTTTCCCCGCAGCGTTACCTCGACATCATCCAGAAGCTGGGCATCCGCAAGTAGCGGTCCTGCCGGCCGCCTCAGGCGGCGGATGGCGTTGATTGCATGACTCTCCCGTGTGCCGGAGCTCCGGTGGTCTCGCGGCGAGTGGTTCAGGGCAAGGTCGGGCGGTGCGTTGGTGCGCCGTCTGGAAGCAAGAGCAGGAGACGTCGTCGATCATACAGCCACGTGTATTGGCGACTCGACGGACGTCTGAAAGAAGGAAGTAGGAAATGACAAAGCAGCGAGTGGAACGAACCATCGGCGAGCAGACGCTCGCGATCGAAACAGGATTCTTGGCCAAGCAGGCCGCGGGCAGCGTGCTCGTGTCGTACGGCGAAACGGTGGTGCTTGTGGCCTGCGCGACTGGCGCGCCCCGCCCCGGAATCGATTTCTTTCCGCTCACCTGTGACTACCGCGAGCGGGTTGCCGCCGCCGGCAAGTTCCCTGGCGGCTTCCTCAAGCGTGAGGGCCGGCCCACGCTCAAGGAAACGCTCACCAGTCGGCTGATGGACCGTCCGATCCGCCCGCTCTTCCCCGCGGGGTTCTTTGACGAAGTGCAGGTGCAGGCCAATGTCTTGGCCAGTGACCGCCAAAACGACCCCGATGTCTTGGCGATGAACGGTGCCTCGGCCGCCTTGTGCATCTCTCCCCTCCCGTTCCAGGGACCGCTGGGGAGCGTCCGGCTCGCGCAGGTCAATGGGCAATTCATTCCGTTCCCCACCATCGACCAACTGGAAGAAAGCGACCTCGACCTCGTCGTGTCTGGCAGCAAGTCTGCGATCCTCATGATCGAGGGCTTCGCTCGCGAGATGCCCGAGGATCGCATGCTCGCGGCCCTCGATGAGTGCCATCGCATCATCCGCATCCTCTGTGAGATGCAAGAAGAGCTCGTCGCGAAGGCAGGCAAGCCGAAGAAGGAATATGTGCTCGCCGACTACTCGGCACTCACCGAGCGGCTCACCCGCGAGTACTACGCCGACCTCAAGGCGGCGTGCGCCATCTCCGGAAAGCAGGATCGCAACAACGCCGTGAAGGCGCTCAAGGAGAAGGCCAAGGCGGCCGTGGCCCCGTCCGAGCCCGCGTTCCAATTCAAGCCGGGCGAAGCTGGCGGCGTCTCTGAGGCCGATTTCAGCCACGTCTGGCACGACTTGCAGGAGAAGGCGATCCGTGAATTGATCCTCGAGGGCACCCGGCCTGATGGCCGAGGCCATACGGCTCTCCGGCCGCTGCACTGCGAGGTCGATGTGCTTCCTCGCGTCCACGGCTCGGCCGTGTTCCAGCGAGGCGAAACGCAGGCCCTCGTGACCATCACGCTCGGCACGGGCAAAGACGAGCAGCGAATCGATGGCCTCATCGACGAGTACTCCAAGAAGTTCATGCTCGACTACTACTTCCCCTCGTTCTCGGTGGGCGAGGTTCGTCCGATCCGTGGGCCGGGGCGACGTGAGCTCGGCCACGGGGCGCTTGCCGAGCGCAGCGTGAAGCCGGTCCTTCCCGATCCAGACGTGTTCCCGTACACGATCCGCGTCATCTCCGACATCCTCGAGTCGAACGGCTCGAGTTCGATGGCGAGCGTGTGCGGTGCCACCCTCGGCCTGATGGCGGCGGGCGTGCCGATCAGTCACCCGGTGGCCGGCATCTCGGTCGGGCTCGTCAAGGAGAGCGACAGTCGCTGGACCCTGCTCACCGACATCATCGGTGACGAAGATCACTATGGCGACATGGACTTCAAGATTGCCGGATCGCAAAACGGCATCACCGGGATCCAGCTCGATCTCAAGATTTCCGGTATTTCGCGGGAGATCATTGCCGCGACGCTCACGCAGTCCCGCGAGGCTCGTCTCGAGATCCTCCGGGCGATGCTCTCGGCGATCCGCCGGCCGCGGCAAGAGATCTCGGTCTGGGCGCCACGGCTCCTCCGGACCCGGATCAACCCCGAGAAGATCGGCCTCTTGATCGGCCCGGGTGGCAAGACCATCCGTGCCATCCAAGAGTCGACCGGCGCCAGCATCGAGGTCGAAGACGACGGCACGGTCACCGTGGCCAGCCACGACGCCGAAGGTGCCATGGCCGCCATGGCTCAGGTCGAAGCGCTCACGGCGTCGATCCAAGTGGGCCGCGTCTACGAGGGCCGGGTGACGAGCGTGAAGGAATTCGGCGCGTTCGTCGAACTCGTGCCGGGCAAGGACGGCCTATGCCACATCAGCGAGCTGTCCGAAGAGTACGTCTCGAGTGTCGGTGATGTCTGCCGTGTCGGTGACACCATGCGAGTGAAGGTCATCGCCGTCGACGATCAAGACCGCGTCAAGCTGAGCCGCAAAGCGGCCATGCGTGAGGCGGCCGAGGCGGCAGCGGGCAACGGCGCGCCGGCGGAATGATCCGCTGGCCGCGTCCGCGCGGCTAGGAGCGGCCCATGACGTCTGATGACGAACAAGCACCAGCCCGTGCAGAAACCTACGCGGAGTTTGCGGCGCTCGTGGGCGCTCTCGCCCACGAGATCCGCAACCCTCTGTCGACGATCCGCCTGAATATGGCGCTCTTGGCCGAAGACTTCGAGGAAACCGACCCCGATTCTCCCACGAAGCAGCGGGACCGTCGGGCCCGGGCGAAGATCGACCTCGTTCGCCAAGAGTGTGAACGTCTCCAGAAGCTCCTGGACGACTTCCTCGATTTCGCGAGGCAGGAGTCTCTTTCGCCCGAGCCAGGGAGCCTCAATACGGAACTTGAACAACTCCTCGACTTCTTTGCGATCCGCGCCGAAGCAGCAGGCGTAGATATCCTGCGCTACCTCGATCCTGAGTTGCCGAGCGTGCGTCTCGACCGCGAAACGTTTCGCTCGGCGATCCTGAACCTCCTACTCAACGCCGTGCAGGCGATGGAGGGGGGTGGTCAGATCGTCGTTCGCACCCGCGCCGCCGGCCTGGGCGTGCTCGTCGAGCTCATCGATACAGGCCCGGGCATGGATGCCGAAACTCTCGGCAAGGTCTTTCGGGCGTTCTACACGACCAAGCAGGGGGGCTCTGGCCTCGGGCTTCCGACCGCCCGAAAAATCATCGAAGCCCACGGCGGCACGATCGACATCGAAAGTGCTCCCGGCCGCGGCACCAAGGTGACGATCTGGCTCCCTGCCCCTCCGCGACTGCCCCCTTCTGCTTCGGTGAGCGGCAAGCCCGCTGCTGCAACCGGCAAGCCGCTGGACTGACCGACTCCGGCGCCCGTACCATCCGAACCATGCCATCGACGTCCCCGTCCGCGACCGCCCCCGAAACGACAGCTGCCGCTGATCCCTTGGCCAGCGTGCGAGTTCTCGTCGTCGACAACGACATTGTCCACGCCCGCACGATGGGAGCTTCCCTGGAAAAACTCGGGGTCGATGTGACGGTCGTCGGCAGTGGCGGCGAAGGAGCCAAACGGATCGCTCAGGATTCCTTCGATATCGTCGTCACCGATCTCATGATGAACGATATCGGTGGGCTCGAGATTCTCGCCCGCGCCAAGCAGGCTTCCCCCGACACGGAGGTCATCGTCGTCACCGGCCACGGCACCGTTCCCTCGGCGGTCCTGGCGATGCAACAGGGGGCGTTCACCTACCTCCAAAAGCCGCTCGATCTCGGGCACCTTCGAGCCGCGGTCGAGAAGGCGTCCGAAGGCATCCGGTTGCGAAAGCAGAATATCGAGCTCAATCGTCGGCTCGACGAGAAGTTCGGCTTCGAAGGAGTGATCGGCGCCAGTCCCGAAATGCTGACCCTCGTGGAGCGGATGAAGCGGATCGCTCCGACCGATGCGACGGTGCTCATCCAAGGTGAGACGGGCACCGGCAAGGAACTGGTCGCCCAAGCGATCCACCAAAACAGCCCCCGCAAGTCGAAGCCGTTCGTGGCCCTGAACTGCGCGGCGCTGAGCGAGAACATTCTCGAGAGCGAATTGTTCGGGCATGTGAAGGGGGCATTCACCGACGCATCGAGCGATCGCGTCGGAAAGTTCGAATTTGCCAATGGAGGCACGTTGTTTTTGGACGAGGTCGGCGACATGCCGATCGCGACCCAGATCAAACTCCTGCGGGTGCTCGAATCGGCGGAGATCACTCGCGTCGGCTCGAATGCGCCCCTGAAAGTCAACGTCCGCATCCTCTCGGCGACGAACCGCAATCTGGAAGAAGCCATCGAGGCGGGCGCGTTTCGGAGCGACCTCTACCACCGGCTCAAGGTCATTACGGTGACGATCCCACCGCTTCGCCAACGTGCCGGCGACATCCCCCTGCTCATCGAATACTTCGTCAGGCAGTTTGCGAAGCGTCACGGCAAGACCATCAAGGGCGTGTCACTGCAAGCACGCATGAAGCTCGGGGCGTATCCCTGGCCTGGGAACGTGCGCCAGCTGCGGAACGTGGTGGAGAGCATGGTGGTCGTTGATTGCGACGAGACGCTCGACCTCGATGACCTTCCGCTCGAACTCGAGCCTGAGGTTCCTCCGGCCGAGGTGCCGGCGCGGCCGGATGCGGTCATCGCTACGCTGGTCGGAAAGCCGCTCGAAGAAATCGAAAAACTCTTCATCGAGGAAACCCTGAAACTTACCGGCGGCAATCGCGAGCAGGCCGCCGCGCTCCTCGGTATCGGCGAGCGGACGCTCTATCGGAAAATCAAGGAGTTCAAACTCGCATGAGTGCCGCGGACGCCGACGCGGCGCGACGGCCGATCGCACGACTTCCGCCCTCCGTGGTCAATCGCATCGCGGCCGGTGAGGTCGTCGAGCGGCCTGCGAGCGTCGTCAAAGAGTTGCTCGAAAACGCCCTCGATGCCGGGCCATCCCGCATTGATGTCGAACTCGAACAGGGGGGCATCGCGCTCGTTCGGATCGTCGACGACGGCTGCGGCATCCCTGCGGACGAACTGCCGCTGGCCATCGCCCCGCATGCCACGAGCAAGCTCCGCACGGCCGAAGACCTCGATCGGATCGGCACGCTCGGTTTTCGTGGCGAGGCCCTCGCGAGCATCGGGGAAGTGGCCACGCTCACGATCCGATCGCGGCCGGCAGGTACGACCGGGGCCGCCATCACGGTCGACGGTGGCCGGATCGGCGAAGTCATGCCCGATGGCTGTGCCGCCGGCACGGTCGTCGAAGTGCGGCAACTTTTCGGAAACGTCCCGGCGCGACGGGCCTTCCTACGCGCAGCCCAGACCGAGTGGTCGCATGCAAGCGACGCCTTCGTCCGCACGGCGCTGGCCCACCCTGGAGTCGCGTTTTCGCTCTCCCATCAGCCCTCGACGACCGCCAAGCCGCGACGGGTGCATGACCTTCCCGCCGTGAGCCGATGGCAGGATCGCATTGCCGGCCTGTTCGGGCACGAGCTCGCAGATCGCCTGCTCGCGATCGAAGCCGACGACGGCGAGATCGCCGTCTCGGGATACGTCGGTCGTCCAGAAGATGACATGGCGAGCCAGCGCCTGCAGCACCTCTTCGTGGCAGGCCGACCTTTCCGCGACCGATCGATTCTCCATGCGATTCAGGAAGCCTACCGTGGCCTGCTCTTGTCGGGCCGCCAGCCGATCGCCTTCCTTCGATTCGATCTCCCTCCTGATGCGGTCGACGTGAACGTCCATCCGGCGAAGATGGAGGTGCGCTTCCGCGAACCGTCGCGACTCTACCGACTCGTTCTTTCGGCACTCCGCACGCGGTTTCTGGTTGGCGGGACGGGTACGCGTCTGGTGCCTCCTTCACCACAGCCTGCAGCGGATCCGTATCCTGCACGGCCGGCCCCTTCGCGACCACTCTGGCCAGAGCCGAATTCACCGTGGAAGGATCGGTCCGATGTCGCCCCTGCCGACAGTGCGCTACCGCCGACTCCCGCCTCGCACGCTTCCGCGAGTGCCTGGGAAGAATCTTCTTCCCCCGACGTCACCGACGGCCTCGCCGTTCAAATGCACGATCGCTACATCGTGGTGGAGACGCCGGCCGGCATCGAGGTTATCGACCAGCATGCTCTTCACGAGCGGCTGCTCTATGAGAAACTCAAGGCCTCTGTCGCGTCGGGTGGCCTCGAAGTCCAGGCCTTGCTCGTGCCTGAAACACTCGAGCTTTCGCCGGCGGAGCTCGAGCTCGTGGAGGAGCATGCCGCGGCACTCGAGCAGGCCGGCATGCGTGTGGAGCCCTTTGGCGGCTCGACCGTGATCGTCACGTCGAAGCCCGTGCTCGCCGGCCGCACGCCCGCAGGCCAGATCCTCCGGGAGGTGCTCGATCGCCTGGCTTCTGCCGCCTCATCAGGGAGCTCGCCGTCCCTGCTCGTCGACGAGGTCTTGCACGGCACGGCCTGCAAGGCGGCGATCAAGGCGGGCGACCCCCTGTCGCATGCCGAAGTCGTCGCGCTCGTGCGTGACCGGAGGCTCGTTCCTGAATCACACCACTGCCCACACGGCCGCCCCACATCCCTGACGCTTTCTCGGCAAGACCTTGACCGTCAGTTCCGACGTACCTGAGGAGCAATCATGATCTGCGTGAGCATCGGCCGGGGTCGTCATCGTCATGCCATCGCCGAGCACCATCATCTTGCCGAGAATGGTGTCGGCCTCGTCGAACTGCGACTGGACTACATCCAGGGTGAAGTGCAGGTCAAACGCCTGCTCAAGGACCGCCCCTGCCCCGTCATCATCACATGTCGCCGAAAAAGCGACGGTGGCCGCTGGGAGCATTCCGAAGACAAGCGTCTCCAACTGCTCAGGCTTGCCATCGTCGAAGGTGCCGACTACGTCGACCTCGAAGATGACATCGCTGCGAAGGTGCCGCGCTACGGCAAGACCAAGCGGATCGTGAGCCACCACGACATGCTCAGGACTCCGGCTGACCTGCCTGACCTCCATGCCCGCATGACGGCGCTCGACGCCGACATCGTGAAGATCGCGACGATGGCGAACCACCCGAACGACAACCTCCGCATGCTCGACGTCGTTCGGACGGCGACGCTGCCGACGGTCGGCATATGCATGGGCGAGATCGGCGTGCCCTCTCGGATTCTGAGTGGCCGCGCCGGAGCCCCCTTCACCTTCGCGACCTTCAACGACGACCGTGTCCTGGCGCCTGGTCAGATCGGCTGGAAGGTCTTGCGGGATGTCTACCGCTACGATCGCATCGGAGCCTCGGCGGAGATTTATGGCGTCGTGGCTGATCCGGTCGGCCACAGCCTCAGCCCTGTGGTTCACAATGCCGCACTCGCGGCTGCCGGCATCGACGCCGTCTACGTTCCGTTCCGTGTTCCTGCCGACCAACTCGGCGATTTTCTCGATGCCGCAGGGCGTTGGCCGCTCGCCGGCCTGAGCGTCACGATCCCCCACAAGGAGGCGGTCTTGGCCAGGTGCACCGAGATCGATGACCTGGTCAAGTCGATCGGCGCCGCCAATACCCTGTCGTTCTCCGGCGATACGATCAGCGCGAAGAACACGGATGCCATCGCCGCCGTCGAGAGTCTTCAGGCGGTGCTGGCCGAGAACGAGCAGTCGCCCAACGCGGTCGGCATCGGCATCAAGACGGCTCTCGTGCTGGGGGCCGGCGGTGCTGCCAGGGCCGTCGCGTTTGGCCTCAAGCAGCAGGGCATCGAAGTGACCGTGGCCGCACGGACGGCGGAGCGAGGGCAGAAGGTGGCGACTGAAGTCGGCTGCAAGGCGATCGACTGGGGTGCCCGGCACCGCATGCCCCACGACTGCATCGTCAATGCGACGCCGATCGGCATGCACCCTGACGTGAATGCCACACCGTTCGACAAAGAACACCTCCGTCCCTACATGGTCGTGTTCGACACGGTCTACAATCCCGAGAACACGCTCTTGGTCAAGGAAGCCCGTTCGGTCGGATGCAAGATCGTGACAGGTGTCGAGATGTTCGTGCGCCAGGCGGCGATCCAGTTTCGCACCTGGCACGGGACCGAGCCGCCGCATGCGGTCATGCGCGAGGCCTTGAAGCGAGCCACGGCATCCGCCAAGCAGCCCTCCTGATCGACACGACTCCCAGGTCAACCATCCATGCCACGCCTGACCCTTGTCGGCTATCGTTGCACTGGCAAGTCGGCCGTGGCGGCGGCGCTCGCTCGGCACCTGGCCTGCTCGTGGACGGACGCCGACGACGTTCTCGAGAGGGAAGCCGGCATGTCGATAGCGGACCTTGTCACGACGCGAGGTGAGCCGGCGTTTCGCGACCTGGAATCAACGCTGCTTGCTGAGTTGCTCGAGAAGGAGCCCGGAATCGTGGCCACAGGAGGGGGCGTCGTCCTCCGCGAGGCCAATCGCCGGCTCTTGAAGGCCCGGGCTCGCCCCGTGATTTGGCTCACGGCTCCCGTCAGCGTCATCCGCGAACGCCTGGCGGCCGATCCCAACTCGACCACACGACGCCCTGCGCTATCGGGAGGCCACGCCGTCGATGAAGTGGCCGGGGCGATTGCCACGCGAGAACCGCTCTATCGCGAGGTCGCTGATGCCATGATCGACACCGCGAGTGACCCGCCCGAGCGCCTCGCCCGTCGGATCGTGGCCTGGCTCGAGACGGAACGGCCGGAGCGTATTCCATGAACGGTTTTGTCGCTCCCGAATGGCTGTCGTCGCCGATGCTCCTGGTTGCAGTCGTTCCCGTGGCAGCGATCGCCAGCCGTGCGTTGACGCTCTGTGTGTCACGGCTTGTCGAGCCTTACAGCTCCGACGGCAGGCACAAACGGATCATCGAAGTGACCGTCGTTGTTGCCGCGTCATTGCTTTGGTGGTGGGAAGTCATCCGCCAAGGCCAGCTCCCAGCCGATGCGGGCACGGCGCCAGCCCTCGACGGTCTCGGAAGGTACATCGCCCACATGCTCCTCCTGCTCCTCCTGGCTGCTGCCGCCTGGGTCGACCTTCGGCACCGCGTGATACCCGACCAGATCACGGTGCCGGGCGTGCTCGGAGGGCTTGCTTGGAATGCCCTGTTTCCTGGCACCCTGCTCCCAATTGCCACTTTCGTCGAAAGATCCTTTGCACCGCCAGAGATCAAGCTCGACGTTCTGACCGTCGCCGGAGGCCTCCGCGAAGCGGGGCTCCCTGGTTGGATGCAAGGCGCTGGCGGCTTGGCTGTCGCTGCCATCGTGTTCATCGGGTGGTGGAGCGTTGGCACCGCAACGGATGAGACACCGGCATCTGCGACTCGCCCACGATGGCTTCCGAACAGCCGCGTCTTGGTCGCAGTCCTCGGCCTTGCTTGCCTGGTCGCCGCGTGGATCGCGGGAGGCGCCCACTGGATCGGCGCCGTGACTGCCATCACCGGTCTTGCCGTATCTGGGGGCGTCGTCTGGGCCACGAGAATCGGGGCATCATGGGCGCTGGGTCGGGAGGCGATGGGCTTCGGTGATGTCACCCTCATGGCGATGGCTGGCGCCTGGCTCGGTTGGCAGGCGTGCCTGCTGGCCTGCCTTCTGGGCGTGTTCATCGGACTTGTGCACGGGCTATCGCAGCTTGTCGTGCATGCAGAGTCCGAGCTGCCGTTCGGCCCGAGCCTCTGCCTCGGCCTCACTGCGGTCATCGTCGCGTGGCGACCACTGTGGAAGGCGGCCAGCCCTCAGTTCGAACGGCCGATCGAAATGGCCGTCGTTGCAGGTCTTGTCATCACACTGACGGCGGTCACGCTCTGGGCCTGGGCTCGGTTTCGCGGAATCTCCGCCCCTCAGGAAGATCGGCATTCGCCGCAGTAAATCCGTGTACGGCGCGGCCTTGCCCTGTTTTCCGATCCCTCCTACGATCCCCGCCCCTTCCCGTGGGATCGCCCCATGCGCCACCCCCTTCTCCACTCACTGGTGACGGCCACCGCCTGCGTCATCTTCTGCGCCGGTGGCTGCAACAACAATCCTTTCAAAACGGCTGCTCCGGCGACGCCGCTCACACTCGAACCACCTCCGGGCGTCGCTGCACCGGCCCACACCATTCCACAAGCCAGTACCGTCCCGGCCCTGCCGTCGTACGAGAACCTGGATAGCCGCCAACTCGAGGCGGCCCTCGTGCGATCACGCACCGAGTCGCAGGTGATGCAGGACGAAATCGCGGCCCTGCGCGATCAACTGGCGAGCACGTCGCAGCAACTCGCCCAGACACGTACCGCCGGCATGCCAGCAGCTGCACCGACGTCGGGGGGCGCTCCCGGCGCGGCTGCCTCGACCCCCGTGACCACCATGCGGTCAGCCCTTCAGGAGTTGGCTCTTCCGGATCTCGAACCCCGCTTTGACGGCGCCGTCGTCCGCATCGACATCCCGGCCGATCGTCTCTTCGATGGCAGCACGGCCAACCTACTTCCCGGTGGCACGGCGCTGCTCACGCAAGTCGCTGGCGAACTTCAGCGGGTCTACCCCGGCCACTTCATCGGCATCGAAGGCCACCTCGACAACGAGCCACTCCAGAATGCGACCTGGGCCTCGCCCCACCAGCTGACTGCTGCCCGTGCCGCCGCCGTCTTCGACTTCTTGACCACTCGTACCCCAATGCGTGAGGGCCAACTCTTCTTGGTCGCCCATGGATCCAATCACCCACTCGTATCAAACGCCACCGCCGCCGGCCGCGCCCGCAACCGCCGCGTGGAGCTCGTGATCTACCCCGAGCGGATCGGCAACGACGGCTGAGTTGCTGCTGACACTTTCAGCGTGCCGTGTTCGGCCATACACTCCTGCCATGCTCACGATCGTCGATTACGGCAGCGGCAACCTGCGAAGCGTCCAGAAGGCCGTCGAAAAGTGTGGCTTTTCAGCCACGATCACGAGCGATCCCCAGGTTGTGGCCAAGGCTGAGAGGATCATTCTTCCTGGCGTGGGCGCGTTCGGAGACGCCATGCGGGCACTTCGGCACCGCAACCTCGTCGAGCCACTTCAGGAACACGCACGATCCGACAAGCCGTTTCTCGGCATCTGCATGGGCCTTCAACTCCTGTTCGAGACCGGATTCGAGGGAGGCACGCATCGCGGCCTTGGGATCCTGGCAGGAGATGTCGTGCGGTTCGACTTGCCTTCCGGCATGAAAGTCCCACACATGGGATGGAACACGACCACGTGGCCACGGGACTGGCAACCTGCGCGCGATGGCGAGCATTTTTACTTCGTCCATTCCTACCATGCCCGGCCGACGGACGCGTCCGTCGTGGCAGCCGTGACCGACTACGGTGGTGAGTTCTGCGCGGCGGTGCGCCGTGGAAACCTCTACGCGACACAGTTTCATCCAGAGAAGAGCCAGGCCGCAGGGCTTCGCCTTCTTTCGTCCTGGCTGGAAGCCACCCGCCCCTTCCTTGCTTGAGAGAATTGAAAGAACGATGGAACTCTGGCCGGCGATCGATCTGCGAGGTGGGCGTTGTGTGCGACTCCTCCAAGGAGACTATGGTCGCGAGACGGTGTTTGGTGACGATCCGGTCGCCATGGCGAAGAGCTTCGTCGCAGCGGGTGCGCGGCGTCTCCACATCGTCGATCTCGACGGTGCCCGTGATGGAGTGCCGACGCAGGCCGACCTTGTCGCGAGCATGGTGGCAGCCGCGGCGGTGCCCTGCCAACTCGGTGGCGGCGTGCGATCTCTCGACACCGTGGCCCGCTACCTCGAGGCCGGCGTCAGCCGCGTCGTGGTCGGCAGCGTCGCCATCGAATCTCCTGACCTCCTCGTTGAAATGGCCACGGCGTTTCCGGGGCGCGTCGTTCTCGGCCTCGATGCCCGCGACGGCCGCGTTGCGGTTCGTGGATGGCTCGAAACGAGCTCGCTGACCGCGATCGACGTGGCTCGGAGGCATGCCGACTTGCCGCTCGCTGCCATCGTATTCACCGACATCGCGACCGACGGCATGTTGTCCGGGCCGAATCTTCCGGCCCTCGAAGCGATGGTCAACGCCGTCCCCATCCCGATCGTGGCTTCAGGGGGCATCGCGTCTGCCGACGACATCCGCCGCGTCGCTTCGACGGGTGCCACCGGCTGTATCGTCGGCCGCGCGCTCTACGAGGGAACGGTGACGATTCCTTCCGCCGTCGAGGCCGCGAGCGACGCGGGTTAGTCGCCCATTCTGCCTGGATTGCCCGGGCGAGTGACGGCCCTGTCAGGCTCCCTCAAAACCCGTGGGAACCTTCAATTCCCGACGTCGTTCCCGCCGACCGTTACGGTGGGGAATTTGCGAACCTCGCTTCCGCACTCTTACGATCGACTCCCATGGCCACCGACGTCCGACTCAAGGAGCAGTTGCCCGAGCTCACCCGCCGGATCGTCGAGACGTATCAAAACTCTCCGGCAATCCACCATCTCGGCCACTGCCCGCTTCCCAGTTTCGACACGATCGTGAGTTGCTGCGAGGATCTCAAAGAGATCATGTACCCCGGCTACCGCCGGCGTGAGAATCTCCACCTCGGGAACGTCACGTACCACGTCGGTGACCTGGTCGACGGGCTCCACGACAAGCTCACCACGCAGATCGGCCGGGCGCTGCGACATATCGTGTCCGCCGGCAAACAGGCGACGGCCTCGGGGATCGAGCCCCCGCCGATGCCCGATGCAGTCCATACCTGCACGGAAGAAGCCGACTTCGAAGCTCTCGGCCAAGCGAAGGCCATCGAGTTCCTCGAGCGGATACCTGAGGTTCGGCGCGTGCTGGCAACCGATGTGCAAGCCGCCTACGACGGCGACCCGGCCGTGCGCACGCTCGACGAGATCATCTTCTGCTATCCGGGCCTCGAAGCGGTCACGATCCATCGCCTGGCCCACCTGCTCCACAAGCTCGAAGTGCCCCTGATCCCGCGGATGATGGCCGAGTGGGCCCACTCCCGAACCGGCATCGATATCCATCCGGGGGCGACGATCGGCGACCATTTCTTCATCGACCACGGCACCGGCGTGGTGATCGGCGAAACCTGTGAGATCGGCAGCCACGTGAAGCTTTATCAGGGAGTCACGCTCGGCGCTCTCTCATTCCAGACCGACGCCGACGGCCACCTCGTCCGCGGCACCAAGCGACATCCCACGCTCGAAGACCGCGTCGTGATCTACGCCAACGCCACCGTTCTCGGTGGCGCGACCCGGATCGGCCACGACTCGGTGATCGGTAGCAGTGTGTGGCTCACGCGCTCGGTCGATCCACACACGACCGTCGTCCTCGAGCGGCCCAAGCTCCGCATGAAGGGGGACACACCAGAACCCTCGCTCGACTGGCAGATATAACGTAGCGGCTTCGCGGCCATCCATGGCCCGCGAAGCCTTGGCTCGGCGGGGGGCAGCCAAGGTGCCCCGCGCCGAGCGGCGGCCGCCCTCCAGGCGGCCTGACGTCAACTCGCAGCTTCGGCCATCCATGGCCCCGGCAGGCTTGGCTCGGCGGCCGGCTTCCTGCCGGCCGTGCCTCTTCCATCATCGAGAAGGTTGAAGGTTCGGGGTGGCCCGTGTCATGGAGCCGGCGTAGAAAGCTGAGCGCAGCCTGGAGGGCGAAGCGAAGATTTCTCCGAGCGCAGCGGTGGCCACTATGGCCACCGCAAGCGTCCGGCGAGATGACACGGGCCACCCCGAACGGCGCGCGACTACCGCCCCACCATTGACTGAATCGCCGAGACGACGTCGAGGAGCCCGGCAGCCTGGGCCGAGAGTTGCTCCGACGACGCCGACCCCTGCTCGGCACCGGCGGCGGCGCTTTGGCTGACGTGTTCGATCTGCTCGAGCGACGAGCCGATGCGCTCGACGGCCTTGAGTTGCTCCCGGTTTCCCGCCTGGACTTCGTCGATCAGCGATCGCAGCTTGGTCGACTGCTCTGCCAACAAGGTGATGGCCGAAGACACCTCCGCGACCTTCTCCCGGCCGAATCCGGCGCGGGCGATCGATTCTTCAATGAGGGTCGCCGTCTCCCGCGCGGCCTGGGCCGACCGCTGGGCGAGACTTCGCACCTCGTCGGCGACAACCGCGAAACCCAGCCCCGCATCCCCTGCCCGGGCGGCCTCGACGGCGGCGTTGAGGGCCAGGATGTTGGTTTGGAAGGCAATCTCATCGATCACCTTGTTGATCCGCGAGATGCGACTGCCGGCTTCATCAATGGCCTCCATGGCCTGCACCATCTCGGTGAGGCGGGCCGATGCATTGCTGAAATGATCCCTTTCCAGTCCGACCATTTCGGCGGCCGAATGCGTCCGCCGAGCGTTCTCACCGGCCATCGCGCTCGTCTCACGAGCGGACGCCGCAATGTCTTCCACCGCGGCCACTTGCTCCGATGCCCCTTGGGCTAGCGATTGGCTGGCTGCCGCCACCTGGGTGGCGCCGCTGCTGACGTTCTCGGCGGTCGAAGCCAGTTGGCCGACGGCCCGACGTAGCTCTCTCCCGTGACGGGCCATGGCAAGCCACGTCATGACCGTGGCAACCGCGGCGAGGCCCACGACCAGCAAGGCAAGCAGGTCGGTCCACCAGTCGGCAACGGCCACTTCGCGCTCGGTGCGATCGTCGATCATCCGCTCGAAGTCGGCGATCGGGTTCATGATGATCGCCTTGTCGGCATGGTACTTCTCATCGTGCATGATCCGTCGCGCGAGTTCGAAGTCGGCCTCCCCTTCTTTCGTGTAGCCACCACGGCCGTCGGCGAAGCGACCTTTCACCGCATTCATCGCGATGGTTTCGGTCGTGACCAGGGCGTTGGAGTTGTCTTCCGCTTCCTGGAGTTTCGAAAGCTCGGCCGACGTGAAGCCCTGCTCTTCCATGAGGGTTCGAAGGGCGACGGTACGACCGTCGGGGCGAGGCTTTTCGCCGTTGCGCACGGCGAGAATCTCCCAATACTTCTGCTCGTACGCGGGATCTCCCGTGAGCACGTAGGTCCGGGCCATACGAGTCAGCTCATCGGAGCTCTGCCGCAGTTCGTTGGCCAGGCGGTACGACTCGTAGCGGTTTGCCTGAGCATGGCTCAGCAGTTCTTGATTCCAGAACGAGAGGAACGCGAGCACCAGGAGCCCGAGAATGGGGCCAATCGTGCCGAGTTTGAGGCGTTGGAGCGTATTCATGAGGCCATGAAGGACCGGGAACGGTGGGCCATGCGTTCGGCCAGCGGCCAAGTCTAGTTCGCGTTTGGCACCAGGTCGCCGCGAGGCCATGCAGCCGGAATCCTTGTTACGACGCGACCTTCCTGACCGATTTCCAGGCTGCCGCATCCCCGCCCTGCCGCAAGCTAGGATTTCCGGATGCCTTCCCGTCACTGGGAACGGTTGACCGGTGAGATGCGAGCATGCCGAGCGAAGCAGCAATCGAAGAGATCCGCAGCATCGTCCGAAAGATCGGACTCGAGCTCGCCTTTCTTCCCGCGGGCGATTCGAGCGAGTCTGGCACGCTCAGTGCGCTCCTGGCCGACCTCGATTCGAAGATTCGTGGCATCGCGCCGGGTCCGATCGTCGCCGCCGTGGATGCCAGCCGTTCGTGGCTCGGCGGTCCAGACGTGGTCGAACGGATGACGACCTGGCATGCGTGGTTCGAAGAAGCCATCATCGCCTGGGAGCGTGACGACACGCTTCCCGCGTGGCCTTCGGAACTCGATTCCACCACGCCCCAAACCAGTGGCCGCGTCCCGCCCTCGGCGAAAACACGTGACCGGACGTTGTCGGGCGACATGCAGCCGGTCACCGTACTGCCCGACGGGCATGACGACGAGATGATGCGGCTGTTCTGTGCCGAGGCCGAGGAGCTCCTTCAAGAAATCGAACAGGGCGTCTTGGTGCTCGAAGCGTCACCGACCGATGCCGATACGCTCGCCACCGTTTTCCGAGCGTTCCATACGCTCAAGGGCAATGCCGCCGTCATGAAGCTGGTCGTGCTCCAGCGTTTGACGCACGAGCTCGAATCGCTTCTCGATGCAGCCCGCCGCGGGGGTCGACCTCTCGACCGCGACGCCATCGATGCCGTCCTCACTGGGGCCGATATCGTGGCCGCGTACGTCGCGGAAACCAACCGTCAACTTGACGGTCTCGATCGAGGCCGAGCCATTCCGCTGCCGGTGCAGGCTGTCATCGATCACGTCCACCGGCTCTTGCACAGGCCGGCAGTGGCCATTCCGCCGGCGCCTCCTCCGGGCACCGTTCCACTGCCCACGAAGACCAGTCGAACGCCCGCGTCGCCTGCCCCTGCTCCTCGAACCGCTGAGGCTCAGTCCACCACGCCTCCGCCCCCCGAGGCGCCGGCATCCCCGGTCGTACCGCCTGCCACTCCAGACCTTTCTGCGGAACCATCCCGCGCGGCGACGGCCCCTTCGTCCAGTGGCTCTGTCCGCGTCGATACGACCAAGCTCGACGGCCTTCTCGACCTGGTTGGTGAACTCGTCATCGCCCAATCGATGGTCTTCGAAGCAGCGGGTGGTGGCGACGCCTCCCTCGCGCGCTCGCTCACCCAGTTACGGGGGATCACATCGGACCTCCAGCGGACGGCCATGGCAATGCGGATGGTGCCCATTCGCGGTGCGTTTCAGAAGATGGGGCGTCTCGTCCGTGACACCGCGGTGGCCCTCGGCAAGGAAATTCGACTCGTGGTCGAGGGGGCCGAGACCGAGCTCGATCGCACGGTCATCGAGGAGATCGGTGACCCGCTCGTCCACATGATTCGCAACGCTGCGGACCACGCGATCGAATCTCCTGCAGCCCGTATCGCCGCCGGCAAGCCGGCTGCTGGCACCATCACGCTTTCGGCCTGTCATCAAGGAGGCTTTGTCGTGGTGCGGGTGTCCGACGATGGGCGCGGACTCGACCCGGCCCGGATCCGGGCCAAGGCCATCGAGCGTGGCTTGATCGCTGCCGATGCCGTCCTCGATGTTCGCGACACGCTCGAGCTGATCTTCGCACCTGGGTTCTCCACGGCGGACAAGGTCAGCGACCTCTCCGGCCGCGGCGTCGGCCTCGATGTCGTCCGTCGCAACGTGGAGCGGGTGCGAGGCAAAGTGGAGGTCGAATCAGTGCTTGGTCAAGGCACCACGTTCACGCTCTCGATGCCACTCACGCTCGCGATCATCGAAGGCCTCGTCGTGGCCGTGGGTGGGCAGCGATTCATCATTCCGGCGATCGCGGTCCGCGAGTCGTTTCGTCCACGGCCTGGTGACGTCTGCACCGTCCACGGTCGCGGCGAGCTCGTCGCGGTGCGAGGCCAACAGGTGCCGCTGGTTCGGCTCGGCCGCCACCTCGGCATCTCCGAATCGGTCGAGGATCCGACGCAAGCGATCGCTGTCGTGCTCGAGGCCGGAAGCGACCGCCGGTGCCTCCTGGTGGACGGGCTCGTGGGCAAGAAAGAAGTCGTCATCAAGCCCCTCGGTGAGTCCTTCACTGGCCGCACCCCGTTCGCCGGCGCCGCGATCCTCGGTGACGGCCGTGTCGGCCTGATTCTCGACACGATCTCGATCGTTCGACTCGGCAAACGGTCCCCTACGGAGACGGCGGCCTGACCGCCCACACCCATGCCCGACAGGCCCTCCCCAGCCACGGCCTCCGAGCCTCACTCCCGTGCTCAGCCAGGGAAATACCTGACGTTCAGGCTCGCAAGCGAAACCTACGGTCTCCCCGTCCTCACCGTCCGCGAGATCATTCGGCTTTGCCCGGTCACGCCGGTCGCCAACATGCCGCCACATGTGCGCGGCGTCATCAATCTGCGGGGTCGAGTCATCCCGATCGTGGATCTCCGGGTACGCTTCGGCCTGCCCGTGCCCGAGGATCATGACCGCACTTGCATCATCGTGGCCCAGGTCGCCTCGTCCACCGGTGGCGTCCGCCCCTACGCCATCGTCGTGGACGGCGTGGAAGAAGTAGCCGCCTACGGTGAAGCCGATATTGCGCCCCCGCCAGATTTCGGTGGCGCCGTCGACACACGATTCATCACGGGGTTGGCCCGTCGCGAAGTCGGCGTGACGACGCTCATCGATCTCGAAACCATCGCGGCGAGCGATGTGCTGGCTTCCAAACCGACTGCTTCATGACCGTCTCTTTTTCAAGGACCACTCCCATGGTGACCTGGACGATTCCCCGCCGTGTTGCCGCCGGGTTTGCGGTGTTACTGCTGGCAGCCCTCGTTGCCGGAGGCACGGCACTCGTGAGACTCCGAGCGGTCGCCGACAGCGTCGAGAGGCTGGCCGACAATCAAGTACCTTCGATCATCACTCTGAGCCGGATCGCCGAATCGAACCTTGTCGCGCTCCTCGCCATCCGCAGCGCGACCCATGCCACAGATCCCGCGGGGATCCAGCAATGGCTGGAGACCATGCGCACCTCGATCGCGGACGGAAATCGTGAGGTGACTCACTACCGGAGTTTCGTCAGCGACGACAGAGATGATCGGCTCTACCGTCAGTCATGCGAAGCACGCGATGCCCTGGTGGCGGAGATCCGCTCCGCCGAGAAGATGATTCTCGATGGAGAGCGCGACAAGGCGCGGGAAGCGATTCTGGCGAAGGGCACGCCGTTGGCGGATCGCTGTCTCGAATTGTTCAACGAAACGATCGAGCACAACCTGGAC
>CAZCHF010000017.1:0-7525 GCA_964498325.1 uncultured Candidatus Kuenenia sp.
CCGCCCGGTCGCTCGCCCCTCCGGGCTCGCGTGGCCTGTCCTCACTACGCCTTCCAGGCTCGGGGTCGCCCGTGTCCTGTCGCCGGCGTAGAAAGCTGCTTCACGGCCGGCGGGGCATCCATGCCCCCGGCGGCCTTGCCGGGCATCCGCCCGGTCGCTCGCCCCTCCGGGCTCGCGTGGCCTGTCCTCACTACGCCTTCCGGGCTCGGGGTCGCCCATGTCCCGTCGCCGGCGTAGAAAACCGAGCGTAGCCTGGAGGGCGAAGCGAAGGGTTTCTCCGAGTGCAGCGACGGACACGAAGTCCGTCGCAAACGTCCGGCCGACGGGACATGGGCGACCCCGAGCCACGCAGGACGTGACCCCACTCCCGTCACGCAAACCCAAACGACGGCAACCGCTACGCGCTCTTCGTGCGGGCTTCGCGGAGCGGGATCACCGCCTCGGTGCCTTCGACGTTTCGCTCGTTGATCACGTACGTCGCCCCCTGGTGGTCCGGGAGGTCGAACATGATGTCGAGCATCGTGTCTTCCATGATGCTCCGCAGGCCACGCGCACCGGTGTCCTTCTTCATCGCCTTGCGAGCGATCGTACGGAGAGCCGCGTCGGTGAACTCGAGCGTGCAGTTCTCGAGGCCGAACATCTTCTGGTACTGCTTGACGAGCGCGTTCCTCGGCTCGGTCAGCACCTTCACGAGGGCCTCCTCGTCAAGCGGCTGGAGTGACGAGATCACCGGCAGACGCCCGACGAGCTCGGGAATGAGGCCGAACTCGAGGATGTCGTCGGAATCGACCTGCGGGAGAAGCTCCGCCATGGTGGCGTCACCGCGGTGGCCCATTGGCTGACCGAAGCCGATCGTCCGCTTGCCGAGCCGCTTGGCGATGATCTTGTCGATGCCGACGAACGTTCCGCCACAGATGAACAGGATGTTCGAGGTGTCGAGTTGGATGTACTGCTGCTCCGGATGCTTCCGCCCCCCTTGCGGCGGCACGTTGGCGACGGTGCCTTCGAGCATCTTGAGGAGCGCCTGTTGCACGCCCTCGCCCGAGACGTCGCGGGTGATCGAGACGTTCTGACTCGTCTTGCCGATCTTGTCGATCTCGTCGATGTAGAGCACGCCCCGCTGGGCCGCCTCGATGTCGTAGTCAGCGGCGTTCAGGAGCTTGAGGAGAAGGTTCTCCACGTCTTCGCCGACGTAGCCCGCTTCGGTGAGCGTCGTGGCATCGCCGATCGCGAAGGGCACGTCCAGGATCTTGGCGAGGGTTCGGGCCAAGAGCGTCTTGCCGCAACCGGTCGGGCCCATCAGGAGGATGTTCGACTTTTCGACTTCGACATCGCCGCCGTCGCGACCGAGATTGAGTCGCTTGTAATGGCTGTGGACGGCAACGGCGAGCACGCGTTTGGCATGCTGCTGCCCGATCACATACTGATCGAGGTGGCCGACGATCTCGCGCGGTGACGGGATCGACGTGAAGAGTTGCTTGCCGGTGCCGCGACGGCGCTTCTCTTGGTCGAGAATCGACTGACAGAGCTCGATACACTCGCCACAGATGTAGACATCACCAGGCCCCTCCACGAGCGGCCCGACGTCGCGGTAGCTCTTGCGACAGAACGAACAGAAGGCGTTCTTCTTGGTCGTTCCGCCAGTCCCGCGTCGCCCCAGACCTCCCGTGTCTTTGCCGGCTGCCATCCGTTCATTCCCTCTCTACTGCTGGCCCGATGGGATCCGAAGGCGGCCGCTGCCGTCCAAGGAGTTCGGGTGTGTCGGAACGAATTCT
The DNA here is from genome assembly GCA_964498325.1 of uncultured Candidatus Kuenenia sp. Lineage (GTDB taxonomy): Bacteria > Planctomycetota > Planctomycetia > Pirellulales > UBA1268 > QWPN01. The sequence goes on from CAZCHF010000017.1 coordinate 1,776, forward strand.
CGGCCCGACGAGTGTTCTTATTCTTCGGAATTCTTCTTCGCTGAGCCCACCCTCGTCTCGGATATTCCTGTAGCGAACGAGAGCGTCTTGCCAGTCCGCGCCATCTGTTCCATCAAATCCGCCAAGTCCATCCAGCCCGAGCCATCGCCGCCGAACCCACAGGATCACGACAACGGCCGCGGCCACGACGGCCGCGAGCAAGGCGAAATTGATCACCAAATCGAAACGCGGTGTGGCCTGAGCCACGAGTGGGATCCTCGCGGCAAGGGCGTCGCAAGCCAAGGCGAATTCTCGCACTGCTCCTTCTCCCGCAAAAACCCCGGTGGAGGTCGGCCGATGGGGCCCTACGAGCCTCGCCCGAGGTCACGGTGGCCGTCGGGCGGATGCTCCCCCCGTGCATCGGTCAGTATGCCGACACGCGGGTCGCCCGGTCCAGCAGAAATGCCCCAGGCCGCCCCTTTTGCCGTTGATGCCTGCATGGCTTGTCGGATCACAAACGAATCGCGGCAATCTGGGCAGACATTTTCGATCCTGCCGAAAATGACTGACTTTCCGATGGGAGGGTTGCCGATACCCGACACCATGGTTTCTCCGGCACGTCATCCTTCTGCTGACCAGGCTCCCGCCGGCCGCTGGCTCGCGGTGGCGCCGCTGCTGATCCTGGCGCTCGTTGCAGGATTCTTTGCGATGGCGAGCGTTCGGGCCGACTCGCTCGCCAACGCCGCGGGGCTGCCGAAGCTCATCCGCACGAAGCATCGCTCGTTCGCGATCCCGTTCAAGCTGCCCGAATCCAAGGATCCTGACACCGAGGCGGCACCGCAGCGAGTGATCCTCAATGTCTCGAAGGATCTCGGAGCGACCTGGTCCGTGGCTGGTGAAACGGCGCCGACGGCGGGCACATTCGCGTACACGGCTGACACCGACGGCGAGTATTGGTTCCGGCTTCGGGCCATCGACAAGAAAGGCCGCTCCCGTGGCAGCGAAGGGCCGGATATCCGCGTGCTCGTCGACGCCGCCGGCCCGCGGCTGGCGGCTCGCGTTTGGAAGGGTGCCGACGGCGAGATCATTTGCCGCTACGCCGCAACTGACGATTCGTTGAATCTCGAAACCCTCACCCTCGAATACCGAGGCGGCCAAGAGAAGGGCTGGAAGAGCGTCGCCGCGGATGCGGTCCTCGCCCGCGAAGCCCCGGCTCACATGGTCGGTGAAGCGATCTGGTGGGCTGGAGAGCGGGTGGATCAACTGGTCGTCAAGCTCGCGATCACCGACACCTCCGGTAACCAGACCGTCAAACAGTTCTCGCTCGACGCGAAGGATCCTGGTATCGACCAGTCGGCACTGGCTCGCGAGCTTGGCCTCGCACCTCTCCCGACGGCATCGGCCGCTTCGGACGCAGCTTCGTCAGACGCGGATATGTCGACTCCGACGGAGGCGGCGCCAGCAACCCGCAGCGTGATGACGACCGGCGAGCCGGCCTCCCCGTGGCCCGCCGAGACGGCTTCGTGGAGCGACCCGTCCGCGGCCGTTGAGTCTGCAACTCCGCGCCGCCCGAATGGGCCGACTGCAATCCCCGCAGCGGCAGGTCTCCTGCCCCGAGCGAAGATCGACGCGGCGCGGCAAACGCCTCCGACGGCGTCGGCTGCGATGCTGGCTGCGGTGAGCGGCGTGGAAGGGGGGCCGCTCGAATACCGTGGTCGCCCCCTCCATCTCGTGAACACACGCCGCTTTGCATGGGACTACGAAATTCCTGCGATTCGTCGCACCGCAGGCCCGCTCCGGGCCGAACTCTGGACGACGATCGACGGTGGCGTGACATGGCAGCGGGCAGCGACCGACAAGCAGTGCCAAAGCCCGATCACCGTGGAACTCCCTGATACAGGCTTCTATGGAGTGCGGCTCGAGCTGGTCGCCGACGTGCCCGATGCCGAAGGCGGACCGCGAACCGGGTCGGAACCCGACGCCTGGGTTGGCGTGGACGACGAGGCGCCCCAGGTCGAACTCATCGCGGTGGACCGGGACGAACCTGGCACCGACGACACTCTGATCATTCGCTACGCCGCCCGCGATCCGCTCCTCACGGGCAACTCTGTCCGGCTCATGTACTCGCCCAACCCCAGCGGTCCGTGGGCGACCATTGCCGCAGGCCTGGCGAACGAGGGCATGCACCGCTGGGAGCCTGGCAAGAGCGTGCCCGCTCGAGCCTTCCTCCGCGTCGAAGCCACCGACGCTGCAGGCAATCTCGGCTCGGCGGTCAGTGCCGAACCGGTGTCGGTCGCACCGACCCGCGTGCCAGGCCGGCTCGGCTCGCTCCGCGCCCTGCCCCGCCCGTAAAAAATCGTCGCCACCCCATTCTGGGAATCGGCGATGAATCCGATACGCTGACGGCCGTCACCCGAGGCAAATCCGTTGGCAGGCGGCACGCACGCACTGGATCTTCTTCTCGAGCCTGAGGGCCTCGATGTGGACTCTGCGTCGATCGTCGTGCTCCACGGCGACGAACCCTTTCTTGCTGGACGCGTTCTCGGGCTTCTGCGCGACAAGCTCGTTCCCGATGAGGCGGATCGCGATTGGGCGTGGCGGGAGTTCGACGGCAACCAGCCGCTCGATCCTCGCGATGTCTTCGACGAAGCGGCGACGATCCCGCTCTTTGGCACCGCCACCCGTGCGGCGGTGGTGCGCCACGCCGACACGTTCGTCACGGCATCCCGTGAACTGCTCGAGAACATCGCCGGTGCGGCACGAGGCCGTCGCGGCCTGGTCATTCTGGACGTGAAAACTTTTCCAGCCACGACGCGGCTGGCCAAGGCTGCGGCCAAGAGCGGGCTCGTCATCGAAACGACGGTGGGCACCAAGCGCGACGTCGCAAGCTGGATTCGCAAATGGGCCAAGGCGACACACGGCCTCACGCTCGCGGCTCCGACCGCCGAGGCACTGCTCGAGCGACTCGCCGGCAACCTCGGTCTCGTCGATCAGGCCTTGGCGAGGCTCCTGGCTGCGATGCCCGAAACCGATCGGCGCAAGACCGTGCCCCCCGAAGCCATCGATACGTTCACGGCAGCACCGGGAGAACGCCCCGCCTGGGAGATGATCGATGCGGCCGCCTCAGGCGACGCGCCGCGTGCCCTCGGCGAGCTGGCCGCGATGCTTGAAGCGGGCGAGAATCCGATCGCGCTGGCGGCCCAGGCCTCGGCCGTGCTTCGCAAGCTCGCGACGGCGGCGCGACTGTTGGCGATGCCCGCCGACGGTGGTCGCCCGGCAGGTGTCGACCAAGCGTTGCGCGAGGCGGGAGTCGGTGCTTGGCCCAAGGCGATGGCGCAGGCTCGTGAGGCGCTCTCCCAACTCGGCAACGCCCGTGCCCGCCGGCTCCCGATCTGGCTTCGTGATCTCGACCTCGCCCTCAAGGGGGAGGCTTCGCGTGGCCTCCGATCACGGCTGGCCCTGGAGCGGTTGTTTTGCAAAATGGTCAAGCAGCATGACCGCGGCGGGCCGGCGGCGTCGAACCGCCCACGTCGGCCTTGATTGAACCCGAGATCGCGCTATCATCGCCGCTTCACCTTTGATCGAGTCCCCGGAGCTTCATGACGTTGCAGCCACCTGCCACCCTCGACCGTGACCGTTGGGACAATCCGCTCGCTGCCCGGTACGCCTCTGCCGAAATGACTCGGCTCTGGAGCGACAACCATCGGTACTCGCTGTGGCGAAGGGTGTGGCTGGCGTTGGCGGAGAGCGAGGCAGAATTGGGGCTCGCGATCACGCCGGGCCAGCTCGCCGAGATGCGGGCCCATCTCGACACGATCGACTTCGCGAAAGCGGCCGATTACGAGCGAAAGATGCGGCATGACGTTTTCGCCCACCTTCATGCCTTTGCCGACGACTGCCCTGCGGCCCGGCCGATCATCCATCTCGGCGCCACGAGCGCCTTTGTCACCGACAATACCGATCTCGTCCTCATCCGTGAGTCGCTCGACCTCGTGGCAGCCAGACTGGCCAGCGTGATCGAACGTCTTGCCGCCAAGGCCCTCGAAACCAAATCGCTCGTCTGCCTCGGCCGCACACACCTCCAGCCCGCGCAGCCGACGACGATCGGCAAGCGAATTTGCCTATGGATCCATGATCTTCTCCTTGACCTCGAAGAGGTGACCCATCGCCGTAAGCTCCTGCGAGCCCGCGGTGTCAAGGGGACGACCGGCACGCAGGCGAGCTTTCTGGAGCTCTTCGCAGGCGACCATGCGAAGGTGCGCGATCTTGACGAGCTCGTCGCCAAGAAACTCGGTTTTCATTCGTCCTATGAAGTCACCGGCCAGACCTACTCCCGCAAGATCGACTCGCAGGTCGTCGCAGCCCTCTCCGGTGTATCCGAGTCCTGCCATAAGGCCGGCAATGATCTTCGACTCGCATCCGCGTGGGGCGAGATGGAAGAACCATTCGAGAAGGACCAGGTGGGCTCGTCGGCGATGCCCTACAAACGCAATCCGATGCGGGCCGAACGGATGTGCGGCCTCGGACGCTTTGTCATGGGACTCGCCGTGACCGCAGGCCAGACGGCGGCGACGCAATGGCTCGAGCGCACGCTCGACGACTCGGCCCCGCGCAGGCTCGTCTTGCCACAGGCGTTCTTGGCCACCGACGCCCAACTCGTGCTTTTCTCGAACATCGCCGGAGGTCTGGTCGTGCTCCCAGGGGGTGTCCGCAAGAACCTCGATGCCCACCTCCCCTTCCTGGCCTCGGAAAAAATCCTGATGGCCGGCACCCAGGCCGGCGGCGACCGCCAAGTCCTCCACGAAGCCCTGCGGGTTCACAGCCATGCGGCCACGGCGAAGATCCGGGCGGGCGAAGCCAATGACCTGGCGGAGCGCCTTGCGGCCGATCCCCTCTTCAGCAACGTGGATCTCGCCGCCGCCATGAACGCCGAAGGCCTGGCCGGACGCGCGGCCGAACAGGTCGAGGAGTTCGTAGGCGGCGCCGTCCAGACGGCTCTCGCCGACTGCCCGGCCCGCGCCACCGATTCAGCACTGAACGTGTGACGGAGCCCGGCTCGCTGGGCAGCAAACCGGTCACGGACCGACCGGGCTACGGTGACTACACCCGATCCTGCAAGCGTGACTTGCTGCGGCTCGTGCGGCACTCGAAGCAGAGCCCGGTGACGATCAGGCGGTGCGACTGGGCGCGGAATCGATGCTTGGCCGCCACCGCGTCACAGATCTTGGCGACATCCTCGCTCGAAAACTCGATGAGCTGGCGGCAGCCCGTGCAATAGAGGTGGTCGTGCTGCGGGTAGCCGTAGTCGTGTTCATAGACCGTACGACCATCGAGGATCATGGTCTTGAGGAGCCCGGCGTCGACCATTTCCGCGAGCGTCCGATACACCGTCGGGCGGCTGGCCCGGGCACCGGCCTTGGTCTTGCGCAATTCGTCGAGGAGCTGTTCGGCGTCGAAGTGTTCATGACGGCCCGCCACGTGATCGACGATCACGCGTCGCTGCCGCGTCACCCGCTTGCCCCGGGCCTGCAAGAACTCCTCGAAGCGTTCCTGGGGCGAGAGCGACGTCTCGACGCTGCCCAAGGAAAACTCAGACGGTGAAAACTCAGAAGCGACGGCCATCGGGTTCGGCTCCACGTTTGCCGCACGCCGCGGCCAGGATCGCCGAATTATAGCCGCCAAACGTCAACGGCGGCGGAACCGTGAAGGCCCCGCCGCCGTGTGCGAGTTTTGAGTGATGATCGGGCCGGATCACGATGGCAGCCATGTGC
>CAZCHF010000017.1:7535-69155 GCA_964498325.1 uncultured Candidatus Kuenenia sp.
CTCGAGCACCAAAAGGTCAGCCGAGCCGTTCGAGCAGCCGGTCGAGGGCGATGTCGAGCTTCTCGGGCGTGTCGTAGCTGCCGTCGGCAATCGCGGCCTTGATGGCGGCCACCTTGTCGAAGCGGATATCGGAAGCCGCGTCAGCAGCCCGCACCGCTTCGGTCGAGAGCGTGACCGAGTCACGAACCTCGGCGACACCCTGCTGGGAAGCGATTTCGGTCGCCTCGACACCCTTGAGTGCGGCGATGCCCTGCGAGCCCTGCGTCGAAAATACACCGAAGACGTTCATGATTCCCTTCCCTTCCGTTACGCGGGGTCTTGCGAACCCCTGCTCGTGAATCCCTTCACCCCCGAACGCACCGCTCTACGCGGCCTGCTGTCCGATGGTTCATCGTGATTCGCGTGCCCTCCCGAACTCCATGTGCCACATGCGGGCGTGTGCCCACTCGACTTCATTCTTGCCGCGCCTCCGCGGATCGGCGATGGCATCTTCGCGGCCATCCACCGTGCGGTACCCGGAGCAGTCACCTCCGGCATCTTGCGGCAACTTATCTTCATCGACGGATCCGATCCTGAACTTCAAAGATTTTCCAAGATTTTGATTATCGACGTTTTGACGACGCCAGCCTTGCCTGGCTTGCCCAGCTTCCGCTCAGAAAGGAGGCCGTCACATTGCGAATTCGGGCTTCCGACGGCCGAGCTGGTTTTGCAGGCGCTCGACGATCGCCGAGTGCATCTGGCTGACACGGCTCTCCGAGAGGTCAAGCGTGGCCCCGATCTCCTTCATCGTCAGCTCCTCGTAGTAGTAGAGGATGATGATGAGCCGCTCGTTGCGGTTGAGGCCCTTGGTCACGAGCCGCATGAGATCGTGCTTCTGGATCCGACGGGTCGGGTCCTCGCCACGTTTGTCCTCGAGGATGTCGATTTCCTGGACTTCCTTCGAGCTGTCCGTCTCGCACCACTTCTTGTTGAGGCTCACGAGACTAACGGCGTTCGCTTCGACGAGCAGCTTTTCGAACTCCTCCGCCGAGAGGTTCATGTACTCGGCCACTTCGGCATCGGAGGGCGTACGGCCGAGGCGAGCCTCGAGCGTCTTGAGTGCCTCGTTGAGCTTGCTGGCCTTGCTGCGAACGAGCCGTGGCACCCAGTCCATGGTTCGAAGTTCGTCGAGCATCGCACCGCGGATCCGAGGCACGCAGTACGTCTCGAACTTCACGCCGCGCGTCATGTCGAACGCGTCGATGGCATCCATGAGGCCGAACGTGCCGGCTGACGTGAGGTCGTCGAGTTCGACACCGTCAGGGAGCCGTGACCAGATGCGCTCGCCGTTGTAGCGGACAAGCGGCAGGTAGAGCTCGATGAGCCGGTTGCGGAGATCCTCGCGGGACTGGTCCTGCTTGAATTCGGTCCACAGCGCCTGAATCTCTTCAGGCGAGAGCTGGGTCGCACGTGCTGCCACGTCATCCTCCTCTGGGGTGCGGGGCCGACGCCGCGGGTCGTACCGCTCGGGTACGGGCCGCGCCACCGGCTCTCGATTTTTCAGCCGGACCGCCGGACATCGGCAGATCAGGCAAGTTTCCTGGAATCATTTTGTGGGTGGCCATCCACTCCACCGACTTTCTCCAAAGCGCCAACTCCGTGCCGGCACCAACTTCACGAACCATCCCTCACGCGGCCTGAGCGGTTCCCTCCATGCCCACGGTGGCAAAGATCTCGAGCCGAGGTTCATCCTGGACGTCTTCATCCGAAAGCACGCGCAGGTCGGGCAGGTGCCGGGCGAGCGCCTCGCGCACGGCCCGCCGCGAACCTGCCGGCACCAGCACGACCGGCTGACCACCCCGGTCGACCGCCACGCGAGTGGCGCGCCGAATCTCTGCGATGAGTCGCAGGGCGGGCCGGTGGCCCGGTTGTGTGGCGGTGCGTAGCGTGGCGAGCCCTCCACCGACAAGCCTCACGGCGGTGAGCCGTCCCTCGGGGTCACGTGCCCGTCGGCAGATGATGCCCGCGAGGCGACGTCGCACAATTTCGGCGAGTTGCCACGGTTCGGACGCTTCGGCCGCATGGTCCGACATGATTTCCAGAAGCTCCGCGAGCGGCCGGATTGGCGCTCCATCGCGCAGGAGGCATTGCAGCGTGCGCTGGATACGGGCGACGGTGAGCACTCCCGGCACGACCTGGTCGACCAGCGCGGGCTGACTTGTCCGAAGCGACTCGACCAGGCGATTGACCGCTTCGCGAGACAGCAGCCGATCGGCATGGCGTCGCACCGCACCTTCAAGACCTCGGGCCACGGTCCCGGCGATGTCGCATACGGTGCAACCGCGACGTGCCGCCGTTTCGGCGCGAGCCTCTCCGAGCCAGACGGCCTTGCGCCCCGTGAGTGGATCGATCGCCGGTTCTCCGTCCGGTATCGGACTGCCGGGTTGCGGGACCACGAGCCGGCACCCTGCGGCCACGTCTCCTTCGGCCACGACATCCCCGGCGATCGAAATCCTGTAGCCCCGTTCGGGCAGCCGCAGATCGTCGCGAACGCTCACCGCAGGAAGGACGAGCCCCAAGTCGGTCGCAAGCGATGTGCGAAGTGCTTCGACACGTGCCATGAGGGGGGCATCGTGGGCGGATGTCAGGCCGAGAAGGCCACTGCCGAGTTCGATGACGATCTGTTGATCGGCCGTCGGATCAGCCTCGACGGCCGGCGACGGTGACCGCGTGCCCGGTTTTGAAGCGGCTATTGGACGGTTTGCGGGAGCGATCGCCGCGCCCGCGGGATGGCCGGAGTCAACTGCCGGACGGCGCGCGGTGACGACCGCGGCGACCGCCACGAGAACCGCCATGGCAGCCAACGGCAAAAACGGAAGCCCCGAAAGCGAAAGGAGCCCCAGAAACACGGCCGTCACCGCGAGCACATGAGGCTTCGAGGTGAACTGACGACTCATCTCGATCGGCAGATCGACCGCCTGCGTCGATCGCGACACCAAGACGCCGGTCGCCACCGACACGAGCAATGACGGCACCGCGCTTGCGAGGCCGTCGCCGATCGTCAGGAGAGAATAGACTCCGAGCGCCTTGTCGACAGCCATGCCGTGCTGCACGATGCCGATGGCGAGTCCACCGACCAGGTTCACGATCGTGATTACGACGCTTGCCACGGCCTCGCCTCGTACGAACCGACTGGCACCGTCCATGGCCGCGAAAAAATCGGACTGCCGTTGGAGCTCGAAGCGAGCCTCGCGGGCCTCTTCGCGAGTGAGCGATCCGGCTTGGACGTCGGCATCGATGGCCATCTGCCGACCGGGAATGCCGTCGAGCGCGAAGCGGGCGGCGACTTCGCTCGTGCGGGTCGCGCCGGCCGTGATCACGACGAATTGCACGACGGCGATGATCGCGAAGACAACGCCGCCGACGAAGAGGTCGTTGGCGGCCACGAAACTGCCAAACGACGCCACGATGTCGCCGGCAGCAGTGGGACCGTCCACGGCAGCACGCGAAAGAATGAGCCGCGTGGTCGAGATATTGAGAACGAGCCGTACGAGTGTGGCCCCGAGCAAGAATGTCGGGAAGACAGCGAGTTCCATGGGGGTTCGGGCCGCCATGGCGCCGAGAAGCGCGAGGACCGAAACGGTCAGATTCGCCGCCAGGAGCAGGTCGACCAGGCCCGCGGGCACCGGGGCCAGGACGACCGCCACGGCCAGGAGAATGGCCGCCGGAAGGGCGTAGTCTGCCACATGGGCGGCCAAGGGCCTGCGAATGGCGACGGCGGTTCCGAGTGATTGGGCCATGCGTCCAAGCGGCCACGTCCTCGCGGCCTGAAGGAGTCCAACTGCCGGCCGATTCATTCGGCCACGGCGGCGGGACGGTAGCGGGCCAGGGCCCTTCGGTCCAGACCGGAACGATCCGTCGAAAGCTGGCTAAAATGCCCGGCTCAATCAGGACATTGCCATGCACTTCAACCGCTTCGGCCTGTCGTTCGACCATCCGGACAACTGGACCGTGGAGACCGACGACTCCGAGGAACGCTACGCAGCCGTGACCGTCTACTCACCCGGGGGCGCGTTCTGGTCGATCAGCGGTCACGCGGCGGGGGGCGAAGCGTCGGCGCTGGCTGCAGCCGTCGTGGATCAGATGCGGGAGGAGTACCGCGAGCTCGACTGCGAGCCCGGCCACGAGACACTCGGCGGCCGCCTGCTCCCGGGCTATGACCTCAACTTCTATTGCCTCGACCTCACCAACACGGCCCAGATTCGGACGCTCACCACGCCGGGGGCGATCTATCTCATTTTCTGTCAGGCCGATGATCGCGAGTGGGACAGCGTCGTACCGGTGTTCGCCGCGATGACGACGAGTTTCATCACATCGCTTCCGGACTGAACCGAGGCGTCAGCCCGAACCGCCCGGCGGTTCGCGGAAAACCGGCTGCTCCCGTTTGCCTGCGCTGATGGCAGGCTGATGGAGCGTCATGTCACCACACCCGAGCGACGTGCCTAAGATCCGCGAACCAACCGGGCCACCTCGCGGGTTCCACCTCCCGCATCGCCAAGGATAGTACGCACGCGGTGTGCCAAAGGCTGGCCACGCTCGAATCCAGTGAATGCAGCGCAGTTGGTAGCGATTGGGGGAGTTCCGACGGCATCCTCCCTCACCCAACCGCCATGAACTTACAAGGTCTCCGGCCGGACAATTGGCACAAACCGACCGCAGATTGAAAGTTTTTCACCACTGGTCCGCGAGGGGTCGCATCGACAATGACCAACAGTCTGCGATGAGCCGCTCGTAGATCGCTTCGTGGCCGGCCGCCATCGCATCAGACGAGTGGCGGCGGCGGGCAAGAGCATGAGCGTGCTGGCCGCATGCGGCCAAGCCGTCGGGGTCGCCTGCGAGAGTGACGATGCAGCGGGCGAGATCGGCAGGGTCGCCCGGCACGTGGAGGAGCCCCGCGCGCTGGTCATCGAGCATCTCGGGGAAAGCGCCGTGATTCGCTGCGACGACGGGAACTCCTGCCGCCATCGCTTCGATGGCGGAGAGCCCTTTCGCCTCTGGATGCGTTGTTGGCAGGGCGAAGAGATCGATGTCTCGCAAGAGGGCGAGTTTGCCAACGCGGTCGACCTGACCACGCCAGGTGAATCGATCGGCAACTCCGAGTTCTTTCGCGAAGGCGAAGCAGCGAGCGAGGTAATCGCGTTCGGCATCGACCGTCGCACCGGCGGCGATCAGCGTGATGTCGTGATCCCTTGCGAGAATCGCCACAGCCCGGATCAAAACCTCGAGTCCCTTCTCGGGACAGGCCCGCGCCAGGAAACCCACGATGAACGGTCCACCTCGTGCCTTCCGGCGGGCGACGAGGTCGGGCGGCTCCATGGGAAAGCTGGTGAGATCCACGCCGTGGGGCACCACACTGATGGCGGCCGGGGCCAAGCCCATGCGATCTCGCATGAAGTCGGCGAAATACTGATTGAAAGCGATGAAGTGATCGACGTCGGCTGCCCGGGCTCGAAGGAGTTCCCAGACTCGACTCCGGAAGGGTTCGGGAAGGCCGTCGATGAAGACGTCTTCACCTGAAAGACTTGCCACGATGCGTGCGCCCGTGGCCTCGCGTATCTCTTTCGCGAGACCGATCAAGAGCGCATTCGAGAGATGCACGATGTCGGGCCGTTGCTCCTCCGCGAGCCAGCGGCCGAGCTTACGAACCTCCTTCCGCTGGCGGCCATGCTCTCCTTCGAGGGTCGACACCGTCAGAGGCCCGAGGTCGGCAGGCTTTGCGGAACCGGTTCGCGATGAGAGCCAGCCGAGGAGCTTCCGCGAGTCGAGCGGTCGGTCCACGAACGAAGGCGTGTATCGAAACAGCGGCACATGTTGCTGGAGCCAGACGTTCACGCCCCCCATCACGACATGATCGATCGCGATGTTCTCCTCGTCGGTCGTCGTCGGCACATACGCCGGCACGAGAATCGCATCACGACCACGGGCCCGGAGTGCCCGCACGAGCGCGTTGTCATGGAGGCACGAGCCGCAGATCCGCCCCCCTGCCCCGGCGGTGATGTGGACGATTTTCATGTCAGGCACGTTCGTCACCCCGCGCCGCGCGGGCTTCCAGCGACAAGACGACGAGGGCGAGGTCGGCGGGGGTGATGCCGCTCACGCGACCTGCCTGGCCGAGCGTCCGCGGGCGGATTCGCGAAAGCTGCTCCCGGGCTTCGGCGCGTAGATGACGGACTCCCGCGTAATCGAAGCCTTCGGGGATCAGCCGCTCCTGCATGCGTCGCTGCCGATCGAGTCGCTCGCGATCGAGGGCGACATAGCCGGCGTAGCGGATGTCGGTGACAACCTGGTTCGCCGCGTCGCGGGAGATCGTGGCCAGGGCGGGGGCCACGGCCACGGCATCGCCCCAGGCGAAATCGGGCCGCTTGAGCAGGTCGGCGAGCGACGTGCCATTGACTCGATGCGTCATGAGCGCGGCATGGGCCGCTTCCATCTCGGCGAGCTTGGCTTCGAGCCGCGTGGCTCGCTCAGGATCGGCCAGCCCGACCGTGATCGCACGCGGCGTGAGGCGGCGATCGGCATTGTCGTGCCGCAGCGCCAGCCGATACTCCGCGCGGCTTGTGAACATCCGGTAGGGCTCGTCCACACCACGGGTCACGAGATCATCGAGCAGCACCCCGATGTAGGCCTGGTCGCGGTCGAGGATGAATGGTTCCCGACCTGCGACCGCAAGCGCCGCGTTCGCGCCGGCGATGATCCCTTGGGCCGCCGCTTCTTCATACCCGGTCGTCCCGTTGACTTGTCCCGCGAAGAAAAGGCCGCGAACGGCCTTGCTTTCAAGCGTCGGCGTGAGTTGGTCTGGTGGGCAGTAGTCGTACTCGACGGCGTAGCCATAGCGCATGATACGGGCCCGTTCGAGCCCGGGCACGAGGCGGATCATCGCGTCTTGGACATCGCGAGGAAGGCTCGTCGAGATGCCGTTGACGTAGATTTCTCGGGTGTGCCGCCCCTCGGGCTCGAGGAACAGTTGGTGGCTTTCGCGATCGGCGAACCGCACGACCTTGTCTTCGATGCTCGGGCAGTAGCGGGGACCTCGTGAGCCGATCTGCCCGGTGAACATCGGGGCTCGATGGAGATTGGCCCGAATGAGGTCGTGGATGGCGGGCGTCGTCCGCGTGATCCAGCAGACGAGTTGCTCGCGGTCGATCCGGTCGGTGCAGAATGAAAAGGGCTGCGGTTCCGAATCGCCCGGCTGCACATCGAGAGCGGCGAAGTCGATACCTGTGGCGGCCAGACGGCAGGGCGTGCCGGTTTTGAAGCGATCGATCCGGATGCCCGCTGCGGCGAGTGCCCGGCTCACGCCCGAGGTCGTTCCCTCGCCCGCACGGCCACCGGCCGTCGTCGCTTCGCCGGTGTGCATGACCGCCTGGAGAAACGTGCCCGTCGTGAGGACGACCGTCGCCGCGCGGTACTCGGCATCGCCGCGGACGCGGACACCCGTGATGCGCTGCGTCGGGGTTCCCGGACCGGCGGGTGCCACCGGCTCGAGCACGAAATCCTCGACCGTCTCCTGGCGGAGATCGAGGTTCGGCGTCTCCTCGACGAGCCCCTTGACCTCCATCTGGTAGAGCTTCTTGTCGGCTTGCGCGCGCGGCCCGTGCATGGCCGGCCCCTTCGAGCGATTGAGCACCCGAAACTGGATGCCGGTCGCGTCGATCGCGCGCCCCATGATGCCGCCGAGGGCATCGACTTCGCGGACGAGTTGGGCCTTGCCGACACCCCCGATCGCCGGGTTGCAACTCATCTGGCCGACCGTGTCGCAGTTCGTCGTCAGAAGGGCCGTGCGAGCCCCGAGCCTCGCTGCCGCGGCGGCCGCCTCGACACCCGCGTGGCCCGCGCCGATGACGATCACGTCGTAGTCGTAGCGGCAGGTCATCGGTCAATCAGCCGTCTTCTGACGAAAGACGAACACGCCCCGCTTGTTCGCCACGACAATGTCTGGTTTGCCGTCGGCGTTCACATCGGCCACGGTCACTTGGGTGCCAACGCCGCTGTCGTCGTCCACGAGGTGGGGCTCGAACGTCGCACCACCCGCGGCGTCACGCACCAGCCGGAACCAATAGAGAACCGGAGCCGCGTTCGGCTCGGGATCGCCTTTCAGGCCATGCGCCCAGCGTCGCTTGCCCGTGACAACATCCGTGCACCCATCGCCATCGACGTCGGCCGCGGCCAAGGCATGAAGCTGCGTGAAGCAGACGCCTGCGGAATTGTCCTCGGGTCGCTCGCCCAGGATGCGGTGCTCGGTGAACGCCCCGTCGGCCTTCTGGCGAAACCAACCGAGACCGTAGCCGTGAGCGTTGTAACTGGTGACGACGTCATTCCGTCCATCCCCGTCGACATCGAAAACGAGCATCTGGGCGCCTCCAATGCCTCCGGCAGGCGCGAAGTTCACGGGATGAAACGACCACAAATCACCATCGTCGAGCGACTCGGGCTGCTCGAACCACCCATCCTTCGCGAGGATGTCGGGGCGGCCGTCACCGTTGATGTCGCCGACACCCGCCCCGTGGGTGTATCGGAAATACTTCTTGTCGTTCTCAGGTGTGCGGGGAGTGATCGGGTGGAAGATGGCTTTGCCAATCGGGTCCGGCTTGCTGAGCACGGCGAATCCGAGCCTGCCGCCGAGTTCGGGCCCGCTTGACTGGCAGAACAGTTCGGGCATCCCGTCTCCCGTGATGTCGACCAGGCCGGGAGACTCTCCATCGGCCCGATCGAAGATCGCATGCTTGGCCCACGGCTTCGCCTCGCCACCCGGGTTGACGAAGAGCAGCGCCGGCTCACCGGGAAGGTCATACACGAGGATGTCCTGCCAGCCGTCGCCATTGAAATCGTGCGCGAACATCAGGAAGTAATTCGAGTATCCTCGCGCCGGGTCGTACGGCGTCTTGGCAGGCCCTGCAGGGTTGTCGCGCGGCGGCGTGTATTCGGTGAGCCTCGCGAATTCTGGGCCGTGCCAGATCGTGTTCCCGGCGGCAATGTCGGCATGGCCGTCGCGGTCGAAGTCGGCCACGGCACAGCCCTCGGCCACGAACCTTTCCGTGAGGATCTGCTTGTCGAAGGCCACCTCAGCCGCAACCGGCACCGCGAGCGCGACGACAACGGCCGTGAACATGCCCTGACGCATCGGAATCAACCGGCTTTCTTCACGGCCGCGAGCTTGCCTCGGATCGCCGTTGCCGCCTTCTTCGCGTCGGCTTCGAGCCCGGGCACTTTCTCGGCCTCTTCCGCCACGGCAAGCGTTGCCGTGCTCGGGTAGCGTTCCAAAATCTCGAGGACCGCCTTCCGATCGGCCTCAGCCGTGGCCGCCGCAAGCGCCTTTCGGCACATCGCCGCACGATCAGCGTCCGGCATGACGAACTGCCTCGCGATCCGAACGTAACCCTTGAGTGCCCGAGTCTTGAACTTGCCCCCCGGTTCGGCCGTCGCTAACTCGAGCAAAACGGGAGCGGCATCGGCGGTCATCCATTTGCCAAGGAGGCGCGTGGCCGCATCCTCGAGCGCCTCGTCACCCGATCTGGCTGCGGTCGCCATCATAGCCACGGCCTTGGCACCACCGACCGCGCCGATGGTGTCGAGCAGCATCACCTTCGTTTCGGCCGGCGCCTTGTCGAGCGCCGCGAACAGTTTGGAAACGCAGCCATCGCGGTCAGCCATGCGCACGCTCGCTTCTTGGAGGGCGGTCTTGGCGACGGCGGCCTCTGGATCACTCTTTGGCGCGGTCGCGGCCACGACCAGAATGTCGAGATTGCCGAGGTCAACGGTCGGCCCGAGGGCCACGAGGGCCGCCGTGCGAACCTCCTCGTCACCATGATTGACCAGGGGCAGCACCGCCTCGACAGCTTCGATCCGGCGACGCCCCACGAGCTCGAGGAGCGCGGGAAGCACCTTGACGTCCGCCCCGGCAAGCCGCTTGGCAATTTCCTTGTTGACCGCATCTCCTTCGAGGGCTGCGACCGCCGAGCGGGCGGTGTCGGCGATGCCCGAGTCGTCATCGGCTGCGGCCACCAGGAGAGGCCCGATCACCGACGCACTTCCGGTCCGACCGAGCGCCTCGATGGCGGCGAGGCGAAGCGGTTTTGGGTTGGTCGGCCCCGCGATCCCGGCGAGCGCTTCGGTCACCGAGTCGCTGGCATTTCCAGCATTGCGCTCGGCGATCACATCGATGAGTACGGCGGCCCTCGGCAGATTCCCGTCGGCCGCGAACTTCTCGGCCTCGGCAAGAACGGCCTTGTCCACCGCGGCCGCCAGAGACGCATCAGCATGCGCGCCTCGGCCGAGGTCTCTGGCGGTGAAGGTGGCCATGTTCGCCATCCGCTTGGACGGAGAACGAAGCGTTTCCACGAGCAACGAGATGCCGTCGCGTCCTTTCGCGATGATGATGCCACGGGTCGCCTCGGCGTGGCGCTGCTCGTTGCCACACTCGGAAAGCACCGTGCCGTAGAGATTGATCGCCTCGTCGGCGTGCCCCGCCGCGACGAGGTTTTCGCCACAGAGCACCGCGGCTCGAGCCACGGCGTCCATCTGTGCTTGGTCACGAGCCTTCGCGATCCCGCCGGCAAGGATCGCCGCAGCCTCCGGGGTCGCAATCTGCCCGAGCGACCATGCAGCACACGCGACCACCTCGGCATCTTCAGACGCCATCTTCGTGGCAAGCAGGGGTACGGCCGCCGCATCGCGCCGAACGCCGAGCGATGTGAGCACGCCACAGAGCAATCGCCCCTCGAGCTTGGACGCAGCATCACGAAGAACCTGTGAGGCTTCAGGGCCGGGGATCGCTTCGAGCGGAATGCGGGCCCACGACGCGAGCCGGGGGTTCGCAAGGAGCGGTGCCAAGTCCGCGACGGACGCTGGAGAACCTTTCACGGCCAAGTACTTGCACGTGATCGCTTTGTCGGCCTCCGGCGCATCGCTGCGCAGAACGGCCACCAGCTCGGCCTCACTCGACGTCCGCCCGGGGGCCGCGGCGGCGAACGTCATGCCGACACATACTGTCACGACAACACAGAGCCCGATGGCTGCAATCAAATTCTTCATGGTCATCTTTCTGGTCATGCGTGCCACGGCTCACGCCGCGCCTCCGATCGGAGCCGGTTGGCTTCGACGTCGTCGACAAAGGTGTAGGTCTCGAGTTCGAGTTTCACGGGCCGACCGAGATAGATCGCGATCCCGGCGGAATGGCAGGCGAGGTGGGCGTTGCAGGCGGCCACGGCATTCCCCTTCGGCTTGCCGCGAGTCTTCACGCAATCGAGGAAGTCGCGCACGTGGAACGTCGCTGGATACCCACCAATCTCCTCGACCTTTCGGCCAGCCAACAGCGTTGGTGACGAGAGCACCATCTTGCCACTGTCGCCCGCCTCGACCCAGCCATCGGTTCCTTCGAAACGCACCGGGCACGAGCCGAGCGGGATCCATCCCTTCTCACGAAACACGAGTTCGACGCCGTCGTCATACCGGCAGACGAGCTGGCCATCCTTCGGCGGCGCATAGTCCACCGGCGGCGGCCGATCATCGAGGGCCCACTGGCAGAGATCGACGCAGTGCGACCCCCACTCGAGCACCCCACCGCCGACGAGCCCGCCCCCCTTCTCGAAATTGAAACCGTCGGCAAGCGTGCGCGCATGAAACGGTCGCCACGCCGCGGGACCAAGGTACATGTCCCAGTCATCGACGGAAGCATCTGGCGCAGGCGCTTCCGCGAGCCAGCCGCTCGTTGCAGCTTTCATTCCACCCGGGTGGGCATACACACGGGTCATCTTGCCAAGCCGCCCAGTGCGGGCCAATTCGCATGCAAACGCGTAGTGCGGCAGATTCCGACGCTGCGTTCCCGCCTGAAATACCGTGCCGCAGCGGTGCATCGTGTCGCGGTGAACGAGCGTCTCGACAATGTTCTTCGTGCAGGGTTTTTCGCAGTAGACATCCTTGCCGGCATGGGCCGCCTCCATCGCCATGAGCCCATGCCAGTTGGGGCCAGTGGCGATCAACACGGCATCGATGTCGGGGCGATCAAGGAGCTCACGAAAATCGCGATACGTCGTGCAGGCCGTGGTGGCATGGTGCTTGTCGATGACACTCTTGACGTGGTTCCGACGCTTTTCCTTCACGTCGCAGACCGCGGCGAACTGAACGTCGGGCTGCTGGAGAAAGCAGCCGAGGTCGTATTCGCCGCGGCGACCGATCCCAATGCCACCGACGACGATCCGCTCGCTTGGCGGCACGGCGCCATCGAGGCCGAGGGCCGATGAGGGAATGACGGTCGGCGCGGCGACCGCGGCACCTGCCGCAAGGCCACGTTTGAGGAACCTGCGGCGGCTCGTGAGTGAAAAATGACGCTTCATCGGGACGGGCTCCTCGTGGCCAGGACCGGGCAAGAGCATCGCCGTGATGATCCGCCTGCCGGAAGGTTTTACCACGGGAACGAACCGGCTCCCACAAGGGCGACCCGGTCCACCGTCAGGCAGCCGCCCGCTGCGGAAGAGGCAACTCGAAGAGCTTGAACAACTCCTCGGCGGTGAGGCCAGCGGAAGACGGTCCGTCGGCCCGCGACAGGATCGCCTCGGAAAGATCCCGCTTCTGCCTGAGTACCTCGTCGATCCGTTCCTCGATCGTGTCGACGGAGAGGAAACGCGTGACCGTCACGGCGCCGGCCGCCCCGATGCGATGGGCCCGGTTGATCGCCTGATCTTCGATTGCCGGATTCCACCAACGGTCAAACAGAAACACGTACTGCGAAAACTGGAGGTTGAGCCCCACCGCTCCTGCCCCGTAGGAGAGCAGGAGCACGGAGTGTTCGCGGCACTCCTTGAACCTGCGAATGGCCTCATCGCGGGCCATGGTGGACATGCCACCGTGGTATTCGAGGGCCCCGAATGGCGCGAGCTTGTCGCGAAGCCGCCCGAGTGTTTCGACCCACTGGCTGAAGACCAGTGCCTTGCGACCGCTGGCCTGCACCTCCTCGAGCTCGGCTGTGAGCCGCTCGAGCTTCGCGCTCTCACCCGTCGCCGTATCGAAATTGCAGATCTGCTTGAGCCGGAGCACGAGTTCGAAGACGTGCTGGATGGTGGCCTGACGCCCCATGCCGGCGAGTCTCAAGACACCTTTCTCTTCCGCCTGGCGGTAGGTCTCTCGTTGCTCGGGGCCGAGCTCGATCCGGGCATCGCGGTCGAGTCGCGGCGGCATCTCGGTGAGCACTTTGTCTTTCGTGCGGCGCAGGATGTGATCCTTGACCGCCTCCCCCATCGCCTTGGGTTGCATGCGGTCATGGACTTGCCCCGGGTCGACGAACTCGAAGAGCCCAACCAGGTCGTCAGATGAGTTTTCGATCGGCGTGCCGGTGAGCGCCCAGCTCCGCCGGCGTGCGACGCTGACGACGGCGCGATTCGTCTGGCTCGAGCGGTTCTTGATCCGCTGGGCCTCGTCGAGGACGACAAGGTCGAACGAGAGTCCCAGCTCCGCCACCAGGTCGCGGTCACGGACGAGCACCTCGTAGTTGGCGAGCTTCACAGGCACATCGGGAAGCGTCCACTGCCACTTCCTCCGGGCCGGATCGCCATCGATCACCGCCACACAGAGCTCCGGCGCCCAATCGGCCAGCTCGCGTGCCCAGTTGCTGACAAGCCCCTTCGGGCAGACAACGAGCACTCGCTGCGCCTCGCCACTCCGCACCAGCAACCGGATCGATGAGATCGCCTGCATCGACTTGCCGAGGCCCATCTCGTCGGCCAGTACCGCGGCATGCCGCGGAAGGAGGAAGGCCATCCCCTCGAGCTGGAACGGAAACGGCGCGCGAGGAAACGCGAGCCGGCACCCGCGGAGCATCGTGTCGAGGTCAGGCTGGAGCAAATAGAAGAAGCGTTCGGTCGGCTTGACGACATCCCGTGGCGGCCCGATGCGGGTGCGGATCGCCCTGGCTGGAGCCTGGCTTCTGGGTCTCGGGGCTGCCGATCTCTCCGGTTGCGGCGGCGGTGATGCCCGTCGCGAAAAGAAGTGACTCTGAACGCGTGGCCGGGCCGGCAGCACCTCGATCGTTCGTACCGTCGGAGCGACGAGCCCGACCGGCAAACGCAACGCCGGCGGGGCATTGATCACGATGCCCTGCCACGACGTCACAGGTGCCATGGGGAGCACGAGTTCGCCTCCAGCGATCGTTCGCATCGCGAACGCCCCACGCCCCGGCCCGTCGTTCGACATGCCGCCACTCCCACCCAGGGGCATCACAACCGCGCCGCTTCGTCGAGCGCCGCGCGCACCCGCTCGAAGGGTTCGCAGAGATCGACCGATGTCGCCAGTGCCGAGAGACGTGTGGCAAGTTCGTCTGCCAGGTCCGCATCGCTGGCATGCGGCCTGACCGTTGCCCCGCCCATCTCGAACGCCGCCGAGGCGTGGTCGACTTCGGAAGCATGCTCGCGCCGCACAAGCGCCACCGGCAACGACGTATGCGGTCGCACATGGAGCATCGACTCGCTGTCGATCAGCACGACCGCAGGCGTCGTTTTGGATTCAGCCAAGAGCGCCCCGCCGACCTGCTGGCCATGAAGGTGGCTGTCGAGCGAGGCGCCGTACAGGATCTGCTGCGCCCGCGACACTTTGACCGGCGCCGTGCAATGAAATTCGATCGGCCGACCGAGTGAGTCCACGACGAGATAGCCCCCGAACAGGCCATGCGTCGGCGACTCGAGCGTGGTCAGAAATCCGAACGCAAGCTCCCCCTGATCGCTCGCCGCCTCGTGCTGCATGGCTGGGGGTTTCCTCGCTCGGCACCGCTCCGCGTCCACCTCGACGCCTCGCTCCCCTCCATCGAGCGCCGGAGGCGGGCCGCTTGAATCGTGGAGGCGACAAGCTGGCAAACCCTTGCCGGCCAGGGGGTCTGCAGGGGCCATTCGTGGAAAAACCACCGTATCCTGCCTACGATACGGAAGTGTGTGAGGGCTTCTGAAACCCCGACGAAGTTTGGTGCCATGAACGACGGTGCTCCTTATTTCACGCAGGTCGACATCTCCGTCGGGACCCCGATGGCTGGCCGACCGGCCCCGACGGGCGACCTCACCGAGACCAACGGCCTGCTTCGCGAGCTCGTTGAGAACACCCGAAAGCAGAACGATCTTCTCCTCGAAATCCTTTCGAACGTGTCACTCCCGCACCGTCAGCGGGCTGCCGAGTTGAAGGCCTGGAAGGAATCGAATCCCCGGCTCGCGAAGTCGTGCCGGCAGGCGGCCGAGTCGTTGGCCCGTGTGCATACGGAGTTCCTGTCGAGCATCGCGCAAGAGGCCGCCGACAACGCCGAAGACTTTTCCGACAGCGAATACGCCCTCGGCGAATTCATCGACCGCTACGGACCGAGGCTCGCCCACTTCAACGGAGTGCTCCAGCTTTTCGCCCAGTTGGGCGCTCCGCTCCCTCCGCCCCCTGGCCAGACGTCCGAAGGCTGACATTTCTTTCGCCCCGCGAGTGCCATCGCCATGTCCACGGCCGTATCCACGCCCCAAAAAAATGCGTTCGAGGTTGCAACTCCGGCGCAGATCGCAACTGCGAAAGCCGCGCTCGACGCCCACACAGTCGAGATGGTGGCATGGCATTTTCACGAGTCGACGGGTTGCCCGTTCTGGCTCGAGTATGCGAAGTCGCTCTCCTTCGATCCGCTGAAAGAAATCCGCGGCTTCGACGATCTCAAAAAATTCCCGCCCTTCGAAGACGAGTGGTTGCGTGGCGGCCCGGTCCGCCGCTGGGTGCCAAAGGGGCTCGCCGATCAGCCCGTGTACGTGTTCGAGACCGGTGGCACCACGGGCACGCCGAAGTCGCGAGTGAACTGCCGCGATTTTCGAACCGACTACGAGATGTTCAGCGACACGCTCCCCGATGAGTATTTTCCGCGGGGGGCCAATTGGCTCATGCTCGGCCCGTCGGGGCCACGCCGCCTCCGGCTCTCGATCGAACATCTCGCCCAATACCGCGGCGGAATTTCTTTTTGTGTCGACCTCGATCCACGCTGGGTGATCAAGCTCATCCAGAAGGGCTGGATGGAACACCTCGAGGCCTACAAGCAACACTGCATCGACCAAGCCATCACGATCCTGGAATCGGGCCACGACATCCGGTGCATGTTCACGACCCCGAAGCTTCTCGAGGCCCTCGCCCTGGCCCTCGAGAAACGTGGCACGACGATCCGGAAGGCGGGGATCACCGGCATCTTTTCAGGTGGCACCGAGTTCACACCGCAGTGGACGCGTTTTGCCGTTGAGGAACTCCTCGACGGTGCCTACATGACCCCGACCTACGGCAACACCCTCATGGGGCTCGCCGCGAGCCGCCCGGTCGTTCCGGCCGACGGCTACACGATCGCCTACTACGCGCCACAGCCGCGGGCCGTGATCGAAGTCGTCGACATGGACGATCCCGACGCGACCGTTCCCTACGGCGGGACCGGGCGCGTCCGCCTCACGACGCTCACCAAAGAGACCTTCATTCCAGGCTTCCTCGAACGCGACGAGGGGGAGCGCGAACTGCCCTACACGAAGTATCCTTGGGATGGCGTGAGCGGCGTCCGTCCGTTCCGCGCTCTCGCGGCGTCGACAACCGTCGGTGTGTATTGATTTCACGGCCGGCGGGCCATCCATGGCCCCGGCGGCCTTGGCGGGCCTCCGCCCGCTGCTCGCTCCTCCGGGCTCGCGTTCCCCACGAAACGTTCATTCCTCGAATAGCGTGCCGACATCCCTCTGAGGTATCCGATGCGTCTGATTCAGCCCGCGGTGTGTCTGTGCGTCTGCTTCCTTCCCGAGTTCGGCGCCGCGAAGGATTTTTTTCTCACGATTGGCGGTGGTCCGCGGCCTGACAACAACCAGGTCTCGCTCGAACGCAACGTGCTTTTTCACCAAGAGGTCCTCGCGGCGCGACGTCCCGACCGCCCTGCGTATGAGCTTTACTTTGCCGACGGGAAGTCGGGAAACCGCGACCTTCAGTACCGCGTCCCCGACTTCACCGCTACGTGCCCGCCCGCCGGACGGATCCTCGCAGAAGTCTTGGGTGATGCCGCGTCGATGGACCTGTTTTATCGAGCCCACGCCCTTGAGAACCCGACCGGCCCTTCGGATCCCCAGGTCCTCCGGCGCCGTCTGCGTGACTTGGCCAACGAGTTGAAGCCAGGCGACCGCCTCTTCGTCTATGCGACGGCTCACGGCGGCCCCGCGAAGAAGCCCGACGACAAAGAGAAGGGGGCTGACAAGGACAGGGGCGTTGAAAAAGATCGCCATTCCGATCCCCAGACGTTCAACACGTCGCTCTACTGCTGGAACACCACGAGCATCACCGCCAGCGAGTTTGCGGAGTGGCTGGACTGCCTGGACCCCGAGGTCAGCGTGATGCTCGTGATGGTGCAGTGCTATTCCGGTGGCTTTGCCCAGACGATTTTCAATGGCGCCGATGCCGAGCGGGGGCTCGCTCCGCACGCCCGCTTCGGGTTTTTCGCCCAGGTCCACGATCGCCCTGCGGCTGGCTGCACCCCCGACATCGACCAGGCCGACTATCAGGAGTACAGCAGCTTTTTCTGGGCCGCCCTGGCCGGCCGCACCCGATCCGGCGCCCCCATCACGTCGGCTGACTACGACAAGGACGGCGCGGTCTCCTTCGCCGAGGCCCATGCCTACGCGGTCTTGGAGAGTGACACGATCGACGTGCCGGTCCGTACGACAGACGTCCTGCTGCGAACGTTCAGTGAGCGTGGGAGCGATAACGCTGACAAGAAGTCGGAGCACGACGGGACGAAGGCCACGCTATTGAAACTCGCCGGGCCACTCGCCGGACTTCTGGACAAAGCGAGACCCGAAGAGCGAGCGATTCTCGCCGGCCTGTCAAAACGACTCGCCCTCGAGGATCCGACGATCGAATCGCTCCGCACCAAAGTCGAGCAGCACGAGAAAGAGATCAAGGCGGCCGCCGATCGTCTGGCGAGTGCCAAACGCACGACCCGCCGCGCCAGAGACCGCGCCCAGCAGGATCTCTACGACACCTGGCCCGAGTTGAGAAAACCCTATTCGCCGCTCGCCGTCGACTTGCTGAGCAAGCAGTCCGAGGAGTTCGTACGCCGCGTCGAGAGACTGCCTTCGTACATCGCCCTGCGAGAGGCGCTCGTCCGCGAGGCGGCGATCGACAAGGAGCATCTCGACCTGGAACGGCAACGGGCGAAGGTCGAGCGGCTTCTTCGCACGGCCGAGAACATCGTCCTCGCGGCCAACCTTTCGCAGGTCGCGTCACCCGAAATCGTCGCCCGCCACGAAAGACTTCGTCGCCTCGAAGAATCGAAGCTCGCCCCTGGCCCGTGAGTTGTGGGTCCGCCTCGGGGCTGCCCGTGTCATGGAGCGGGCGTGGGAAACCAGCGAAGCCATGGATGGCGTAGCGCAGTTTCCCTCGAGTGAGCGGAGGCCTGGAGGGCCGAAGCGAACGTCCCGCGACATGACACGGGCAGCCCCGGGCTTCGCTGGACGTCGACTCAGGCCAGCACCTGCCAGCCTGCTATTCTGGTGGCATCAACACACGAGGTGACACCATGCATCTGCCCGCCTGGCGTTTTGGAAAACCGTATGAGTCGCTCGAGCGGGAGACGCTCGTGCATTTCCTCACCGGGGAGCCGGTCGCTGAAGTCAGCCAGGTTGGCGGTGCCTTGCTCGGACGTGATCTCCAAAAGGCGGCGAACGCCCGTCGGGCGATCCTGGCGATCGACCCCGAGGAGATCGTCGAGCGGCTCCAGAAGGCGGGCAATCTCTATGCCCATGGCACGGTCACCGTCGGGGATACCCCCCAGTCGCCCGATGACTTCGTGAAACAGCAGTCGGCCACGACCGGGCTGCCCGAAAAACTCTGTCGGGCCAACATGCAGAAGAACATGTTCGTGCTCTCGAACATGGATCGCATCCTCGATGCCCTCTCCCGCGGCCTCGACCCGAAGATCCTCTGGAGCGGGTATGGCGTCGAGCATCGCGGTGTGACCGTGAGCTACCAGGCCCAGTCACCCGTGCTGGGACTTGTGCTGCCGTCGAACTCGCCGGGGGTCCACACGCTTTGGCTACCTGTGGTGGCCCTCGGTGTCGGACTCGTGATGAAGCCAGGCAGCCAGGAGCCCTGGACGCCCTACCGGATGGCCGCTTGCATGGTCGAGGCGGGCATTCCCGCCGAGGCCATCGGGCTTTACCCCGGCGCGACGGACGTCGGCGCGGCGGTCCTCGCGGGCTGTGGCCGGAGCATGATTTTTGGATCAGCCAAGACGGTGGAACAGTACCGCGGCAATCCCTCGGTGCAGGTCCATGGCCCTGGCTTCTCCAAGATCATCCTGGGTGATGACTGTGTCGACGACTGGGAGCGGTATCTCGACATGATGGCCGAGAGCGTGGCGATCAACAGTGGCCGCGGTTGCATCAATGCATCGGCCATCTATGCGAGCCGCCACACGAAGGAGATCGCCGCCGCGCTCGCCGAGCGGCTCGGGCCGACCGAAGTCAAACCACCCGATGATCCTGACGCTGCCCTCGCGGCGTTTACCGTGCCTGGGGCAGCCAAAGCGATCTGGGGCCAGATCGAAGGTCTCTTGAAGGCTTCGGGCGTGAGCCACGCGACTGAAACCTACGGCCCGCGACTGGTCGAGCATGAGCGGTGCGGCTGGCTGCGGCCGGTCGTGGCCCATGCGGCGACACCGGAGCCCGAGATCACACGAGCCGAATACATGTTTCCGTTCGTGACGGTCGTGGCATGTCCGCAGAACAAGATGCTCGAGGCGATCGGACCGACGCTCGTCTGCTCGGCGATCACCGAAGACGACGTCTTCCGAGCGCAGCTCATCGAGAGCACGAACATCGACAGGCTCAACCTCGGCCCGATCCCGACGACGAAGCTCGACTGGCTCCAGCCTCACGAGGGAAACATCATTGATTTTCTGTACCGGTCGCGGGCACTGCAGGTTTTCGCGCAGGTCGGCGCCGAGCGTGAGTCGCCAAAGGTGGGTGCAGGCTCGTAGGACAGGCATGGACCCGGTCACGGAGTGATCGGGCTACAGGTGACTCATGATGCCTTTTTGCGAGTTTCGTCCGGGGCCTCGGCTCGTCATAGGGCCTGGTTCGCTCGAGCAGCTGGGCCAACTGGCGAGTGAACTCGGCGGCACCCGGGCCCTCGTGACGAGCGATCCCGGGATCGTCGCGGCTGGCCATACGGCCACAGGTATCGCCTCCCTCGAGGCGGCCGGGCTCGCTACGGCGGTGTTCACGGGTTTTGGAGAGAACCCATCGACCATGCAGATCGAGGCTGGCACCACGAAGGCTCGAGAGTTTCGCCCCGACATCCTGATCGGCCTCGGCGGCGGCAGTTCGATGGACTGTGCGAAGGGCATCAATTTTCTGTACTCCCGCGGTGGTCGCATGCAGGACTACCGCGGTCGTGGCAACGGACGCGTCGCCATGCTGCCTTCGATCGCCGTGCCGACGACGGCCGGTACGGGGAGCGAGACGCAGTCGTTCGCCCTCATCACGGATGCCGAGACCGGCATGAAGATGGCCTGCGGCGATCCGGCGGCCGCGTTTCGTGTGGCGATCCTCGACGTGAAGCTCACGCTCACGCAGCCATTCACCGTCACGGCCGTCACGGGCATCGACGCCGTAGCTCACGCGATCGAGAGTTACGTGAGCTCGGCCGCCACGCCAGTGTCACGGATGCTCTCGCGCGAGTCGTGGAGACTTCTGGCCCGGGCACTGCCAGGTGTCTTGAGCGATGGTGCCGACACGGCAGCCCGGGCGGATGTTCAGCTCGGTGCAGCCTGGGCCGGCCTCGCCATCGAGAATGCGATGCTTGGGGCTGCCCATGCCATGGCCAATCCGTTGACGGCAACCCATCACGTCATCCACGGTCAGGCTGTGGGCCTCGCGCTCCCGCATGTGGTGCGGTTCAATGCTCGCACCTGTGGCGACGCCTACACCGACCTCCTTGCCGTGATCGGGATCGCCGCAACGCCCGGTACCGCGGGTGAGCGGCTCGCGGCCTGGCTCGAGGAACTGCTCCAAGCAGCGCGGCTCGCACGGTCGCTGCGCGAACTTGGCATCACGTCGCCTGACATTCCTGCACTCGCAACCCTGGCCGCGACCCAATGGACCGGGAGCTTCAATCCGCGAAGTCTCGGGGCCGATGACTGGAACGCGCTCTACGAGGCAGTCCGATGAAGTGCACGCGATGGATGGCCGTCGTCCTCGTGCTCGCGCTGGCGACGAGGGGCGCTGCGGCCGATCCCGATACCGCCCCACCCGACCGCTGGCCAACCGCCCGCGGGTGCCTGGCGGGTACCGGCCGCTCGGCCGCAACCCTCGCGTTTCCATTGAGAGAGGCATGGCGACGTGACTTCGACAAAACTTCCTTCGCGGCCGTACCGGTGATCGCGGACGGCATGATCTACGTCGGTGATCTCGACGGGACGTTCCACGCCTTGGAACTGGCCACGGGCAAAACTGCCTGGACGTTCAAAGCCAAGGATGCCGGTTTTCCGTCGGCAGCCGCGGTCGCGGACGAGCCCGCAGTGCCGCTGGTGGTGGGCGATGACATCGGCGTGGTCCGCGGCCTTGACCGAAACACGGGCCAGGTTCGCTGGGAGTACACGACGGATGGTGAAATCTCCGGCGGACCGACCATCCTGCCGACGCCAGACGGCCCGCGCGCCCTCGTCGGCTCCCAAGACGCCTCGCTCTCGTGCCTCGAGCTGGCCACCGGAAAACTCATCTGGAAGCATTCGATTGCGGACCAGATTCGCTGTGGGCCGACGGTGGCCAGACGACCTGATGGTGATCGAATTTTCCTGGCGGGCTGCGATGGTCGGCTTCACGTGATCAATGCCGCGACCGGAGAGGAAATGGCGTCGGTCGAAATCGGCGGCCCCACCGGCACGACGCCGTCCGTGGACATGGATCGCACCTTCTTCGGCACCGAGGGGGGTGGCTTCTATGCGATCGATTTCATGAAACCGGGCGTCGCGTGGCGACACCAGCCGGCTGGGGGTGGCCAGGCCTATCGGTCGAGTGCGGCAGTTGCTGATGGCCTCGTGATCGTGGGCAGCCGGGGCCGCGCCGTGGAGGCTCTCGCCATCGCCGACGGCCGCCAGGTTTGGCGACGTCCGATGCCGGGCCGGGTCGACGCCTCGCCTGTGGTGGTGACTGCCACGGGGAGCAGGAGCGACCCGTCGGCTCCGCGGCGAAGCGTGGCTCTCGCGGCCGATGCCAAGGGAACGATCATGGCGATCGAGGTGGCCAGCGGCGAACCAGCCTGGCAATTCGATGCCGGAGGCAGCTTTGCGGCCGGTCCCGCCGTTGCTGCTGAGCGGGCCGTCTTGGTCTCGGAAGACGGGACTGTCTGGTGCTTTCAGTCGGCTGACTGACGTGGCGGAAAAGTCCACCTGGTTCCGCTGACTGGCAGGCCTATCTTTTCGGTGGAATTCGCGGGTGCATTCTGCCGATTTTGCCTGCCAGAACCATTTTGAGGCCAGACACGTAGTATTCGCTGCGACCCGACAGGCCAGCCATCTCAGGGGCGGATGCCTGGAGGGTGAAAGGAGCGGCAATCATGGCTCGAAAAGACGCGCTGAAGAACATGCGGGCGATCCTCGTCAAGAGGCGGGATGCCCTTCGGAGCGCCCTTGCGGGTGACCTGACGCTGCTCAAGGAACTGCGCAGCGAGTCTCCTGGTGACGTCATTGACGCGGCTTATGACTCCGCTCAGGACGAGATCAGTTCGCAGCTCGCCGAGGTCGAAAGCCGTGAGTTGGCTTCGATCGAGAATGCGCTCGGGCGGATGAAGGATGGGACGTACGGCCAGTGCGAGGTGTGCGGCGGCCGGATTCCGATGGCCCGTCTGGACGCCCTTCCCTACGCCACGATGTGCATCGGCTGCCAGCGTGACCTGGAGCGGTCGGGCGACCTCGGCCGGGGTCGGTATTCGGCCGAGGAGCCGATCAACGGCGAGTTGGAATACTGATTGAATCGTGAAAAAGCCTTCCATGGCCTTTTTCACTTGAAGGATCGTGGAAAAACCAAGGTTTTCCACGATCACTCGCCGCCGCTTCCTGCGGCGTTGTTTGGCTGGGTATCCTCGAAGGGGTTGCTTGTCCTTTCCTCCTTGGGTGCTTGATGGTCGCGCCGTTGAATAGGGTCTGGTCTGCACTCGTCGTATGCCTCTGTGCCGTGCATGGCATGGCGCACGGCCAAGAGTCCACCACGCGGCTGGCCCCCATCGAAGCGACCCGCAGGCCGGACGACCGTATCGACCCGATGCGGCCGGCTCGCCTGACGGCCGCGGAACGCGACCGCCTCTTCGAGCAGGCAGCCCGTGATGCCGAGCCCCTCGAGCGGCAAGCGATGCAACTT
The DNA here is from genome assembly GCA_964498325.1 of uncultured Candidatus Kuenenia sp. GTDB lineage: Bacteria > Planctomycetota > Planctomycetia > Pirellulales > UBA1268 > QWPN01. The sequence continues at coordinate 30,947 of CAZCHF010000017.1, forward strand.
CGGCGGCTCGCCGATCTCCTCCGACCGTCGGTCGTGCACCTCGATGCCACCAAGCGACTCACCCGACCCCGAGGTGGACGGACGACCGAAAGCGAAGCCGGCTCCGGCGTGATTGCCTCCATCAAGGGACGCACGGTCGTCATCACCAACCGGCATGTCATCGACGGCGCCGAGCTCGAAGCGATCGCCATTCGACTCGACGACGGACGAGAGCTGCGGCCCCGTCGCTCGTGGTCTGACGCCGGCACCGACCTCGCCATCCTCGAGTTGGTCGCCGACGACCTCGAGCCCGCGCGGCTGGCCCGAGGGGACACACTTCGCATCGGTGACACGGTTCTCGCGATCGGCAGCCCATTCGGACTGGCCCACTCCGTCACGCTCGGCATCGTGTCGGCAAAAGGACGACGCGACCTCGAGCTCGGCGCCGGAGCGGTGCGATTTCAAGACTTCATCCAAACCGACGCGGCCATCAATCCGGGCAACAGTGGCGGGCCCCTCGTGAATCTTCGCGGCGAAGTCGTTGGTGTGAACACAGCCATCGCGAGTAACTCAGGTGGCAGCGAAGGCATCGGCTTTGCGATCCCGATCACGATGGTGCTCTTCGTGGCCGAGCAACTCGTCGAGCACGGCACGGTGACGCGGGCTTACCTCGGCGTGGCCCTTGATCGTGACTTCACCCAGCCAGAGGCCCACAGGCTCGGCATGGTGCGGCCGGTCGGCGCCCGCGTGGAAGGCGTGACGGCCGGCGGCCCGGCAGCCGAGGCTGACATCCGACCCGAGGATGTCATCCTGGAATTCAACGGCACGGCCATCGAAGACGACGATCATCTCATGAGCGTCGTCGGCATGACGGCCGTGGACCAGACCGTGAAAGTCGTGATCTTCCGGGACCGTGAGCGCGTCGAGCTCGACATCCCAGTCGCCCGCCGCAGCGATTTTGAGTAACGCGGGGCTCGCTGGTGCGCGGGCTCAGGGTGGCCCGTGTCACGCCGGCCGGACGTTTGCTACGGCCCTCCAGGCCTTCGCTGCACTCGGAGAAATCTTCGCTTCGCCCTCCAGGCTTCGCTCAGCTTTCTACGCCGGCGGCATGACACGGGCCACCCTTCGCTGACACACGTATCCCGTGACTCCTTGTCTGGTGGAATCACGTTTGACTGCTCAGGGCTGACCGTGCCGGAGAGTCGGCGTAGGAAACCAGCGGAGCCAGGGATGGCGGAGCGCAGTTTCCTCCGAGTGAGCAGAGGCCTGGAAGGCCGTCGCGAACGTCCGACGAAGCGGCACGGTCAGTCCTGAGCTTGCGACATGGGCGGCCCTGAGCCCGTGGCAACGTCACATCACATGCCCGTTACGTGGCGTCACCCGCGGCCGCCATGCCGCGCAGGACGCAATCGTGAACCGCAGCGGCGTCGCAGGAGACCAGCAGGTCGGCGTTGGGGTGACCGTCGGGGTTGCGTCGGCGATCCACCACGAGCATGCCGGACGTCAGTTCGCCCGTCGTCTCCACGTCAGCGACGACCGTTTCACGCTCGAACAGTTCGGGGTTCGTAATGGCCACAAGTGCCGCCACATCGTGGAGTTTGATGCCTTCGCTCCCCTGCCGCCGCCAGGCCCGAAATGAACTGGAGAGCATCGGGCAGAGCATCTTGCCGACGCGCGTGAATTCACGTGGGAGGTGGTCGAGCAAGTCGAAGCCGTAGACCACCTGGCCGGTCGTCTCGAGTGGCACGAGTGTCTTGGTCACCGGCTCGCGCACGACATGGCGCGCGGCGGCAGGATCACTGGCGAAGTTGAAGTCGGCCGCCGCGGTTGCGTCTCCCGCGGCGTGGATCGTGCCACCACAGATGACGATGCCGCCGATGATCTCCGCGAGGCCCGGGTCACGCTTCAGGACGTGCGAGATGTTTGTGAGCGGCCCAAGGGACAGAATAGTCACCTCACGCGGGTTGGCTTTTATCGTTTCCCAGATCACCTTCTCCGAAGGATGACCGCCGTGAAGCGGTACCCGCGGGATGTCGATGCCGCCCAGGCCATCGGGGCCGTGCACACTCGACCGCCGCGGGGTCCACGGAGCGTCGGCTGCCGCGACCCCGACCCGCGGGAGACGCGGGGGATCGAGGAAGGACACCAGCGCCTGAAGATTGGCCGTGGCCTGCTCCGCTGCCACGTTGCCCGCCACGGCCGTGACCGCGAGCACTTCGAGCCGTGGGTCAAAGAGCGCCATCGCGATCACGACCGCATCGTCGATGCCGGGGTCACAGTCGATGATGACTTTTCGGGGAGCGACAGGAGGCATGGAAAATCACTCGCACATCAATGCAGAGACAAACCAAAGGTTCATGGATCGTACAGCAGCCGCACAATGACACGCAAAACCTGATGGCAGTCGCGCCAGTACAATCGCCGATGTTCTCCAGGCAGAATCATCGTCTCCATGAAGACCCGCTCTGATCTCGACGCCACGATAACCGCCCTGGGCCAGGGCGACCGGATGACCGCGGACGAAGTGCACCAGCTGGTCGATGGAGTGCTGGCGGGCGATGTCGATCTTGATGCCTTTGGCCGGTGGCTCGTTGCCCTCGCTGACGCGGGTGAAACAGCCGCCGAGATCGCCGGTGTCGCAGCGTCGCTCCGCGCGAGGATGGTGCCGCTCGAAGCCGGGCTTCCCGATGACACGCTCGTGGCCGATACCTGTGGAACCGGCGGCGATGGCTCGGGCTCGTTCAACATCTCGACCGCAGCGGCAATCGTCGTGGCCGCGGCCGGGCAACCTGTGGCCAAGCATGGCAACCGCGCGGTGTCGAGTCGCACGGGCTCGGCTGATGTGTTGGCTGCGCTCGGTGTGGGTACGGATGCTCCCATCGAAACGGCCGCCAAGTGCCTGCGTGAGGTCGGCCTCTGCTTCTGTTTTGCACCAGCCCATCACCCGGCGATGGCCCGTGTCGGGCCGCTTCGACGATCACTCGGCCGGCCGACCGTGTTCAATCTCGTCGGGCCGCTCTGCAATCCGGCCAGCGCTCGAGTGCAGGTGATCGGTGTCGGACGGCCTGCGGCCCGCGAGCCGATCGCCGAAGCGGCGCGACTGCTTGGTGCCCAGCGGACGCTCGTCGTGTCTGGGTATGTCGTGAATGACGACGGCACGGTGTCTTCAAAACCGTTCGATGAAGTGAGCATCTTCGGCCCCACGGACGTCATCGACGTCGCCCCCGACCGCACTGAGATCTACCGCTGGAATCCTGAGGATTTCGGACTCACCACGCGGCCAGCAAGCCACCTCGCCGACCTCGAAGTCGCAGGCCCTGAGGAGAGTGCGGCGGCGATCCGCGATGTCCTCGCCGGAACCGCCGGCCCCCGCCGCGATGTCGTCGTGATCAATGCCGCAGCCGTCTTGTATGCGGCCGGACGCGCAGCCACGCCCGCACTCGCCCGCGAACAGGCCGAGCTGGCGATCGATTCGGGCGCGGCGTCCTCTTTGCTCGATCGTTTCGTGGCGGTTTCTCGCTCTCCCTGACCGGCACAGCGTCATGGAGTTTGCCTCCTTCGCTACGATCGGTTTGGCATGCAACTCAACGTCATCCAACCTGAATCGAATCCCGCACCGCTCAAGCCGTGCTGCGCGAAGCAGGCCATCGGCGAACTGGGCTGGACCTGCCCGATGCACCCGCAGGTCGTGAAGCCTGGCCCGGGCACGTGCGACATCTGTAGCATGCCGCTCGAGCCAATCGGCCACGAGGCGGGCGCGGTTTCGGACGCATCACGCGGCACCTGGCGACTTGCGGTGTCGGCGATGCTGGGAATCATTCTCCTGATCGTGGCCATGGGGCCGATGCTGGCCCACATGCTTCCGCCGTGGCTCGGTGGTCATGCGATTGCCGAAGGTTTTGCCACCGTTGGCCTCACAGGCCAGACCGGTCTTTGGATTCAGCTCCTGCTGGCCACCCCGATCGTGTTCTGGGGAGGGTGGCCCATCCTCTCCGGGGGCATCGGGGGATTTCTCGCGGGCCGGCCTGGCATGTTTTCTCTCATCACGCTGGGCGTTCTCGCCGCCTGGGTCGCGAGCACCGTCGCCTTGCTCGCTCCTTCCGCCATTCCGGAAGCGTTTCGCGAAGCTGATGGAAGGGTACCGGTGTTTTATGAGTCGGCCGGCATGATCGTGGTGCTCGTGTTGCTTGGGCAGTGGCTTGAAACCCGTGCTCGTCGCGGGACGACCGCAGCGATCCGTTCGCTCATGGATCTCTCCCCGCCGACGGCCGAGCGCATCGGCCACGTTGATCAAGCACGACTCGACGCTTCCGAGACGATTCCGCTCGCCATGGTCGCGGTGGGCGATCTCCTGCGCGTGAAGCCGGGGGGGCGATTGCCGGTGGACGGCATCGTGCGTGAAGGATCGACGTCATGCGACGAATCGCTTCTGACGGGAGAGCCACTTGCGGTCGCCAAGCAGCAGGGCGATCGCGTCCTCGGCGGAAGCATCAATGGCAGCGGATCGATCGTCATCGAGGCCACCGCGGCGGCCGGCGATTCGCTCGTGGCCCGGATCACGCGGCTTGTTCGCGAGGCCCATGCCGGACGGGCCCCGATTGAAAATCTCGCCGATGCGATTGCAGCCTGGTTCGTGCCGGCGGTCCTCATGACCGCGGTTGCGACGTTCCTGGGCTGGGCTTTTTTTGGTCCGCAACCGCGGATGGCCCTGGGGCTCGTATCTGCCGTAAGCGTGCTCGTGATCGCCTGCCCGTGTGCCCTCGGGCTTGCCACACCGCTTGCGATGACCGTGGCCATCGGCCGTGCCGCCCGCGAAGGCATCCTCATTCGGTCGGCCGAAGCCGTCGAGCACCTTGCACGTGCTGGCACGGTCGTGTTCGACAAGACCGGAACGCTGACGCAGGGGCGGCCGAAGATCGTGTCAGCGGGAACGATCGACGCGGACGGTCGGTACGAGCCGGCCGACGACAGTCGGCAACCCGATTTCACGCACGCCCCGCTCCGTGATCTTCTGGCGACCGCCACGGCCGTCGAGATGGCCAGCGAGCATGGCTTGGCCAAAGCATTCATCGACGCGGCGACGACGGCTGGCCTTGACGTTTCGCCGGCAGCCGACGTATCGGCTGCCATCGGCCGCGGTGTGAAGGGCACGGTTGGCGATCAAGTTGTCCTCGTCGGGAATGAACGATTCCTGCGCGAGTCCGGCGTGATGCTTCGCGGGCTCGACACGTCTGGAGCAACGATCGCCTACGTCGCCACGGACGGCAGGGCCATCGGGTGGTTCGCGATCGCCGACGAGCCTCGGCCTGAGGCCCGTGATATTGTCGGGGATCTCAACCGTCGCGGATTGACCATCGAGGTTCTTTCCGGCGACTCAGCCGCTGGCGTCGACCGTTTGGCAGCGGCGTTGGGGCTCGTGACGGTTGCCGGCGGTCTCTCGCCGGCAGACAAGGCGGCCCGCGTCGCGACACTGGTCCAAGCCGCCCACGATCGCGACCGGGGCCGCCGAGGTGTCGTGTTCGTCGGCGACGGCATCAACGACGCGCCCGCTCTCGCCGCCGCTGACGTGGGCATCGCCATGGGGTCCGGGGCCGATGTCGCGCTCGAAACCGCGGACGTCACGCTCCTCTCCGGCGGCCTGACTCCCCTGCCCCGTGCGCTCGACCTGGCGGCCGCCACGATGCGGACCGTGCGTCAAAACCTCGGCCTGGCGTTTCTTTACAATGTGTTGGCAATACCTGTCGCCGCCGGCGCGCTCTATCCCGTGCTTGGCCATGTCACGAGCCCGATGCTCGCCGCGGCTGCCATGACCTTGAGTTCGCTTTCGGTGATCTCCAACAGCCTCCGGCTTCGGGATGGTTACACCAGCGGCACTTCGAGGCCGTCGTAAGCGAGTTCGACACCGGGAGGAAGGATCGCGCTGGTCGCCTCATGGGGCAGTTCGTGAGAGAGGTGCGTCAGGATGGTCCGCTTGGCCTTGGTCCGTGCGGCGACGGCCAGCGCCTCCTCCAGGGAAAAATGAGTCGGGTGTCGCGTGTGTCGCAGGCAGTCCAGAATGAGGACGTCGAGACCTTCGAGCAACGGCCATGTCGCATCCGGGATGCCGCTGGTGTCGGTGCAGTAGGCGAGGTTGCCGAATCTGAAGCCGAGGACTTCAAAGGGGCCGTGGCAGAGCCGGAGTGGAACGACGCGGACACCGAGCACGTCGAACGCTGAAGTTCCGATCCGCTCGAAAGCAAGTTTGGGCACGCCGCCGCCAGCAGGCGGAACTGCCGAGAACGCATAATCAAAGGCTTTGCGGATGCGGTCCTCAACCTGTGCTTCGCAGAGCACTTGCATGGGGCGGCCGGCCAGAAAACAGAGCGGCCGCACGTCATCGAGGCCGTAGACATGATCCACATGGTCGTGGGTGTAGAGCACCGCATCGACCTGTCCGATCCCCTCTCGCAAGAGCTGCGTGCGCAGGTCTGGCGTCGTGTCGATGAGCAAGTGCCCCTCCGGAAGCCCCACGAGCACACTCGTCCGAGTGCGCGAGTCGCGAGGGCCACCCCGAAGACAGGTGTCGCATCCACAGCCCACCATCGGCACCCCCACGCTCGTGCCCGTACCGAGAAACAGGAGCCGACCGGTCATGTCCCGCCCTCGATGCCACGGTGGTCGAGCGTGACGGGCGGCAGGATCTTCAGAGGTCGGGCGTGCAGTCATGGATGAACCGTGGTGAGCGACGCATAGAATAGACCCGCGCAGACAACGGCAGAAAAGAATGCCTGACGAACCCGACCTTCTCTTCGTGTACGGAACGCTTCGACCTTCTTTCGGCGGCGAGGGCGCGAGCCTCGTCAGGCATCTGAAGGCGGAGGGACCGGCCACCGCGCGCGGCCTGCTCTACGATCTCGGAAGCTACCCCGGAATGGTTCGCGGCGACGGAATCGTACACGGCGAAGTGCTTCGCATCGCCAGCCACGCCGACCTCGAGGCGCTCGATCGTTACGAGGAGTGCGATGGCCCTTGGCCACTCTTTCGACGCGAACGCATCCAGATCGAGCGACCTGGGCAAGAGCCCGCCTCGGCCTGGGTCTATCTCTATGCTCGACCGGTGAACGCGGCCCCCCTGATCGAACAAGGCGCCTACCTCACCTGGGCGCCGCGCCTGTGAATAGGAAGTCTTTTCCCGGCCGGCCGGTCAGCGCATCTCCCCCAGGTGCCGCCTTTTGCAGCAAACAGGGGACGTCGATGCCGCGCTGACGGGCGGGCCGTGCGGGGCGCGGAGCACGAAATTCAAGATTTCTGGGGCATCGGCGGGCCCGCAGGCCCTTGGCACGGCTTTTGCTATTCTCACCAGTGCATTTTGTGACCGGTTTAGACACCGATACGGCGGCTGCGAGGCGAAGGTCTTCAGGGTCGTTGCCACGCAGATCGATGTCGCGTCGTCCTCCGGATCACAGAGTGCGTGTCTTTTCATTCCCCTCCACGAAGGACGACTTCCGCGATGAGCAAGAAATCGAAGCTCGAATACATTTGGCTCGACGGCTACAAGCCCACCCAGAGCCTGCGCTCGAAGACCCGTGTTGAACGGAACTTCGGAGGCTCCCTCGAAGAGTGCCCGATGTGGTGCTTCGACGGCTCGAGCACCGAGCAGGCCGCAGGTGGTGATTCTGACTGCCTGCTCAAGCCGGTCGCGATCTTCCCCGATCCGACTCGCAAGAACTCGTATCTCGTGATGAACGAGGTGCTCAACGCCGACGGCACCCCGAACGAATCGAACGGACGCGCCACGATCGAAGACGACGACGAGGATTTCTGGTTCGGCTTCGAGCAGGAGTACTTCCTGTGGTGCACCAAGAACAACAATCCTCCGGGCTTTCCTGCCGGTGGTTTCCCAGCTCCGCAGGGTCCTTATTACTGCGGCGTCGGTGCGGCCAACGCCCACGGTCGGGCGTGCGTCGAGGAGCACCTGGACGCCTGTCTCGAGGCCGGCCTCAACGTCGAAGGTATCAACGCCGAAGTGGCTGCTGGTCAGTGGGAATTCCAGATCTTCGCCAAGGGCGCCAAACGTGCCGGCGATGAAATCTGGGTGGCTCGCTACCTCCTCGAGCGAATCGGCGAGAAGTATGGCTTCGAGATCGAGTGGCATCCGAAGCCGCTCGGCAAGCTCGACTGGAACGGCTCGGGCATGCATGCCAACTTCTCAAACGAGCTGATGCGGACCTGCGGCGACAAGCAGGTCTTCATGAGCATCTGCGAAGGCTTCGGTGGCGTGATCAACCGTCACATCAGTGTGTACGGGGCCGACAACGACCAGCGGCTCACCGGCAAGCACGAGACGGCTCGGATCGATCAGTTCAGCTACGGTGTTTCGGACCGTGGCGCGTCGATCCGGATCCCGGTCGGCACGATCGAGGCTGGTTGGAAGGGTCGCCTCGAAGACCGTCGCCCAGCCTCCAACGCCGACCCCTACAAGGTCGCCGCGGCCATCATCAAGACGGTCAAGGAAGCCACGGCTGCCGCCGGCATCGCCTGATCAGATTGACTGAGTTTCATCGAAGGGCCCGCTCAGCCTGACCGCCGAGCGGGCCCTTCTCATGCGCCAAACGCCAGGCCCGGAGGGCCGGGTTGAGTGCCGGGCGGAAGCCTGGCGAGCGCCGCGTGAAGTCACTCGCCAAACTCAACTGCCCGAATGTCTTCGAGCAGTTCGCGCATGGTCTGATAGCGATTCAACGGATTCTTGGCGATGGCCTTGGCGACCACAGCGTCAAGCCGCGTGGGGATTCCCAGGTTCGGGCTCGCCTTCGAAGGCGGCGGAGGGTTGTCGTGGATGATGTTCTCGAAGGTTTCCTGAAGTACGCGGCCTCGGAACGGCTCGCGAAGCGCCGCCATTTCGTAGAGCACGACCCCGGTGCTGAAGATGTCGCTTCGCTCGTCCACCACGGCCCGGTTCACGTTGACCTGCTCCGGTGACATGTAGAGCGGCGTGCCGGGGCGATCACCCGCCATCGTGATTGCCTGAATGGAATCTGCCCCGGAGCGGGTGAGCGACGGATGTTGGGGCTGATCATCGGGCTGGCCCCAGACCTTCGCCACGCCCCAGTCGAGCAGGATCACCTCACCGAAGTTCCCGACCCAGATGTTCTCGGGCTTCACGTCGCGGTGAATCACGCCGCGGGCATGGGCATACATGAGCGCCTGCGCCGCGCCTTCGACGATTTCGAGTCGTCGCCGCAGAGGAAACGCGGCGGTGGCAGCAGGGTCGCCACGAGCGATACGCTTGAGAATCTCAAAAAGATTCTCGCCCGAGACCCGCTTCATCGTGAAGTAGAGCCCTTCCCGGTCGTCTCGGCCGATCTCGTAGACCGGCACGGTATTCGGATGCTGCAGCTGGGCCGTCACCCGGGCCTCGCGCAGGAGGCGACGGTTTTCCTTGTCGTCGTGACGCATCTCTGGCAGGAGCGTCTTCATGACGACCGTCCGCCCCGTGATCTGATCGAAGCAGGTCCGCAGCACGGCCGAGCCCCCGCGTGCCATCTCGCGAAAGTTCGTGTACTTCGCCGTGCCCTGAGGCAGCGGGTCAGGAAGAGCGAAATCGGTGGAGCTCAGAAAAATCGGCCCCTGGCCGTCGGTCGGTGTCATTCGTGGAGTCCTCCGCGTGCCTCGAGCCACGATGCGGATTGTCGCAGGCCGTCCCGCGACGACAAGCGACCAGCGACGTCCTGGCACGCGGCTCGCACTGTTTCCGAGTCGAGCAACGGGCGCAACGCCTTCGCGAGCGATGTGGCACTGAGACGTTGCGACGACACGCTGCTCCCGATACTCAGGCGTTGAATTCGGGCCGCATTGTCGAACTGGTCATGGGCAAGCGGCGTCAAGACCTGAGGCACGCCTGCCAGCATGGCCTGGGAGGTTGAACCGATTCCACCGTGGTGCACGAACGCACATGACCGCGGCAACAGGTCGTCCAGCGGCACATAGCGGCGATGCAGCATCGAAGCCGGCAGGTCTTCGGGAATCTGCTCCGGGAACTCCGTCAGCAAGATGCCTCGTCGATCCAAGACCCGACACGCACCGATTGCCGCTTGAAAGAACGCGCGGCCATGCACGTTCGCCGACCCAGGTGTGAAGACGATCGGGGGATCACCGCACGCGAGAAACGCATCGAGCGCGTCGTCACCGCTTCGGTCAGTTGGCCGATTCCACAAAGGAAAGTCAGTCTGCATGAGATGCGGGGGCCAGTCGGGCTGCGGCGGTGCGAACCATGACGGAAACATGCACAGCACGCCGCGCGGTGAGTTCCACCAACGCGTGATCCGTCGGATCGGCGGCAGTCCGAGTTCGGCCCGCCAGTCGTTGAGAAACGGGCATGCCACCGGGTCAAGCACGAGCCGTTCTCCGACGCCGTAGAGCCACGTCTTGAGCCAGCGCGGACCGAACACACCAGGCACGGTCGGGGGCGCGAATCGGCTCCACAAGACAGCCGGCTGCAGGTGGAGGGTGATGACCGGAATCCCGAGCTTCTCCTGGGCAAGAAGTGCCCCGAACCCAAAACAGTTCGTGATGCCCACGGCCCCCGCAGCCTCGGCATGCAGCGCGTACTGATCACGAAGGGCAGGCTGCAAAAACTCAAACACATGCCGAAATGCCTTCTGCGGATGCCAAAGATTCGGGCTTCGGATCGCGGCATGAAAAGCGTCCGCCCCGCCGAGTGGCTCGAATGCCACGCCGGCTTCGGTGACCACCTCGGCGAAATGCTCGTTCGTCGCGAGCGTCACCTCGTGCCCGCGTGCCCTGAGTTCGACCGCGAGGCCGAGCATGGGAAAGACGTCGCCCGCACTGCCGAAGGTAGAACAGAGGAACTTCATTGGGCACCATTCTCACGAAGTGGATCGCCAGGGTCCACGGACTTTCACAGCGTTTCCACGAGCGGCCCGAAGCTGACAAAGCGATCGGGCAGACGTTCCAGGTTCTTGCCCACGGCAGCATCGAAACGCCCGAACTCCGCCAGTCAATTCTGGCTGAGCCTGGTCGCCTTGACCCCTGACCCGCTTTCCCGCGAGAATCGCGGATTGGCACGCGTTTTCGCGTTCCCGACCGGCTTCCCGCCGTCGGCCTCACCCTCCGCCCCCGGCTTGCCAAGGTCGGTCAGATTCAAATTCCTCCCGTCAGTCGGCGGGCCATCGCACAACCACAGTCTTCATGGAAACACTCGAACGCATCTGGGACGCCGTGACCGGCGGAGCCGCCGCCCTGAGTAGCAGGACCGAACGCTTCATCACCGGCCTCTTCGGCTCGTCCAACGCCCGCTACCTCCGCAAGCTCGAACCCAAGATCGAGGCTATCAATCTCCTCGAGCCTCGCTACCAGGCGATGAGCGATGCCGAGCTCGCCGGGCAAACCAACGAGTTCAAGCGCCGCCTCGCCGCCGGTGAAACCCTCGACGACATCCTCGTCGAGGCCTTTGCGGTATGCCGCGAGGGAGGGCGCCGGTTTCTCGGCATGCGGCACTACGACGTGCAGCTCATCGGCGGCATGGTGCTCCACTCGGGCGCGATCGCCGAGATGATCACCGGCGAAGGCAAGACGCTCGTGGCCACCCTCCCGGCCTATCTCAATGCCATCGAAGGCAAGGGCGTGCATGTCGTCACCGTCAACGACTACCTCGCCCGCCGCGACATGGAGTGGATGGGACCGCTCTACCTTGGCCTCGGCCTCACGGTCGGCGCCATCCAGTCGGGCATGGACTCGGGGGATCGTCAGAAGGCCTACGCCTGCGACATCACCTACGGCACGAACAACGAATTCGGCTTCGACTACCTCCGCGACAACATGCGGATGGCGGCCCGCGGGGACGACCGCTTCCCCAAGCACATGCAGCAGGCTCAGGGCCCGCTCAACTACGCGATCGTCGACGAGGTCGACAACATCCTGATCGACGAGGCGCGAACGCCGCTCATCATCTCGGGCCCGGCCCACGATGATGTCACGAAATATGCCCGCGCCGACGGCATCGCTCGCCAACTCAAGGCAGAGCAGCATTTCGAGATCAAGGAAAAGGAGCACACCGTCGCGCTTACCGAAGAGGGCGTGCGGACGGCCGAAAAGCTCGCCGGCGTCGAGAGTTTCTACACGGTCGGCAACATGGAGTGGCCGCACCTCATCGACAACTCGCTCAAGGCCCATCACCTCTACAAGCGGGACGTGAACTACGTCGTCCAGAACGGCGAGGTGATCATCGTCGACGAGTTCACCGGACGTCTCATGCCGGGTCGGCAGTGGTCCGACGGCCTTCATCAAGCGGTCGAGGCGAAGGAAGGGGTGCGAATCAAGGAAGAGTCACAGACCCTCGCCACCGTCACCCTCCAGAACTTCTTCAAGCTCTACAAAAAGCTCTCTGGCATGACCGGCACGGCCATGACCGAGGCCACCGAGTTCTGGAAGATCTACAAGCTCGATGTCATCGCGATCCCGCCGAATCGCGGCATGAAGCGGATCAACCACCCCGACGTCATCTACCGCACCGAAAAGGAAAAATGGATCGCGGTGGCCGACGAAGTGGAACGGATCCACCGCTGGGACACGGTCGCCCTTACCGACGGCTCGTGGCGGATGGGCCGCATCGTCAATGAATCCGAAACGGAGATCGATTTCGAAGACAAGGGGGGCCGCGACCGCGAGTCGATCCCTCGCGCGAAGGTCAAGGAGATCCAGCGCAAGGGCCTGCCCGTGCTTGTCGGAACGGTGTCGATCGAGAAGAGCGAACGGCTCTCCTCGCTCCTCGAAAAGCGGGGTGTGGATCATGCCGTCTTGAACGCCAAGCATCACAAACGCGAGGCGGAGATCATCGCCCAGGCCGGCCGCCTCGGGGCCGTCACGATCGCCACGAACATGGCCGGTCGAGGCACTGACATCATCCTCGGCGGCAACGCCGAGACTCTTGTATGGGCGAAGCTCCAAGACAAGTACCCGACCAGGCTCGACGTGCCGAAAGCCGAGTGGGACGCCCTCGTCACCGAGATCTCCACCCGCGAAAACATGAAGCCCGAAGGGGGAAAAGGTCCGCGCGATGGGTGGCCTCCAGATCATCGGCACGGAACGGCATGAGGCCCGCCGCATCGACCTCCAACTTCGCGGCCGCTGCGGTCGTCAGGGCGACCCCGGTTCGAGCCGGTTCTTCCTCTCGCTCGAAGACGATCTCATGCGGATCTTCGCCGGCGAGTGGGTGAAAAACGTTCTCACGCGACTCGGAATGCAGGACGGTGAGGCGATTGAGAGCCGGATGGTCACCCGCCGCGTGGAGGCCGCGCAGAAGAAGGTCGAAGAGCGGAACTTCGAAGTCCGCAAAAACCTTCTTGAATACGACGAGGTCATGGACGAGCAGCGAAAGCGCGTCTATGGCTTCCGGCAGCGGATTCTCGACTTCACCGACGGCGACGCCGACTGCCGTGAGATGATCCTCGAGATGGTCGATGGCCAGATCACCGACAACATCGGGGCGTTTCTCGATCGCGACTACGGGCCACAAACCTACGCAGCGTGGGCCGCCGACCAGCTTGCCTGCGAACTCGATTACCGCGACTTCCGCGGCATGACGGCCGATGAGGCCGAGCGCCTCGCCGTCGACGAGGCTGAAAGACAGTCCGAGACGCAGATTTTTGAGGCGGTGGAAGAGAACCTCCCGCAGGGTGAAGACGAGAGCGAATGGAACTGGGGCGCCCTGGCCTCCTTCGCCAACGCCCGCTGGAAACTCTCGGTGAACGACCGCGAGCTCAAGCGGGTGGGTCGCCACGATGTGATCGATTTCCTCCGCGAGCGGGCCCGCGAGGCCTTGCACCGAATTGACCTGAGCGATGGCCGCCGTTTCCTCGACTCGGACTTCGGCGTGCGAACCGCCCGCGGTTGGACCAAGTGGCGGTTTGGGCAGGAGATCACCGACGCCGAGATCGCGGACCTCCAGCACGGCGGGTTCGACGCCAAGGCCTTCCAGGACTTGGTCCGCACGAAAGCGAGGGCGTCGTACAACGAACGAGATGTCGAGTATCCCGTACTCGTCGGCTTGGCCCACTTTGCCGGCCGTCAGCCCGATGGCTCGCGGCGACTCGACCGCGAAGGCCTCTTGGCGTGGGCGCGCTCACGGTTCGACCCGTCACTCTCGGAGGACGATCTCGCCACCAACGATCTCGATGAGCTCAAGCGAGCGCTCGTGGCAGCGAGCCGGCGTCGACAGTCCCGCGGCGACGATCCCCGCGACGAAATGAAGCGGATGGAGCGAGCGGTCCTCATCCAGATTCTGGACAACGCGTGGAAGGATCACCTCCTCGCGATGGACCACCTCCGTAGCAGCGTCGGCCTCCGCGGCTACGCCCAGGTCGACCCGAAGGTGGAGTTCAAGCGGGAAGGCATGCGAACCTTCGACCTCATGTGGAAGGGCATCGCGGAACGGGTCGTGGACGTCGTCTACCGGATCGAGCAGGTCGAGGAATCGGCTCTGCGGAGCACGTGGCACGAGACCGCGGCCATCCACGAGGATGCCTCGAGTGCCACGCCCATGCTCGGTGACGGTTCGTCGGCCGCTGACACGCACCGGTCGGAGCCGGCAGCGGTGGAGCCCATCCGCAACATGAGCCAGCGGGTCGGACGGAATGACCCCTGCCCGTGCGGCAGCGGGAAGAAGTTCAAGAACTGCTGCGGCAAATCGAGCGGCGTCGCCGCCGGATGACGGGGCCACGGTGCTGTTCGATGTCGTCTACCTCGTCGTCGCCCTCCTTGCCCTGCCCTGGGTGGCGTGGCGCACGGTTTCAGGGGGGCGGCCGGTCGCGGCACCATGGAAGCGATTCACCGGAACCGTTTCGCTCCCCGAACCGCCGCCGCACGCAAGCCGCATCTGGCTTCACGGTGTCAGCGTCGGCGAAGTGCAGCTTCTCGCATCGCTTGCGGCCGAACTCGAGCGGCAGGCCGGCGAGGCTGGCCGCGTCATCGACCTCGTGATGTCGAGTTCGACGACCACGGGCCTCGAAGTGGCCGCGAAGCGCTTTGGGAGTGACCGCGCGTTCCCTTGCCCGCTCGATTTTTCGTGGGCCGTGAGTCGCGTGATCCGCAGCGTACAGCCGGCGGCGATCGTCCTCGGTGAACTCGAACTCTGGCCGAACCTGCTTCGGATCGCAGCTCGACACGAGATTCCCGTGATCGTCGCCAACGCCCGGATGAGCCCACGGAGTTTCCAGGGCTATTCACGAATCCGACCCATCGTGCGACGCATGCTCGAGCGGGTCGCGGTCGTGAGCGCCCGATCCCCAGGCGATGGCGATCGCTTCAAGTCTCTCGGGGCGCGTGATGTGCGCGTCACCGGATCGATGAAGTTCGACGGGGTCCGTGGAGACCGCACCGCTCCCGAGGTACAGCGGCTGCGAACCCTCGCCGGATTCTCAGCAGACGACATCGTCTTCCTGGCAGGCAGTACGCAAGCTCCGGAAGAACGTCTGGCAGTCGAGACGTTTCTCGCCCTTCGCGATGCGAATCCTCGGCTTCGACTCGTCATCGTCCCGCGGCACGTGGAACGATCCGCCGAGGTCACCGGGGTACTCGATACGGCCGGCCTTCGCTGGCAACGTCGGAGTCGGCTCGAAGACGACGGGCCCGACCTTGCGGCCCGCGTGCTCGTCGTCGACACGACCGGCGAGTTGGGCTGGTGGTGGGGCACGGCGACGATCGCCTTTGTCGGCGGTAGCCTCGACGGGCACCGCGGCGGCCAGAACATGATCGAGCCTGCCGCCTACGGAGCCGCCGTCAGCTTCGGCCCGCATACGCGGAATTTTCGCGACGAAGTCGCGAGCCTCCTCGCGGCCGAGGCTGCGGTCGTGGTGGAGGACGGACCGGCCCTGACGGCCTTCGTGGCACGCTGCCTCGCCGAGCCCGCCCGGGCCGCATCCCTCGGCTCTCGTGCGGCGGGCGTGGTGACTGCTGCCCGCGGTGCCACGGCCGCCACGGCACGGATCATCCTCGGCCGAGTCTGCGAGCCAGTTGCCGATCCGCAGCGACATCCCGCATAATCGGGTTTTCGCGGCGGTCCTGCCGTCGCTTCACTCCCAGACTCTCGTGAGGCTTTTGACGTGGCACAAGGCAAGTATCTGTTCACCAGCGAATCCGTCTCCATGGGCCACCCTGACAAGCTGGCCGACCAGATTTCCGACGGCGTGCTCGACGCCTACCTCACGCAAGACCCCACGAGCCGCGTGGCCTGCGAGACGATGGTCACGACAGGCCTCGCCGTGATTGCCGGCGAGATCACCTCCAAGGGCATCATCGACTACCAGCAGGTGGTCCGCGACGTCATCCGTGATGTCGGCTACACCGACGACGAGATGGGGATCGCGGCTGACACCTGCTCGGTCCTCGTGGCCGTCGGCAAGCAGAGCCCCGACATCGCCCAGGGCGTGAACGAGGATGCCTCGGCCGGCAAGGACGTCGGCGCCGGTGACCAGGGGCTCATGTTCGGCTACGCCTGCAACGACACGCCGGAACTGATGCCACTTCCGATTTCCCTCTCCCATCGGATTCTCGACCGGTTGACCGAAGCCCGGAAGAACAAGGAAGTCGACTGGCTCCGCCCTGACTCGAAGAGCCAGGTGACGGTCGAATACGACGGGAACAAGCCGGTCCGCATCGATACGATCGTGGTTTCCACGCAGCACGCGCCCCACGTTTCCAACGATGAGATCAAGAAGTACATCATCGAGAAGATCGTGAAGCCGCTTCTGCCGAAGGATCTCGACACGAGCGACATCACCTACCACATCAATCCCACGGGTCGGTTCGTGGTGGGTGGTCCTCACGGTGACTGCGGTCTCACCGGCCGCAAGATCATCGTCGACACCTACGGCGGCTGGGGCCGTCACGGTGGTGGCGCCTTCTCCGGCAAGGATCCGACCAAGGTAGACCGCTCGGCTGCCTACATGGCCCGGTACGTCGCGAAGAACATCGTGGCCTCCGGTCTGGCGGACCGCTGCGAAGTGCAACTGGCCTATGCGATCGGCGTGAGCGAGCCGGTGAGCGTGCGTGTCGACACCGAAGGCACGGGCAAGATCGACGACGAACGCCTCTGCGATCTCATTCGTGAAACGTTCCCGCTGACGCCACGTGGCATCATCGAGCACCTGGGCTTGCGGCGCCCGATCTACCGAAAGACGGCCGCCGGCGGCCACTTCGGTCGCGAGGGCTTCGCCTGGGAAAAGACCGATAAAGCCGTCGCCCTGGCGGAAGCTGCCGGCGCCGGCGCGGTCGCCTGAGGCGTTCGGCATGACGGCATGGCATCGGCAGGCACTCGGCGAAACGGCTGCATGGCCGCGCCGGCTGCCTGCCGAGAGTGACCCCACCCTGGTGATAACCTCGGCCGCGGCCACGACGATTTCCGTGGCGTGGGTCGTCGGCTGGGGCATGATCCTCACGCGACGTGCCGCTGGCGGTTTTTCGGAGTCGCCGAGCCTCGTGATGCCGTGGCTCTCGGTTTCTGTCGGCCTGACCATCGTGGCCATCGTCGATCTGGCTCGACGAGCGGGCTTGGCTCCCTCCTGGACCGGCGTGGTGGCGCGAGTCGGAACCGTGCTCGCGGTGCTCGCAGTCATGCCGGCCGATGCGACGGCCTCGGAACGGGCCATGTCGCTGATGCCACTCGGTATCGCCGTTGCTGGCGGCCTCCTCGCTCCGCTCATCCAGCATCGCCAGGGCTGGCATCGAGGCCGCGCGGCCCGTCCTGAACGGGCAGAGCCACTGTCACCGGCAACCTCCCGAGCCATGCCTGT
This sequence comes from uncultured Candidatus Kuenenia sp., assembly GCA_964498325.1. Lineage (GTDB taxonomy): Bacteria > Planctomycetota > Planctomycetia > Pirellulales > UBA1268 > QWPN01. Next base: position 48,712 of record CAZCHF010000017.1, read on the forward strand.
CGCAAGCCCTCCCGCGCCAGGGTTTCGACAGCGTCTCGAGCGGTTTCAGACGTCGACCGACGGAGACCGTGCGATCGGACGTGTCATCGTCGACGTACCGACGGGAACCCGAACGGGCCATGCCCACATCGGGTTTTGTCCCCCATTTGTTGCCACACCTCTCGTCGAGGTCACCAGCGATGACGATGGCATCGAGGCGGTGGTCACGGCGGCCGAAGTCGTGCCTTGGGGCGTTCGCGTCGAATGCCGCCTTTCGGAACCCGCCGAAGAACCGCTCGCGATTCCCGTGGACATTCTGGCTCGCTACCCTGGCTGATTCCTTTTCGAGACACGAGCGACCATGGCCCGCTGGCCCCGACACCTCTGGACGACCCTCTTCACCTATGGAGTGATCTTCATCGGTTTTCCCGTGCTCTGTTTTTTCATGTGGAAGTGGGTGCGAGGCTGACCGCGGAGTCGATGGTGAACAGTGTGGTAGGCCTTCTGGAGACATGACGGCATGTTGCATGCGATCGTGATGGCAGGTGGATCGGGTACGCGGTTTTGGCCTGCGAGCCGGGCTGCCCTCCCCAAGCAACTCTTGCCCCTGGCAGGCGAACACACCTTGTTTGAAGACACGATCGACAGGCTCGACGGCCTCGTGCCACCTGCGCGAACGATGATCGTCACCGCGGCTCGCCTGCTCGACGCGATCCGCGGCCAAGCCACGTCCCTGCCTGCGAATTGCCTCGTTGGCGAGCCCTGCAAACGCGACACCGCCCCGTGCATCGGCCTGGCCGCGATCCTCGTTTCAAGGCAAGATCCCGACGCCACGATGGTGGTGATGCCGTCGGACCATGTGATCCGACCAGCGGAGGCGTTTCGAGCCGCGATTCGCCAGGCCGAACGGCTGGTCGAAAGCTCACCCGGTCGGCTTGTCACCTTCGGTGTCCGACCGACCTATCCCGCCGAGAGCTTCGGATACATCCAGCAGGGAACGCCGCTCGTGGTTTCGTCCGGCGACGCTCCTGCCCACACGGTTGCTGCCTTCCGCGAGAAGCCGCCTGCTTCTGTCGCCGCGGAGTACCTTGCCGCCGGCAACTACCTCTGGAACGCCGGCATCTTCGTCTGGAAGGCATCCACGATTTTGGCGGCGCTCGCGGAGCGGCAGCCTGAATGCCTCGAGCATCTCAAGCGGATCGTCGCGGCCTGGGAGTCCCCGAATCGCGATGCTGTGTTTGCCAGCGAGTTTGCCGCCATCAAGGGCATCTCGATCGATTACGCCGTATTGGAACATGCCCGCGATGTCGCGGTGATCGAGGCACCGTTTGGATGGGATGATCTTGGCGGCTGGTCGGCCGTGGCACGGCAGCTCGGCACCGACGACCGGGGCAACACGTTCGTGGGCCGGCACCTCGACATCGATTCGACCGGCACGCTCGTGCACACCGACGGCCGCCACCTGGTGGTCACGCTCGGGCTCGGTGACACCCTCGTGGTTCACACACCCGACGCCACCCTTGTGGCGAATCGATCCCGGGAAGAGGAAGTCAAAAAGGTCGTCGCCGAACTCGAAGCCTGCCACTGGAACGACTACCTGTAGGCGTGATGGTCAGGACCGATCCTCACGCTCATCGGCGGTGGCGTCGTCGTCCGCAGGTTTTTTCTTCACGCCCGGTGGGATCGGAAAGGCCTTCAAGGGGTCGAAGCCTGCCGCCTCAGCTTGAAGCGTGAGCATGTCGCCGATCTTCGGCCAGGCCCGTTCGCGAAGCACGTCCGGCGCCCAGGCCCAGATCCGAGCCCGGATCAGGAGTGAGGTCGATTCCTGCCGCATCACGTTTTCAAAGGAGGAATCGACCATTGTCGCGAAGGGGGGTAGTCTCCCTTCGACAGGCACGTGAACGGTGGGGTCGCCAAACTGTCGGTCGTAGACCGTGTTGGCGATTCGCACGAATCGATTGAATGTGTCGGGCCGTCCCTTGGCCAGTCCGTCAAGCAGGGCTCGCCTGATCATGGCGTCGAGGAACTGCCGAAGATTCGCAAGGTCGATCTCCATGACGTCGGCCATCTTGAGGGCCATGAAGCGTTCCAGGCCCCCTTCGTAGAGCGGGTCATCCGCTCGCCCCGAGTCACGGGCGATCTGATGGAGTTTCTCAAAGCACTCTTCAGCTTTGCGCTCGTCACCATAGAGGTAGGCAAAGACCGTGGCCTGACGGAGAAACGATTCGTAGCCGCCGAGCAGGTCGTCGACCGTGGCTTTTCCGAACGCGGCCGCCGAGAGACCGGCGTCCGACTCGATCATCGTGATGGCGTCGCGCATGCCTTGTTCGTAGGCGTCGATGAAACGAGGATCGGGAAGGTAATCGACCTGGTCGGCCACGGGTTCGAACTCGACGCGCCCGCTTCGCATCAAGTACTGGATGTTGCCGAGGCGGGTACGCACGAGCGTCAGCTCGTTGATTGCCTCCCTCCGACTGCTCGTACGAGCCAAAGCGATCCCCTGTTCCGACCAGTACATGCCGTGGGCATGGGGATGCGCCCAGTCAAGCGGGCCGTACTTCTGCATGAGTTCGAGCATGAAGCCGGGTTTCATGCGGTATCGTTCGACCAGCACGCGTTTCTGGAGATGACGCACGATCCGAGGCAGAGCCTTTTGGAGCCGGTCGTCTGCCTGGAAGGCCGCGATGAGCGGCCGGTTGGTGCCCGGGGGCACACCCGAGCCGAGGCGAATGCGGGTGTCGACCGAAGCACCATAGAGGCCGGCACGCCCCAGCATCCGGACGAACGCTTCGTCGAGCGCGGCTCCATGGCTTTCGATGACTTCGATCGCTTCGGCAACATCGGGATCCTGCCGCAGCTCGTCAAGCGAGTCGGCCGCCCTCACGATCGGTTCGAAGCGGGCGATCGCCTGCCGGGTGGTCGCGCCGGCGGTGAGGTCCCCGAGCAACTCACGAAATTCCCGGGCCAGTTTCGCCTTGTAATAGGCATGTTCCCGGTCGGTCTTGCCGCCGATCTTGTGGAAGTAGATCCAGCCCAGCTCCATCGGAAGATCGGCGTCGCTCGGGTTCAAGGGGATACCCCGGGTGCGGAGCAAATCCATGCCGCGATTCACCCACGTCCACCGTTCCTCTGGAATTCGGGTGGTCACCGAGATGTTGTACGCAAGGTTCCACGCCTGAAAGGCCCACACCCGCGGAAAGCGCGGCTGAAGCGAGGTGATCCACTGGCTGAGGGTTTGGGCTTCAAAGTATTGGCCTGCATCCTGAAGCCGCCCTGCCCGTACCCAAAGGGCATCGACCGCCAGCCCACGAAACGTGCCCAAGGCCGCCGTGACCAGGGCCACGTGCGGCGGCATGCCACGAGAGTCTTCGAGTGATGCGACGAGATTGCCCTCGTGTCGCTCGCGGCTGATCGAGCGGGCCAAAGCTCCCGACGTTACCAAGGCGGCGCCGCACACGATGACCGCAATCGATTGAATGAGTCGATCGTTCATCGAAAACCTCAGGAGCCAGTCTTCACCAGATCGCGGCGATCGAGCACCGTCCAGCCAAGCAGGCCGAACGCCACCGGGTAGATAAAACCAAACAACACGATTCGCGAGCCGACATCTGCCCATGGAATCGCGATGCCGGTCGCCAGTCGTGTGATGGCGGCATCGGACGAAAACGAGGGCAGCAGCCAGAGCAAGGCGTCGGTCAGAAACCCGAGGAGCATCCGAAAGGCCGCGTAGCCTTGCCCCTCGAAGACATACTGCGCTGCGTAAGACACCCGCTCCGCGGCGCGTCCCCAGGGCGTTTCCGCCGTGACGTTGTAGACCCCGAGGGCGTCTCGAAAAAAGTCACTGCCGAGCGATGCGGCATAGATGACGAGGGTGGCCAGCACGGCCGACGGAAAGTCGAACATGGCCCCGGCAGCGACACTGACCGCGGCGACCACCACGAGCTTGAGCCACAGGATCCCCAGGCAGCGCAGGAGGTTGGCCTCGAACCCTCCGGTGCGCACGAAAACCTCGAGACCGTCCCCCGGAGGAAACGTGATCGATGTCGCCCGTGTCTCGCCCGGCGGAATCAGGTTTCGGTTGGCGATGCGTAGCCGCAGGTCGTTCGATTCCGAGACGATCGATGCCGGAAGATCAAAGACATGCCGCGCCAGACTCGGGAGCCTTTGCTCGGCCGGCTCGCCGTCCTTCACTGGCCAGGGCCTGTCATTGAGCCACATGGCAAAGGCCACGTCCGCCAGGTCGATGTCGACGTTGAGAGCCCGAGGTTCCAATTGGAGTTGGACGACAGACGACTCGTTCCCGGCCGTGCCCAAGTCGCGAAAGACGTACGTCGACACCATGTCGGATGTCACCGTGTGCCACTGCCGATCGAACTCCCGACGGATCCTGGTGCGAATGCCTGCAGGGTCTGCCGCAAAGCCCTCGGGGTCATCCTTGACCCGCTGTTCGATCGCCGCATCCACCGCGGCCGCGTACGCTTCCGGGTCATCCCGCGAGGGCTTCACCGCACGACGAGCCACGAGCACCTGGCGTTCCACCGCGTCACGATCCGCAATATCTGCCGCGGGCTCTGCCGCCAGCATGCGAGTCAACGTGTAGGATCCGATCCCGACAAGGAAAACAAGCAGCAGGTCATAGAGCACGATGCCGAGCCACTTGCCCACCAGATATTCCCAGCGGTCGAGTGGCTTGGTGAGACTCATGTGAATTCGGCCCGACGTGATGTCGCCGCAGATGCTGCCGCAGGCCAGGAACGCGGTCAGCAGGCTCAGGATCACGAACGCTCCGCCGAGGTTCCACATGACGAGGAACTGCACGCGGTACGTGAGCCGTTCCGAGGGATCGAGGAGGAGGGGCATCACGGGCACGCAGGCCAAGAGCAGCATGAGGAGGACAAGCGTCGACCGCATGCGAACGGCTTCGTCGAGAACCGCTCCCGCCGTGCCCGTGATTCCACGCGGGAAGGAGAGCAGCCGCCGAAGAACCCAAAGTCCGACGACATACCCGGTGGCCATTGCCAGGCCACCGATCGCGGCCGCGCGAGCCGTGAAGGGGCCAAGCAGGGCGATGCCCGCGACAACGGCGAGCGTGAGAGCAGCAGCGGCCTGAAACCCCGCCCGCCGTGAGATTCGGCGATGGCTACGACCGCGGGGCATCGGACGCGTTCCGGGTGAGGTTGTTCAAAAGTGCCGTGTCGACGGCGATCGATGGAAGCTGGGCCTCGACAGGCTGGCCAGGCCCGTCGTCAGCATCGCTTCGGAGAAAACCAGGAACGGCCCCACCGCTCTTGGCGCCGCTCGTGACGAGCCCTTCGGCCCGAGCCTGCTCCACGACTTCAAGGAAGAGCGTCTCGAGCCGCTTGCGGGGGCGCTCGGTCACCACGGGGTGAACGCCGTGCCGGGCCAGCACCTGACGCACTTCCGCCTCCACGGCAGGATCGAGAGGCGGCGTGCGGATGAGCGAGGCCGACTCCCCGGTCAAGAGTTCGTCGCACGTTCCTTGGGCTCGAATCCTGCCGCCGAACATGATGGAGATCCGGTCGCAGAGATCCTCCACGTCCGACAACTGGTGCGTGCAAAGAAGGATCGTTTTGCCGCGCCGCCCGAGCTCCTTGATGAGATCCCGGATCTGCCAGGCGCCGACGGGATCCATGCCGCTTGTCGGCTCATCGAGAATAAGGAGTTGGGGGTCGTTGATCAGGCTTTGGGCGAGCCCAACCCGCCGCTGCATTCCCTTGGAAAACTCCCGCACGGGACGATCACCCACAGCGTCGAGGCCGACCATCGCGAGCAGACGGTCGATCCGCTCGTGACGGATACGGGCCGGGAGCCGAAAGAGCCGACCGTAGAAATCGAGCGTTTCCCGAGCCGAGAGAAAACCGTGGAGATAGCTCTCCTCAGGCAGATAGCCGACGAGCTTTTTCGTGGCGACGTCGCGTGGCCGACGGCCCAACACCGCGATCCGGCCGCGCGTCGGCGTCACCAGGCCGAGGATCATCTTGATCGTCGTGCTCTTGCCGGAGCCGTTGGGACCGAGGAGTCCGTAGATTTCCCCTCGGCGAATCTCGAGGTCGAGTGACTCGACCGCCCGCACCCGCGGCCGCATCCAAAAATCCCGAAACCACTTGGCGACACCGATGCACGCCACATCGACGGCAGGCTTTTCAGAAGCGTTGGATTCCAGGCCAGGCATCGGCGACGAAGCTTCCATGAGGCTCCTAGCGACCACGTGAAAACGGTCCGGGAGTGTACCATGACGCCATGCTCACGATCGCCCGCCATGCCTTCCTGGAATCGATCCGCCAGCCCGTCTTTGCGGTAATCATCCTGACGGGCATGCTCGCCCTCGTCATGAACGTGAATCTCGCCGCCTTCACGTTCGAAGACGACAACAAGATCCTGACAGACCTCGGTCTGAGCACGCTCCTGCTCGGCGGCCTCGTGCTGGCGGCGAGCACCGCGACGACCGTTCTCACCCGAGAGATTGAAAGCCGCACGGTGCTGACGGTCGTCAGCAAACCGCTCCCACGGCCCGCTCTCGTGATCGGAAAGTACCTGGGCGTGGCGGCTGCCTTGACGGCCGGCCTCTGGTCGCTTGCCGCTGTGTTTCTCTTGACGGTGCGTCACCGGGTGCCCTCGAGCTCCACTGACACCGAGGGCTTCGACGGTCCCGTGATCGTGTTTGGCTCGTTTGCAGTGCTCGGTGCAATCGCCGTCGCAGCGGCGGCCAACTACCTTCGCGGCCGGCCATTCGGCAGCACGTTCGTCATGGTGCAGGCAGTGACGGCCACGGCGGCCATCGCGATCGTCTCGTGCGTGAACCGCGACTGGCAACTTCAAGGTCCGCTGACCGATTTCGATGCCCACGTGATGATTGCCGTCGTCCTCATCGTGGAAGCCTCACTCGTCCTGGCCGCCGTCGCGATCGCGGCCTCCACGCGGCTTGGCAGTGTGATGACGCTGCTCACATGCGCCTTCGTGCTTCTCGCCGGCCTCGTGAGCGAGTACTTTCTCGGCTCGATCGTGGCGGGAGCCACACACACGACCCCATGGGCTCGCTGGCTCACCTGGCCGTTCTACGCCGCGATTCCCAACATGCAGTTTTTCTGGACCGCCGACGCCCTCACGCAAGGGCAGGTCGTCTCCCTGGCCCACGTCGGGTTGGTCACGCTCTACGCAGGCTCGATGATCGTCGTCCTCCTGAGCCTAGCCGTCGCCCTTTTTCAAGGCCGCGACGTCGGCTGACCGCAGCCGCGATGGAGGGAAAAAAGGTGGCCACCCCGAAGGGTGGCCACCTCGATCATGCTCGAAGGTACGAAAGGCTCAGATCACTGGGCCGATCGCAGCCGCTTGATCCAGATGAGGTCGGCAGCCTCCTCATACGCGGCATCCGTCAGGGCATCGGTGCCGTTGTAACCAATGAAGCCGTCACCAGGCGTCGCCCCGCCAGCGCCGTCGACGGTGTCGAACACCTTTTCGACGTGCCAGTCAGCAAACAGGACCGGGGCGAAACCGCCCGTTCCGTTCGTGTTCTTCGGCTGATGGAACGGGAAAAACGCCGTGAGGTCGTGGACCAAGTCCGTGGTGTCAACAGTATCCACGTCTTCAGTCAGGCCCGACGCATCGACCGTCATGCCGATGGCCATGGTCTGGAGCAGACGATCATTGGCCCGGGCAACGGTCTTGCCAACGAACGTATTCAGAGCTCCCGCCTCAGCAGCGTCCAACGCATCCGCAGCAGGCAGTGCCCGGGCAGGCGCCATCAACGCGATACGAGCCGGCGAAGTGTTGACCTTGCTGCTCAGGAAGTTCTGAGAGAGAGGCCCGTCTCCGTCGTCCAGGCCCAAACCACCCGAGCTGTTGTTGGCCGCACGGGGATCGCCTCGGCTGAAGTGCCACGTGGTTGCGTAGTTGGTGTTGTAACCCTCTTGCCACGCATCCTGACCCTGCCGTCCGGTGAAATACGCGCCGGTTGCAGCATTCTCGTCGGCGACCACAGCCGTGTCCCATCGCCCTGCGTTGACACCGGCCGTGAAGCGGGTATTCGCGTCGGCCGGAAGCTGGGCTCCCGAGTAGATGCCAACGGTCTCGCTGACCTTCGCCCGGTGACCGGGGTCGAGGCCCTTGCCAGGCGTTGCCACCTTGATGCCGATGAGGTCGCCGACCCAGCCATACCGACGGATGTCGCCGTCGCGAAGGTGATCAAAAGCACCCGACGTGTACGCGCCGTCATTGCCCGAGGCATACACCTCGAACCCGCGGCCGAACGAGGAGAGGTTGTTGGCACTGCCCGACGCATTAGCGGCCGAGCGTGCCGACGAAAGCGCGGGCAGCAACAGCGCTACCAGCGTTCCGATAATTCCAATCACGACGAGAAGCTCGACGAGCGTAAAGCCGCGTCGAGGCGTAGATGTCGAGGACATGATGAGAGACTCCAGAGAAGAGAAGAGAGAAAAGAAAAGAGAGAAACCTAATCAGCCAGCAAACAATCAGCGCACTCAAGTTGCAGCACACTGACGAAAGTATTCCCCGCGAAAAGGAGCGGAAGCCCCAAGTCCGCCTGGAAAAATCGTACCGAGTCATCCCATAATTGCAAGCTGGTTTCAAGGACCCGCCGCCTCCTCCCCCTGGCCATCACGGAACGTCCCTGACTGAAATGACCTTAATTCACGCGAAATTGTGGTCTTCTGCTCGCGGTGTCCTGTGGTCAGCCGCACGCTGCTGGGGCGCGGCCTTCGTCGTGACGGCGGCGGCCATTTCGTTCGGCGCTGAGCCCCCTCCTCCCCGATTGGACGAGGCCATCAAGCTCCGCGTAGCCGGCAAACTCGACGAGGCTCTGGAGGTCCTGCGCGTCGAAAGCCGGGAAATTCGCCAGGCCGAAGGGGAGGAATCGCCGCGTGTTGTTGCGGTCAACGTCCTGGCTGCCGAAATCCTCTTGGACAAAGAGCAGCACGCCACGGCCGAAGCGCTCATCACCAAGACGATGACGCTCCATGAATCGCTCGTCAAAGCCGAGAAGATCAGCAAGGATTCACTCGGGCCTACGATCCTCGCGTCTGCCCGATTGAACCTCGCCCTCAAACGGCTCCCGGCCGCGATCTCGTCATCCTGCGAAGCCCTCCCGCTGCTCGACCGCCTGGGTGGCCCCCGTAGCCCCGACCGCGACCGGTGCTGCGACATTCTCGAAACCGCGGTCGATGCCCTCGCGAAGCTCCTGGGGCCGGCCGACACGATGACCCTCGATGCCCGCGACAGGGCAGCAACGGTGCTCGAGTCGATCGGACGGTTCAACGAGGCGGTTCACCAGCGCAAGGAGATCCTCGCCGGCCTCAGAGCCCGCAGCGACCCTGCGGCCATGGGGGCTGCGGAAAAACTCGGCCAACTCATGGGGATGGCCGGCCGGGCCGGTGAAGCTGTGCGCATTCTCGACGCCGATCCAGCCATTGCTGCAACGAAGCCGCGATTGCTCGGAAATCTCCAGCTCGCAGACAATCAACTTTTGGCCGCCAAACGATCGCTCGAGGCTGCCACGGAGGCTGACAAGGGTTCAGCCAAGGCCACCGCGACCGACAATCGACTTTGCCAGCTTCTCATCGAAATTCGGCGCGGCAGGGTGGACGCCGTTCCCGATTGGTTCGACCCGAGCCTGAAAGCGTTGGCGAAGACATCGGCCAAGGAAAGTGTGTGGGCTTCCGGTGCACTCATCACGGCCAGTGAGGTCTTGGCGGCTCTCGGGCAACCGTCCCAGGGGCCACTGGAATCCGCGGCGCTCCTTCTCAAGCGACTCCAACCCTCCGTCAAAAAAGTCCGGGGGCGAGCCGCGGCAGCCCCGGCAGCCGTCGCTCCCAAAGATCTTGCCGGCCCGGTTGCCGATATCGCGGGACGGCTTGCAGCAGCTCGCTTGACCGCCGGCATCATCGAGTCGGTGCGCGAAGAGGCGGAGCCAGCCCTCACGGCCGCGGCTGAAGCCCTCGGTCCCGGCGATGGAAGGGTCGCGGTTCTCCGGGTAGCCCTGGCCGAAGCCAGTCGCGCAAAAGGCGATTTCGAGGCCGCCTCCGCGTTCGCTGGCAAGGCGATCGACTACGGGCTTCCGCGCGCCGACGACGCCCAGGAGGAGTTCCTGGTCACCACCTACGATCGCTTGGCTGCCGAGAAAGATCAGAAGGATTGGCGAGCCGAGTTCATCGCAGCACGGGTTCGCCAGTTTGGAGACAAGCATCCCCACGTGGCCATGGCGTGGAGCCTTTTTGGAGCCTCGCGCCTTGCCGCCGGCGACTGGAAAACGGCGGCCGAATGCTTGAGCAAATCCCTCGATCTTCAACGGAGCGCCCTCGGTGACGATCACCCTGAGGTTGCGGCCACCCTCGTGCTCGTCGCCCACGCCTCTCGTCTTGCAGGTGACACGTCGGCGGCCGTTCGCACGAGTGCCGACGCTCTGACTGTCTGGGAACGCATCGTCGGACCGAATCACCCAGGCACGCTCGAAGCCGTCGATGTCCTCGCGTCGGCTCGACTCCAGGCGGGCGAACGCGACGGTGTGCCTGCGTTGCTCGCACGGCTGTGCGCAGCCGACGGCTCGGCAGACCCGGTACGTCGTGCGTACCATCTCGTCCGCCTTGCCGAACTCACCGCCCGAAAAGACAAGGCTGCCGCCCGGGCCAACGTGCAGGAGGCCATGAAGCTCCCATGTTGGGATTCGGATGAGGGCCTCTCGGTGAACCAGCGCACGCGACTTGCCGATACCGCCGCCTACGCAGCCCGTGCCTATCGCCTGATGGGGGATGATGCTGCCGGGCAAATGACCCTTCTCAAGGCCCGGTCGATCGCCATGCGACTCGACGAGTCTGGCGGGCTGCTCCCTCGGATCGAGAAACTCGCCGCGCCGTAGTGCCGAAAGCGCGGCTACTCCATTGATGACGGTGCCGTGGCTTCCACCGCACGCCGAACTCGCCTGGCCGCGACGTCCGCGGCATCCGACGTCGCGACCGAGGCCTCGGCCCGCGCCTCCTGACGAGCGAGGATCCCGGCGATCCGCGCGAGCCCGCGCCGTCGGGGGTGATCCTCCGGGAGCGGCAGAGCGGCTGCCCGCGCGAGTTCGTCGGCGGCCCGCGCCGCCACGCCCCGTGCCTCGTCCGCTTTGCCTGCTCGAGCAATGGCATCAGCCTCCGCCGCACTGACCTCCGCCGCAAACATCAGCGGCAGAAACAGGTCAGGGTGGTTCTCGGACTTCGTGGCCTTGCGCACGCGGGCCATGTCTTCGTGGATGGCGAAGATCGCTTCGAGTTCCTTGGCCGCACGAGCCATGTCCCCACCTCGCAAGGCCACCTCGCACCGAGCCAGTCGCAACTGCAAAAGCAACACGTTGGCCTCGATGCGTTTGTCGGGTGAGCCGCTGGAGAGGCCCTTGGGCAACGCAGCCTCGATCGCCTCGTCGATCGCCTCCTCCGCCGCATTCAAGTGGGCATGACATCGCTCGAGGAGTTCGGCGCGTCCAAGCCCTTCGAATTCGAACAGATCGGGGCCGGCCCACGGCCTTCCCGGCTTGCGAGGGGTTTCCGGGGGTGGCACGACGAATGGCAGGCGACTCAATTCATACGCCGTGATGCCGGCGATGAGCTCGGGGTGAAACCTTCGCATGAGCGCTCGCTTGTGGGGCGACGACACGATGGCCGAACTTCCCTTGTCAAAACGATCTTCGAGCGCCTTGCGGACGTCGGCAGCCGATTTGAGAAACCCCTGCAGCGCCTCGAGCTGTTGGCGGACGCCGTCGACCTTTGCCCCACTCGGCTCAGCCGCGGCTTGATCCGTTTCAACCTCGTTGGCCAGTCGCCGGAGACGCTCGATCGCGACCGCCGCCTGCAGGTTGTTCAGTTCAATGACTCGCAGGTCGAGGTCGATCAGCGGGTCGACCGCTTTGGGACCACCGCTTCTCTCGAGCCCCGACAGGATCTTCTGGAAGTCGCGGTCCTTGAAGACATCCACGACGGCCGCGAACGTCTTGTCCGCAGCGTCGATCTTCCCCAGTTGGAACTCCGCGAACCCACGCCGCATGAGCGCGTCGATCCGGTCGACGCACCGCAGGAGAAAGTCGGGCGCCCTGGGCACGGTCTGAACCTGCTCGATGATGGCGTCAGCCGCAGCGGCGGCCTCCGCATACTGCCCCGCGTCAAGCCGCGTGCGGAGCCCTGCCCAGTCGAGCTTCTTGGCCACCTCCTTCGGCGGCTCCTCGTCGGCTCCGAACACCGGCATCGCGGGGAGGCCCAGCATCACCAGGAGCAACACGCGGGCCGCGGGGCATGCGCGACACGACGGCACAGGGAGACGAAGCATGGGGTTCCTTTCTCGGCAACGCGGGGCGTCGATCAAAATTCGTCAACCGGAACGACCTCCTCGGGGTCCTTCTCGCCTTTCTTCTTTTTCTTCTTGGGATCCGGTTTCTTCACGTCATCGCGCTGCCGAACCGCTGATCGCAGCAAGTCATCCCAGCTTCCGACGACATACTTGTCGACAAGTCCGAGGCGTCTCATGCCGTCGCGGTCGACGTCGATGAAATAGAGGTCTTTGGAAAAGGTTCCGCTCCCGTCGACGTCTCGAAAACGATCAGCCTCGGAAAACTCGCCGTTGTCATCGACGTCGATCCAGGGCTCGTTGGCGAGGAGTGCCTGCTTGTTGGCCTTCGTCACGGCAGGCTCGCCCCAGATCGCCAGTGACTTCTCACCAGGCGATTCGGTGACGAAGCGGCCTGCGGCGTCGAGCACGAGTTTGCCGACGTCGAAGAGCATGCGATCGCCACTCGGCTTCATCGGTGCGAGCAACGGGAGCATCGACGCGTTGACCAGCACGCCGCCGACGAAAATCGCGCCACCGATCCCCCCTGCAATGACACCGCCAATTCGGTCACTGAGCGGATCGATGTCGACCACGTCCGGATTCACCGGCTCGGTCTTGTGAAACTGGAAACGGATGGCGGCAAAGAGCCCCCAGGCGACCACGGCGAATGCCAGAAAAATCATCCAGGTTTGCGAAAGTTCCTCGCTGATCGTCGATCGCGCGAGCGGAACCAGAAACCCGGCCATGGCTTCGTGGAGCAGCACCGCCGCGGCAATGCACCCCAACAGTTCGAGGGCGGCGATGCTCGCGGTCCACATCCCTGCTTCCCAGCCCATGTAGGCGTAGAAGAGGACGAAGGCGACGATGATGAAGTCGAAGAGCGTGATCATGTGGCGCTCATGGGGGCGACTCTAGGACGTGGTAACGCGGAGAATTTCGTTGACGCTCGTGTCCCCCTGGATCACCTTCACGAGGCCATCCGTCTGCAGTGTCAGCGTACCGCTTTCGGTGGCGGCTTTCTTGAGATCCGTGATCGACGGATTCGGTTTCACAAGGGCGCGAATCCTGTCGTTCATGACCAGCAGTTCATGAATGCCCATACGCCCCTTGTAGCCCGTGCCTTTGCACTTGTCGCATCCCCGCTCACGGTAGATGTGATCCACCGAACCGGGCTTGAGCTTGAACTTCTTCACCAGGCCTGCCGGTGGGGCACAAGGCTCCTTGCAGTGCACACACAGCCGTCGTGCGAGCCGCTGGCCCAGGACCGCGGTGATCGCGGTCTGGATGAGCGTGGGCTCGAGACCGAGGTCCAGGAGTCGGGTGATGGTAGCCACGGAGTCGTTGGCGTGGAGCGTCGAGAAGACGAAGTGACCCGTAAGGGCCGCTTGGCAGGCGATTTCCGCCGTCTCCTTGTCTCGAATCTCGCCGACGAGCAACACGTCGGGGTCCTGCCGGAGCACGCTTCGAAGAATGCTCGCGAACGACACATCGGCCTTCGTGTTCACGGCGATTTGCGTGATGTTGTCGAGCCGGTATTCGACCGGATCCTCGATCGTCGTGATGTTGTGCTGGTGGGCGTCGATCTCGTTGAGCGAGGCGTAGACGGTGGTCGTCTTGCCGGAACCGGTGGGACCGACCACGAGGAACATGCCGTAGGGCTTGTGGATGATCTCGCGAAGCGATTTGAGCACCGGCGGCCGCAGCCCCACCGCATCGAGACCGGCGTTCACGACACCGCCCGACGCGTTGAGGATTCGCATGACGAGCTTCTCGCCGTAACTGGTGGGCGTCGAGGCGACACGGACGTCGTATTTATTGGTGCCGAACTTCATCGCGAACGTGCCGTCCTGAGGGCGCCGCCGCTCGGCAATGTCCATGTCGGAGATGACTTTGATCGCCGAAATCACCCCACGGCTCTCCTCGGACTTCATCTTCTCGATGTCGCGCAGCACGCCGTCGACGCGAACGCGGACGAAATACTCCCCTTCGTGAGGCTCGAAATGGAGGTCGGTGGCCTCTTGCCGAATGGCGGTCAGCATCACGTCGCGCGCATTGCACACGTTTTCCGACACGGGAAGTTCGGTGTCGGGGTTGAGCCCATCCGCGGTGAGCTGCATCGCGATCGTTCCGTCTTTCTTCAGGAACATGAAGAGATCCGGAGGTGCCTCCTTCACCTCCTCCTTGCGCTTGCGGCCGTGGCTCGCAAAGTCTTGGACTTTCGAGACCATGGCGGTGAACTGTTCTCGAAGGCTCAGTTTTTTCCCTTGGCGCGGCCCTTGCGTGCCCCGAAAGGCCACCTTCAGATCCGACACGATGGTGGCGATACCCTTGGCCGAGAGATACTTCCGGGAGTCGGCGACGAGTGCGTCACGCTTCTTCGTAAACACGACGAGCGCGATCGGCAGCACGACCCAGACCGCGGCGAGGCTGGGCCCGCCGACCGCCAAGAACCCGGCCAGAAACGCCACGCAGAGCCCTCGAAAAAACAGGTTCCATCGCTCCCCCTTATCCATGCCAAGACTGACCGTCGCGTGCCGAACCCACGTGCAGGCGCCACCGAGCGCGGCCACCGTCACGAAAAAGAGGACCAGCAGGCCAACGCCGAGCCACGGAAATTCCGGAAACGAAGGATTGTCCACTGGAGTCGGCGACGGGCTTCAGAAGAGGGAAACGACGGGTTCAAACGCCCTGAAGAGCGTGGGAGAAGAAATTCAGTATACGCCAAGGGCGAGTTAGAAGCCCCTTCCCCCCGCTCAGGAGGTGCCCCCTATTTTTGGAGCATATACTCATGGCAGGTCACGTTCGATCCGGGGCAGGGTTCTCCAAACGTCCCCGTGACGAATCGGTCGTGCCCCCGTGTCGGGCATGCCCGTCGAACCGTAACCAAGATGAGGTGCCTCACGATGCCGCCAAACTTTCTTGATCGTGGCGGGTGCCGTGCAGCCGGAACCGGCGAGAAATGTTCCAGGCCCGGCCTGACGATGGTCGAGTTGCTCGTGACGATCACGATCCTGGCGATCACGGCAGCGCTTGTCCTCCCTGGTCTCGCCGCGGCCCGCGAGTCTGCCCGCCGCACCGCCTGCCTCAACAATCTTTCGCAGATCGGCAAAGGGATCATGTCGTATGACTCGAGCCAGAATCATTTGCCCGGCTGGCGAATGTCTCTCCCCGGATTCACCGACGCGGCAGGAGGCACGACCATTTCGTGGACGGTCGCCATTCTCCCGTTCCTCGGCGAGGGGGAAGTTTTCAGTTGGTACGAGTCGTACGCCACTGGCGTGGCAGGCGTCGACGACGTTCGCACGAAGCGGCTGCCGAGGTATGTGTGCCCAACGATCCTGTCTCGAGCGACCACGTCGGCGGTCCTTACCTACCTGGGCAACGGCGGCACCGCCGCGGAGACCCTCAACGGCCGCCAGCAGTGGCGCGGCGACGGCGTTTTCTTTGACCTGCTTGCCTTCGGGACCGAGGGGGCGGGCACCTACGATCCGCTGAAGACCTCCATCGCACGCATTGCCGATCGTGACGGCGTAGGCTCCACCATGCTCCTCACGGAACGCGGAGGGCTGCATGCGCCGCTCCAGACCTCATGGTCCCACGCGCCAGTCCCGGCGGTCGCAAATGCCAACGCGGTCGTGACGACGCACGTCGTCCTCCACCCCCCTTCCGCGGCGCTTGTCAGTGGTCGCCCTCCTCAAGGCCGCCGCATCGTCAACCCGACCCCTGACACGACGATTTCCGCGAATGCCGACTGGGCGTTTCGGTATCCATCGTCGATGCACGAGGGGGGGGCGGCGGTGGCCTTCTGCGACGGCCGCACCCAGTTCATGAGCGAGAGGGTCGCTCCCTGGGTCTACTGCCAAACGCTCACCAGCGACCGACGAACGGAATCGCCGCGCGCCGCCGCGTGGGAGGTTCACCCGGTTGGGGCTTCGTGGGCGCGGTATGTGTTCGATGAACGCGACCTGACGCCGAGCAAGTAGCAACCTCGCTCGGTCAACGGACCAACGTGTGCACGACCGTCACCTGCCTCACTTGGCCGCTCGACGTCTCCACCGAGCGAATCGTGACCTGAAGGCCGCGGAGCGGGGGGTCGGCGGGCGGCGTTCCATTCGAGGAGAACGTCGTGGAGTACGACCCATCGCCATAGGTTCCCGACTCGGCATCAAAGCAGCGGACGTCGAACGATTGGACATCGGAGAGGATGATGTCGTCCCCTTCGCGCATGCCCTTCAGCGATTTGCTCACACCGGCGACGTTCCAAAAACGATTGGCAACCGTCGAAAGATTGGCGAGGCTGTTCGCCGTGCCCGACCCGCGAAAAGAGAGATCGTCCAGGCTTCGGTCGATCGGCGCGATCACCGCCTGCGAATCGAGCCCGGTGACGAAAGGTCCCGCGCCCGGGGTCGCCGCGACGAGGAGGAGCCGGCGGTGCAGGTTGAACAGCGGACCATTGTTGAAGGTCTTCCCGGAGGGCAGGCAGAACCAGACCACTTCGGCCACGGGCGACTCGAACCGCTCCGTCTCGCCCAAGCGGCCCGAGAACGGTTCTGCCATCGACATCGTGGTGAACATGAGCACATCGTCGGTGTCGCCGGCCGTGGAGATGGCAGCCGGATTTCCGTTCTCCACGATCTCGAAGTAGCCCGCATTGGCCTCGGGACGCACCCAGCGAGTGGGCGGCACGGTCACGCCATGAAGGTCTTGACGGAGTTGCCATGCGGCATTCCGCAGCCGTGCACTGACGTCGACGATCGATCGGCTCTGGGCGACACCTTTGCTGAAGGCGCTGAAGAGCGACGCCGCAGCCGCCATGACCATGAGCCCGATCGCCGAAGCCACGAGCAGTTCCGAAAGGCTGACTCCCTTCCGCTCCGAGCGCGTCAAACGATCCCGGTTGAAATGGAACATTACGGCGGTCTCAATTCAGAAACCGCACGAGGCGGATCGTGTTCCGGACGTGGGCGGAACTCCCACGCGAGAACGCTGCCGAAATGGTGCGATCAGCCGGGGGAGTCGAAAGGTCGACCAACGGAATCGACCGATCGACGATGGCGAACAGTCGGTGGTACGACGGCGGATCAGCATCCGGGGACGTGTCCGTCACCTCGAGGGTGATCCAGACGGCGAAGACATGGGAGCGCACGGTCCCCACGTTGGCCAGGCGATTGGCCACCTCATGATTGACGCTCCGCACGTCGTAGGTGTCGTCGCCATGGAATACCAGCGGCACGTCGAGCAGCATTTCCCCCAGGTTCTTGACCGGGGGATCGGGATAGGGAAATCGTCCGTCATCAGCGGCGGGTGCCTCTCCCAGGAGAATCCGCCAAACTGCCTCGTCGCAGGTGTTGATATTCACCTTTCCTGGCTCACGCGTCTTGTCGGCCTCGATCGTCGCCTTGAAGAACGACGGGGTCATGAACGTTTCGAGCACCCGAGGATACTCGGTCACGAACGATGCCAGTGTTCTGTTTTCGTTGGCCGCATCCTCGATCTGCTGCGGTGTTCCCGAGGGAACGCCGACGAGTTGGGCATAACTCAGGAACGTGCCCTGGTTCCAGGTGCCGGGGATCTGGCCGAGTCCGTCCTTGATCGGTTCGGCTCCTCGAATCCCGCCGCCGAAGTTGGTGTTGGCATTGTCGGTATCGCGGAAGTCGACGACATTCGCGAGCCACTGCCGCAACCTCGCATGGTCGGCCGGCGGCACGACTTTTGACGCATACTCGAAAAGCTTTTCGTAGAACTGCCGCTCGTACACCACGCCGGAGTTCGGCGCGACCCAGTTGAGCTCCGCCCTGTCGCGCATCGTTTCCCAGCTCTCGGTGGTGATCCGCATCCGGGCCCGTTCGGCCCGGTCCCCGAGAATGCCGTCGATCCTGGGAGGAAGCGTGCTCGCATCTGGATCGAATTGCCGCAACACCCGTTCGAGTTCGCCGAGCGTAAAGGGGTTTTGCACCAGGGAGCCGGCCAGCAGCGACGGCCGCGGGGCTTCAAGATCGAGCCGGAGGTCGTAGGTTTTCGTGATCGATGACCCGCCAAAGCGGCCATCCACAGTCTGGTAGCGGAGGTTCAGGGGCTGGCGCCACTGATCTGCCGGGCGGACCACTCCCGGCTCGAAAAAAGGAAGCGGTCCCGCATTGGACTGGGCCAAGAAGAGGGACCAGGCGACGTCGCCGGTGATGCTCCGGCCATCAATGTCGGCCGGCCCCGCCGGTTCCGAGCTGTTCCTGGTGTCGCCCGTCGGGCGCCCGTGGGCGTTGATGTTCACGCGGCCATCGAGCTCGAGGACGAGGTACGAGACGCGGAACTGATACGTGCGGTCCTCGAGCTGCATGGAGGGAAAGAGTTCCGTTTCGGGCCTCCCCTCGTCGTCGTGCTTCGGGAGCCAAATGCCGTCCGGAACCGCGTCGTTGTCGTTGTCGACGACCGCAACCTCACCGGCACGCCCCCCGGTGGCGAAGGCCGGACGGATGGCATGGGTCGGGCGGCCGTCGTCATCCACGGCCATCTGCGTGAGGAATGGGTTGGCATTGTCATAGGCGTCGTACGCCTCGTCGACGAACGGGCCCGCGGGATCCGGTTCCATACATGTCCTCGAGCAAACTGTCGCTTCCAAGCAAGCCATGGACAGCCTCATCGGTCGAGCCGCGGATCAGGAGCATGAGCGCCTCGTTCGTGAGCGTGCGGGCCATGACGGAGCGGTTTTCCGACCCGGCCGTGGCGGCCGCAAACGCCGCCGCGGTCTCACGAGCCCGCGTGGCTTCGAGGATCGCGATCGTGCCCACCAACACGAACAACGTGAGCACGCTCATGACCAACAGGAGGAAGGCGCCACGCCGATCGCGGGCGCCGGACGGCGGCCCAGCAGTTCGGTCGGGATCGTGGTCCATCACGCTGGCTTTCTCGAGGGACCCGATCCGACCGTCATCGCACGAACGTGTGGACGACGGTAACCTGACGGACCTGACGACTCGCCGGCTCCACGCAGCGAATCGTAATCTGCACGCCGCGAAGGGGCGGCTCGGCGGGAGGTGTTCCGCTCGCCGTGAAGGTGGTCGTGTAGGAGGCATCGCCGTAGGTGCCGGGGCCCGGATTGAACGTTTTCACGTCGAATGACAGCACGTCGGTGAGGATGATGTCTTCCCCTTCCCGCACGCCCGCAAGCGTCTTGGTGGCGCCGGCGACGGTCCAGTGGCGGTTGGCCCCCGTGGAAAGGTCACCCAGACTGTTGGGGATGCCCGCGCCACGAAACGACAGGTCGTTGAGGGTGCGGTCAATCGCCGCGGTCACGACCTGGGCATCACCATTTTCCCCGACGATGTAGGGGCCGGCGCCCGGCGTGACGGCCACCAGGAGGAGCCGCCGATACAAATTGAACAGGGGGCCATTGTTGAACGTCTGTCCCGATGGCTGGCAGAACCAGACGACTTCCGCCACGGGAGATTCGAATCGCTGCGCGTCGCCGATGCGACCCGAGAAGGGCTCCGCGATCGACATCGTCGTGAACATGAGAACGTCGTCGGTATCGCCGGCGGTCGACGTGGCCGGAGGGTTTCCGTTTTCCATGATCTCGAAGTAGCCCGCGTTGGCCTCGGGTCGCACCCAACGCGTCGGTGGCACGGTCACTCCATGGAGATCCTGCCGAAGTTGCCAGGCGGCGTTGCGGAGCCTGGCAGCGACGTCCACGAGCGTACGGCTCTGCGACAAACCTCGCCCGAAGACGCTGAAGAGCGACGCCACGGCGGCCATGACCATGAGCCCGATGGCCGCAGCCACGAGGAGCTCGGTGAGGCTGAAACCGCTTCGGCAAGCCCGGCCCGGTCGGTCGAGGTTCGGTTGGGTCATCACGCGAGCCTCAGTTCAAAAAACGCACGAGGCGGATCGGGTTGCGGGCATGGGTATTGCTCCCGCGCGTGAACGCCGACGGAATGGTGCGGTTTGCCGGCGGGGTCGAGAGATCCACCAGCGGGATCGAGCGGTCCACGATCGCAAAGAGACGATGGTACGACGGGGGATCGGCGTGGGGCGAGGTGTCTGTCACCTCCAGCGTGATCCACACGGCGAAGACATGCGATCGTACAGTCGCCACGTTGGCGAGGCGATTAGCCACGGCGTGGTTGACGCTGCGGACGGCG
>CAZCHF010000018.1:0-28317 GCA_964498325.1 uncultured Candidatus Kuenenia sp.
GTCAAAAGCAGTCGTGCGCAGGGCTGCTGGAACAAGAGTCAGAGCACGCCTGGCTGCTTTCAGCGCATCGAGCCGCTCGTTTGAATCGTCGGGGAACGCGATCGCCTCTTGGAGCTTCGCCTCAATCTCCATGCGTGCACGGGCGACCTCTGCTTCGAGCGTAGACGCCTGTTTCTGCGCAGCTGCGTCCGTGCTCTCGGAAGGCGGAAAATGCTCATCGAAGGTGCCTCGCCATCCCTCCCACGCCTGTTCCTGGGCAGCAATGGCAGAAGAAGGGGAAGTTGTTGCTGTCGCGGGCGAGCCTCTGACCGCGGAGGGGCTCGCAACCGACGCAAAAGTCGCGTCTCGCCCGGGCGCCGCGAGGACGCCGCCGCCAGGTGTTTCACTCGCAGGAGGCTCGCTTCCGGAAGCAGGTGGCGTGGCGGCCACGGCGGAAGTCAACCACTTGCGAACATATGCACCATTCCTCGCGACAAACGTGATCAGTTGAAGGACCCGCGGCCACAGATAGGCGGCCCCTCTTCTCACGATCGCATCACATTTTCGAAGCGCCACTTCGACCTGCGCCAAGCCTTTAGCGATGAGGTCAGGAGTAGGCATGTGCGGCTCAACACCGGTCCGGTCCTTCTCCGCCGACACGGGATTCCGCGACGCTTCCGTGACCGTGGATGTGGGGCCTGCCACGGTTGGTGACGCATCGGGCACCGGCTCATTACGAACCTGCGCGGGGGGCTGACCAATCGGCTTCGGTAGCGACCGAAGTACCTCTAGCATCGTGGTCGGGCGATCGTCGATGCGGCTTGCGAGCATCGTGCGAAGGATCTCATCAAACTCCTTCGGCACCGTCGGGTTCACTTTGGAGGGGGGCTGCGGATCGACGCCGCTGGGCCGAAACCCAGTGAGAAGCTCCCAGAACGTCAGGCCAAGCGAATAGATGTCCGTACGTTGGTCTACCAAGTCCGGAGCGTAGTGCTGTTCCGGAGCCATGTACCAATAGGTACCGGGTAGCTGTCCCGTACGTGTCATCCCCGTATCGCCGTCGTCCAGTCGTTTGGCGACGCCGAGATCGGCGATCAGCAACTGGCCGTCATTGCGGAGCAACAGGTTGGATGGCTTGATGTCGCGATGCACGGCACCAGCCCGATGGATGGCAGAAAGCCCTTCACACGCCTGCTCAAACCAGCGTAGTGCCTTGGAGAAGTCGACCTGCGTCCCTGGCTTTCCAGGTGAAGGAAGTTCCGAGCGTAGGTCGTGTCCATCGACCCATTCCATGACAAAGAAAAAAAGGCCTGCTTCCTGTCCGTGCGAGATGAGACGCAGAACGTTCGGGTCATGCAACTTGCGAAGGAGATCGATCTCTTGCTGGAATCGCGAGACAGCCTGGCTGTTCGTGTTGCTGTCAAAGATCAAGACTTTGAGGGCAACGGGAGTGTTCTGCGCTGCCTTAGCTTTGAGCACGTAGCCCATGCCTCCACGGGCGACAAATCGCTCGACCGGGTACTCCCTACCCTCGGCGTCATGAAAGCGCCCAGGAAGAAAAGTCGGGACGCCAAGGTTTTGCTCTGCGGGTACGACGACAACGGGCTGGCCGCATGCTGAACATAGTGTGGCCATACCTGCGATGTCCGGATGCCCGCAGTATGGGCAACCGCGACCTGTTGCAGCGATCGAAACCTGCTCCGCAGATGGGTTTGCAACTACCTCAAAGTCAGTTCGGCCAATTCGGAAGGTGCTGCCCACTTCCAGCAACATCGACGGGGATGTCGTACCGCCGGTCTCCACGCCCGCGCCTACGTGAAGGCATTTGAGGAGAACGGAGCCGTCACCTTGGAATTCAACGCGGGCGTGGCTTCGCTCGACCGCTCCGGAGCCGTCGTCATGCGCTTGAATCGAGTTGGCACTCGTACGCCCGATCGTCATGCCGTCGACGATGAACATCTCACTTGCCGTACCATCGGGCTGCGTCGCGCGGAGCATCCACGAAGCGCTTGAGCCCCTCGCTTTGAATCCGATCGTGCTGGATTTCTTGTCGGTGTCCGGCATGCGGCTTCACTCTCAACCGAGGCCGAGCAACTTCGGCCATTTCTCCTCATTCAGCCGAAACGCGATGTACACCGCTGCCCACGTAAGGAACAGCAAGATCACAAGGTGTAGGCAATCGCCTAGCCAGAGCCACTTGTCGCGTTCGTCACTCTGAAATTCAAGCATGAGCGATGCCGGTCGCGAGTACAGGAAGAACGAGGTACCGTCTAAAATGCGCCCCGCCACGTTGGCGGCGGGCGACCCGGTCAGCGAAAGTACAAGTGGCTTAAAGGCTCGGGCGTCTTCGTATGGGCCTGAAACCCCACAAGCGACTGCACTCATCAGAATTTGCGGCATGATCAACAGCGGCAAAGCGGCAACGGCCGCCTCTTCTGATTTCGCCAGCGTTGATGCCAACAAACCAAGACCTAAGCCGCACAGGTAGCTCGCAAACAGGCCAGCCTGAACGAACACGAGGTGTACGCTAACCAGACTCGCTGGGTCGTCCGGCCCCTTTTTGCGTATCCACGATGTGAATTCCTTCAGTGTGTCTGGCTGACCCACGATCACAGAGCCGACCACAATCAGGACAAGCAGCAATATTGAGGTTTGAATGAATCCGACTAGCGCATACATCGCGAGCTTGGAGAGTAGGTAGGCGTCCGGCGATAGTCCCGCAAGCCGCTCACGCACGTAGTTCCTCCGTTCGCGAACCAAGTCGCGAGCAGAATTGTTCAGCCCCATCCAAATGGAGCACACGGCTGCAAAGAACCCGAACATCTTCGAGTCTGCCGGGGAAAACTGCGTGAATGCAATCAGAACTCCAAGGACAACCGGCTGAGCAAGCATCGTCGCCACCAACGAAGGATCTCGAATCATTCGCTTTAAGCTTCGCTCGGCAACTGTCTTTGCCTGAAGCAGTACGCCATCCGGCAACGGTTTTTCCATCAGCTCCGAAAGCTTGGCCACCGTTCCCCGAGGAGTGTGAGCTATATGAGACTGCTCGTTGGCGTTCGTGGTCGGCTCTCCTGTTGGGGTGAAACCTCCGTCGCGCAGTCGCTCAAAGGCATCCGCAAACCCCCGGCATCCGAAATGCTTCAGCAGCGAGTCTGGTTCACCCACGTACGCCACCTGCCCAACGCCATCTTTCACGCCGATGACCACGAGAATGTCGAAAAGCCCAACGTTGTCCATCTGATGCGTCGTGCAAGCCACGGTCGTGCCCTGTGACGCGATGACCTTGAGCTGTTCCATCAGGTTGGCTTCGGCCGCGGGGTCTAGCCCGGACGTTGGCTCATCCAAGAGGAGCAGCCGTGGTCGCTTAAGCAATTCAAGGGCGACACTCACGCGCTTCTGTTGGCCGCCGCTGAGCCGTTCAAACGGTTTGTCCGCGTGAGGCAACAGGCCCACCTGCGCCAGGGCCCGGGTTACCTGTTCATCCAGCGCGCCGTCGGGCATGTCTGCCGAGGAACGTAGGCGTGCTGAATAAAGCAAGTTCTCGCGGCCGGTCAGGCCCGAATAGACGATGTCCTGCTGGGGTACGTTTCCAAGAGCCGCACGATACTCATCGAGGTGATCCTTGACTGGCTGTCCATCATCGAAGAGCACCTCGCCGCTAACCGGCAGATGGTAGCTGGCCAAGACGCTGAGGAGCGTGCTCTTCCCTGACCCACTTGGACCAAGGATTCCCACAAAAGCATTTGCAGGCAGGTCAAAGCTTGCCCCCGAAACGAGAGTCCTACCGTTCTTGACAATCGTCACGCCTCTGAGCGTCAGACTGTACCCACCGGCGATGGGCTCAAACGCCAGTGACTCACCGGTGAGTCGGTACGAAATGCTTGTGCCAAAGCGAACCAAATCGTCCTTGGCAAGCGTTTTCGATCCGATCCTAGCCCCATTCACAAAGGTGCCGTATCGACTGTCGAGATCACGAATGACGATGGCGCCGCTCTGCCTCTCGATCACGGCATGCGATCGCGAGACAGTGGGATGCAAAAGCCGAAGCGAGGAGACGCTGCTACGGCCGACGTGAACCGGCACGTCACCGATCTGAACCTGCCTAGGTGGGGCTGAGGCTTCGGAGGCTGTCATGTTCGTTGCCATGACCACCTAACGAATCTTGCACGTGTATGTGATGGTGATCTCTGGCTTACTCTTGAAGCTCGTCTCGAAGAGAAGGTGATCCCGCGATTTCCGCTCGATCAAGATGTCGCCCGTCAATTCCGCCGACTCAACGAATTGGTCCTCCAGATCAAAAACCAACTTTCCGTGTGGCGTGAAGGTCCCAATGTCATACCTCTCAGGAGTTGTCGAGTCGATCACGATTCTGCCGTCAGAGATCTCAAGTACAGCAGCCGGGTGCATCCCTCGCTTCGTATCCTCGCGGCGTGCAATTGTCACAGACCCCGACGTGTCGGCCCTTAGCGTTGGGTCAATTAGGCCCGAAAGGTTCCGACCATCGACGGTCCATGAGGCTCCCGGCTTAACCTTCAAGTCCGGCATAATGAAGCACTCGGCAGCTACGGCAGTGGCCGCGATGTAGTCTCTCTCGTCCGAAGTGAGATCGCATCCAATCGGTTGAATTCGAGTGACGCCTTTTCCATTCTCAAACGTGAGGCGAACCTTTTTTCCACTCAATGAATCGACAGTGCCGCGCACTTTCGCCTGTTGGTCCAGTTCCCTCTCGTAGCTGCTTTTCACGAAGTTCCGTGCGAACGGCTGGGCGGTGTCAAGAATCACATACGAACCCGGCAGCACGGATTCGAGGCAGATCAACGCTAAGTCGCCCGGCGCTCCGAAATCCCAGGACACATCTTCCACCTTCCTGTCTATCTGTGCGTTGCGGACGACCTTGTAGTGGCGAACCTCTGTCACGGTGTTCCCATCATTTGCTTCGATCGTTCTGTCAATCGCGCACTCTGATAGGTACTGAACAAACACGACGACCGAAGTGCCCCAAGCGGTGTCGGTACCCTTTGCGAGCACTTCGCCCTTGAGCAACATCTCGTACGTACGGCCCACTTCAAGCGATCCAGTGATGCGATCCGGGTCGATCGGTTTTGGAGGATTCTTTGGCTCTTCGATGACCGCCGCTTCGCCGGAGTGCGTAACGACGGTCGGTTTTCGTGGCTCGGACTGGGGGGGTGTAACGGCTGGCCGCCAGGCAAGCACAACTACGAGTGCGATAAGGGCAGCAACCAGCGCCCCCAAAAGCCAAACAACCGGGTTCGACCGTGGGTTTGGATGCATGGTGTGTGATGAATTCATAAGCGGTGACTCCTTCAGATATGGCACTAGAGATTTGAGAACGGATATAGAACGACAGGATGACTGGGGTGGAACGCCCTATGGCATGGATAGCGGCTGTTCTCCGTAGGCGTTCGTGCCACTTTCTGATCGCTGGGCCATGAACACCAGCAGAACAACCGCCCCGAGCAACGGAATCAGCCCGATCAGTAGGTACCAAGCGCTCCTCCCCGTGTCGTGCAGACGGCGAACAGTGACGGCCACAGTTGGCAAAAGCGCGAGCAATGCGTAAATGGCGCCAACAAGCCCAAACCGAGCGGTTGGGTGCCGCGTGCCGAGGTAGGTGTCAAGCATGGCGCACACGAGCTGCGCGAGCACGGTGAAGAGAACGTACCACCAGTACTCCCGCCGTGGCGCTCGCCCCTGAAACACCGCGTATTTTCGCCAGCACTGAATCCACCACGTCATGCGATAATTCCTTTCGACAGACAGAATGAGATGAAGTCACACGAAGCCTGTTTTGCGGCCAGTGGTTGACACGTGATTGCTTCCGTCACGATCATGCGCCGCTGCCTTTTGCCACAGTGACGCCAAGAAACTTCCCCCAGCCGCGAAGCCAGTTCGTCGTAGCCCGTCGGAGCGCGCGGACTTCTTCGCCGTGGAGAAACCGCTGGATGTCGGACGCCAGTTCCCCCGCGGTGCCGTACCGCCCTTGCCGATCCTTCCGGAGGCATTTTTGGACGATGGCATCAACGCCGCGCGGAATCGTCAGCCTTGGTGCCCCGTTGCTCGCGTTAGCAGCACCGCCCCGCAGACCACGAGATGCCTTGGGCGGCAGGCAAAGTGACTCCGGCCGCTGCTCACAGATGATTCGGGCGACCTCGTGAATCGGCTTCTTGTGCAGGCTGTAAGGCGGGCAACCGGCAAGCATTTCATAGAGCACCACCCCCAGCGAGTACACGTCCACACGTTCGTCGAGGTCATGCGGGTTCTCACCAAACTGCTCTGGCGACATGTAGCTGACGGTCCCGACGAGTTGGCCCGTATCCGTTCTGAGCTTGGTGATCTGGAGCTCCGAGTCGGTGGTGCGAGCAACTCCAAAATCGATGACTCTGGGGCACCCGTGGACATCGATGAGGATGTTGCCAGGCTTGAGGTCACGGTGAACGATGCCGCGGTCATGACCATGGGCGATCGCTTCACAGACCAGCACGAAGAGCCGCAGGCAATCAGCTACCGAAAGACTCTGCTCGTAGACGTAGGTCGTGATGGGCTTGGCGTTCGGGACGTACTCCATCACGAAGAAGGGCACGTCCCCAAGGTCTGACTCGTAGGTTCCCACGGCGTAGATCTTGGCAATCGCCGGATGCTGAAGCCTGCCCAGGATCTCAGCTTCACGCTCGAATCGGTGGAGCGTTTTGTCGTTGGCTATCCCGTGCCGAATGATCTTCACGGCGACGAGGCGATCAGGATGAATCTGCCGGGCCTCGTAGACCTTGCTCATGCCGCCTTCGCTGATGAGCTTGGTGATTTGGACACCACCGAGGTCAGCACCCAACAGAGGATCGACTCGTTTTGGCTTGGTCTTGGGTTTCGGCGACAGGCCAAAGTCGTCGTCTCCATTGACGAACTCAAGTCGGGCTCGCACGGGTGTTGGTTGGTCGTCAGGAAGCATGGTGCGATTCGTGGACCGAGGAGAACGCGGCGTCACGACAGGAGTTCGAGAGTCCAGGGATGAACGTTGACGGGGACGAACTGTACGAGGCTGAAGTGCAGAGTGCGCGTCTGACGAAAATGGCAAGCAACACCTCAAACCGGCATTCAATTGCTAGGTTGACCGAGGAGCTGTGCGATGAACTCAAGCACCCTCTGAAGCGCGCCAGACAGAACCAGAACGACGGCAAATGCGGCTGCAATCGCGAACCATGTGAGCACCTTGAGTCGGCGCTTCGGTGGCGACTGTTGCGTGGTCATACAAGTGCCAACTTGGGCGCGCACTTCGGCTTCGCTGAGCACTGGCACCGGAAACAACCGGACACTTTTGGGCGGTGGTGGAAACTCCGATCTGGGCATCAACCCGTTTCGAGATTGGTTGGCACTGGCGTGATGATGAGCCGCGGTCATGGCTGGGCTCCTTGGGTATTGGCTTGGGTGTTCACCGGGTGATGGCGTGTGCGGCCGGGGGCGGTCACGACCAGGCCGACCGACTTCGAGGCCCCAGTACCGCGAAAGCGGCTGCCGAGCGCTCCCTATCTACTAAGGCGAGAGTGACGGCCCACATCTGCCACAAATTATTTGGACCCGTGTTTTCCAGGGGTTTTGTGGGGGTCGCGGTTTCGGGGCGGTACACTCAAAATCCCCGAAAGGGGTCTTGGAGGCTTCGCCCGGTCATGCCCAGTAAATCCCGCGACAGCGCTTCTGACGCCCGGCAAGTGGAGCGGCTTTTGGCCGACCTCCAGGCAGGCGACGACACGGCGCGGGACAGGATTCTCGAAGCCTGTGACGAGCGGCTTCGGCAGTTGGCTCATCGGCTGCTTGGAAACTTCGCCCGCGTTCGACGCTGGGACAACACAGACGACGTTGCCCAGGGCGCGGCAATGCGGCTCTATCGTGCCCTCGGCGAAACCATCCCGAGCTCACCGCGGGGGTTATTGGGGCTGATGGCCACGGTCATTCAACGTGAGCTCCTTGACCTCGCCAGAAAGCATGCCGGGAACATGAGCTACGCGTCGAACCATGACACGAACGTCCAGGAGTGGCCGAGCGGTTCCGTCTATTTCGTGGATGAGGCCGTGGCAGAAAGCGGCGAGGATGAAGAGATCCCTCTTGAACGGTGGGAGAGCTTTCATGCGGTCGTCGAAGGACTGCCGGAGGAGGCCAAGGAGCTGTTCAGGCTCGTCTGGTACCTCGGGCTTGACCGACAGGAAGTTGCCGAAGCCATGGGTATGTCGATTCGTACGGTAGCCCGGCGATGGGATGAGGCCCGCGAGCTGGTACGCCAAGCACTCGAAGAGGCTGGCGAGACTGTGCCTAGATAGTGGCTTGTGGTCGGCCAGGACATGAATGCCGCATCGCTACGGCCATTTCGCCAGCGCGTCTGGTCTTATCGGGCCCTATGAATTTCACATTCGATGCGGCGCGTCATGGGCGACGATGTAGCGAACATCAGTCCCGCTTGTTCGGGCGACGGACCCTCAGCGGTGACGAAAGCAACGTCGCCGGTAGGCAATACTTTTGTGACACGAGGCTTCGGCCCCTTCGGATCGGCGGCCCACGCGAAGTCCTGGGTCTTGAGCAAGGGGGTACGGCTTGTCAGGTTGAATTCTAGCCAGCCCTCCGTGTCGCGACGGTCGGGGCGAGGCCACCAAGCGATGCCATTAATGAGCGTCGGGGAGTCTGCCACTTTGCCCAAGTCGAGCTGCGAACACTGCCAGCGAATGCCCTCGGGCTCGAACAGCAGGTACTTGGTATTGTCGACGCGCGTGCTGATCGTCGTCTTGCCGTCTTTGTCCACGAGCGGTGGTCGCACGATTCGTTCGAGCGTCATGTGAAAATGTCCAGTGACGGCCGTTGGCGACTCGGTCTCATGGTTGACTCGGAAGTTTATATCGCCCGTCCAAGGGGCCACGAACGCCAAGGATGTCCCCACCGGAAGGACGAATCTGGACTCGTGAATCCGCGCGAGCAACATCCGGCGAGGCAGGCCGTCCACAAATGCGTTCCGGACGGCGTCTTTTGCGATATCCGAGGGCGGATCGAACGGGTTTCGTAGACCTTCCGGGGCCGTTCCCTCTGGTCCAAAAACCAGGCCGGAAGTGTCTTTGCACGACCCCGCCGCCGTGAGCCTATAGAACTCACCCTTGCGCACGCTCAAACTCGTGGGCGTCCAAGCAGCCGAGGCTTTGAGCTGCGCGGTTTCTGGCCAGTACATCTCAAAGTCCAGAAGCCGTGACGTAACGAGCTTGTTGAACCCAACAGCGAGAATTCCTGCTGATATCAAAACCAGTCCCGTCCGCCGCGAGACCAACTTGCGCAGCAGCCTAGGTGAAAATAGCCGACCGATCAGGGTGCTTGGCTTCGCCTTTACGGATTTGCCGTCCAGAAACCTTCCCAAGTCGGCCGCAAGCTCACCGGCCGTGTAGTACCTGCTCCGGCGGTCTTTCTGGAGGCACTGTTCGACAATCGCGCTCACTTCGCTCGGGATCGTCTTGTCTTGGGTGCGTAGCGGCAGCGGAGGCTTTTCACAGACGATCCGGGCTGCTTCGTGAATCCCCTTTCTCCGGACGTCATACGGAAGAACGCCCGCAAGAATCTCATACAGGACAACCCCGAGCGAGTAGACGTCTACGCGGGTATCGAGGTCGTCCGGGTTGTCTCCAAACTGCTCCGGCGCCATGTATTGCACGGTGCCGATCATTTGCCCCGTGTCCGTCTTCATGTTCGTGATCTGAAGGTCGGAGTCAGTGCTGCGGGCGACACCAAAGTCGATGATTTTTGGTCGGCCATTGCTGTCAATCAGGATGTTGCCCGGCTTCAGGTCACGGTGAACAACGCCGCGATCATGGCCGTGCGAAACAGCGTCACAGACCTGCTTGAAGAGTTTCAGGCGGTCGATGTGCGAGAGATTCTGCTCGTGGACGTAGTTCGTGATCGGCTTGGCGTTCTCGATGAATTCCATGACGTAGAACGGGACTTCACCGAAATCACTGGTGTAGGTGCCGACGAGAAATATCTGGGCAATGCCGGGATGCTGGACCTTGGCCAGGAACTCAGCCTCGCGCTCAAACCTCCGTACGGTCTTTTCACTGATGAGACCTACCCTGATGACCTTGACGGCTACGGTTCGGCCGAGGTTCTGCTGGCGCGCTTCATAGACCCGACCCATGCCCCCTTCGCCAATCAGCCTTTTGATGATGAAGCCGCCAAGATCCGTACCAAGAACCGGGTCAATGAGCTTGGTCGTGGTGCGGGGTTTGGCTGTGAGGCCAAAGTCGTCGTCGATGTTCTGAAACGATCGGCTCTCTGGAATCACATCGGAACAAGAGCCATCGTGAGCAGAGGGGGATGCGCCGTTTCCATCGATATCTGGAGGAAACGGCTGCCCGGAAAATCGCGATTCATGCGGGTCGGTTTGGTGGTCGTCGGTCGTCATGCGTCGGTCGTACACCCCGAAGAGCTGGTGCTTGGCGCCTTGGCGGTCGTGGAAGCGTCGAAGTGTAGGAGCGTCATGAGAACGGAAAGTGAGTTGCCGTCGCTGGGCAACAAGCCAACGTGCGAGCCCAAGTACCCATTCATCTCGTAAGATAAACCAGCGCAACGAAGATGATCAGGAGTGCCAGAAACACCGAGAGTTGCACGGCCCACAGCGGGATTCGAGCCGATTTCGAGGTGGAAGGCGGTGGCGATTCGGAGGGCACGAGATCCTTGAGCTCACAAGAAGGACCACGGACCGGCCACACTCGGACACTTTTGGGAGCCGGTGGAAAGCCGTGACGCCAAGGGCCCGATCTCGATGATGGCCCCGATCTTGAAGACGACGCGCGCATGATGGCGGTTCCTTTCTCGACGATGTGACGAGCGTCGGTTTGTGGTGTGGTGATCTCGACAGCCGACTGCGTTGCATGCGGGCGTATGCCAACCAGGCCATGAACGGGGCCGCTTTCGGCATGATGGCTCAGAAGCCGTCCAGCCCCGCCTTTGCTTGCTCGCGGTGTTTTGTCATTTCACGCTGAAACGACATGTCGTAGACCTGTAGAACGTTCGGAGAAGACTTGAAAACCGCTGCGTACGCAGCGTCATCCGAGCGGTCCCAGTACATCAGCACGTGATTTCCAGGAGGAAGCTTTGACTCCCACGTTGCCCCTTCTGCGTTGGCATCAAGCAGCGCCGTCGCCTTTTCGAACTCATCCCTCACCGCCACATCCTTTCTATCGGAGTCTTTAAAAACGTAAAGTTCTATAACGCTTCTCCCATCAAACACGGCGACCTGAACAATCGTGCCAGACTTCGTAAAGAACAATTTCTTGTCCGCTGGACGTGTGTCTTTCGGCTTGTCTTCTTTGTGCCATGGCTTCCCGTAGCGTTTCTCCAATTCAGCTTCCGTCTCACCAAGCCTTGCGAAACAGCGACCGGTCGAGCACGCGAGAATGGCCAGGGCGAAGACTGGCATGAAGAGCTTGTGCATCGTCGAATGACTCCAGGTTTTGAAGAGCGGCGACCGAACCACCACCGGGCAAATCCCAACAAGCAACGGTCGGCCGGGGTGCTTGAGTCCGGGAAGACTCCTGCACCTACCCATAAAGGCGAGAGCGAGACCCCAACACCGCCAAATATTTTTTGGACCGTCGTTTTCCCCGCGTTTTCCAGGGGTAGGTGGTTTTCGGCGGGTGGATGGTCGGCCGGTAAACTCGACGATCGCACGGGGGGCTCATGAAGCCCGGCCGCACGTACCAGGGACGCCGCGAACTTGTTTTCAAGCGACAGTGACCAGGACGACCTCGACGCCGTAATCGACCACTGCCTCCAGAAGCTTGGCCGCGGGGATGACTCAGCGCGCGAAATGCTTCTCGAAATCTGCGACCGGCGACTCAGGCAACTTTCCAGCAGGCTTCTCGGGGACTTTGCCGCGGTTCGACGGTGGGACAACACGGACGACGTTGCCCAGGGCGCAGCGATAAGACTGCACAGAGCGCTCGCCGACACAGTGCCCGATACGCCCCGTGGCTTCATGGCCTTGATGGCAACGCAGATCCAACGGGAGCTGCTCGACCTTGCCCGAAAACATGCCGGGCCAATGAGTTACGCGAGCAACCACGGGACGAACATCGTGAACGGCGCCTCGGGCGATCGGGTCTTCGCGGTTGATGCGGCCGAAGACGAAGCCGCTGTCGATGATGCTGCGCCACTCGAACGATGGGAGGCGTTTCACCGTGCTGTCGAAAACCTGCCTGACGAGCACCGCGAAGTTTTCAGGATGGCCTGGTACCTCGGAGCAGATAAACCCAGTGTCGCTCGGGCGCTGGGATTGTCGCTGCGTACGGTCGCGCGACGGTGGCAAGAGGCCCGAGCACTGGTGGCCGCTGCGCTTGATGGCCATGACGCGCGGTAATGGTCGGTGCCGAGCGTGATAGAGCCTTGAGTCAGCGACGCAATGTGTCAGAGACGATGCGGCCGACGAGCAACTCGCGTCCGCGGAGCGCGTAGAACTTGATCGGGTTGAGGTGTTCTTCCTTCGCCTTGTCGAGAATGTAGGCGATGTTGTCGGCGGCCACGGTCTCCCACACGTGCAAGCCAACGAGGATGTCCCCCTTGCTGATGCCCTGCTCGGCGGCAGGGCCGTCAGCGCGCACCTCGGTCACAACCAAGCCACCGCGATAGCGAGCCTGGATCTTCTGGACGACTGCTGGCTGGAGCGGTTCAAGCCGCAAGCCGAGTTCCTGCCAGCATCGATCGGCAATGGAAACGCTAGCGTGCCTTGATGCGACCAGCGAAAGCTCGACCTGTCTATCGGCTCCGGCACGTGTCACCGTCACCGGCACTCGTTCGCCGATCTTGCGGCCAAGGAGAGCTCGTTCGATATCGAGCTGGTGGAGGACGGGGATGTCACCAACCTTCTTGAGAAGATCCCCCTCGCGAACACCACTCGACTCAGCCGGACTCTGGCTATGCACCGCCTGGACCACGGCGCCGCGGCGGCCATCCGCACGCACGACGAGTCCATGCCATGTTTGCCCGATACGCTCGGCTGCGATCAGTCGCGATACGACATCGAGTACGTAATCGATCGGGATAGCGAATCCGATTCCATGGGCCCCGGCTCGTACCGCCACATTGATGCCGATAACTTCTCCATCGATGTTGAGAAGCGGGCCGCCGGAGTTCCCTGGATTGATGCTGGCGTCGGTTTGAATGAGGTTGCTGTATCGTTGCGTCCGGCTCACTTCGACGTTGCGGTGAAGTGCCGAGATGATGCCCCGCGTCACCGTGTGCTCGTAGCCGAACGCATTGCCCACGGCCAGCACGGTTTCGCCGACCATGAGATCTTTCGATGTGCCGATACAAGCCACGGGGAGCGATTCGGATGTGTCGAGCTTGATGACCGCGAGATCGGTACGGGGATCGTGGGCGACGAGCGACGCCGCGGTGGTATGACCACTGGCGAGCGTGACCTCGATTCGCTTGATGCCTTCGACGACGTGGAAGTTGGTGACGACATAGCCGCGCGAGTCGATGACGACCCCCGTGCCCATTCCGTTGACGCGTTTCACGTCGCGGGTGCCATCCGCCGCCGGAGGCACGGTTTTCTCACCGTGGATGTTGACCACGGAGTCGCGGCAACTGGCCACGGCCTCGACGATTGCCGAACGCCGCAGCTCAGAGGCAACGGCCGACACTGAGAACCCTGCGGCCAGAACGATGGCGGCGATCGGCAGACTCGCTCGCAGCATCCGCATTGGCTCGCCCCCAGACCCAAACCCAAAAACGACATTGAGGGCTGCCCGGCGCAGCCGTATCACGTTTTGGGGTGGATCGACCGATCGCCCGCGGCCACCCAGCACGCAAGCAGCCGATCGGTAGAGTTTTCCAACGGCAGCCGGATACCCCCTTTGAAGGGCGACGGTCATGCCGGACACAAAGCCCGTTCAGCCGTCAGGAATTTTTCTCATGCTCCGTACGACCGCTCTTGAGCCGTTTTTTCATTGACCCACCCGCGGACACGACAGGTCGAGCACGCGGACATGGTCACCGGTCGATAACAAGAAGGGCGTCACGGTCGGCAATACGCGCGGTCATGACGGGGTGCAATTCCGTCATTGATATCTATGGGAAGTGGACCTCGGATCACGAAACCGCCCGCGGAAACGCATTCTTTCACGACCCACCCGCGAACACGACAGGTCGGACACGCGGATCAGTCGACGAAATCACCACGGCCAAATCGCGAGGAGGATGGTGGCGGCGTGAGCACTGGGGTCTGGATCGTTCGCCTGGGCTGATTTCGAGTCTGTTGCTTCGTCCGCGCATTCGAAGAGAAATCCGGCATGCCTCACGGCGACGGGACAAAAGCGATGCCGTGAACTCCCAGGGTGCCGCAACAGGCCGGGAACACCACACCCGCCACATCAAGGACACGGGGGATCGAGCGCCTGGTTCCTGTGATGCGGATTCAAGGAGAGCAAGGGGGCGGCGAATTCGGTGAACACGGCCAGCAAGCGGCATCACAGGAGGATGCGGCGGTTGTTTCGTGTATCGGCTGCTGGTTGGTGGCGGTGATGGAGGTGGTGCGTGAAGGCCAGTTCATGAGCACCGAAGAGGCCACAAGAGGCGCCGGACCAAGTGCCGCGGGGTTTTGCCCATTCGGAAACCCTCATCGCTCGGTCGTTGATGCCGAGTGAACGTGCCGCCGAAATTTTTTTGGCCATGCGGTCGTCGGAGCCATTGCGCTTTTGACGGGGATTCTTAGAATTCCGGTCATGAAACGCGCCGATGCCTTGAAAATCGCCAAACAGCTGTTCAAGAAGCACAAGCTCGACAAACGCGGCTGGACCTTCGGGTTTGACCGCGCTATCGAAAGACAAGGACTGTGCCTCTTCCTTGACAAACGCATCACAATATCGGGTCCGCTGGTTGACCGGAACGACGAAGCATGGGTCCGAGAACTCCTGCTTCATGAAATTGCTCACGCTCTTGCCGGTCAATACGCTGGTCACGGTCCCCGCTGGAAGGCTGTTTGCCGCCGTATCGGTGCGATCCCTCAGCCTTACGGCGGCATACCTCCAGGCTCTATCCCGCCCAAGTACATCCTCACATGCCCCGGGTGTGACACCACGTTTCGTCGCCAGCGGGTTCAAAAGGGTTGTTGGTGCCCAGACTGCGGCCGCGAAAAGGGCCTGCTTCTCGTGGCCTTGAATCCCGATTTCAAAGAGCCGGGCAAGTCACCGCGCGTTGCTTGATCGGGCATGGCGGTCGATCACAGAGAGCACGGCCAGGTTTCCGTGATCAGCCCTGGTGATGCGACTTTCGTTTGACGGTACCGCGCAAGCGCCAAAGGCGGACACGCGGATCGGTCGGGCGTGTAGCCGTGGTGAGAACTGACCACGAGAGCGGCATCACGGTCAGCATCGCGAAACGGGTGGGCGCTTCATTGATATCTATGCCGAAGCGGGCCAGGTCTTGTTGAACGCCAAGGATGAAACGCGTTTTTCTGGACGACCACCCGCGGATACGACAGGTCGGGTGCGCGGGCATGGTCAGGCGTTCTTCGAGCCATTTCACACCCACGAGAAGCGCCGCGATTGATGACCCGCGCTTTTGCAGGGCGATCTGAAAATGCCTCAAGGCAGAAAAAGATCGACCTGCCATACGCGGATCATGCCCACTACGACCACTTGCATCACGGTCGAGGATGCCGGGTACTCCATGTGTGCCGTATAGAGGCCGGGAACACCACGACCGCCACATCAAGGACACGGGGGATCGAGCGGCAGGGTTTCGTGACGCTGGATTCATCATCGACCGGAAGAAGACGTCGGCGTATCTGGTGCGTGTGGCCAGAATCGGCACCAGGGGGGGATACGGCGGCTGGTTTCTCGTATCGGCTATTGGTCGGCTGGTTGATCGGGTTGGTGGTGCTGGTGATGAATGTGGCCGAGAGCGCATTGTTGCCGGGCGTTCTTGAGCTGGCAATGAACACGCCCAGGCGCTCATGCTTCCGGTCACAAGGGTTGCGAGTGTGCCTTCAGCCGGGCGTCATGTACCCTTTTGTTGCCGGTCGTGAAGATGCGCAGCGAAACCAAGAACCACAGGGGTCGAGCACATGCCAGAAGGCCCAGGATCAACGGGAAACGTCATCGCGGGAATAGCCAGTTTCTTGCTACCGGGTCTTGGCCAACTCGTACAGGGTCGGCTCATCATGGCCGCGGTGCATTTTCTTGTCGCCGCGGTGCTCTGGTTCTTCTGGTTGGGCTGGATCATGAACATTCTTTCGGCATTGAGCGCTGCGACTTATCGGGGGTGAGTGGTACGTCCGGCTTAGATATCATTGGCCGGACGGGTTTTCGTATGATAAATGCGTTGTTATTTAACACGCTTGGGCGGTTTGTTATGTAACAGACTGGCCGCTTATTTATCTGGCTTTGCTGCGTTTGTTATCGCGCCTTGTTACGGGTTGGCCATAGATATCATTGAAAACGGGGGCCTTGTTCCGGCATCCCAGGCACCCAAAAGCCCTGTTTTCTCGCTGTTTTCGACGGTTGTGGCGCTCTGGAAATGTCGCGAGCTCGTTGTTCTTACGGTGAACTTGTTGGTGGTGGGAGCTTGTACCCAAAGTGGAGTTTTGTGAACAAATGCAGTTTTTGTCGGCGTTTTCTGTTTCTCGCGGTGATGCTGGTGCGGTGTTACTTGATACCATAGGCAGAGCGGCCCAAATCGCGTCTTTTTGGCGCTGTTTTTGACGGGTTATTGCGGGGGCGTGTTTAGTACGCGTGGGGTATCCTGTATCAGGATCTAGTCCGTCTGTTACTTGCCCTCGCGCTGGTGTCGTGGTGCGTGGTGGCTGGGTGATTCAGGGCAGGTTTCACAGCACCGGCATGATCGACGAAGTCGCGTTGCCGCAGAGGGTGTCGCCGCAGGGCTTCACCAAGGGGCGCTACAAGGGGTTTGCAGGGCCGAGGCTCCCCCATGCCCCTCGCGCTC
This sequence comes from uncultured Candidatus Kuenenia sp., assembly GCA_964498325.1. Lineage (GTDB taxonomy): Bacteria > Planctomycetota > Planctomycetia > Pirellulales > UBA1268 > QWPN01. Next base: position 16,963 of record CAZCHF010000018.1, read on the forward strand.
GCCGAAGGCGTTATCGAGCGCGCTGGGGCCCTTCTCGCGGGCGCTGGTTCTGTTGCCGGGGTAGAGAGCTTCGCGGGTGACACGTAGGTCGAGGGTGCGCACAGTTGGCGAAGGCAGCACTCGCCGCAGCAGGAGCGTCTAGGAAGCGCCAACATCGCGGTGGTAACAGGGGTCGCGGTGTTGGTTGGTATCTCGCGGCTAGAAAAGCCATGGGTGTCGCGGAGCCGAAGGCAGTGCTTTTGGAGGGCGACTTTCTCTTTGGTGCCAGGGTTGCCTCGTTCCCTTGGCGAGGCACCCTGGCCAAATGCGGAGGAGATAGAAGGTATTTCCCAGTGCCGGACCCAAAAGGGCTCGGTTAGCAGTATGCATGACGAAGGATTGCATACTGGACAGATCTGGATTACATGTTTTTCGATGGGTCACTCGTCGTAAGTCCAGTAAGCACGGAACCTTACGGCGAATTTTTTCGCTTTCAAAACTGCTCGCCCCACTAAAGGGGGTAACTGCGTCCTCAATGATATCTGGAGCCGGGCCCCAAATGTGCTCGTTTTCACGGGGATTTCGTCGTTTTGCACCCGCGACCATGGCCAGCACCGGCGTTCCCATGCGGCTCCGGCTCTGACACCAACCACCCGCCGCTCTTTGACAGCATCTCGACCACCTCGAATGCCGCCCGCTCGTGCACCCATCAGCGGCTCCATCACGCGCCCGACCGACCACCGCTACGCTCACCAGGCCGCCATCGAGAACCACGGCACCACAGCACCTCGTCGCCGGAACCGCGCTTGCGCTTTTGGCATCCGGCGCTACGCTCACGGCATGGCTCTCTCGACCGCCACCAATCGCCCGCCCGTCATTTGCTGTTACCGGCGTGATGTGTCGCTTTATCGCAACGACATCCGCCCGCCTACCCCGAGCACCACGCGTGTCCAGTCATTTCGCGACCGCTCCAACTGGCACATGTTTCCGCGGATCTTGTTTGGCCTCCGCACACTATGCCCACCCGCCAAACCCGTCGTCGTCCGGGCTTCCAGGCTCCCCGACGACACCCTTGGCCAGTGCACTCATCGCCGCCATAAGTTCGTCATTCAACTCAGCCATCGACTTCGGGAGCATGACGCAATCGAAGTTCTCGTTCACGAATGGGCACACGCTCTCGGCTGGAATTACCTTCTGGATGAGCTCGGACAACGCCCCAACATGACCGACGAGGAGTTCGAGCGACATAGCCACGATGCCGCCTGGGGCTGCGCGTATTCGCGGGCGTATCGGGTTTATCGAGAGGCGTGTAGGCGACCGATGGGTACCCGACGACGAAGAAAATGACGCGTGGTGGCTCTGTAGCTCCCCTCATTGATGCCACTGCCCGCCTCATTGCGCCCGGCTCCAAACGGTCATAAAATTGCAGCAGGGGCATTTCCTCGCTCCAGCCACGCCCCCAGGCCGCTCAGTTGCGAAGCCGAAGTTTGCCGCGGTAGCCTTTTGTGCTGATTCGCTCACGCAAAAGGGCCGGGAACCATGGGTCACGAAGTCAGAACCGAGGAAAACATGGAAAACCTCGTCGACTTCTGGCGCGCGAGACCTGACGAGTTGCAAGCGGCCATTCGGCAACGGGAGCAGAACTACTCAGGCGAGCCCAAGTTCGCCGACACCAGCCTCGGCCGCAACATTCTGGTTCTGGCGGCTAACGACGATGAGATTGTCCTCGGAGTCGTCATCAAGGATCAGGTTTGCGATCCCGAGATCACCCGTGCGTTCCAGGAGGTTCACGGGTTCATTCATTCCCTCAGAAGCGTCAAGACACCCGACCGCAGGGAGCAACGCTTTCGACTCAAGTTTTTCTTGCCGTACGGCGGGATCTGTAGACAGGAGCAAACCGGAATCGAGGGTGTGCCGATCGAGTGGCTTCAGTGGATTCCTGTCGACGAGGACAACATCCAGATCGACAAGCATCCTGGAGCTCGTATCACTCCCGCCGAAGGCAATGTAGAGGGGGGGACGATCGCGAGGCTTCTTGGGCATTTGAAGTGGTTTGCCGACGTCGCCGAGTCAGCACCACGCGAGAAGCCACCGATCGGCTGGGCTTTCAGGATCTACAACGCTGCGGTACGGCTCCAGTTCCACCTGACGTTCTCGCGGGGCTTCATGGAGCACGCGACCCGAAAAGAGGTGTCCCAGTTCCTTTTGGCACTGGAAAAGCTCGTCAAGACCGGGGCAAGCATCACGGCTCCACTGCGCACGCCCGAAGGGCTTGCCGCGGCACGAGACACGAAGATTCGCAAAGCCGACCGTGAATCGCTCATCAAAGGCGTCACCAAGGTGCTCAAGTTCGCGGTGAAGGCCGGAGTGGTATTTGAAATTGCTGCGGCTCGTGTCAAGACGTTTGAAGGCGCCCCCGATGTTGCCGAGATGTTCCAACAGCTTCGCAAGGAGGGCTGGGGCGACACGGTGCAGGCCAAGGCTGCCGAAGAACGATTGGACGAGCAGGAACCCGAGCTCGCTGATTTTTGTCGGGCTCTCGCTGGCGTCGTCGCGGCACGAAGCCCTGCGGTTACAGGATCGCTCCGGCCGGTCGTTCAGGCAGCCGCACAGGATCTATCGAGGGATTTTCTTGCTGTAGCCGCCGACAATCTTGGCAAGGGGTACAGAAAGCTGGCAAAGTCTGGCTCTGCGCTCGTGGATGCCCTTGTGGCCGTCGAGGGGCAGTCATCAACGCCCAACCCGTAACGTCCAGCAGCGCAAATGGCTAAAAAAAAGAGCCAACCGACAGAAAATCAGCCCGAGGCTCAAGCCATCCCGGATCTGCCCGAAGACCTGCATGGCGCGTTTGATGATCAACGCACCGTGGAGTCGAACGCTGTCGCAGGGATCGAGATTCTTCGGACCGTCGTCGATGTGCGGTGCGCCAGTCTGGGAAACTTTTCCCCGGGCGAGGAGGTCCCAGTCACAGCTGTCGCAACGGAGTACGGTGCCGAAGTCACGCTTTGCCACACAAAGAATTTGGAATCTGCCCTCCCACGTATTCAGCAGACCCAAGTGACCAAGCAATCAGCTGACGAGAATGCTTTTGGGCTTGATGCATATCGTGAATTGGTTTGGGAGCTTGAACCGGCACGCAATCCAAGGGCAACGATCGTTGGGCGAGCTCTTCACGACCTCAAGGCCACGACGAAGGACAACCCTCAGCCTCTTCTGGCGGTCTGTGAATGCATACAAAAAAATGGCAAGCATCACCTGCGGACAGAATTTGAGAAGCCATTAGCGGAATATCTGAAGCCTGGATCGAACTCATCGAAGTCGTCATCTGCGCTCGCCAAATTACTTGAGGTCGCGATAACTTACTTGGATCAAAGAGTGTGGATCTCGCGGCGAAACAGTGGAGGCCGCAAGGGCCTGTATCTCGTCGGCCGAGCACTCCAGATCTTTGACGGATTCCCGGATTGGGCACGCCAGGACGATGACCCAACCCCTTCGCGGTCGAAACCGAGGCGCAAGATTCGGCGAGACAAATCTGCTAGCTCAAAAGAGCCGCAGGAGTAGGCGTTGCTGCCGCCACAACCGTGTCCGCTTTGCTGAACGACCGACGTACCGATGTCTCGACGCGGACGTTGGCTCCGGGAACGACCACCTGCATGCCCGTGACCATGAGCCGCTCGATGTCGGCGATCGCGGCGGGCAGGTTTTCGTCTTCAGCCACCTCGACGATCACTTCATCGTGGATGAAGTTCACGATCTTGTAGCCAGCCCGCATGAGCGCCCAGAGCGAGTGGATGGCACCGTCGGCCGCGAGGCCCTGCATGATGCCGTTGCGGCAGGCACAGTAGCTGGCGTTGGCTCGGAGCCGCCCGGTCGCCGTAATGACTGGCTCACGGCTGAACATCGCGGCTACGGTCTCGCGAAGCTGACGAGATGGTTTGCGGTTCTGGATGTCACGCCGGACCTTCTCATCGAATTCATCGAGTGGAAGACGAGCGGCGGCCGTCCAGAAGTAGTTGATCTCGGCGGGGCTATACGGGCGTGAGGAAGCCCCAGTGTCGATGTTGCCGATGGTGTGTGGAGTGTCGCTTTCCAGAACCTTCAGGAGCATGCCACCAAGCCAACCTGCCGGAGCATAATCCGTCATGCCTTGAGAGTACGATGCCCTTCCGATAGCAGCGTTGTAGGTCGCAGGCATCAACCCGAGTGCCCGTGCGATTTCCAGACCGGTGTCGACTCGCGTCTTCAAGTGCTCGGTCAGTTCGGGGCACAACGTTTCGTAGGCCGCCATGCGCTCGCGAACCTGCTCTTCCGTGAGGTCAGCGCCGTAGTCAGTCTTGGCCTGTTTCTGGATCGTGCGCCAGCCGAGACCACCAGGCCGACCGAGCGAGACAGGCTTGGCAGCATCTCGCTCGGTATCAGTGACGTCCTCGGGCTTCTTGTTTAGCACGTGCGCCGCGATGAGTCGGTGCATGTCGCCGCCTTCGGCGATAATGTCGTGCAGGCTGCCGCCGAAAACGAGTTGATGTTTCCAAGCCCAGCCCAGAGTGACCAACTCGATGGTCTTGTAGTCAAGCACGACGAACACGTTCCCCGGCGACGGCACGAAGCAGCCACGGATCGTGCTCGCCTGCTTTTCCTCGACACGCTCCTCAGTCGTTTCTCGCACTTCGTCGTCATGCCCTATAGCTGGCTTCGCGTTCCTCGACGGCTTCTCCTTCGGCAAGTTCTGGAGGTTGAAGCCACCGCCGCAACTGGTTCGGCCTGTGTTCATCAAGTAGTTGAAATGCCCGTGAATCTTCTTCCCGGGGAGCATCTTGCTGGCATATGTCGTGAGCAATTTGGACGCCTGACGATGCTTGAGCAGGTCGTTAAGGACTGGATCGAAGGCAGCCAGCTCTTTCAATTGCTCTTCGCTCGTGGCTATCTGACCGGACTCCGTATGAGCAAGCGGTATCTCCTTGTGCTCGCGGGCCAACCTTTCGATACGTTTCCGAAGGGCTGACTGCGATCCAGGGCCCGCTACCGGAATGCCAGTCATCGCGAGCGTCCGGTTAGTCTCTTCGACGATCTGAGTGAGGACAGCCACCTTCTCATCGCGGCGGCCCTGGTCAATCAAGACACCCGTACGCGAGAGCCGGTCGAGGACGATGCTGGCCTTGAGTTGAATGTCGTGGGTGAGGGGGCCGTATTTCCGTTTCTGTTCCGCGAGCCATGTCGTGCCCGCGTACCCGAAGGCTTGCTCCGCGGATCCCTCGATGGCCGGGAGGAGCGTTTTGAGGTGGTGAAAAACGAGCCATGTCGCTACCGGGTCTGTCGCTGCGTAGTGCAGGTACTCAGCCGGTAGTGTTTCGAAGGGTTTGCCTAGGTACCGGCCGAAAGTGAGCCGCACGGATTCGCCGCCGGGAGTCTTGAGATCCTTGGGTAGTGCGATGCCAAGATGATTTTTGGAGCAGTAGTCGAGCGAACACTGGCTTCGAGCGCTATGGCCTTTTGTGCCGAGCGAGATCAGCCGGGTGAGGATCTGGGTGTCGGCAACCCGACCGGCTTCGACACGTTCGTACACGTCGGCAGCAATGCCTCGACGGTCGTAGGTTGCCTGGAGCACCGCAAGATCGAAGGCGGCGTTGTGGAAGATCAGCGGGTTGGTCGTGTGGGCATCGAGGAACGCGGGCATGTCGTCGGCCGTCACGAACCACCCCTGCTGCCCGTCGAAGGCCATGCCGAGGACGAGCGTGGGGATACTGGCGGGCCGGGTGTCGTCGATCAGCGTCGTTTCGGTGTCGAGCGCGAAGGCGCCGGTTAGGACGCGACCGAAGGAGGGTTGCCAGCGACGGAATGGGTACGACGAGAGGCCAAAGGCAAGCCGGTATTCGCCCGAGGGTGAAGATGTGAAGATGGGTGAAGACTTGGTTTTGGCATCTTCACGTCGTTTTGGGTCTGTTTTTCTAGGGTTTTTCGTCTCAGGGTGAAGACGTGAAGATGGAATGGCCTTACCACTCTTTATTGGCACCGGCACCGCTTCCAAGTGTGTGTTGCTTTGAGAATGACTTTTTTCCCTACTAATTAGATTTGTCTTCACGTCTTCACCCTGCGATTGAAAAGCCCTGTTTTTCCAGATCCAAACGAAGGTGAAGACTCGTTTTTTCGGTCTTCACACACCTTCACGTCTTCACCCTGAGTCGGTCGCCCTTGCAGCTACTCCCACAACCCTTCGCCACCAATCTCGCCGGTGGACCGCTCGCAACGCTCTACCGCGGCCGCCTGAACCACATCGCCATCGGGACACACATCAGCCAGAACAGCCTCGACACTGCCTTGGGGAGCGTCCGCGGTGATCGGGTCACATGTGCCAGCCCCGTCTGGCCTAGGAGAAGCCGACAATCCAGCCACCGCGAGCATGTACGCCGTCCGTCGCGCACCGAGTGACCGGCTGACGATCATCGCGCGAACCGGCGCCCCACCGACATCGATGTCCACTGGCTTCTTGACGACGCCATTCAGATATTTGGTGGCAGCGGCTTTTTGTTTCTGCGGGGTGTCAAATGACGAGGGAATGGCCCCAGCCGCGATGAGGAGGTGAACCCAGTCCCCCTTCTCCTTCGGCCTAGGCGGCGGTGAGCCCATCTTGAACGCGTCGTCGGCAGATTCGAAATCGCCTTGGCACTCAAAAACAAAGTCGGCCGGGCGGCTGTCGATCAACCGTTCCACCAGGGCGATGAGTTGCTGTTGTTTTGCGGAATTGGTGCAGATCTCCTCCCGGGCATTCGAGAGGAACCCAGAAAGGCCATTGAAGGCCAGCACACTGCCGACGATGCGCCCGAATATCTTGAATCGACAAGGAGCCGGTGACTCAGGCCGTCCGGCGTCACGCCATGCGAGCACCATTCCGGCGAGCTCCGCAAGGATCGCCGCCCGATTGGATCGGACATACTCCACCAGTTCACCTTCACTCAACGCGAAGGGGTGAGCGTCGGGGAGCCCCTCGTAATGCAGGCGAATATGCACACACCTCGAAAGCATGTCCTCGCTTGGAGCTACATCATTCGTCGTCAACAGCCAGAGGAGATCGTTCGGTCGCCGCAGCTTCACTTGAAGGTGGAAGAGCCGGATACCAAGCATCGCGGCCGTCATGTTGGCTTCCACCACTGCACAATCGAGCGCCCCACGCAGGTTGTCGATGAAGAGCACCGACCTCATCGCGTTCAGCTCGCTGGCGATCTGATTCTCGACTTCGTGGCTACTTCCATCGAGTGAAGTTGGTGAAGCTTGCTCACCATCTTTCAGGATGGCGAGGCATTGAGCAGCCAGCGACTTGCCAATGCTTGGCTGGTTGCCCCAGAAAAGCACCCCGGGATGGCCGTCCTCGATCAGCAATGGCATCAACACCACCATGAATGCCGATCCAACGTAATTAATGAGGTCGACAGCCGCATTCCAATGAAACCCTTCGACCCATCGGCGTATCGTCGGAGGCAAGCGATCGAGCACCTCGGCCACGGTGTAAGCCGGTGATGACGCACTGTCACAAGGCGTCCACTCAACGGGTTCGAACGACTCACCGCAAACGAGTATTCGCTCGCGTTCGTGGTAGCCGACATCGAGCAAAGCCAAGTCCTCGTTAAAGACCGGATTCTTGGTGATGAATCGCGCCTCCGGAATTTCCGCCATGAAGTTGTCCATGACGAACACCTGTTGGAGCACCGACTGAGGCACGGGGTACTGCACGGGGTATTCAAGGGGCTGATCCACCTTGGCTCCCTTACCCTCGGTGTTCGCCTTCATCACCTCGCAGTACACGACATTTCCGAGTCGTGCAGGCGCCGTCGGCGTGACGGCGCCATCGACAGCAATAGAACGCACTGAGATGTCACTCCCAGGCTGATCACCGTCGCCCGTGAACATCACCACGTTGCCTTGCCGATACAGCCGGTCGCTTTCCACCAGGTGCTCTCTGATGGAGAACAACACCTCGGTCTTGTCGCCAAGGATATGGCCTTGCGGTGTGATGCCCGCGATCATGCGGGGCCCGGACACACCCCGCTCTATCGCGTTGGTCGCGCGTCGCGCCCCGCCCAGGTCTCGCAAGATCCAGTTGTGAGTACCGCGGCGGTTGAAATCAGCAAAACTAACCATGGGATGTCTCCTTGAGCTTGGTCAGGAATTCACTCGCGTAGAACCGATAGACCAGGGCAGCGGCGTTCACGTAGCCACACTCGTAGCACTTGCAATTCCACTTCCCGGCAACACCAAGCGACTCGCCCTTCTCGCAGAGCGGGCAAGGAGATTGCCGCCGATCGCCGAAGAACAGCCGCATCCAGGTGCTCGCAGGCTCCTCGATCATCTGGCGGCTCAGCGAAAGAATCTCTTCGCGAGAGATCGCCTGTCCCTCGCGGAGCACTCGCACCAACCGTGGCGGGTCGTACTTCGTGTTCAGTGCCCCACCTGGGCGTGTCATTGCGATGATCCCGCTGACATTCGGATCGCCCGGAAGAGCGTTTCGAATTCCGCGGGCGATGCGATCCCACTGACGGGCCTCGCCGCCGGTGCACAGAATCGGCGGATCCAGCCACAGCAACACGTGCAACCCGCCGCCCGTGTTTCGCACCTCCGCCTTTCCGAGAACGTCATCGCGATCCAGCCAGAGCCGGACATGCTGTTCGTAGAGCATGTCGGCTGAGTCGACGGACGCTTGACCCACGACATCTGGGTTCAGGATCTTGCAGTCAAGGTCGATCATGAGGCCGTGGATAGCCGTGACCTGATCAACGGGTACGGCTATGCGGTAAGCGGGACCACTCGCACGATCGTTGACGAGCAACTCTCGCACATCAAGCGAGGTAGCACGGCCGTTGCCCACGATCGTGCGATCTGCTTCCGCTAATCGCTGGGCATCTTTCTCGCTGGTCAATGTCGTTACAGTCGGCTGATCAATCGTGGTGTTCATTACTTGCTCCGTGTAAGTGAAAGCGTGCATCGATACACGCGAGGGCGTCTGTGTGTCACGGTAACGAGTTGCCGTCGGACCACCACCATGAAATCACGCTGGGAACGGAGAATGACTCCGCCTGGAAACGGAGTTAGCTCCGCCTGGAAACGGAGTGAAGTGAGCTCCGCTTCAGAACGGAGCTAGCTCCGCTTGTGGACGGAGTCTTTCGGGGTTCGGATGCTTCGGATGCCGTTCACGCGACGGCTCTTTTTGGCTCAACTGCAAGCGTGGTGCTTACGAGTAATGAGCACCGAGTCTCTAACGCCGTTGAACGGCAGAAAGAAGTTCCTGATGACTATGCAAACGATGGTTGATGAAGTGGAAGAGGGTGGGCGTCGCTTGTTTCTGGAAAGCACCCCGGAGATCGACAAGCTCATCGCCAAACTCGGCGGACTTGGCGTGGCCACGATTCACTGGCTATTTCTCGACACGGAGATCGGCGATGACATCATCCTTCGGGACATGACGTTGGCGCGTGGTGCCTCACCATCCCCACGTCAGCGCCGACAGATTGATCGAGTCGGTGGCTCACTTGCAGCGGGCCTTTTCGAACAGCTGCAAGAGGCAATCCGCGAAAGTGAGTTCGGCAGCTCAGAGTGGTTGTCCTGCGTGACCGTGCGGCCGAAGCCCGGTCGCGGCGTCTTCAGGATCTCCACATCCACAAACGGGCTCGTCACGGACGTCGGCGGACGCTTCTGGGACATCGAGTCCGAGACGCCCTGATGCCGTGTGCCCCTCGCCGTGGGCACCGCTCTGTGCGGTGCCCCGGCGGGGCGGTCCTTGAGTTCGACAGCACTCGCCAAAGGCAATTGACCGCAGCACCAACATGATTCGCCTCAGCGACATACCCGATGACGATGACGACGTGGCAGCCACGTCGACCGATGTCGGCTTGGCGCCCGCAAGTGCAGAGTCGCCGCCGCCGCGACCACGAAAGCCTCGCGGTATACCGGCTACGCCCGCATCGTCATCCGTAGACGTGGCCTACCTCAATCCGGCCCAGCTGGCCGCGATGTGGGGAATCTCCCACGACAAGGTTCTCGAATTCATCAAGGACGGCGATCTCAAGGCGTTCAACGTCGCATCAAGGAGCTCCCGGCGACCGCAATACAAGATCTCAATGGACGCCGTAAAAGCCTTCGAAGAGCGACGGTCGGGATGCGACCCAACGAGATCGACACCGGTCAGACCACGCCGTCGGCATCGGCGGAAAAGTGATCAGCCGCCATCGCGGAAGTTCTTTTGAGCGTGCCCCTCCCGCTCGGCACGCCGCCGGGCGGCTGCCCTGCCCAGAGCCACTGTCGCACGTGTTCAGTCACCGTTCGCAAAGCCTCGTCGGCAACGTGCTGGCGGTAGACGGCCCCCATGTCCGAGGACAGCGGGGCGTGCCCCATGATGTGATCGACGGCAACCTTGTTGCCGGTCTCGCTACCGACGGTTTCGAATGACCTGCGCAGACCGTAGAACCCGAGGCCCGGTTTGGTGATACCGCACTTCCTCATGACCCTTTGCATCATGGACTTGATCGAGTCGTGCGTGACCACGTGCGGCTTCCCGTTGCGGTCGGGCTCATAACCCGTTCGCACGCACGGCAGCCCCATTCTCGTCACAAACAACAAGCCCTCGGCGGACGGGTGGCGAGACACCTTCCAACGATTGATCACAGCATTGCTTTCGCGAATAGCCTGAATCGTCTCCGGCCAGAGGGGGCAGCGCCGATCAATTCCGGTCTTCACGCGGGGATAGTCGATTCGACCCTGCTCAAGGTCGATGCATGCGGCGGAAAGTTTGCCCAGATCCGTGTTCCCGAGGCCGCAGTTGATGCCGAGAAGAATCATCGCACGCAAATGCGGTCGCGAGACACGCAGCATGCTGCGTATCTCATCAGCATGAAAATGCGTCCGTCCTGCCTGGGCCTTCGCCCGCCGCAAGAGACGCCTCTCCGGTCGCTTGAAAGAATCCCCGAATCGTATCGGCGCGTCGATCAGCTCATTTTCGTAGGCGAACTTGAGAATGCTTCGAGCGGCACCTATCCGGTTGTTCAACGTGGTTGCGTTCGCCTCTTTCGCGAGGAAAGCCCTGAACTCGGCGAGGTCCTTACGTGTGATCGAAGCGACTTCCCGGTCGGCCCCAAAAAACTCGATGAAGCGCTCGCAATCCCGGTGGTACTCGACGAACGTCGCCGCCTCGATGTCACCGCTTTCGCGCTTCTGGTCTTTCGCCGTCAGAAACTTGTTTGCGAGCTCCACAACCGTGATCGCGTCGCGCCGAACCACTTTCGTGGCCTTGCCCGAATGAAGCGGCTCGCACCAACTGTGATATTCCTCCAAAGCAGCATCGGGATCATCGATTGTCCCGAAGTAATAGATCTTTCCTCGAATCTTCTTGCA
>CAZCHF010000018.1:28327-67605 GCA_964498325.1 uncultured Candidatus Kuenenia sp.
TTCTTGCAGTACTGGCCGTTTTGGTGCGCCGTGAGCGGAAAGGTTGGATACGGCTTTGACGGCTTCGCCCCACCCTGAGGTGCCCGTTTGCCCTTGCGGACAGGGCGTGGCAAGGCGGACTTTTTGTCGCCACCGCTCCTTGATGCCCGAGTAGAATGCCTGATGTGATCGTCTCGTTTTCCGGGGCCTCTGGCGACCATGACTCAGCCCTTTAAACCCTTGCCGGTTGTCGTAACGGTTGTCGTCAGCCTCCAAACGCTAGACAGGCTATCACGAAAACACTATAAATCAAGCATTCGCGCCCGTAGCTCAGCTGGATAGAGCATGGGATTTCTAATCCCAAGGTCGGTGGTTCGAGTCCACCCGGGCGTATTGTGATGATCGGCGGGCCACACGGCCCACTGCGCCCTCTCTCGGGCAGAGCGGTAAGCCAGGAAGCGTTGGAAAGCGATGCCGGTTCGGAAGAAGAATCCGAGGGCGACATCCCATCGCTGCCGATCCGGAAGCATGCACGAATTGTGCTTGCGAGGATCGCCGTGCGCCACCATCCCTGCCTGCGTCGCCCTGATTGCCTTATCACGGTGCTGGCCTTTCTCATGGCCGCCGGGGGCGTGCGGCTGAGCCCTGCGGAAAGCCTCGACCTGGGTACGGACCGTGACGCGTTCACGCCGTCGACTCACACCATCGTTGCAGGAACGACCCTCTCCGAATCGTCCTACGTGTTCATCGACAACCTGATGGGTGGCCCGACCAACAACTTCCCCGAGTGGCTCCTGCGCATCGGAGCGACGGAGAATCTCGAGTGGCGGTTCGGGGTCAACTACGGCGTCGGATCACAGGGAACCGTCGTCACGAGCGTGGAAGTCGGCGAAGGCACGCTCGACGGCTCGACGCTCTATGAAACGAGCATCCTCTACGGCTTCAAGCTGAACACGTCGACGCAAGATGGCTGGCGGCCGGAAAGCGCGTTCATCATGGAGGCGACAACGCCCGTCTACGGTGACGTCTTCGGCACCTCGCCGGTGGCTACCTACGTCGCCGGCTGGGAGTTTGCGAACGAGTGGCGGCTCGACACCGCGATTCGCTACGCCTACGCCGAAGGTTTTGCAGGCTGGTTCAGCCGCTGGACGCCATCCGTTGTCCTCCGCATGCCGGTAACCGATCGCTGGGAGGTTCATACCGAGTGGTTCGGAAACTACACGGCCGGTGCCCACGAGACCACGAGCCAGCCTTTCTTCAGCCCTGGCACCCACTACATCATCGGCAAGAACGTCGAGATCGGCCTCCGCGTCGGCTGGGCGCTCAACGGTGAAACGTCGCCGTTCTTTTCCGATGCCGGTCTGGCACTTCGGTATTAATTGAGCAGCGTCTGTGAATGACTCGGTCACGGAGTGACCGAGCTACGGTGATATCAGCTCGGGGTCGCCCTTGTCATGGAGCGGGCGTAGAAACCTGAGCGCAGCCAGGATGGCGAAGCGAAGGTTTCTCCGAGTGCAGCGGAGGCCTGGAGGGCCGCAGCAAACGTCCCGCGACATGACACGGGCGACCCCGAGCCCACGGGTGACGTGACTTCCAACAACTCCCGAGAAGACACCACGCAACTCAGGCGTGGATTGCCTGCCCCGCCACCGCCATGGCCGCTTCCTTGAGCGCCTCAGGCAACGTCGGATGGGCATGGCACACGCGAGCGATGTCCTCGGCCGTTGCCCCGAAGTTCATGGCCGCCGCAGCCTCGGAGACGAGGTTACCAGCCTCGGGGCCGATGATATGCACCCCGAGGACCCGATCGGTTGCCGCGTCGGCGAGGACCTTTACCTTGCCCGTCGTTTCGCCGAGGGTGCGGGCCCGGCCGTTGGCACGAAACGGAAAAATGCCCTTCTTGAAAGCCACACCCTCGGCCACGAGTTGTTCCTCGGTCTTGCCCACGGCGGCAATCTCCGGGTGTGTGAAGACGACGGCCGGCACGAGGTCGTAATCGACATGAACCCAGCCACCGGTCATGCCATCGACGCAGGCAACGCCGTCTTCCTCCGCCTTGTGGGCGAGCATCGGGCCTGGCACACAGTCGCCGATCGCCCACACGCCTTCCGCCGACGTTCGGAAATGGTCATCGACAGGAATGACGCCCCGACGGTCGGGCTGAATGCCGACCGTTTCAAGACCGAGGTCGTCGGTCGCCGGGCGACGCCCCGTCGCGGCCAGCACACGATCGCAGCGAATCGGATCAGCGCCCTCGACCTCGACGACGCAGCCCTGGCCTTCGGCGCGAGCGCCCGTCACCTTCACGCCGAGGCGGATGTCGAGCCCCTGCTTGCGAAAGAGTGTCAGGGCCTCGGCGGCAATGTCGGCGTCGATACCGAGCAGAATGCGGTCGGCATACTCGAGCACGGTTACTTTCGAGCCAAGCCGCCGCCACACGCTTCCCAGCTCGAGCCCGATGTAGCCTCCGCCGATCACCACGAGATGCTCGGGCACCTCCGGATACGCGATCGCCTCGGTGCTCGTGCCCACGCGGTCGCCGTCGACCTCGATCCCTGGCAGCACGACCGGGTTGCTTCCTACCGCGAGAATCACCCGCGGCGTTTCGAGTTCGGTGATGGCCCCATCGGATGCCGTGACCGTGACTTTCCCCGGACCGGCAAGCCGTCCGGTGCCGGCGTAGCGAGTGACCTTGTTCTTCTTGATGAGCCCGTCGATCCCCTTGGCAAGCGTCGAGACAACGTCGTCCTTTCGCTGCATGAGCCGGGCGAGATCGAGGGATACGCCCTTCACGGCAATGCCGTGAGCCTCGAGGTCGTGCGACGTTTCCTCGAACTTATGACTTGATTCGAGGAGTGCCTTCGAGGGAATGCAACCCACCCGAAGGCATGTGCCGCCGAGTTTGGATTCCTTCTCGATGACCGCCGCGGAAAGACCCCGCTGGGCCGCGCGAATAGCCGCGACGTAGCCACCCGGGCCGCCGCCAATGACGACGAGATCATGTTGTGGCATGTCACACTTCCAGCATCAGGCGGGACGGGTCTTCGATCGTGTCTTTGATGCGCTTGAGGAACGTGACGGCCTCGCGACCGTCGACGAGCCGGTGATCGTACGTCAAGGCGAGGTACATCATCGGGCGAATCACCACCTGGCCATTGATGGCTACCGGCCGATCCTGAATCGAATGGAGGCCGAGAATGCCACTCTGCGGCGGGTTGATGATCGGCGTCGAGAGCATGGAACCGTAAACGCCCCCATTGGAGATCGTGAACGTGCCCCCTTGGAGTTCCTCCAGCTTCAGCTTGTTCTCGGCGGCCCGTCGGGCGAACTCACCGATGGCCGACTCGACTTGGGCGAACGACATCGTTTCAGCGTTGCGAAGAACCGGCACGACGAGCCCCTTGCCGCCACCCACGGCGATGCCGATGTCGTAGTAATCGCGAAAGACGATATGAGGATCACGGTACTCGGCATTCACCTGGGGCACCGCCCGCAGGGCCTCGACCGCAGCCCGCACGAAAAACGACATGAAGCCGAGCTTCACGCCGTGGCGCTCCTGAAACACATCCTTGAATTTCTTGCGAAGCTCCATGACGGCATGCATGTCGACCTCGTTGAAGGTCGTGAGCAAGGCCGCCTGCTGCTGGGCATCGACGAGCCGCTCGGCGATCCGACGGCGAATCGGGCTGATGAGCTGAAACCGTTCTTCGCGAGAGCTGGCAGGCGCGGCGGCGAGGGCGGCTGGCGCTTTCGGCATCGGCTTGGCGGGTGGAGCAGCGGGAGCAGGACGCGGTGCGGGGGCAGGAGGAGCCACGGCGCGGACAGCATCCGACTTGGTAACGCGTCCCCCTGGGCCGGTGCCAGGAACTGCGTCGGGGGCAATGCCCGCTTCGCCCAGAACCCGTGCGGCCGACGGCATCACGCGCGGCGGCGCCGCAGGCGTCACCGGTGGCTGCACTGAGCCAATCATCGTGCGCCCCTCGGTCCGGCGGACATCCACCACCGGCGACTGGGGCGACCCAGCGGGAGCCGAAGCCGACGGTGTCGAGGCGCCGGCCGGCTCGAGGTAGCCGATCACCTCGCCGACGACGGCTTTCTCGCCACTGCCTTTGAGCACCTGCACGATCGTGCCGGCAGCAGGGGCAGGAAGTTCCACCGTTGCCTTGTCGCTTTCGATTTCGACGATGGCGTCGTCGACGGCCACACCGTCTCCTTCACCCTTCTTCCAGGTCCCGATCATGACCTCGGTGATGGACTCGCCGACCTCTGGAACCTTCAATTCAATGGGCATGACACGCGTAGGCTGGGTGGATGAAATGGGGTGGAAACGAACAACGAGCAATCAGCTTTCGAATGCGGCCGTGAGCAATTCGTTCTGCTCGAGGTCGTGGCTCTTCTTGGAACCGGTGGCTGGGCTTGCCGCGCTGGATCGACAAACGCCGGTGAAAGGGTACTGCCCGTGGAGCTTCTCGCCGAGATGGATGCGGAGAAACCGCCACGCCCCCATGTTCTCCGGCTCCTCTTGGACCCACACAACGGGCGTGCCGGGGGCATAGACCGAGAGCGCGTCCTCGAGGTGCCGACGCGGCAACGGATAGAGCTGCTCGACGCGGATGATCGCCACGTCACGGCGTCCGAGATCCTGCCGCCGTTTCTCCAGCTCGTAAGCCACCTTGCCCGTGCAGAGAATCACGCGACGAATGTCAGCTGCAGGAGTGCCCGAGGCATCGGGAATGACCCGCTGGAACTCGCCAGAGACAAGTTCTTCGAGGCTCGACGCGCAGCCGGGATGGCGAAGCAGGCTCTTCGGGGTCATCACGACGAGCGGCTTCCGCC
Source organism: uncultured Candidatus Kuenenia sp. (assembly GCA_964498325.1). Lineage (GTDB taxonomy): Bacteria > Planctomycetota > Planctomycetia > Pirellulales > UBA1268 > QWPN01. The sequence goes on from CAZCHF010000018.1 coordinate 33,143, forward strand.
ACACCCGGAGCACTTGCCGCCGGAGGCAGTGGAAGATCTGGGCAGGCGTCGTGGGCTGCACGACCTGAATGTTGTCCTTCGCCGCAAGAAGCAGGAACCGCTCGAGGCGAGCGCTCGAATGTTCCGGGCCCTGCCCTTCGAAGCCGTGAGGCAGGAGCATGACGAGGCCTGAGAGCCGATTCCATTTGTCTTCGGCGCTCACGATGAACTGGTCGATCACCACCTGGGCCGCGTTCATGAAGTCGCCGAACTGAGCCTCCCACATGACGAGCCCGTCCGGGCAGTCGAGGCTGTAGCCATACTCGAAGCCGAGCACACCCGCCTCCGAGAGCGGGCTGTTGTAGATCTCGACGGGCGCCTGCTCTTCGGTGAGATGCTCGAGCGAACACCAGGTTTCGTCCGTCACGGCGTCATGGATGACCGCATGGCGATGACTGAACGTCCCGCGCTGGCTGTCCTGGCCCGAGAGGCGAACGCGAATCCCTTGGACGGCCAAGCTGGCCATCGCGAGCGCCTCGGCCGCCGACCAGTCGATCGGGGCTTTGCCGGCGGCCATTTCCAGCCTGCTGTCAAGAAACCGACGAATCTTCGGGTGCGGCTGAAACCCGTCCGGCACGGCCACAAGCCGTTCCAACAGTTTCACGAGCGTCTCGCGGGGCATCCCGGTATCGACGTCGGCCGCCTCTCGCTCTCGACCCCCGATGTAGAAGGCCCAGACGCCGCCGATGTCGCTCTTGTGAACGAAGTCTTCGCTCTTGGCCGCCGACAAATCAGCGGCAAACTTGGCCTGCTGTTGCTCGACGATCCCCTTGGCCTCGTCGGCCGTGATCTCGCCGAGCTTGAGAAGCCGCTCGAGATAGCTCTCGTGGACGCTCGGCCGCCGTTCGATGACGCGGTAGAGGGCCGGCTGCGTGAACGCCGGCTCGTCGGCCTCGTTGTGCCCCCGCCGGCGAAAGCAATACATATCGATGACCACGTCGCGCTGAAACTCGCGCCGAAAATCCATGGCGAGGTTCACCACCTGGGCGACGGCCTCCGGATCCTCCCCATTCACATGGAAGATCGGGCTCTGGAGCATCTTGGCCACGTCGGTGGCGTAGGTGCATGAACGCGACTCGCTCGGGCCCGTCGTGAACCCGATCTGATTGTTCACGATCACATGGAGCGTGCCCCCCACCCGGTAGGCATCGAGTTCCGAGAGGTTGAGCGTCTCCTGGATGATTCCCTCGCCGGCGAATGCCGCATCACCGTGGATCTGAATAACCATGCCCTGCTGGCGGGAATAGTCGCTGGCACGATCCTGCCTCGCCCGCATGCGGCCGAGGGCCACCGGGTTCACGAACTCGAGATGACTCGGGTTGAAACAGAGCGTGAGATGAATGCTCCTGCCGTTCGCCGCTTTGTAGTCGGTCGAGTGGCCGAGGTGATACTTCACGTCGCCGCGCCCGACATGGAGTTCCGGGTCCATGTCGGCGAACTCGCGGAATATCTTCTGCGGGCTCTTGCCCATGATGTTGGCCAGGACGTTGAGCCGGCCACGATGGGCCATCGCGAGCACGACGTCTCGGATTTCCTGCCCGGCCGCACGCTCGATCGCCATTTCCAAGAGCGGAATGAGGCTCTCGGATCCTTCGAGCGAAAAGCTCTTCGCGCCCAGGAATCGCTTTTGGATGAACTCCTCGAACACCGCCGCCGTCGTCATTTGGCGGTAGATACGAAGCTGCTGCCGGCGGTCGAGCTGAATGCGATTCTCACAGCCCTCCATCCGCACCTGCAACCACTGACGCACGCGGAGGTCGTCCATGTGCATGAACTGGACGCCGATCGAGCGGCAATACGTGTTCCGCAGCCGCTTGATGATCTGCCGAAGCGACATCGACTGCGGGCCTTCGATCGTGTCAGTCGAGAACGACCGATCCATGTCCTCTTCGGTGAGGTGGTAGAACTGCGGATCGAGCTCAGGCAGACCGGGCCGCGGACGTCCAAGCGGATCGATCTCGGCCATGAGGTGGCCGCGCACGCGGTAGGCACGAACAAGTTGGTCGACGCGGTCCTGAAGAAACGCGACCCGCTCCTCACCTGCCGTGCCAGTTGCAACGGGAAGGGGAAGGGGCTTGGCCTCGCCGGCGGGCGCCGCCGGCAGATGGACATCGCCGTTGGCCAACGCAACCGCCTGGCCGGTCGCGATGCCATCGGGGGCGACCAGCCGCGGCCGCGGCTCGGGGGGGCCGTTGGGAGCCGGTGGTTGCGGATGCGTCGCACCAGCAACGGGGACTGGCGCAACACCGTCGCCGACTCCATCACCCCAGGATGCGAAGTAGGCCTGCCAGTCAGGCGGCACACTCGCAGGATCCTCCTGGTACTGCTCGAACAACTCTTCCAAAAAGGCCAGGCTCGCCGTGCCGGCCGAATCGATACTCGCAGTGGGTGTCACAATCCGTTCCAGTGTCGTTCCTACCTGGCCAACAGCAGCCGTCCGGGACTCTCGAGGTAGCCGATCACCTCGCTCAAGAACCGGGCAGCCATGGCGCCGTCGATCAGGCGATGGTCATATGAAAGTGAGAGCGGCATCATGAGCCTCGGCTCGATGCGATCCTCGTGCACGACCGGCATCTTCCGTGACCGGCCGAGGAGCAGGATAGCCACTTCGGGCCAGTTGATGATGGGCGTTGAATAGGCCCCGCCCACGGCGCCGAGGTTGCTGATCGTGAAGGTTCCGCCGCGAAGGTCCTCGATGCCGTACTGCGCGTTCTTCGCCTTCTCCGCCGTATCGGCGATCGCCTGGGCGATCTGAGGAATGGAAAGCTGGTCGCAGTCACGCAGCACCGGCACGACGAGCCCACGGGGGGTGTCCACGGCCAAGCCGACGTTCACGTATTCCTTGTAGACGATCTCCCCCTTCTCGGGATCGATCGATGCATTCACCGTCGGATGCTGCCGGAGCGACAGGCTCACCGCCTTGATCACGAACGCCAGCGCCGTGAGCTTGAGGTTGCTCTTGGCATACTCCGCGGCGCTCTCCTTGCGGAGCCTCTCGAGCTCCGTCACGTCGGCGTCGTCGAAGTTGGTGAGATGCGGGATGGTCGTGACACTCCGCACCATGTTGGCGGCGATCGTCTTCCGCATCCGCGACATCTGCTCGCGGCGAATTGGGCCCCAATCGTCACGCTCGGTGCTGGTCGACGCACGCGAATGCGTCGAGGCGGCGCCACTGCTGGCCTGTCGCACGGCGGCAATGACGTCTTCCCGAACGATCCGGCCCGAAGGCCCGGTGCCCCGAACGCGCGCGAGGTCGACGCCAAGCTCGCGGGCCAGGCGGCGCACGGCAGGCCCTGCAGGCTCGACGGTCGCGGTGGCGGCGACCGGCTCTGGCTCATGCACAGGAGCAGCGGCAGGCGCGGGCGGAGGGGGAGCGACGGCCACGGGAGCCGCCGGCTTTGAAGATGCTGCCGGGGCGGGCGCAGGAGCAGGTGCCGGTTTCGGCGGTGCCGCCGCAGGTTTCGAAGCGGCAGCAGGCTTGGCGGCTGAGGCGGCACCGGCGGCCCCCAGCACCACGAGCGATTGCCCCACCTTGACGGTGTCGCCTTTCTTGACGAGCACCTTCTCCACGAGGCCACCTGGCGGACAGGGGACCTCGATCACCGCCTTGTCGGTCTCGACTTCGAGCAGCGCCTGCCCGGGCTTCAGGACATCACCTTCGGAAACAAAAACGGTGACGACGTCACCAGAGGCGATGTTTTCTCCCAGGTCGGGAAGCGTGAACTCGTTTGCCATGCGTGCGAAGTGTGGGGAAGGGTTGAGAGGGAAGTGAACGGGGAGTGAAACCTAGGCCATTGCCGCGTCGATCTTATCCGGATTGATCCCGAGCCGCTTGATCGCCTCGGTCACCAGGTGCCGACCGATCGCACCGGTCTCAGCCAGCCGCCAGAGCGTCGCGACTGCGATGCACTCGGCGTCGACCTCGAAATGCCGCCGGAGCGGAACTCGGTTTTCGCTCCGGCCAAACCCGTCGGTGCCCAGGGCAAATATGCCCCCCGGAATCCACGGATCGAGCTGTTCTTGCACGGCTCGGACATGGTCGCTGGCCGCGACAAAGACCCCTTCGCCGCTCCCGACAAGTGTTTCCAGATAGCTGGTCTTCGGCGTGGCTTCCGGATGGAGCATGTTCCAGCGCCGGCAGGCCTGGGCCTCGCGGCGCAGTTCCTTCCAACTCGTGACGCTCCACACGGTGCTCGCGATGCCCCAGCGCTCCGCGAGGATGTCGGCAGCCCGGATCACCTCGCGGAGGATCGCCCCCGAGCCGAGGAGATTAACCGGCGGCACCGTCGCCACCGGCTTCCCGGTCGCCGGCACATCCTTCAGCCGGTACATACCCTTGAGGATGCCCTCTTCGCAGCCGGCCGGCATCGAAGGCATCTCGTAGTTTTCGTTGTAGACCGTGAGGTAATAGATCCAGTCTTCGCCCTTGGCATACATCCGCTCGAGGCCGTCGAGCATGATGACGGTCGCCTCGTAGACAAACGCCGGGTCGTAGGCCCGCACAGTCGGGTAGGCCATCGCAAAGAGATGACTGTGGCCGTCTTGGTGCTGGAGCCCCTCCCCATTGAGCGTCGTCCGGCCGGCCGTTCCGCCAAGCAGAAAGCCTTTCGCCCGGCAGTCGCAGGCCGCCCAGATCAAGTCGCCGATCCGCTGAAACCCGAACATCGAGTAGTAGATGAACATCGGGATCATCGGGACGCCGTGCGAGGCATATGCGGTGCCCGCAGCGACAAAACTCGACATGCTCCCCGCCTCGGTGATCCCCTCTTCGAGAATCTGGCCGTCCTTCGCCTCGCGGTAATAGAGAAGCTGATCGGAGTCGACCGGCTCGTAAAGCTGGCCAGTGTGGGCATAAATTCCGCACTGCTTGAACAAGGGATCCATGCCGAACGTCCGCGACTCATCGGGCACGATCGGCACGATGTACTTGCCGACGTTCTTGTCTTTGAGCAGCGACGCCATGAGCGTCACGACACCGGTTGTCGTCGAAACCTCGCGGCCGGCGCTCTTCTCGATGAAGCCCCGGTAGTCGTCCAGCTTTGGAGTCTGGAGCTTTGGACTCTCGAGGGGCCGCGTGGGCACGTAACCACCGAGAGCCTGCCGCCGCTCACGGAGATACCGCATTTCCTCGGAATCTTCACTCGGGCGATAGAAGGGCGCCTTCGCCACTTCATCATCCGAAATCGGAATCCCGAAGCGACTTCGGAAGGCCCGGAGTTCTTCTTCGTTGAGCTTCTTCTGCTGATGAGTGACGTTGCGCCCCTCGCCGACCTCGCCGAGGCCGTAGCCCTTGATCGTCTTGGCGATGATGACGGTCGGCTTGCCGTGGCACTTCATCGCAGCGTCGTACGCCGCATACACCTTCTCAGGGTCGTGCCCGCCACGCCGCAGCTTTTTGAGCTTCTCGTCGGAGAGATGCGAGACCATCTCGGTCAGCCGCGGATCAGCCCCGAAGAAGTGCTCGCGGATGTAGCTTCCTGGCATGACGACGTACTTCTGGTATTGGCCGTCGACGATCTCGTTCATCCGCTTAACGAGGAGACCTTCTTCGTCCTTGTCGAGCAGTGGATCCCACTCGTCGCCCCAGATCACCTTGATGACGTTCCATCCGGCCCCCCGGAACACGCCCTCGAGCTCTTGGATGATCTTCCCGTTGCCCCGCACCGGGCCGTCGAGCCGCTGGAGATTGCAGTTGATCACGAAGACGAGATTATCGAGCTCTTCGCGGGCCGCGAGCGAAATAGCCCCGAGCGTCTCGGGCTCGTCGGTTTCGCCGTCGCCGATGAAGCACCAGACATGCTGCTTGCTCGTGTCTTTGATGCCGCGGTCTTGGAGATACTTGTTGAACCGGGCCTGGTAGATCGCCATGAGGGGCCCGAGGCCCATCGACACGGTGGGAAACTCCCAGAAGCCGGGCATGAGCCAGGGATGCGGGTAGCTCGAAAGCCCGCCCCCTTCGGCCAGTTCCCGCCGAAAATTTTCGAGTTGCTTTTCCGTGATTCGCCCTTCGAGGAATGCCCGTGAATAGATCCCCGGCGAGGCATGCCCCTGAAAATAGACCTGGTCCCCTGAAAAATCGTCGCCGCGACCTCGGATGAAGTGATTCATGGCCACTTCGACGAGCGTCGCCGACGACGCAAACGTGGAGATGTGGCCACCGATGCTTTTGTCTTCGCGATTGGCCCGCACGACCATCGCCATCGCATTCCAACGGATGATGCTCTTGATCCGTCGCTCGATTTCCCGGTTGCCCGGAAACGGGGGCTGGCGATCGACCGGGATCGTGTTGATGTAGGGAGTCGTGGCCGAGAACGGAATCGGCACGCCGAGCCGGTAGGCCTCCTGCTCGATGGCATGGAGAAGGTACGCCGCCCGGTCCCCCCCCCGGCTGTTGATGACATACCGAAGCGAATCGAGCCATTCGCGGGTTTCGGTAGGGTCGGTGTCGACCGACGAAACGCCGTCCGTGACTTCGGGCTGGCCCGAGGCGACATCGCCAACCTGACCGATGGACATCGGCGCATGGGCCCCGCGAGGGAGGGACTGTGCACCGTCGGTGGCTACGCTGGCATCGGTCTCGGCCTGATCAATGTCGGGGGTAGCCATCGCGATCTCCGAAGGTTTCGGGCAAGAATCGCAAGTATCCCCCGGATTTCCGGCCGCGTAAATACCGTCTTCGCCTGCGGCGGGATCAGTGCCCGGAGGATTCCGTGCGGGGGCGGTAGATTTCGGTTGCCAGGCCGAAATAGTTCTCCGCAGAGAACGCGACCGTCTCCCCCAGGGTCGGATGGGGATGGATCGTCTCCATGAGATCACGGGCCGAACAGCCCATTTCGATGGCGAGGGTCCCCTCTGCAATGAGCTCCCCGGCGCCCGGGCCGACGATCCCGACTCCCAGAACCGAATCGGTCTCGGGATCGACGAGGATTTTGGTGAGGCCGTCGGTGCGTCCGAGGGCCTGGGCACGGCCGCTGGCTGCCCACGGATACTTGCTCACCTCGACCGCCCGACCAGCCGCTGCAGCTTCCTGCTCCGTGAGACCGGCCCACGCGATTTCCGGGTCGGTGAACACGACGGCTGGAATCGCCCGTGGTGCGAAAATCGCCGCTTCGCCGTGGAGGGCCTCGACCGCGACTTTGCCCTGATGGCTTGCCCGGTGGGCGAGCATCGGATCGCCAGAGACGTCGCCGATCGCCAGGATGTGCGGATCCGCCGTTCGCTGCTTGTCGTCCACTTCGACAAAGCCCTTCTTGTTGACCACGACCTTCGTGTTCTCGAGCCCGATGCCGTCGGAATTGGGCCGTCGTCCGACCGACACGAGGACCCGCGAAAATTCCTCGGTGAACGGACCGTCCGGTCCCTCGAACGTCACCTTCACGGCCGACCCCGTGTCGGCAAGCGACGCCACCTTCGTCTTCAGCCAGATGTTCGCAAAGAGCTTTTCGAGCCGCTTGTGCAGCGGCTTCACGAGGTCGCGATCGGCACCAGGGAGGAGCCCATCGGTGAGTTCGACGACCGAGACCTTCGATCCGATCTCGGCGTAAACCGTGCCCATTTCGAGCCCGATGTAGCCGCCGCCGACGACGAGCAGTTTTTCCGGGATGTCGCGGAGCTCGAGGGCGCCGGTGGAATCCATGACCCGCGGGCTGCCGATGTCGAATGCCGGAATTCTCGCCGGCCGTGAGCCGCTGGCCAAGATGCAGTGATCGAACGTGATCGTTGTGCCCTTGCCATCAGTCCCCGTCACCGCGAGCGTTGTCGAGTTGGTGAACCGTGCCTCGCCATTGACGATCGTGACGTTGCGGCGGCGGGCCAAGGTGGCGAGCCCGCCCGTAAGCGTGGAGATCACCTTGTCTTTACGGGCGCGAAGGGCATCGATGTCGATCTTCGGAGGGACAAACTCGATCCCCCATTCGGCCATTTCGCGAGACTCGGCAAGCACTCGGCCGACGTGGAGGAGAGCTTTTGACGGGATGCACCCGCGCAGGAGGCAGGTGCCCCCCAGCCGCTCATCACGGTCAACGATCGCGACTTGCATGCCGAGGTCGGCCGCCAAAAACGCTGCCGCGTAGCCACCAGGACCACCACCGAGCACCACCAGGGGGACATGCATCGAAGTTACTCACCGAGAAGGTTTGGTTCACCGATCATCGACCGCCGCCGCGTTCGTATAAAAACCGTGCGTTGTTGTAGTTTGAGCCGCTCAGGGGTTCAAGGAAGCCCCGGAAGCTCGGTGCCCCCGACTCACCATGCCGACTCATCCCTCCATGCGCCCCCTCGTCGCCACGGTGTCTGGTCATTTCCGTCGAGCGTTCACACTCGACACCAGGAGTCTCGCGGCCTACCGGATCGGGCTCGGCCTGCTGCTGGTCGCCGACGCGGTGCTCCGCGCGCCAGACGTCTCGATCATGATGGGACCGGACGGGATCTTTCCGCTCGAGGCCTTGGGGCCGTACTACGGAACCGTCACGGTCTGGTCGCTTGCCACTCTCCACGACTCCGCAGCCTGGAGTGGCACCGTGCTCGCGATGGAAGGACTCGCCGGCATCGCGCTGGTACTCGGCGCATGCACCAGGATCGCCACGATCCTCGGATGGGTTGCGGTGCTGAGCGTCATCCGACGCACGTCACCGACGGCCAATTCTGGCGACGTGTGGCTGGGCTGCCAGATGTTCTGGGCGATGTTCTTGCCGCTCGGGGCGCGATGGTCACTGGACGCCCTTCGCCATCATGCGAAACGCGCGGCGTCACCACGCCCCCCGGCAGCGCTCTCGATCGCGACGGTGGCGCTCGTATGTCAGATCGTCGTCGTCTATCTCGGCGCCGGCCTGGCCAAGTGCAACGCCGATTGGTTCACCGGCGACGCCCTCATCCATGCGATATCCGTCCACGATCACGGCACCCCACTGGGCATGGCGATGGCCGCCTATCCCTGGCTCGCTCGTCCGCTCCAGTGGGTGGTGGTGGCTGGTGAAATTATCCTTCCCATCATGCTGATCGCGATGCCGGCCCCCGCAGTCCGTATCACCCTCGTGGGCCTCTTCACCATCTTCCATCTGGCCATCTGGCTCGGCATGACCGTGGGGCTTTTTCCGTTCGTCGGTTTCGTGGCCTGGCTGCCCGTGCTTCCGGCGGTTTTCTGGGGTGGTGCCGCGTGTCCCGAGAAACCGAGCGTGGCCACGCTCGGCCGAGCCGGGTCTTGGCTCTGCGGCATGGCCTGTGGAATCGCAGCCGCGGCGTTCATCCTCCAACTGCCCTGGTGGCGACTGGATCGACTCCCGCTGCCCCTTGCGATGGCCGTGAACGTCACCGGGCTTCAGCAGGAGTGGCAGATGTTCGGAGGAGTGGCCTCGCAGACCCAGTGGGTCTATGGGCGAGCCCTGCTCGCCGATGGCCGCGAAGTCGATCTGCTTCGCGGCGGCCGAGACCTGGAACGCGACCGACCGGCCGGCGGATTCACGTCGCTCCCCCACCACCGTTGGCACACGTTTTACTGGCATCTCACCAAGCCGATCGTCCGCGTCTTTGCCGACCCGGCAGCTCGCGCCCTCGCGAAACAATGGAATGAAAGCCACGGTCCTGACGAGCAGGTGGTGAGCTTGGAGATTCGCTACGGGTTTCAGACCACCAACGGCGATGCGCCGGTTCGCGACGTCATCGTCGCGTCATGGCCACCGCGGTCCGACAGCGGCGCCGGCAACCTCGATCGATTTCTTCGATCGGTGGACAGCGAAGCCACACGATGACGAGGGGACGGCCACGGTTTCGGAGAAACCGGGCTCCGGAAGGGGGTAGACTTGCCGGAGGTTCGGTCGACGACCAACCACACGACGCGAGAGTGGCGAAACTGGCAGACGCGCTGGATTTAGGTTCCAGTGCCGCAAGGCGTGCGGGTTCGACTCCCGCCTCTCGCAGTCCCATCACTTGATGCGGATTCGAAGCTCGCGAACTTCGGCAGCCGGATCAAAAGGCACCCGCGGCACCGATTTCAGATCCGCCGGCGTCAGATGGGTCGCCGACCGAATCGCTCGATCGCCCCCCTGGGCCTTCGTCGCGCCGAGGCCGATTGAAAGCTTCCCCATCGATTTGGGGCGATATCTCGTATTGAAGAGATTGTCGTCCTCCGGAGCGGTCGAGGATGGCGTGACCGGCAACGGGGCTGGAGGTGGTGGCGGCGGCGTCTGCGTGGCCTGGGGTTCCGGTTCCACGGGAGGCGTGACGGGCTGAGGCTGCGGCTCAGGCTCGGCTTGGACTTCGGGCTCGGGCTGAGACGGCTCGGGAAGCGGCACGAGCGCCTCGTCAGCACGCGGCTGCATCGATTCTTCCTCTGGACCGGGCACCGCCATGCGCGGAGGCATCACTGGTGTCGCGGCCGGCGACTCCTGCGCCGACATGAACCCTTGCCCCGGCCACTGTCGCCACTGCGTTCCATAAAAGCCATAGAGGCCCGGCCTGACCGGGCAATGCGGGCCACATCGGCCATTGCAATGCTGGCAGTGGTGTCCGTGCTGCCGCGGCGCCGGCGCGCCGGCACGGACGGCCACAGGACTCGATGCTCCGCCGAATACGACGGCTGCCACCACGACACCCACGTGCCACGCCGGGCTCCCGGTCATGCCTCTTCGAAGGTTGATGGCAGGAATCATCAGACAGCCTCGTCTCCACGAGCCGCACGGGCCACCGCGTCACGCCCGTTCAAGGCGTTGTGACCGGCAAACTCTGCGCCATCGGCAATATCGGCCCGCCACCCCCGAAGACTTTGCCTGGATTTCCGGAACTGGTGCCTGCGGCCGTGAACGACCCGTTCGCGATATCTTTGCAAAAGACTGGTAAGCTGCAGGTTTTGGCAGTTTTTAGCCCAGATTCCTGGCGGGTGGGCGCCAGGGGCCCTTGGGCCAGCGTCCTTGTGGAGCCGTGTCGTGCAGCGGATCAATTTCAAGCTCCTTCTGATCCTCCTGGTGGGCATCGGGCTTGCAGGGGGTGGCCTCTACGCGCTTCGTAAACTCCAGATCTCACGCAATGCCGAGGGCAAGTTCGAGTTGGCCAAGCAACGGCTGGCCGAGGGCAAGGCCGCCGAAGCGATGGACCTGCTGGGCCAATATGTGGCCCTGCGCCCTGACGACGACGCCTTCGCCGAGTATTCAAAACTCCTTTTGGCACGGGCCATGGCGCCCGGGGCGAGGCGGAGCGACATTGACCGAGCTTTCGGGGCGCTCGAAGCCGCCGTGCGGCGCAAGCCCGAGGACGACGCGCTCCGACTGGAACTCGCATCGTTCCAGGTGCGGGTCGGGCGAGCCAGCGACGCGCTCGATCACTTGAACGTTCTGGAGGAACGCCTCGGCAACCCGTCGTCCGGAACCGAGGAAACCTTGGAGACCGCCCAACGGGTGCAACTCCTCAAGGCGAGCTCCTATCTCACGTCGAGCGATTTTGAGCAGGCCGCGACGATCGTGGCCCGTCTCATCGGGTACGACCTGGCCGAACGCAGGTTCACGCAGGCCGCCGACACGAGCATCGCGCCGAGTGATGCCTACGTCATGCTCGCAGCCATCCTGCAAGAGCGCATGTCGTCACCCGACGATGCACGGGACGTCCTCGAGAAGCTGGTTCAGAAGGCAGCAGACGACCCGCGCGCCTGGTTGGCCCTCGCGACGTGGCATCGCAGTCGTGGACGTCTGGACGACGCCTTGCAGGCCGTCGACAAGGCGCGGGCGCTGGCGCCGGAAGACGCCGACTTCATGTTTGCGGAGTTCGAACTCGCGTTGGCACGCCGCGACATGACACTTGCCCGCGCGACCGCCGAACGGGCCGTGAGCATGTTCCCCGGAGACGAGCGGGCCACGCGAGCCTTGGCCAGCGTCGCCCTCCAGTCGGGCGACCTCGCGAAAGCCGAGGAGGTCCTCCTTGCCGGGCTCGAGAAGAACCCGAGTCGGGCCTCCCTGCTCGCGATGCTGGCTGATGTCTTGCTCCAGCAAAACAAGCTGACGGAAGCGTCTCAGGTGATTGCTAGAACCCGTGAGATCCACGGGGCCACCAACCCGGCCGTCGGACTGCTCGAAGCCCGGCTGTTGCTCATGGAGCGACGGTGGACCGAGGCGAAGGCCAAGCTCGAGCAGGTGCGTCCGATGGCGCTCGGCAACCCGGAGATCATTCGACAGGTCGATCTCTATCTCGCGAAGTGCCATGCCCAGCTCGCCGAATATGACGCGCAGCTCGAAGTCAGCCGACGAATTCTGACCGACGACCCGACCTCCGTGGCCGCCCGCGCCGGGGCCGCCGAAGCACTGATGGCATCGGGCCGCACCGAGGAGGCACTTGCCGAGTTCGAGGCCCTTGCAAGTGGCCTCTCAATCGATCGCCTCATCGAGGTTCCCCAGATCTGGTATCCGCTTCTCCAACTCCGAATCGGCGCCCAAGGTGCCCTCCCGCGTGCCAAGCAAGACTGGAGCATCGTCGACTCGCTGTTGACCACGCTCGAGGAGAGTGGCCGCTACCCGCCATCGCAGCTCGGCCTGCTTCGTGCCGAGGCACTCATGCGACGTGGGGAGGAACGCGCGGCGAAAGACCTCCTCACGAAGGCCGCGACCCCCGATGCGGAGCCGACGGTCTGGGCTGCGCTTGTGACACTCGAGCTTCGGACCGATGGCCCCGAAGCGGCCCTGGCGACGCTCGCCCGCGTGCCCGAGGCCGCCCGAGGGGCGGCGCCGATGCTGCTGGTCGAGACCCAGGTGGCTGGTCGCCAACCACGGCAGCAAACCAAAAAGATGCTCGCTGCGATCGAAGCGAGGGCCTCCGGTCTTGCCGCACCAGACAAGGCCAAGCTCACGGAGGCCCTCGCCGCCATGCACCTGGCCGCCGGCGATCGGGCCGAGGCCGAACGGCTCTGGAAATCGGCCTGCGAACTCCAACCGAGCGATACGCGTCCGCGCGAAGCCCTCCTGGAGATGGCAATCTCGACGGGCGATCTCGAAAAGGCACGGGAAGCCGCGACCGAAATCGGCACAATCGCAGGACCGACTTCGGCACGCACGCGTGTGGCCGAGGCCAGCGTCAAAGTCTTGGAGGCTCGACAGATCATCGCCGATGCCGCGAAGGCTGGCGACCAGAAGCCGGGGGAACTTCCGACGGATGCCCGTAAGGCTCTTGACGCCGCCCGCGGCCTCCTCATCGAGGCAGAAGCGGAGCGCCCAGGCTGGTTCCACATTCAAATATTGTCTGCCGAGATCGAAAACCTCCGGGGCGAGCAGTCGGCCGCGATCGATCGGCTGAAGCGTGCCGTCACGGCGGGGGCGACGAACCCGCAGGTCATCCGGCGGCTGGTCGCGATGCTCTATGCAGCCAACCGGCTCGATGAAGCCCAACGGGTCATCGCGATGCTCGGCGACGAAGGGGCCACGGGACTCGAGCGAATCTCCGCCGAGGCCGAGTTGCAGGCTGGAAAGCTTGACGAGGCGGTCGCCCTGGCCGAGCAGAGCGTGGCCGGCGACACCCAAAACCACGCCGACCTGCTCTGGCTCGGTCAACTCCTCGCCCGCTCGGGCCGCATGGATCGCGCCGGCGAAGTCCTCGAGCGGGCGGCGAAGGTCGCGCCCGATGAACCAGAAGTCTGGATGGCCTTGTTTTCGTATCGGATCGGCACCTCCGACCCGGAGGGCGCCGAGAAGGCGATCACGAAGGCCGCGAGCCTCATGCCCGAGCCACGCCGTCAGATGGCTCTGGCTCAGGCGTATGAGATGCTCGGACGGACGGCCGACGCGGAGCGCCTGCTTCAAGAAGCTGTGCAAGGTTGGCCAGAAGACCTCGACGCCCTTCGCAACCTGGCAGCATTCGAGGCACGGCGAGGCCGCTCCCAAGAAGCCCGAAGCCTCCTCGAAAAAATCCTCGCGCTGGACGGGCCGGACGTTGCGGTTGCCAAGACCTGGGCCCGCCGCCTCTTGACGGAGCTCACCGCGACCCGCGGCACGTTCAAAGATCTCGAAAAGGCTCTGGTCATGCTTCGCGAGAATCGATCGGCCGATGGCAAAGCCGCACCTGAGGATCTCGAGCTGGAAATCACGCTCTTGGCCAATCGGCCCGAGCCCGCGGCATGGCGACGGGCCATCGCTCTCCTCGACGAATTGGTCGCGGTCCGCCCCATGAGCCCTCAACAGCGCTTTCTTCGGGCACAGCTTTTGGAAAAGGTGGGCATGTGGGACGAGGCCCGGAGCGAACTGATGACGCTGGTCGCAGGACGGACGACACCCCCGGGACAGGTGGCGATGCTCGTGGAAAAGCTCATCGACCACGGCGAACTGTCCAACGCCCGAACATGGCTCCGCAGGCTCGCGCAGATGGCCCCAGACGCCGCGGTCACCCTGGCCCTCGAAGCAAAAATGGCGCTCGCCGAGAATGACCGACCGCGAGCCGTAGAGTTCGCGAGGAAGCTCATGCCGGGAGGCGTCGTCCCGCCGGACAGCCCTGGCCAACTGGCCGCCGTTGGCAAGCTCATGGAAGACCTCGGTTTCACGAAGGCCGCCGACAAGGTGTACGAGCAGTACGCGGCCCTGGGTGGCGACGGAGTACTCGCTCGTATCGAGTTTCTCGCCCGCCAAGGGCGGACCGACGAAGCGATGGAGTTGCTCGAGACCCACCAAGAGGCCATGTCACTGGAGCGAACCCTCACCGTTGCCTTGCGGATCGCCTCAGCGCAGACCGACGACGCCAAGGCCAAGCAGGCGGCCGTACGGGTCCGTGAGAAACTCGAGAAAGCCAAGCGAATCGATCCTGGCAGCCTCGTGCTTCGCCTGATCGATGCGGAACTCGTGTCGCTCGAGGGCCGCGAAGCCGACGCCGAGAAGGTCTACCGCGAATTGCTCGCCAGCGAGGACCTCGACGCTACCCAAAGGGCGATCGTGGCCAACAACCTGGCCTTTCATCTGGCGGCGCCCGCGACCGTCGACGAGGCCGGGAAGCTCGTCGATCAAGCCATCGAGCAACTCGGGGCCATTCCTGACCTCCTCGACACCCGCGGGCTCGTGCGCCTTGCCGGCGGTGATGCCCAGGGCGCGGTTGAAGATCTTCGGGAAGCTGTCCTCGTGCCGTCGGCCGCCAAGTATCTTCACCTTGCCGTCGCCGAACTGGCGGCGGGTGACGAAGCTGCCGCCCGCGATGCTTTGGCGAAGAGTCGCGAGGCGGGCATCGATCGCGAACGGCTCAACCGATCCGATCGCGAGCGCTTGCGGCAGCTCGAAGAAACGCTTCGAGCCGCTCCCACGACGGCCGCCGCACCTGCGGGTAAGTGAAGCCTCATCCCCCTTGCATCATCCGAGCCCGGGCGAGAGCCTCCTCGGCTTCGGGAATCATCCCGGCCCGCATACAGGCAACGGACAGTGCCGTGTAGCTGAACGGATCGTTCGGCTCGAGTTCACAGGCACGCCGGGCATGGCGGACGGCGTCCGCATGCCGGTCCAGACGGGTACACCATGCTCCCAGGGCCGAGTGGGCCAAGGCGAAATCGGGCTCGTCGGCAACAACCGCCTCCATGGCCGAGACCGCAGCCGCCAGATCGCCGTCATCCTTGAGTTTCTCGGCGGCTGCGTAGCGTTCGTCTCGTGTCATGTCGCCTGTCTCCTCGCAGCCTGTGAAACGGTCACACATCCGCAGTATAGGAATCCCACCCCTGGAGGGAAGGCATCTCTGGCAAGCCAGGAAGAGTGGGGGAGGTGCGCCTCGCCGCGGGAAACTGGGATTGAATCCTGGCCGTGGCCAAGCCGATAAACCCCTCCGGTCTCATCCGCGAAACCGGTGCAATCCGTCTGAAAGGACTCCCGTGAGCATCCATCCGTTGGCCGTGGTGAGTCCCGGAGCAAAGCTGGGAACGGGCGTCACCGTCGGGCCTTTCGCCACCATCGAGTCCGATGTGGAGCTGGGTGACCACTGCACTGTCGCCGCGGGGACCGTCATCAAATCCGGGGTGACTGCCGGCAGCCACAATGAGTTCGGCGAGCATGCTGTCATCGGTGGCGCACCGCAGCATGTGGCTCGCCCCGCCGAAACGGGAAGAGTCGTGATCGGCGACCACAACGTGTTCCGCGAACACGTCACCGTGCATCGAGCGATGAAGCCTTCGGCCACGACGACCGTCGGCAACCACAACTATGTCATGGCGAGCACGCACTTCGGCCACGACGTGACGGTGGGCAACAACTGTATTTTCGCCAACGCCGCCTTGCTCGGTGGCCATGCCATCGTCGAGGATCGGGCCTTCGTGTCAGGAGCGGTCGCTGTCCATCAGTTTTGCCGCATCGGTCGTCTCGCCATGGTGGGTGGCCATGCTCGCGTCGTCCAGGACGTCCCGCCCTACATGCTGCTCGATGGCATCACCGGCTGTGTCGTGGGTCTCAACATCGTCGGCCTCCGTCGAAGCGGCCACACCACGGAGGACATCTCCGAGCTCAAGAACGCCTACCGGGTGATCTACCGCCGCGGACTCGCGTGGCGTGAAGTGCTCGAAACGCTCGGGCGCGAATTTGCAAGCGCGGCCATCGAGCATCTCCGCGGCTTTCTCAGCACCGGGACGCGAGGCTTCGCCCAGGAGCGACGCGCGCCCCCCGCAGCCGCGACCACGCTCAAGCTGCGAATTCCGGACGAAGATGCACCGGCCTTGCGAGCGAAGGCAGGCTAGGGCCACGCGACCTCAACTGTCGCCAAGACCGTAGCGTTGGAGCTTGCGACGAAGGACCGAACGGTCGATGCCCAAGAGCTTGGCCGCCATCGACTTGTTTTGCAGCGTGGCGGCGAGCGTGCGTTCGAGATGAAGCCGTTCCACGTCTTCAAGCGTCGGCCAATTCTCAGTGCTTCCTGGAGCGGCATCGACGGGCGGCAACATCGCCGCGGCGGACGCCGGAGCGCCTGCGGCTGGCTGCATCCTGGGCTCGACTCTGAACACGCCCGGCAAGGCGGTCGGCGATACGATGCCGCGGCTGGCGGCCATCGCCATGTGCCCGAGGTTGCCGTTTTGCCTCGCCTCATGATCGCCATCGGCGATGAGACCGGAGAGGGAATCGGAGTCGATCCGATCGCCTGACGAGAACATGACGGCCCGCTCGAGCACATTTTCGAGCTCACGAACATTGCCCGGCCACGCGTACGACTGGAGGATCGAGATCGCCTCCGACGTCAGCGTGCACATCGGCATGCCATGGCGGGCTGCGAGCTCAGCCAGATACCGTTCAGCCAGGATCGGTACGTCTTCAGGACGCTCCCGCAGCGGGATCGTTCGGATCGCCACCACATTCAGGCGGTAGAAGAGGTCTTCACGGAACCGGCCTTCGTGGACTTCCACCGCCAGGTCGCGATTGGTGGCCGCGAGCACCCGCACGTCGACCGGCAGTTCCTCATGGCTTCCGACCGGCACCACCACGCGCTGCTGGAGCACCCGAAGCAGCTTGGCCTGAAGCTCGAGCTCCATCTCCCCGATCTCGTCGAGGAAGATGGTGCCGGCGTCGGCCGCGCGGAAGCATCCGAGCGTGGACGACGTCGCCCCGGTGAACGAACCCTTCACATGGCCGAACATGTGGCTCGCAAAAAGCGTGCCCGTCGTCACGGCGCAATCAACGGGAATGAACGGCTTCTTCGAGCGCGTGCTACAGGAGTGGATGGCGCGAGCAATCAACGCCTTGCCGGTGCCGCTCGGGCCCATGATCAACACACTGGATTGGTGCGCGGCGACCAGTTCGATCGACCGGCGAACCTGATCCGCCCACGCCGATACGCCAACGATCCGCTCCACGCACGGCGGAGGGGTGGTCCGCGTTGTGTCGTTTTGGGGGATCGTCGAGGACAAGCGGATAACTCCTGGTTTGACGCCGACGTGCGGCGGCGGCAGATGGTTGCCCACCTCCCAACTCAGCCCGTGTGCCAGTAGCAATAAGATACCCCGTCAAACGGGAAAAGACCAGCTTTTTGCACCGCTCCAAGGCCGGAACACAGGCTTCGCCCAGGCCTTTGCCCGATCCAAGCGATCTGGACGGCATTTTTTTGCGGTCTGGCGCCCGGTCAGGAAAGATGACCAAAGATTGCAGGTGGCAGCGGTCGTGCTCCTCGCGCCATCGGCGGTCGTCGGCCAAAACACATGAAGCCCTTCATCCCACCATCGCCCGACTCTCCCGATCGTCCCGCCCGCGGTCGCCGTCCATCGTCCACCTGGATCACGGCCGCTGCGCTCCTCGCCATCTTGGCGACGGGATGGCTCGCCCTCGACATGCTCCTGGTCGACCGTCGCCCGATCATCGTCGGCATCCTCCACTCGCAGACCGGCCCGATGGCCATCAGCGAGCAATCGATGATCGATGCGGAAGTCTTGGCCCTCGAACAGCTCAACCAAGCAGGCGGCCTCCTCGGCCGACCGATCCGGTGGGTGATCGCCGACGGCGGCTCCGACTGGAACACGTTCGCCCGTGAAGCCGATCGGCTCATCCGTGAGGAGAAGGTGTCGGTGATCTTCGGCTGCTGGACGAGCGCCTGCCGCAAGGGAGTGCTTCCCGTCGTGGAAGCGGCAGACCACCTCCTCTTCTATCCCATGGCCTACGAAGGCATGGAGCAGTCGCCGAACATCTTCTACACCGGCGCCGCTTCCAACCAGCAGATCATCCCGGCGGTGCAGTGGTGTTATGAAACCCTCGGTGCCCGGAAGTACTTTCTTGTCGGGTCCGACTATATCTGGCCTCGATGCGTCAACGCGATCATCAAGGATCAACTCGTCAGTCTCGGCGCGGAACTGGTCGGGGAAGCGTACCTGCCGTTTGGCTCGACTGACGTGGCCGCCACGGCGGCTGCAATCGCAACGGCCAAGCCCGACGTCATCCTCTCGAGCGTGCCGGGCGATTCGGCACTTCCCCTTGCCCGTGCTATCCGTGAGGCTGGCCTTGATCCGGCGACGACCCCCATCATGACCTTCGCAATCGGAGAAAATGAGCTTCGTGGCGAGGCTGCCCCCGACATGGCCGGTCACTATGCAGCCTGGAACTATTTCCAGTCGGTCGACCGCCCCGCCAATCATGCTTTCGTGCGCGCCTTCCAGCAGCGGTACGGCCTCGACCGCACGACCTCGGATGTGATCGTGGCGGCCTACAACAGCGTGATGCTCTGGGGCCAGGCGGTGCGCGAGTCGGGCACGAACGAGATTCGGCAGGTGCGGGCGTCGCTCCGTCACCAGAGTCTCGATGCTCCAGAAGGCGTCATCGCGATCGACCCCGAAACCCAGCACACCTGGCGGCCGGTCTTCATCGGCCGCATTCGAACCGACGGCCAGGTCGACATCGTCTGGACCAGCCACACTGCCGTGCGTCCTGTCCCCTTCCCACTCTCACGGTCACGATTGGACTGGGAGGAATTCGTCTCCGACCTCTATCGCCAATGGGGCGGACGCTGGGTGGCTCCGTTCCAGGGCATGCCGACCGCGTCGCCGGGAGCCACTCGATGACCCCCGACCAGAATCCCGCGCCAGCCATGCGTCGATCGATCGCCGGTCGCCTGCTCTTCTGGTTCCTCGTGATCGCGCTCATCCCCTGCGCGATCCTCACCGCCATCACGTCGCGGATCGCCACCTCGGCCCTCGAGCGATCAGTCCGCGATGCCCTCGTGCAGACTGCTGCGGGCAAGGCCGGTGAACTCGAGTCGTATGCGAGCGAGCGGGTGCGTGACGCAGCTGCCCTCTCTCGGGGCCCGACGATCGTGAAGGCCATTGGCGACCTCACCGCAGCGGCCAACACATCGGCGGATCCGATCACCATGCGGCAGCAACTCGAAGCGAGCGGTACCGAGGTCGAGGCTTACCTGTCCTACGCCGCCAAGGCCTTCAACTACGACCAGTTGCTGCTCATCGACCCAGCCGGGCGTGTGCTTTTTTCCATCGACCGGGCGATCGCTCCGGGCACGTCGATCCTGTCGGGCACCCTTGCCGGCTCCGAATTGGCCATCGGCTTCGATCGCGCGATGAAACTTCTTCAGGCTGACTTCGGCAGCTTTCAGAACTACGCCTCGAAGCCCTACCCGATCGCCTTCGTGACCTGCCCCGTTTTCGACGCCGGCCGCCTCACGGGCGTTCTCGCCCTCGGGCTCGCGCCCCAGCGCATCTGGCAAATGCTTTCGGACGTGACCGGACTCGGAGAAACCGGGGAGGTCGTGACCGGCCAGTTGGTCGGTGACTCGGTGCTCGTCACCTCACCGCTGCGGAACGTTCCGAATGCCGCTTTTCGGCACAGGATCCCCTTGAGGACCGATCGCGCCGGAGGCGTGCTGGAGGCTGCTCGTGGCAGCCGCGGCTACGGCACACTCGTCGACTACCGTGGCACCGAAGCGGTGGCGGCCTGGTGTTACCTTCCGAGTTTTCGCTGGGGTCTCTCGGTCAAACAGGATGCCGCCGAGGCGTTTGGCCTCGTTCGTTTCCAGCGCATCGCCCTCATCGCGCTCTCGCTCGCCACGATCGTGGGCGTGACGCTGGCCGCCCTGGTGGTGGCCCGCACCATCTCGCAACCCGTGCGCACGGCGATGGCCGTGGCCCGTCAGGTCGCCGGCGGAGACCTTCGAGCGACGATCGACGTCTCGAGCGATGACGAGACCGGGGCCCTGCTCGACGCGATCCAGACGATGACCGGAGACCTCCGTGGCCTCATCGGCCGCATCCAACGGTCGTCGGTGGCCCTCATGAGCACGGCCACTGCGATCCAGGCCACGGCCTCGGAGCAGCAGCAAGTGATGGCCGACTACGGAGCCTCGACAAGCCAGGCAGTGGCCGCCGTGAAAGAGATCTCCGTCACGAGCCAAGAGCTCGTACGCACGATGACCGAGGTCAACGACATGGCCGGCTCCACGGGAGTCAAGGCGGCCGAAAGTCGCGCCGACCTCGCGGGCATGGATGTCACGATGCGTACGCTCGCCGAGCGAACAAGCTCCTTCGGCTCGAAGCTCGCCACCATCAGCGAACGCGCCGCCACGATCAACCTCGCCGTGACCACGATCACGAAGGTGGCCGACCAGACCAACCTCCTCTCGATCAACGCCGCTATCGAGGCCGAGAAGGCGGGGGAATACGGCCTCGGCTTCCTGGTCGTGGCACGGGAGATCCGTCGGCTCGCCGATCAAACCGCCGTGGCTTCGCTCGACATCGAGCGGATGGTCAAGGAGATGCAATATGCCGTGTCGGCCGGTGTCATGGAGATGGACAAGTTCTCCGAGCAAGTGCGTACGGGCGTGAGCGAGATTGGCCATGTGTCGAGCAAGCTGGGGGAGATCATCGAAGCCGTCGAGGGCATCTCAGGGCGGTTCGGCCAAGTGACCGAAGGGATGCGGGCCCAGTCGCAGGGGGCCGAACAGATTCGTGAGGCGATGGTGCGGCTAGCCGAAGGGGCCTCACGCACAGCCGGTGCGCTCGACGAATTCAACGGTGCCACCGTTCATTTGCGGGAGGCGGTCAGTGATCTCAAAGAGGAGGTGTCGCGGTTCACCATCTGACACGGTCTGCTAGCTGTCTGTGGAAAAAGCCATCCATGGCCTTCTTCCACTGAGCCGACCATGGAGAAAGCCAAGGTTTTCCATGGTCGGCCAGGCGCCGCATCGTGCGGCGGCAGACTTGTTCCACAATCTGCTAGCCGGGCCGTGACGGGGTGGCGATCCCGGCAGATCGCCGATGCAACTGCTCACCTTCGCCATCGGCGGTCATCCCTACGCCATTCCGTCGCGACGCATTGTCGAGGTTCTGCCACTGGTCGCGGCAAGACCGCTCCCCCATGTGCCCGACTTCGTGCGCGGCCTCTTTTCCTACCGGGGCCGGATTCTTCCGCTGATTGATCTCGGTGTTTTGCTCGGCGCCGGCACGGCCCCGGAGCTCCTGAGCACGCGGGTGATCGTGGTGTCGCTCGATCAAGACGCCGAAGCGGGGATCCCCGTGCGGCAGCACGGGAGGCAACTTGGTCTGGTCGCCGAGCACGTCATTTCAATCCGATCGGCCGAACGCTCCGACACCGTGCTTTCGCACCTCGAGCTCGCCTCGGCCCCTTACCTCGGCCCTGTCTACAGACTTGGCGGCGAAACCATTCAGGTGCTCGACATCGACCGTCTTCTTCCGGACGATCTTCTCCATGGGCTCGCGCCCGGAGAGAGCCTCGTGACCGCGTCGACACGGAAGGAGCGTCGATGACCCTGGCGAACGACATGCCTGCTCAACCGACGGTGGTCGATCTCCTCGAGCACTGGATCGGGCTCGACGCCAGCACCGTCGGAGTCGCTGCCATCGACCGGGCCGTGCGGGAGCGCATGAAGGCCACCGGCATCACGGAGCCGATGGCCTACGCCACACGTGCCTGGGCCGACGCGTCGGAGCGGGACCTGCTCGTCGAGGAGGTCATCGTCGCCGAGAGCTGGTTCTTTCGGGACCCACAGGTATTCGAGTTCGTGACGGATTTCGCCGTGACAAGGGCCGCGCTGCCGGACCGTTCACCGGTTCGCTTGCTCTCGGCCCCGGCGGCAGCCGGCGAAGAACCGTACTCCCTGGTCATGAGCCTCTTCGACGCCGGGCTCGCGGCGAATCAGTTCGAAGTCGACGCCGTCGACATCAGCCGCCGCACCTTGGCCCGCGCCGAAGGTGGCCGCTATTCGGTCAACGCGTTTCGCAACGCTGATCTCGGCTTTCGGGACCGTTGGTTCCATCAGGACGGGGGCCAGTCGGTAATCGCTCCGCAGATCCGCCGGCAGGTGCGGTTCGCCTCGGGAAACCTGATCGATGCCGCGTTCGCGGCCGGCCGTGGTCCCTACGATGTCATCTTCTGCCGGAATCTCTTGATCTATCTGACACCCGCGGCGCGTCGCCAGGTCGAGCAACAACTCGATCGCCTGCTGACCGCTGATGGGCTCCTCGTGCTGGGGGCCGCCGAGCCCCCCATCATGAAAGGTGATTGGATACCGGCAGGGACCGCATCGCTCTTCGCACTGCGTCGGGGTATCCATGCCAGACCGGTGACGACGAAGACATCCGTGCGCGGCCCGGCGCCAGCCCCTCAGCCGACACCCATACGGCACGCCCCCGCGGAAGTCAGACCTGAGAAACCGATCGAGGGCGCGACCAACGGGCAGGCGTCCCTCGAATCGGTCCTCGCCGAAGCGGATCGGCTGGCGAACGCCGGTCAACTCGCCGACGCCTTGGCCTGGTGCGAGCGCAATCGTCCCTTGCTCGCTCCGTCCCCGCAGCTCTTCTTCTTGATGGGGATGCTCCATCAGTCGGCAGGTGACTTCGATCGGGCCGAAGGCTGCTTCCACAAGACGCTCTACCTCGACGCGAACCACGAAGAGGCGCTCCTCGCCCTGGCACTTCTCGCCCGCCGGCGTGGCGACCACGCGATGTCTGAAAAATATCGCCAGTCGGCTGCCCGCGCGATGGGCCGCAAGGAGGAGCAACGATGATCGATCACGCAACTCGCTTCGAAGCCGTCGAGCAGCCGATGCCGGAGTGCTGGCGGATCGTCGGCGTGTCGGGGGATCGATCCTGCCCCGAACTCGCCCGCTTCATTCACTGCCGCAACTGCCCGGTATTGGCGGAAGCAGCCCGCCAGTTCTTCGATCGTCCTGCCCCGCCCGGCTATCTCGAAGCCTGGCAGCGCGTTCTCGAAGCCCCCGATGAACGACCCGATGCCGATGCCATGAGCCTTCTCGTCTTCCGGCTCGGCGACGAATGGCTCGCGCTGCCCACCGCGATTCTCGTGGAAGTGACACCCGTTCGCCGAATTCATGCTGTCCCCCATCGAGCGGGGACGCCTCTGGCCGGCATCGTGAACATCCGCGGTCGCCTCGAACTGTGCATGTCGCTCCATGCCGTGCTCGGCGTGCCCGGCGCCCCGCGTCAGCCTCGGGGCGACGATGCATCGGACGACGACGACGGCGTCCCGCGACTGCTGGTCATTGAGCGGAAGGATCGCAAAAGCTTGCATCGCTGGGTGCTTGGCGCCGATGACGTGGCGGGCGTGCAACGGATCCCGGGGTCGGCCCTCCGCAAGCTTCCGGCGACGGTCGGCCAGGCCGCGTCGCGTTGTTCGTCGGCGCTCTTTGATGACGACACGAGGCCGGTCGCGGTGCTTGACGAAGCACGCCTGTTCGATGCCTTCGATCGGGCGGTGACCGCATGAGCGAGCGCTCCAATGACCTGAGCGGATTCTCGATGCTCGAGCTATTCAGGCTCGAGGCCGAGGGGCAGACGGCCGTGCTTTCGGCAGGCGTTTTGGCCATCGAGGACCTCGACAAATCGCCTGCCACCGTCGAGGCGATGATGCGGGCCGCCCACTCGCTCAAAGGGGCCGCACGAATCGTAGGCCTCGATCCGGCCGTGCGCGTGGCTCATGCACTCGAAGACGTGTTCGTCGCCTGCAGCAAGGGCTCACTTCGGGTCCGCAGTGAGCATGCCGATCGGCTTCTGGCCGCCATCGATTTTCTTACTGGTATCGCGGCCGACGACGCGGCCATGGCTCTCGATTCCCCCTGGGGTCCGAAGGCCGACACGATCGTCGACGAGCTTGCTGCAATCGCCGCCGGCCAAGCTCCACGCTCCGAGCCAGCCCACGGCGCCAGGGAGATACCCTCGCCGGCAGCCGCCCCGAGCGTTGCTCCGATCGCCGAACAGCCCGCGCCCATCACGGTGCCCTCCCATGATTCCCCGGGCCCGACAGCGACGGTCGCCGAGCCCGCGGATCGCGTCGTTCGGGTGTCGGCGGAGAGCCTCAGTCGACTCGTGGGCCTCGCCGGTGAGGCGCTTGTAGAAGCGCGCCAACTCCGTCCCTTCATCGCGACGCTCCACCAACTCCGCGCGGCGCAGGCCGACCTCTGCGACTCGATTGCCACCATCGACAAGGCGCTCGAAGAGCATCCTGTGGACGGTGTATCGCGGATCTCGATGGCCGTGGCCACCGTGCGCGAGCGGGCCGAAGCGATGCAGGCCTCCCTCATCCGCCACAACGACGACTTCGAGGGATTTGCCCGTCGCAACGAAGACCTGTCGAGCCGACTCCACCACGAAGTCATCACCAGCCGGATGCGGCCGCTCGCCGACGGCATCCGTGGATTTCCCCGGCTGGTCCGCGATCTCGCTCGGACGCTCGGCAAACAGATTCGATTCGAGGTCGTCGGCGAACAGACGGGTGTCGACCGCGACATCCTCGACAAACTCGAATCGCCGCTTTCGCATCTTGTCCGCAACGCCGTCGACCACGCGATCGAACCACCAGCAGCGCGGATCGCGGCGGGCAAGCCCGAGGTCGGCACGATTCTCCTCGAAGCCCGTCACCGCGCCGGCATGCTCCAGCTTCGGCTTTCCGACGATGGGCGTGGGATCGACGTGGAACAGCTTCGAGCCAAGGCCGTGGCCCGCGGCCTCGTGGCCGAGGCTGTGGCCGACCAGTTGGGGGAGCACGAACTGCTCGAATTTCTCTTCCTGCCCGGGTTCTCCACGAAGGACCAGGTGAGCGAGATTTCGGGCCGCGGCGTCGGGCTCGACGTCGTGCAGAGCATGGTCAAGGGGGTGGGGGGCAACGTCCGCGTGGCCACGGAGCCGGGTGTTCGCACTGTCTTCACCCTGCAACTTCCGATCACGATGTCGGTGATTCGGGCTCTGCTCGTGCGCATTGCCGGAGAGCCTTACGCTTTTCCGCTCACGCGGATCGACCACATCCTTCCTGTGCCCCAGGAGTCCATCCGCACGCTCGAAGGCCGACAGTATTTCGATCATGACGGCACCGCGATCGGGCTCGTCCAGGCGGGTCAGGTTCTCGAACTGTCGGGGCCGCCGCCAGCAGATCCGATGCCCGTGGTCGTGGTGAGCGATCGGGGCCAGCAGTTCGGCATGGTCGTGGATGCCTTTCTCGGAGAACGCGATCTCGAGGTGCGTCCGCTCGATCCGCGCCTCGGGAAGGTGCCAGACGTGTCGAGTGCGTCGCTCCTCGAGAACGGCGATCCGGTGCTCATCGTCGATGTCGAGGACCTCGTGCGAAACATCGACAATCTGCTCACGGGCCGTCGACTCTCACGCGTGGAGTTCGACAAACTGGCGGAGGAGACGCGGCCTCGCAAGCGGATCCTGGTCGTCGACGACTCGATCACGGTACGGGAGCTCGAACGGCAACTGCTCCACTCCCGCGGCTACGCTGTCGATGTCGCCGTCGACGGGATGGACGGATGGAACGCTGTCCGCAGCACGCCCTACGATCTGGTCGTGACCGACGTCGACATGCCACGGATGGACGGCATCGGCCTGGTGTCGCTCATCAAGTCCGACCCCGTGAGGCGCGAAATTCCGGTGGTCATCGTCTCCTACAAAGACCGCGAAGAAGACCGCCTTCGCGGCCTCGACGCCGGGGCGAACCGGTACCTGACGAAAAGCAGTTTCCACGACGAGACGTTCGTCGATACGATCATCGACCTCATCGGGGAGCCGCAATGAGAATCGCGATCGTCAACGACGTCCGTGCCGCCAGTGAGGCGCTCCGTCGGATCGTGGAGGCTCTGCCTCATCACGAGATCGCTTGGATGGCGGCGGACGGCGTGGAGGCGGTCGCGAAGGCCAAACGGGATCGCCCTGACTTGATCCTCATGGATCTCCTCATGCCGCACCTCGACGGGGCGGAGGCGACACGGCAGATCATGGCGTCGGCGCCGTGCGCCATCCTCGTCGTGACGGCGACGGTGAGTGGCAACATGCCGCTGGTGTACGAAGCCATGGGCCACGGCGCCCTCGATGCAGTCGACACGCCGGCCCTCGGCCCAGGCGACGAGATGCATGGCGCCCGGGCGCTGGTCGACAAGATCGGGATCATCGCCAAGCTCGTGGGAAGCACCGCCCCGACCACCAAGCGCCCCCCCGTCGGATCAACGCTCCCGCGGCTCCTGGTCATTGGCGCGTCGACCGGGGGCCCGAAGGCTCTTTGCGATCTCCTGCTGCCGCTTCCGAACGACTGGAGCGTCGCCACCGTGGTCGTCCAGCACGTCGACGTGACGTTCGCCGCGGGCCTCGCGTCATGGCTCGCTGACCGCACGGGAAAGAAAGTCCGCGTGGCAGCGCCCGGGGATGCACCGAAAGCGGGAGAGGTCCTCATCGCCGGCACGAACGACCACCTCGTGCTCACAGCTGGCCGCACGCTCGATTACCGGGTTGAACCACAAAAGATCTTCTTTCGACCGAGCGTCGACATCTTCTTCGAGTCCGTAGCAGCTCATTGGCCACAGCAAGGTACGGCTGTGCTCCTCACCGGCATGGGCCGCGACGGTGCCGCCGGACTGCTGGCGCTCCGCGAGAAAGGCTGGCACACGATCGCGCAGGACGAATCAACGAGTGTCGTCTGGAGCATGCCGAAGGCGGCGATCGAAGCCGGAGCCGCGTGCGAGGTGCTCCCCATCGGCCGCATCCCCGCCGCCTTGATGACGCGGGCTTGATCCAGCTCGGGGTGGCCCGAGCCCACGCCAACCGGTCGTTCACGATGCGAACGTGATCTGCTTGATGTCGCGGATCGTCACGCTCGGGTTCGTAGTCCCGCTCGTCGAAGAAAGGGCGAAGGCGACGGCGTATTTTCCTCCCCAACTGCTGTACACGCTCACTGTGGCAGTGTGCGTGCCCGATCCTGCGGATGCTCCGTCCACGACGAAGTATTGGTAGTTGTCGATCACGCCACCGATCGTCACGCTGAGCTGATCGCCGGCGGTCGCGTTCGTGAACTCGAACGTGAACACGAGGCCGTACGACACCGACTCGAAGTCGAGTTTGCCGGTCACGTTTGCAGACGTCGATGTCGGCGAGGTCGACAGCGTGATGATGCCGTCGGTCTGGCTGGCATGGCCGGTCGTCGTCACATCGGTGAGCGACGACGGTGTGAAGACCGGGGTCTGGGTGGCCGGGGCGGGCTTCCCGGTGAGAACGAATTGCTCGTCTGCCGTCGCCTCGGTCCAAGGCTGCTGGTAGCCGGTGAAAAGCATCGGAGGCTGGTTCGGATGGAGCAGCGGCGACCAGCCAAGCCCATAGCCACTGTCCGCGGCCGTCGCGCCCGCATACCACGCGGCGGCGTAGGAATGGTTGTCACCCACGTCCGTGCTGCCGTAAAGGACGCTCGGTGCGAGCGATACGTCGACCACGTTCCCAAGGCCTGGGAAATTCGAATAGGTGCTCCCCAGGAACGAAATGTGGTTGTCCACAAAGGTCGTTCCGGCGGTGCGGCCGGGTTCGATCTGCTGGAGGTAGTACCAGAGGAGGTTGTTGGCGTCGATCTTCACGGTCGAATACGACTCGGGCGAGTCGAGAACCGAGAGCTGCTCCACGACGTGCCCCGCCTGATGAAGGGCGAGCGCCGCGACGGTCGCCACTTTCGAGCCGTGGCTATGCCCAACGAGATGCACCTTTGGGGCCCCACCGCCACCGAGGGTGACACCTTGCCCGAGGCCCAAGACCTCGGTGAGGGCCTCGGCCAGTCGCAGGCCGTTGCGGTAGGTGCGCGCCTCCGATGGGTAGGCCGAGTCTTCGGAATCGGTCGCGGAGTCGTCGATCCAGGAGTAGGCAAGGACGACGGCATGCGGGTCAGCGGCGGCGACCGTCGCCGCAAAGCCTTGTGGCGACACGACAAAATCATTCGACGGCCCATAGGTCGCATTGAACATCCACGGCGATGCCGGGCCACCCGATGGCGCCTTGGGGATCGTGGGGTCAGTGGTTTGCCACCACTTCAAGAAATCACCCGGGTGGGCAGCCGCATAGGCATCGACGGCCGGTTTCCAATCGGGGGCCCACCCGTGGGCGATCACGTAAACGTTCTTCCCCAAGAACGGGGATGTCTCGCCCGCAGGCACGACGACCGGTTCAAAAGTCTTGGTGCTCGAGTCATAGCGGCCAAGCCTCGCGACCGGTGAACCGGCGGTGGCCGCGACCGGCACCATCCCGTTGAAGACAGCTCGATCGGTGCCGGCGACGAAATGATTCGTGAGCGGATTGACTGCCGTGGTTCCGACGGGGGTCATGCCGTTGCTACCCGCCAGATGAAACGAACCGATTCCCCCGGATAACCCGCCGATGACGACCTCGGCGACATTGTTCCTGTTGATGTCGACCGACCCGATCGGCCGGGGTCCATCTGCGATTCCTGTTTGGATGCTTCCTGCCGCGGACAGTCCTCCGGCGCCGTCGAGGGTGAAGGATTGCAGCCGGCCCGGTAGGCTCACGATCACCTCCGGCGGCCCTTCGGGATCGCGATTGGTGGCAGCGACGAAGACCGCGCCGGTGCCGGCACCCACATTGACCAGCCTGCCCCCGATGGGGCCCGTCGACTCTCCGCCGAGGGAGCGGACGCCCACATGCTGCACGCTTCCTCGGCCGGTCGCAGTAATCACGTCGCCGCGGCCGTCGTTATTCATGTCGCGCACGGCAACCCGCACGCCTCCGTGCGGCCGAGTACCATCACGACCAAGGGCTGCGCCGGTGGTGCGAAAGATCGCCTTCATGTCGCCGGTGGCGACGTCATACACCCGGACCTGCCGCATGGCGGAGAATTGGCCCGTGCCATCAGCACCGACGATGACCTCGGCCCGCCCATCCCGGTCGACATCGCCGAGCGCAAGGTGCACTCCGCCGCGGTAGTTCGCGCCAAATGGGAGAAAACTTGAAGGGATCCCCTCCATGCGCGCCATGGTGGTGCCGTCGTAGATCACGACACGACCGCTGCCCGAACCGGCACCGAAGGCGAAGTCTGCCACACCATCGGCGTTGACATCCCCGACGGCAACTCGCACCCCGCCGGCCACCCGCGTGCCCAGTGGTTGCATCCGCGCGATCTCGTCACCGCTCGAGGCATCGAGGATGCGCACGAGTCCGGAGAGGCCGGCGGTTCCCGTGACCACGACACTCGACAAGCAGAGCCGCGGCTCGAGCGGCTCGACGCAAACGTGAGCACAACGCCCACGAGACCGAGAAGATTTGCGGTTTGTCGTCATGTTGCACACGGCACGGAGCATCGTTCAAGCGTACCCTTCGGCTTCCAGGACCGCCATGATTTCGGTTTCGGCGTCATCAGGCTCGGGGTGGCCCCCACGCAGGACTATATTTTCATGCTCCGTGCCATCAGGCCAACTTCGGACGAAAGGCTGAGTGATGATCAGAAACAGACGGTCGGTGATGACCTTCATTGCCGCATGGATGGCCGTGACTGCCACGGCCCACGCTGGCCAAGGATCAGACACGCCGCGCCGCCCCAATGTCGTCTTCATCCTTACCGACGACATGCGAGCGAACTGCATGGGCATCGCTGACGGCTCGGTCATGAAGACTCCGGCCATTGATCGGCTGGGGCGTGAGGGCGTCTATTTTCGGAATGCTTTTTGTGTCACGTCGCTCTGTTCCCCCAGCCGCGGATCGATCCTGACGGGGCTCTATCCACATGCCCATGGCGTGACCAACAACTTCACGGAGTATCCCGTCGATCTGCCGACCTTCCCGAAGCAACTCCAACAGTCCGGCTACCAGACAGCCTACATCGGGAAATACCACATGGGGGAAGACAACGACGAGCCACGCCCTGGCTTCGATCATTTCGTGACCCACAAGGGCCAAGGGCAATACTTCGACACGACATTCCGTGCCAATGGTGGCGAAGCGAAGGTCGTGCCTGGCTACTACACGACGGTCGTGACCGATATGGCGACCGACTGGCTCGACAAGCGGGACACCTCGAGACCCTTTTTGCTCTTCCTCGGACACAAGGCCCCGCACAGTTTCTACGTGCCTGAGCCTCGGTATGCCCACGCCTTCGACGATGTCGACATCCGGTATCCGCTCTCGGCGTTCATGCTCGACGACAAGCCGTCGTGGTACCGCGACCGGCTCGACACCTGGCACGGCATCTACGGGCCGATCTTCGACTACCGCAAGACCTTTCCCGATCGGTCCGCAGCAGGCGTAGTGGACTTCGCCAAGATGGTGCGGGCCTATCGCGGCACGATCATGAGCGTCGACGACTCGGTGGCCACGATCTATTCGTATCTCGACAAGGCGGGCGAGCTTGACGACACGCTCTTCATCTTCACGGGCGACAACGGCATCCTCGAAGGGGAGCATGGCATGGTCGACAAACGGACCATGGCGGAGCCGAGCATTCGAGTTCCGCTCGTGGTGCGATACCCGCGACTGGTGGAACCGAGCAGGCCACGGGTCATCGACGAGCAAGTGCTCACGATCGATTTTGCGCCGTCCATTCTCGATATCTGCAAGGCCGAGCCGTTGCCGAAGACCCATGGACGCTCGTGGAAGAAGCTTGCCAAGGCCGGAGACCCTGCGTGGCGAACAAGCTGGTACTACTCCTACGACTACGAAAAGCAGTTTCCCTACACGCCGAATATCCGAGGAGTTCGCACCGCCGCGTGGAAGTACATCCGCTACCCGCATGGTGACGGCGGCCCGGACCGCCACATGTCCGAGCTCTATGACCTCGTGAGCGACCCCGAGGAAACGAGGAATCTCGTCGGCGTGCCAGAGCATGCCGAGACCGTGACCGCCCTGGCCACGGAGCTCGCGCGGCTCCAGCGGGAACATGGTGCGATCCCCGATCGCATGCCGATGGACGAGGGCATCAAGGCTGATCTCCCTGACATGAAAATCCGGTAGCCCTTCTGGCCGCTTGCCGCGGGGGCATCGCGGACTCACGGTGAAGACCTCTCTTCCCAAGGCTTGCCCGCATGGCCAAGCCTCCTTCCAGGCGATGGCTCGCGAACTTCTGGGTGCTCGGCGGCATCGGGCTCGCCCAGCTGACCGTGGCTCAGTCCGGACGAGCCGTTCGGCGTTCGACCAGGCGCATGACCGACAACACCGTCGCCTCACCGCGGCCAGGCGCAGCGACGACTTGCACGCCCACGGGAAGCCCGGCGCTCCCGCGGTCGGTGTCACGTGCCGCGCGGAGCACGGGATCGATCGACCAGGGGCGGCTGGCCTGTTCATCCGACTGCACAGTCGTGCTCGGTACGACGCCGGCGGCCAGGTCGAGAAGGTTTGCCATGAGGCAGGGGAATGCCGCAAGGACGAGTCGGGCCGCGGTCCCGTGACGCAAGGCCGGGAGTGCTGACACGGGGCACACGATCGCATCACACTTAGCGACCTGGGAGGCGAATCGCTCGAGCAGTGCGTCGCGCGCGGCAATGAGCGCGACGATCCCCACTGGATCCCGTGGCCCGGTGCGAACAAGGCCGTCGGCCTCGATGCGTCGACCCACGAGCCGGGCAAAGGCCGCGATCGTCGGTCGCCACCGCTGCGCCACACCTGCGAGTCCGAGCAACCGTCGCACGCCCGGCATCGGCCGGGTGCCTTGAAGGAGCCGTTTGATGTCACCTCCTCCATCGGCCGAAAGAATCGCCAGATGGAGCCAGGCCGCGTCGTCTGCGACGGCGCCCGACAACGGCACCGTTTCGACGCCGGCTCCCGTGAGGCGTGCGACTGCCTCGGCGACACCACGGCGAATCGCGGGCGAGGCCGGAATCGGTCCCGTCGTGTCCCACCACCCGATGCGACGGACAGGTGCGTCCTGAGCCATCGTCGACCCGGTCACGGCTGCCAGTGCCAACTCGAGATCAGCGACATGCCGGGCGAGAAATCCGGCACGTGGACGCATCGCCCGGAGGCTCGGCAGGTTGTCGACGGCGCCCCCTTCGCCGAGCACGCCGGAACGCGGCACGATCGCCGCGATGCCGCAGGCGTGGGCCGGCTGCCGCAGGCTGCCTGCGAGGTCATTTCCGACGGCGAGCGTGACGACCCTGGCTGCGACAAGGGCCGCGTCACCACCGCTCGAGCCACCTGGGCCACGGTCCGCCAGCCATGGGTGATTCGTGCGGCCGTACACGGGGTTGTCGGTCTCGTGGAGGTACATCGCCTGAGGCACGTTCGACTTGCCCACGATGATCCCGCCGGCGGCGCGCAGCCGTGTCACGACATCTGCGTCATGCGAGTCGGGAACCGCGCCGAGCCCGGGAACTCCAAGCGTGGTGCGAAGCCCGCGCACCGGAAAGCATTCCTTGACGCTCACAGGCACGCCCGCCAGCAGGCCGCGATCGATCCCCGCGGCTTCCATCAATGCTGCTTCGTGCCGGGGTTGCACCAAAGCGTTCAACTCGTGATGCGCGGCGGCATGACGAGCGACATGATCGCGCACGACGTCCGCCGCCGAGCGACGACCGGCCGTCACGTCGGCTGCGATCACCACTGCGGCGTCCGCGTCGAGTGGCCAGGCCCGACTTCGATCGTCGATCACAGGCCGAAGGGATCGGCTGCCTTCGCCGGCTGCATATCGGTCGCCCAAACCACGTCCTTGTCGATGCTCAAGCCGGTGACGAGCAGCATGTCACCCTGCGCCGCGGCCGGTTCGGATCGCGTCAGAACGACAAGTGGGCGCTCGCCCACGGTCACCTCCGCTCGCCAATACGGCCCGACTTTCCGAGCGGCGATGAACGTCACGGGGGCCACCACTCCGTCACTGGTTCGCTTGGAATACGCCAGCCAGTCGCGGGTGAGTCGTGCAAGTGCATCGAACAACTCAGGACGACCACTGACCGCTTCGTGCATCGCGGTCACAGGAGCCGGCATGGCGGCAAGAGGGCGCCCCGTGTCAGCGGCCACGCGCTCGAGCATCGCAAGCTCTTGGGCGTACGTCGCCAGGGCCTTGTAACACTCGACGAGAAGCTTCTTGTGAACCGGATCGGTCGGGTCACTCACCCCTTCGACGGCGGCGAGAGCGGCGAGGGCCTTGTCGGCCGCATCTTGGAGCGCGGCGATGTCGAGCGGTTCCGGCTCGGGAGCCGCTGGCGGGGGCGCCGGCTCAGTCGATGGTGGTGTCTCCTCATTCAACAGCGCCATGAGCTCGTCATCGCCTTGTGACCCGGTAGTCGGCGGGGTCGCGGGCTCGGCGGTCGTCACGTCGGTGTCGGTTGGTTCGGCCGCTGTCGGATCGGGCAACACGGGTTGTGGCTCATCCGACGTCCCCGGCTCAACCGCGGCGATGTCGGTCGTTTCCGGCTCCGCGTTTTCGGTGCCACTGACCACGTCATCAAGGCTCGGCGCGCTATCGATACCGGTTGTGGCAGCGACCTCGCCGCGCGGACGCAGCTTGGCTGGCAGGAGGAAACTCAGCGAGTCGGGCACCATCGGCGCGACCTTGAGGGGATCTTTGCCGACGCCCCACCAGAGGATCGCCAGCACGATCGGAATCGACATGGCGCCGCCGACGACCATGCCGATCATCTGCCCCACCATGCTCGGTTTTTTCTTCTTCGGGGGAGCGGGCCGTGGGGACTTGGCCGACTTCTTCCCCTCCGCCTTTGGCTCGGCAGCCGACGTGGCGGCGATCACCGGCGCCGCTTCATCCTCCTCCGTGGGCGAGGGCTCTCCTTTTGTC
>CAZCHF010000019.1:0-12027 GCA_964498325.1 uncultured Candidatus Kuenenia sp.
CTGGCCCATGTGAAGGAGATCACGCCTGACGTCGCCAAAGCGCTCGTCGGTGATGGGGAAGGTGGGATGCTCACCCTGCCGGCGGTCGAGAAGCTCGACCGGGAAACTGCGAAGGAACTTGCCCGATTCAAGGGAAACCTGCGTCTCTGGGGTCTCCGCACCATGACGCCGGAGGTCGCGCGTGCGTTCGCAGAAACCAAGACAGGAGAAGACCTTGATCTGTCGGGCCTGACCGACCTTTCGGTCGAGGTTGCGGAGATTCTTGCGCCAACGGACGTCATCGCTGTGTGGCTGGGCTTGCGCACCGTCGATGCCGACCTGGCACGAGCCCTGGTCCCGGTCCGGGGCTATCTGATTTTCCCGGACCTCGAGACGCTTCCTGCCGAAGCAGCGGCGGAACTCGCCAAGCACCGAGGCCCGCTGAACCTCGGCACGGTCAAGCTCACCCCCGAGGCGGCAACCGCGCTCTTGCCCTATCGAGGTTGGTTCAGCATGGCAGGCGTCAAACGCCTTGAACCGGGCGTCGGCGATATCATCGCAAAGTATGAGAGTGACGTGTCGCTTGGGCTTGAAGAGATCGACTCGGTTGCCCTGGCACGAATGCTTTTCAGGGGGCCGAACCGCCCCGTCGCATTAGATAATCTGAAATCGTTGTCGCCTGAGATCGCGAGGGAACTTGTCGACTCAGGAGCGCCCGTATCCTTGCATCGCCTCGAAACTCTCTCACCAGAAGCCGCGAGGGAGCTTGCAAAAAACAAACATGACATGATTTTCCGAGGCCTTAAGGCGCTTGCGCCGGCAACGGCCGTCGCCTTGACGGACCGCAAGAACACCAAGTTTGGCGTGCATCTTGATGGAGTAACAGCTCTCGACGGTCCCGATGCCGTCGCGATTGCAGAGGCCTTGGCCAGCACCCCCGGAGTGGTCTACCTCACGTACCTCGAACGCGTATCCGCAAAAGCCCTTGCGGTCCTGCGCACAAAGCCCGAGATCCATCTTCCGCCCGACGACAAGCTGACGATCGTGCCGTAGAGCCGCGTCCCTAATTGCGTGGCCTACTTTCGTACCAGACCGGCTCAAGGCATGGTATGGTTTCGCCGCCACGAGGCCTATCTGATGTCCGGCAGACGTCTTTCATTTCTCCTGCGAATCTGCTCGCTTGTGATTTGCATCATGGCAGGAGCTTCGCAGCTCCATGGCGGGGAGCGTCGGACGTACGTGCTGGGGAACTTCGACTACAAAGAACCGACAATCATGGTCGAAAAGGCTCGCGAGCTCGCTGCATCGCAGGATGTGATCACGCTGGCCCATGTGAAGGAGATCACGCCTGACGTCGCCAAAGCGCTCGTCGGTGATGGGGAAGGTGGGATGCTCACCCTGCCGGCCGTCGAGAAGCTCGATCTGGAGACGGCGAAGGAACTTGCCCGATTCAAAGGAAACCTGCGGCTCTGGGGCCTCCGCACCATGACGCCGGAGGTCGCTCGGGCGTTTGCAGAAACCAAGACAGGTGAAGATCTCGATCTTTCGGGACTGTCCGACGTCTCGGTGGAAGTCGCCGAGATTCTTGCGACGACGGACACGCCGGCCCTATGGCTTGGCGTGCGCGCGATCGATGTCGATCTGGCGCGATCCTTGGTGCCGTTACGGGGGCATCTGATCTTTCCGGACCTCGAGACCATTCCCCCCGACGCAGCAGCGGAATTGGCAAAACATCGAGGCCCGCTCAACCTCGGTACGGTCAAGCTCACCCCCGAAGCGGCCACCGAGCTCTTGGCTCATCGCGGTTGGCTCAGCCTCGCTGGTGTAAAACGACTCGAACCCGGAGTCGGTGACATCCTCGCACGGCACTCAAACGAGGTGACAATCTCGCTTGACGAGATCGATTCGGTTGCCCTGGCACGAAAGGTCTTCAGGCAGCCGAGCGTGCCGAAGGACGCCCTGAAGACGATCTCACCTGAGATCGCGCGAGAACTTGTTGACTCAGGAACGTCAGTAATACTGCCCCGCCTCGAAACGCTCTCACCAGAAGCTGCCAAGGAGCTGGCTAAATACCAGCGTGACATGATATTTCGAGGTCTCAATACCCTTACGCCGGCAACGGCCCGCGCTTTGACCGAACGTGAGGCCAACAAGTTTGCGGTTCATCTTGCTGGGGTGAAGGCGCTTGAGGGACCCGACGCGGTCGCTGTTGCCGAGGCCCTGGCCAGCACCCGTGGGGCGGTTTCCTTGCTGTACCTCGAACGTGTGTCCGCAAAGGCCCTTGCGGTCCTTCGCACAAAGGCGACGATTCGCCTTCCCCCCGACGAGAAGCTGACGATCGTGCCTGAATAAGGCACGGAGGGTTCCACAGATCCTTCGGGTTTGCGGGCGGGAATGACGCCGGCGTTTCTGCCGGCTGAAAAGCCTGGCTGCCAGGCTGTGCCATTCGTGGCGTTCGTCGCTACGATCTCGGCTTTGGTTTTTCAGAGCACCATCGCCTTCGAGCCTCGCATGGGACGAGCACGCCACCACGAGAACGCACAGCGCCGGGTGCTCTGGATTCTCAACCACACGACGCTCATGGAGTGGGAAGTGCCCATGCTCCTGGCGGAAGGTTTTGAGGTCTTCATCCCCAAGGTGCTTCCGGTCGGGCCGAACGGTCGCACGGCAACCGTGACCAACGCCTACGACGCGTCACTGACGATCCCGCCGGACGACCTCGCTTGGCTCAACACCGTCAATTTTTATGACGCTCCGCTCTCCCGCCGCACGGCAGACATCATCAACCGCCACTTCGACGTCGCTATCGCCGCCTCGATCTATCCGGGGCTCTATTATCTGATGCGGTGCTTCGAAGGAAAAATCTTCATGCGGGCCTTCGGCCATGCCGGAGATTTTGACTACGAGTCGGCGACCGCCACGATCCCGTTCGACACGCTCGATCATTCGTCCTACACGCCGGCGAGTTCCTGGCCCGGCAGGTTTTCGGCCAGGCTCCGCAATCGGTTGCCAATCGCCGACCGACCGACCTATCGCAACGTCGTGATGGACGAGATGACGCGGATTCGCGATCGAATCTATCTCGCGGCTGCCTACGAGCAGATCATCGACCACGAGCGGCCGTTCCTGAAACGGCGTTCGGTCTTTATGCCGCTGGCCCTGCCCGACTCGCTCTTGAAGACCGATGGCACCTGGACCGGGGGCGAAGATCGGATCCTGTTCGTCTGCCCGAACATCGACCAGATCGATTACTACCGACGGATCTACCTGCGATTCCGCGAGGAACTCGGGAGTTTTCCGTATTGGGTCGCCGGCCGGCAGGACCTCGCCGGTGTCGATGCCCCGCTCTCGACGCAGGATGCCAGCATCCTCGGATACATTGCCCGCGAGCGACTCGACGAACTGCTTCGCCGGTGCTTCTGTATGTTCTACCACTCCCAGGAGCCGAGGCACTTGCACTATCATCCTCTCGAAGCCATCGCGACGGGGATGCCGCTGGTCTACATGGCCGGTGGATTGCTCGAGCCTCTCGGCGGCCCTGACCAGCCTGGGATGTGCCGGAGCTACGACGAGGCCCGCGAGAAAATCGCGCGCCTGCGCGACGGCGACGCCACCCTTCGAGAGGCAATTCGCGCGAGCCAAAAAGCCATTCTCGATCACTTCGAACCGGAGCGTTGCAGCCGCGCGTGGCGTGAAAACTTTCTGCCGCTCGTGAAGGAAGGGTGCCGATGAGGGTGCTCATCTGGCAGCCGGTTTACGTCCTCGGCGGGGGCCTTCACGTGCTCCGTCGTATGGCAGAGGCGTTCAGCCGCCATGCGGCCGTCGACTCGGTCACACTGGCCATCAACAGGAAATACGGCGCTTCGGCAATCGAGTCCCTTGCGACCTGCCGGCACTTGCGAACCGTTCGCATCGACGCCGGTGATCCTCTCTGGCCGCATGCTGACAGCCATGATGTGGCCTACGTTCCCTGGCCCCACGGCACGCCCCACCTCGCGGCGCCCATCCCCAAGGTCTGCGTGTACCAAGACACGATCCTGCTCGACGCCATCGGGAGCCACGCCACGCGCGACTTTCTCGAGGGCATGACCCGCGGGCTGCGGGAGACGATTGAGTTTTACGATCACATGATCGTGACCTCGAACTACACGCGGCGGCGGGTTCTGGAGACCGTCGGGAGCCTCTTTGCCGATCGAGTCAGCGTGCTCCCCCTGATGGCTACGGAGACCGTCGATCCAGCGGCACCAAGCAGCCCCGCGGTACGAACGGCACTCCCCTGGGGCGTGCGTCCGCCGTTTTTCGTCTATCCAGGAAATGCCTCGGAGCACAAGAACCACGAGACGCTTCTGCAGGCTCTCTCCCGACGTCGTCGCCGTGACGTGCCGGTCGCGTTCTGCGGCTACGGCACCGAGCAGATCGGCGCAAGTGGTCTCGCCGAACAGGCGCACATCAATCGGATCAACCGTCTGATTCGTGACCGAGGCCTCGTTGCCGGCAAGGACTTTGTCAGTCTTGGCTACGTGGACGACGCCACCGCGTCGTCGCTGCTTCAAGCGGCCGCAGGCCTCGTGATGCCGACGCGGGCCGAAGGGATGGGGCTGCCGATCCACGAGGCGATCGATTCGCGCGTGCCCGTGATCTGCTCCGACATCGAAGTGCTACGGGAACACTACGACGCCCGTTCAAACGCCATCCGCTGGGTCGATCCCGAGTGTCCCTCCGACATTGCGGCTGCTCTCGACCATGTGGCTGACCATGCCGACGAGCTTCGGTCGGTGGCTGCGGCCAATCGTGGCTGCGGCCGGACATGGGATGACATTGCGACCACGACCGTCGCGGTGCTGCGGCAAGCCATGGATGGTTTTTCAACGCCACCTGCAGGATCCTCGCCGCCGGTGACGGATCGCCGTCGCTGGTTCGGAAGTGGCAAGTTTCGTGGACCCAAGCGGTTCCTCAAGAAAATCGGCTTCCTGCGATAGTCGCAGTGGCCCGGAGGCGAGCAGGCGTGCGAATCGGCATTTGGTGTGGCTACGGTCGCACACTCGTGCCCACCGAAGGGATCGGCGTCTTTACGCACGCTCTGGCCCGTGGCTTCTCCAGGCTGGGAGGAGTCGACGACGTGCAACTGGTCATCCATGCCGGTGACGAGCCCCTTGTGGCCTCGACCGTGGTGGCAGGGGGGGGCCGCATCCACCTGGCTGCGCTGCAGCGACAGTCGTGGATCGATCGCTGGCGCTGGAAGATCCTCCGCCGCCGGCACCGCCGGCTGTGCGATCAGCTCGCTGCTCGAGGCGAATCCAGGAACAGCGATCGGCTCATCGCGCGCCGCAACGACGTGGAACAGCAGATCGACAGGGTCTTTGCTCGTCAGCGACTCGCCGAGCCTGTGGGAGTGTTGCCGCGGGATGTCTGGCTCCTGCCGCATGTCGCTGTGGAGCGCAGGTTTTCCGCGCCGAGCGTCGTGGTCGTACACGACATGGTGCCGCTCCACTTTCCGGATGTCATCAAGCCTGCCGACCTCGAGTCGTTCCGTCGCAGAAGTTGCCGTATCGTTCAGGAGGCGGCGCTCGTCGGCACGATGTCGCAGACGATTCGTGATGTCGACATCGTGGGGCTCCTGGGCTGCCCACAGGAGAAAGTGCGGATCGTGCCGCCGGCGGTGCCGGACGATCTCTGCGAGCCCGCGCCTCGCGAGACCGTGCTGCGGGCGGTGCCGGCGGCTGCTGGCCCCTTTCTGCTCTATCCGGCGGCCTGGCGGCCGTACAAGAACCACACGCGGCTCATCGAGGCGGTCTCCTTGCTTCGGAAGCGCGGGCATCCCGACATCCAGCTTGTGTTCACCGGTTTCGCACCGCTTCCCCAGGAGCTCGCGGACCTTGCCGACCAGCTTGGGTTGACCTTGGTGGTGCATGCCGCCGGGCAAGTCGAACGGCCGATCTTGGCCGGACTCTACCGCGCCGCTGCGGCGACGGTCGT
Organism: uncultured Candidatus Kuenenia sp.; assembly: GCA_964498325.1. Classification (GTDB taxonomy): domain Bacteria; phylum Planctomycetota; class Planctomycetia; order Pirellulales; family UBA1268; genus QWPN01. The sequence goes on from CAZCHF010000019.1 coordinate 5,956, forward strand.
GCCATCGCTCTACGAGCAGGGCTCGTTTCCGATCCTCGAAGCCATTCGCTGCGGCTGCCCGGCGGTCGCCAGTGACATCCCGGCGTTTCGCGAAGCGTTCGTGGCGTTTGACGGCGCGATTCCGATGTTCGACCCGTACTCCCCAGAATCGATCGCGTCGGTCGTGGCGGAGGTGCTCGTCGATCGCGCCGCCGTTCAGTATCGGCAGGCGTTGGCGCTTCCGACTCGCTCCTGGGATGACGCGGCGAGCGACTGGTTGGCCGTGCTCTGCGAGGCGTCCTCGGCGAAGGCACGGCCGTAGGGCGAGCTTCGTCAGGCAGCTTGTGCCGATCGACTCGTGTCGCCGACCGAGAGCTTCGCCCTGGCGGCGGTCCGACGGGATCGCAGCCGTGATGCGATGATCTCCCGGATGCTCTGGCAGATGAACGAGACTTCGTCATCCATGAGCTGGGGATAGGTCGGGAGCATGAGGCCAAGCTCGGCGAGCCTGTCGGTAACCGGCAAGTCCGTGCCTCGGCGCTCGGAAGCATCGAGGTAGGGGGGAAGTCGGTGAATTGGAATGAACATGGGCCGCGTCTCAATGCCGCGGGCTGCGAGGGCCGAAGCCAGTTCGTCGCGGTGGCACCCGCAGCGGCCTGCGTCGACGAGGCACGACGCCATCCACGGCGCCGTCTCGGCCCAGGGAGCATCGTGTCGCACTCCGATGCCGGGCACGTCGAAAAGTTCGCGGGCATACAGTTCAACGATCTCCCGTCGCCGTGCGACGATCGCATCCTTTCGTTCCATCTGGCCGCACAGGATCGCCGCCGCCACGTTCGTGAGTCGGTAGTTGAAGCCCACGACCGGAAAGTGATACCGACGATTCGGATCCATGCCCTGGCCGCGGAGGAGCCGAAGTCTCTTGGCCAGGTCGGAATCGTCGCAGGTGACTGCCCCACCCTCACCGCAGGAGATGATTTTGTTGCCGAAGAACGAGAACGTGGCGGCGGTTGCGAGGGAGCCGATCGGCCGCCCCTTGTATCGGCTGAAGGTTGCCTCGGCAGCGTCTTCCACCACCCAGAGGCCGTGGGCTCGAGCGACCGAATTGATCGTGTCCATGTCGGCGGGATGGCCGAGAAGGTGCACTGGAATGACGCCCTTGGTCGCAGGGGTGATGGCGGCTTCGATGGCGCGCGGGTCGAGGCACCAGGTGTCTGGATCGATGTCGACGAAAACCGGTGTGCCACCGCAGTAGGCGACGGCGTTGGCCGTCGCGACATAGGTCATCGATGGGACGATCACCTCGTCTCCCGGGCCGACGCCAAGGGCAGCGAGTACGAGGTGGAGCGCGGTCGTGCCATTCGACGTGGTGACGGCGTGCTCGGTCCCACACGCCTCGGCAAACTCATCTTCAAAGCGGTCGAGGAATGGACCAGTCGATGAAATCCAGCTGCTCCCCACCGCTTCGGCCGCATAGGCTTGTTCGTTCCCAGTCAGGTCGGGCATCGACACGGGAATTTTTCTGGACAGCGCCATGCGAGACATCATGAGGATCACGCAGCGACAAGGGGGCCAAGGGCTCGAAAACCGAGCAGCTCGCTCTCGGAGAAAGGTTCGAACTCGTAGGCCAGCGATTCATACAGACGGACCGCCGCGAGGTTCTGACGGTAGACCTTGAGCCGCACCCGTGCGGCGCCGCGAGCGGCTGCCACGGCATGAAGGTGGTCCATCAACTGCCGCGCGATGCCACGGCTGCGATGATCGGGGTGAACGGCAATGCCAAGGCTCGGAGTCTCATATCCCTCGGCCCAGCCACGCAGCATCCCGTAGGCGACCACCGTTTCCGAGCCACCGTCTCCAGACGGCGCGATGGCGAGGTGATACTCGTCGTGTGGCCCGTCGCGTGTCACATCTCGGTGACGGCAGATGCGACGGGCCGCCTCGCGGGTGAGCGGGTGGGGATGGAACAGCCGTTCGTCACCGGCGCGCGCGAGCGCGTCCAGAAGGTCGGCCAGGCCGTCCTCGTCAGCAGGGGTAGCGGGGCGGAATTGCATGGCCGGGAAAGTACCCAGCCCTCCACGGCCGCCGCCAGAGCGCTTTCAGCTGGTCCCTTGAGCCTTTTGAGCCGCGGAAGGATCATGCCTTTCGGGCGCGAAAGCGAGCTCGTGTCGATTCGACCCCGTGTCACCCTCTTTGGAGCCGTCATCGCACCATGCCAGCCGAACCCGGTCCCTCATCGATCGCTCCTGTCATTCCTGGCGGACCACCCACCGGCGGCTCGCCCACGGCAAGCCCGCTCTTCTCCTTCGATCCTCGTCGTGTCGACGAGGCCTACCGCCGGCAGGATTGGGATGCCGTATGCAGCCAGTTCCTCGCGGTGATCGCCCACCTCCGCGAATGCACCTACTACCACACGGATGACCAGACGACGCAGGCGATCAACATCTTCGTGCGGAGCTTTCTCTACTTCATGACCCAGGAGGACTTTGTCCTCCCAGAGCGGTTTGCGATCGCCTTCATCGAGTTGAACACGGTGATCGCCAATGTGGTGGCCATCAGCGCCTTTCGCACCACCGACCCGTTCGTCGAGATTCTGCTTCGGCAGCAGCGGAACTACACCCGCCTGCTTGCGCTCTACTCGGCTCGCAATCGGGTGAAGATCGACCGCCGGCTGCTCTTCGCGACGAGCCCGCAACTCGCCACGCACTGGTACTACTGCTTCCTCGAGCTCTACCGCACGGGCGCCGCCGATCCTGACACCCTCGCCCACCTCCGCGAGCACATCACGTTCGAAGACGACCGGCTGAGCGGGATCAACGCCTTCACGCACCACGCCTACTTTGGCGCGACCTACATCGACCACGAGAAGGACTATCTCGTCAAGCAACGCATCAACCGGCTTTTTCAGGCCACGCCTTTGTGCAAGCGGTCGATCGCGAACACCCCGAAGCCGCGAAGGATCGCCGTGCTTTCATCGATGTGGTTTCGGCGCCAAAGCGTCTACCGGTCGCAGCAGCCGTTCCTCGAGGCCCTCGCCAAGGATCATGAACTGGTGCTTGTTCACCTGGGGCCGAAGCGCAATGACCTCGACACCTCGATCTTCAAGGAGGTTCGCTCCTACGACGCCTCGCAGCGGCCCGACGACCTGTCCGGCATCGATCCCAACGACTTCGCGATGGCCTACTTTCCCGACATCGGAATGAGCATCGAGAGCATCATCCTCTCGAACATGCGAATCGCCCCGATCCAGGTGACCAACTACGGTCATCCCGTGAGCACGTTCGGCGCGAAGATCGACTACTGGATTGGTGGCAAGGACACGGAGGTGGCCGCGCTCGCACGCGAGCACTACTCCGAGCGTCTCGTGCTGATTCCGGGCTGTGGTCAGGCGCCGGTGCCGCTCGACTATGGTCTCGAGTATCCGCGCCTCCCCGACGAGCCGATCATCGTCAACTGCACCTGGAGTGGCCAGAAGACCAACAGTGATCATCTGCGGCGGCTCAAGACGATTGCCGACCGGGTGAAGACGCCGGTGCGATTCCATTTCTTTCCCGGTGGCGCGGTGCTCGGCAACGGTTACATCCCGCTGCGGCGCGCCATCGAGGGCATTCTCGGGGCGGAGCGGGCCGTCGTGATGCCGAGTTTTGATTTTCAGCCCTACATGCAGGCGCTCGAGCGGGCCCACTTCGCGATCGATGCCCATCCCTTCGGAGGCTACAACACGGCGGTCGACCTCCTCACCCTCCGGCTCCCGATCGTGACCCTCGCGGGCGATCGGTTCTACAACCTTTCCACGGCCTACCTGCTACGGACGCTGGGGTTCGAGGAATTGATCGCCGACCGCGAAGCCGACTTCCTCGATCTCTGCTGCCGGATGATTGATGACGCAGAGTTTCGGGAGCGGATGCGGCGGCGGCTCAAACTCGCCGATCTCGCGACGACGGTACTCAGCCACGAGCATGTGCCGGCCTTCGTCCGGGCCATCGACCATCTCCTCGAACACCACGAAACCCTGCAGTCCCAGAGATCCCGCGAGCCCATCGTCATCGACTGACCGACGGGGCGGGAGCATTTTTGCCGAAACATCAGCAGAAGCTCAGCTTTTGTGTGGCCATCCGCGACGCGGTACCATGAGCGACTGGGGCGAAACAGTCCATCGCGATTGGTTCGCCCCGCCCGCGCCCTTCGTGGCGCCGCCGATACACCCTGGATGCTCCGACGATGAAGACTCCGCTTCGCCGCCTGCTCGACCGTCGCAAGAAGCGGACTCTTGCAACCCGCGACGAGCACCGACGGACACCGCTCAGGGTCGAGCCGCTGGAAATCCGTCGGGCCTTCGCGACGTATACGCTCAACGGTTTTTCATTCGACGGCGCGCCGATCACGGGCTGGCCGGTCATCGGTGCCGGCAACCTGACGCTCGAGTTCGCACAACCGTTCAATACGAGTGTGTCCACGGCCCTCACGTTCACGTCGCCGAGCAATGCGTCAGTGAACGTGAACTTCAATGCCACGGCCAACGCGACCAACGGGACGGCCGTCATCCCCCAGGGAGCGTTTCAGTCCCTCTGGAATGGCACGGCCTTCAATGCCACGCTCTCGCTCGTGGGAGACACGCTCAACGGTACCACGAGCCTCCCGATCAACCCGACGAACATCGCGTCGATCTCGAACATTCCGCTGACGGTCAACACTTCGGCGAATCTCACGCTGGTGGCCACCGATCCGGCCTTCGGCTTTGCCAACCTCACGAACCAGAACTTCTTCTTGGTCGGCGGTCCCAATGGCACGACGGTCTCCACATCGCTCGTGGGAAGTGCAACCAACTCGACTTCACTGACGATTCAGGTGCCGCCGAGCTCTGGAATGGTAGCAGGAAACTACACGCTCCAGACGACGCCCAACGGGGCCGCTCCAGCCAACGCCAGCGACACCTCGAACTTCGCACTGATCGGCAACCTCAACGTCGCGGTGCAGTCCATCAACTACAACATCGCGTCGATCACCTACCAGAATCAAGCGATCGGTGGCTGGTCCTATCTGGGCAGCGGCACGGACACGATCAACATCACCCTGGCTAGCGGAAGCACGCCGTTTCCGGCCAATACGACGGTCTTCTTCACCGACTCGAGCAATAGCGCCATTCAGGTCAGTGTTCCGAATCTGACGCCCACGAACGGCAGCATGACGCTCAGCCTGCCGGTGCCGTATTGGGGCTCATATGCCGGCACGCCGACGAACACGACCCTCTCGTTCGGGCAGGCGCCCAACAACGACACCACGAACGGCACGTTCCTTTACCACGGTGTCAATCTCTCGGGCATCACCCCGAATCAGGCCTATCTCGCCGGCGGCGGCAATCTGACGCTGGCAGCGAACTCGCCCGTGTACGGCTTCGGAAACCAGACAAATCTGGCCGTGATCTTCCAAGGTCCGAATACCACACCCGTGACCGGGCACTGGGTCAGCAGCACCGAGCTGACACTCGCCGTGCCGGCGTTTGCGAGCACTGGCAACTACTCGGTCTTCCTCGGCTCGCCAGCCAACACGAGCATCCCCGCCTCGAACAACCTGCCGTTCACGGTCTTGGCCAACCCTGTGATCGACAACCTCACGATCACGTTCCAGAACAATACGAACCTCACGGCCAACACGACGCCGGCCATCAACGACCTCTACGTCTATGTCTACGGCACGCTCAACAACAACCAGGGATTCTTCGACATCAATGCGACGACTGGGCAGGTGGGCCAGACGGCGTACGTCCCGCCATCCAATGGCAGCGCCCCACAGAGCGGTGTGCTCTTCACGAGCCTGAACAGCAGCACGCTGGCCTTCAATCTCGCCGGCGGCGCGTACAACGGAACGCGGGTCTATTTTTCGACCGAGAGCAACCTGACCAACCAGCCTACCGCCGGCTTCGGAACCTCGTACTACGACTTCATCGAAATCGCGGCGAGCAATGCCTCGGTGTTCGCCGATACGAGCCAGGTCGATCAGTTCGGGATGCCGTTCACGATCAATCTTACGCTCAACGGCAACGGCCAGACGCTCACGCAGGCGCCTTTTGCCGGCATCTCCGACGGCCTGACT
>CAZCHF010000019.1:12037-41203 GCA_964498325.1 uncultured Candidatus Kuenenia sp.
CCTCACCGGCTACAACACGGCCTTCGCCAACGTGCCCGGCTACAACCTCGCGATCTTTCCGCTCGGGGGCCTCGGCAACGAGACGGTGCCGACGTACCGCGTCCTCGCGCCGAATGATCTCCTCAATGCCATCACGGCCGAGGCCAGTGCCTTCCAGCAGGATTCGAACCAGACCTTCACCATCACGCCGCAGAACACGGCACTCGGTAACTACTCGAGTTGGGCATATCTCAACATCACGGCGGGCGGCAACATCAATGGCACGCTGTATCCGGAAGGATCACCCGTGTCGGGGCCGTTCATTCCCGCGGGCACCGTGATCGCCGAGACGAACACGGCAGGCAACGCGACGAGCTTCAAGATCGCGACCAACCAAACCGGGGCCAATGGCTCGCCCTTCCTGAGCGCCACGATTAACGGCTCGATGGCCAGTTCCGTCGGGGGTGTGATGCTCCAGCAGGTATCGAGCAACATGACCACGGCCGGGTATCAGGCGCTCACCAACACGTTCGGCCCGAGCGTCTATAACTTTGCCGCCAATGGCTCGCCCGTGGCTTGGAATAGCGTCACGCTGAATCAGAACAACGCGATCGACCTGATGTTCAACCGGTACAAGAGCATGTACTGGTGGCAGGAGGAGAACCAGCCGGCAGAGGTGCTGAGCAATACGACCCTCTACCCCCAGCAAGTGGCTCTCTACCGAGGTGAGGTGACGACGACGACGAACACCAGCATCGATGGTACGACGGCGAACTACACGGTCCTGCGGTTCATCGACTACACGAGCGGAACGGCCAACCCCAATCTCACACTCGACATCTACTATCCGTATTTCACGACCAATTCGCCTGCCGGCAAGCTCGACCCGTTCGGGAACCCAGTTCCCCCGCCCCCGAGTTGGTTCACCCAAGCCGAGGGCAATTTTAAGACGCCCTCGCTCCAGATCTTCGGCGGCGCCGGCATTTTCCAGCCAGGCGGCAACTCCACCGGGGGCACGGCCGTCGCCCTCAACGATCTGGGGCGCGACGTGGCGGTGGCCCTCTCGCGAGGGTACGCGTCGACCATGCTCGCGACGGGCGAGCCGATCAACAATCTCGCCAACCCGAACCTGCCCGTGTTCCAGCACACGAACCCGGCGAACACGGCCGGCACGTGGATGATGCCGACATCGGTCTACAACCTGGCGAACCCCACGGGCGAGAACATCACTGGCTGGGTCGCCGCGTCCTACCTGAACTTCAACAGCCCGATGACCATCACCGGCGTATCGACGGTGGGGCCGAACACGGTCATCGATGTCGTGTCATTTGTGAGCGGGGCACCGATCAACATCGCTCCGGGCAAGAACGTCGACAACCTGCAGTTCGTGGAGTTCGCCGACAACAGTTCGGTCTACCCGAACGGCGCCGGCTCAATTCCGTACAACCAGTACGAGTCGTTCATCCAGAGCCGTGGTGATTTTGCGGCCGGGGTCTCGGACGGATCCGGCACCGAGAAGGTGAACATCAACGGCCTTGGCTACGGCTACGCCTTCAGCGACTTCATGGGCCTGAGTTCGACGATTTCGGTAAACGCCGTCACGGCGGCCTCGGCCCCCGCGCTTCAGTCGGCATCGCTCATCGTGACCATGCAGCCTTGGTTCAACGATGCCCCGGTCGTGGTCACCTACGACATCGCGTCGGTGACGTTTGAGAGCCAGGTCATTTCAGGTTGGTCGCTCTTCGGCAGCGGCACCGACCAGGTCACGATCACCACGACGGCCAACAGCACGCCATTCAATCAGAATGCGTCCTACGGTCTGGCTTTCGGCGGGCTCAATGCGACCGGCGTGGCGACCGGATCCAACACGCTCACTGTCTCCGTGCCGTCCCTCACGTCGCTCTGGACCGGTTTCGGTGGCAGCGATTTTGCCAACTTGAGCTTTCCGAACGCGAATTCCACGACGGGCAACACCACGTTTGCCGTCCTCCCGGTGAACCTGACGACCGTCACGCCGGACAACGGCCCTGTCCTTGGCAATACGGCTCTCACGCTCACGGCGTCATCCAAGCAGTACGGTTTCGGCAACGCCACGAACTTGAGCGCCTTCTTCAGTCGAAGTGGCGTGACGGCAGCGGCGACGAACGTGGCTGTCGTGAATGCGACCACGCTCTCCTTGACGACACCTGCCGTCGGGGAGCCGGGCAACTGGACCCTCGGTGTCTACAAAGATGCGGCGGCTACGGTCGCCAACCTCGCGTCGAACAATCTCACGTACGCGTTCACCGAAGGGAGCCAAGTCTTCCTCTCGGGCGACTTAAACGCCGACGGCCTGACCGACATAGCAACGCTCCTCGATAACGGCAACTGGCAGGTGTCGTTCACGCAAGCTGCCGGCAATGCCAGCCTCGTTTCGCTCAATGCGGCGAACCACTGGACGACCAACGCGACGTGGGTCGATTGGTCAGTTCTGCGAAGCGGCGACCGGGACGTGATCGTGGCCCGGGCCGAAGTGCCGAACCAGGCAGGAAGCTGGTGGAAGCTGTCGTACGACGGCGCTGTCAACGGAACGAGCGCGACCGACTTCAGCACGAACTTCGTCGGCTCGTGGGACTTCTCGGGAGGAGTCCAGTGGCTCGACGTGGTCAACGGCGACTTCGACGGTGATGGCAACGCCGACATCATCGGCCGCGATTCGGCCAACAACCAATGGTGGATGCTCGCCAACGCCACGCAGAATTCCAATGCCGCCACGTTCGGCAGCAAGAACGTGTACCTCGGGGCCTGGAGCAGCGAGGTGCAGTGGGATCAGACTCTGGCCGGCAATTTCTTCGGCGACCCGAGCGGCAAGACCCAGGTTGCAGGTTTGACCGGCAGCACCTGGTGGATTTCGGAGTACGAGGGTACTCCAGGCTCGATGAACCACACGGTCATGACGACCCAATGGGGGCGGCACGAGAACTTTACCGACTATCTCGTTGGCAACTTCGATGGGAATGCGAATGGCGCGGTGCTGATCGCGGCAAAGACCGCGAGCAATGCTTGGTATAGCGTCGGCTCCAATACCTCGGTCTCCCCCCAGAACAACACGCCGAGCCTCATGGGGCTCTGGCCCGACCATACGGCGACCTACTCGGATGTGTTGGTGGGTGACTTCCTCGGGACGGGCAACGGCACGGTCGGCATCGCCGGTCTCCAGCGCTCCAACGGCAACCTTTCCTGGTGGGTACTCGAGCGGCCCTCGGTGGGCGCCAACTACTCGGTCCAGAATTTTGGAAGCTGGCCCCGGTCGACCCTCGCCCAGGCATTTGCGGGGCTCTATTCGGCAGGCGATGTCACCTCCGGCCGCACCGGCGTTCTGGGACGGACCCAGCAGGGGGGGATCCAGGTGTGGGATCGGGGAGTCTCGAACGGCACCGCCTTCACGGTGTCGCCGGTCACGGGCTATCCCGAGTCGTGATCGCCGGTCATCACCGGCGATCCGTTGCCAAACACCCCATGCTGTCGTCCAAGGCGTCCCAAAATCGCCTCCGTGGAAGCATGCGATCGGCGGACTCGCGAATCGCGGCCTGGATCTGCGGGTGCAGCGTTTCGCCGCCGTTGCCCTCACGAACGACGTTCTCCAGCCGGCAGCGGAGCCATTCAACGAAAGCATCCACGTAGCCATGCGTCGTGTGCAGTTCCGTCGCGATTTTCACGACAGGCCACAGATCTGCCATTGAGCCGCTCTGCCGGCCAAGGAACTGTAAATCCCGAATTATCTGCGTCCACGGAAACGCCTCGGTTATCGCCGTCAGGCCGGTGATGGCGACGCCAGCGGCAGATCGACCGTTGTAATCGTGCCAAATCCAAGGGTGACGGAGCCTGAGCCAGGAATCGACGCCATTGAAGTGGCCTGCCATCTCGGCGCCCGGTCTGTACCAATTCCAGAACATCTTGAGAACGCTATCCGGTGTGTCGCGCTTCAGATGTTCACTCATGGCTTCGGGGACATAGGCCAAGCGATAGCCCGAGCGCAGCAATCGCTGAGTGAGTTCCGTGTCCTCAAAGTTCGTGCGTAATGTCTCGTTGAATCCCCCGATGCGTTGGAGGACTTCGATGCGATGGGCTGCGGAGCTTCCGAAGAGGATCGGCGGGTTGTCGAGAGACTGATCCCCCCAGTGTTGCCGCATGAACACTGCTCGCCAAAGGTCACTCGGCGAGGAGGCAAAACGCTCGATCATTCTTCCGCATGTGCCGGAAACGCCGGGATGATCGGTGTAAAAGGCCGTCAGTGTCTCGACATAATTCACCGCCGGAACGGCATCGGCGTCGAGCCCGGCAAGAACGTCGCAGCCCGCTGCGGCAGCGACGGTGACAGCCACATTTCTCGCTGCGGAGAGCCCGTTTCTTTCCGATGACGTATGAACGACGGACCAACCCGCTGAGTGGGCCAAGGATGGCGTGTCATCGGTCGACTGATCATTGACAAGCAGCAGCAAGTCGGGCGCCCGCGTCTGGCGGCTGACCGCAGCAAACACCTCTGGAAGCGTCGCAGAGCCGTTGCGACAAGGTATGTAGAGACACAGTTTCGTCACGCTTTACCGCCACGATCAAGGATGGGACGGCCAATTCCCTCACTCGCTCATGACCAAGGTGGCAGAAGCAGGGAAGGGGGGAGAGCCTTGTCGGGAGACTACTTCTGCGGGCCGATGAGCTCGACGATGTTGCCGTCAGGGTCCCGAACGCAGGTGAGCGTCATGCCAGGGACGATCGATTCAGGGATCGCCACCGGTCCCTTGGCGAGCGGCTTGACGCCGAGTTTCTCGAGGCGCGCCAGCACCGCGTCGGTGTCGGCCACCATGATCGTCAGGTAGCGGAAGCCGGTGTGGGAGTGGATGAAGTCGTTGTCACCGGTGCGGGGCAGGGTGCCGACGACCTGCATGAGCTTGAGCTTGGTGGCGGTCTCGTCGTCGCCAAGCGTGAGGACACGAATGGAGAGCGGCCGCAAGTCGGTCAGCCCGGCATCGCGTGCCAGGTCGGCCGGCACCTCAAAGGTCTTCACCTCACGAAACCCGATGCCTTCCGTATAGAACTTCACGCTCTTGTCGATGTCGGTGACGACGCAGCCGAGGTCGATCGTGGTCCGCGTGAACGCTGCCGGTTCCGCCGCGACTGCGGTGACGGAGACAGTGACGAAGGCCAGGGCGAGCAGAATGCGGATCATGGGCGTCCTCGAGTTCGGGCGACTTGTGTGGGAAGATCATACCGCACGGTCGCTCGTGCCGCATTCCTCCGGGAAGTCAGCGTCGCGCGTGGCTCGGGGTGGCCCGTGTCACGTCTGCGGACGCTTGCGGTGGCCATCGTGGCCACCGCGGCGCTCGGAGAAATCTTCGCTTCGCCCTCCAGGCTTCGCTCAGCTTTCTACGCCGCCGAGCGTGACACGGGCCACCCCGAGCCGGATGCCACGAGATGGGCACGCTGCGCGGGCTACGCCCGCTGCGTGCGGGGCAGGCCATCCAAGCCCCTTGCGCAAGCGAGGGGATCGAGGCGTCTGATTCGTCCGCTCGCGCGCACCACACCGCAAGACTTACGAAAAACGGGAGCCTGGAGGTGCGACCGCCGGCCCGGAGGGGCCGGAAGGTGGCAGGGGGCATGGATGCCCCTGCCACCGTAAAGCTGGATGGCCCGCTGGCCGTACAATCAGTCTATGAAGCCGCTGAGCTCTTCGCTGCGGGCAGGGGCCTGAAGCTTGCGGACAGCCTTGGCTTCGATCTGACGGATTCGCTCGCGGGTCACCTTGAAGATGTGGCCCACTTCTTCGAGGGTGTAGCTATAGCCGTCGCCGAGCCCGTAGCGGAGCTTGATGATCTCCCGCTCGCGATATGAGAGGCTCTTCAACACCTTCGCGATCCGGTTCTTGAGCATCTCCTGCGCCGCACCCTGAGCCGGGTTCTCGGCGCCAGTGTCTGGCAGGAGGTCACCGAAGTGGCTGTCTTCACTGTTGCCCACGGGGCGATCGAGGCTGATCGGGTAGCGGCTCATCGCCGTCACACGACGGGTCTCGTCGACAGGGGTGCCGGCACGAGCAGCGATCTCTTCGATCGTCGGCTCGCGTCCATACTCCTGAAGCAACTGACGGGCCACGTTCCGCACGCGGCTCATGGTTTCCACCATGTGAACCGGGATACGGATCGTGCGGCTCTGATCGGCCACCGCGCGGGTGATCGCCTGGCGAATCCACCAGGTGGCGTAGGTGCAGAACTTGAAGCCACGGCGGTATTCAAACTTGTCGACCGCACGCATGAGGCCGGCGTTGCCCTCCTGGATCAGGTCGAGGAAGGAGAGGCCGCGGTTGCGATACTTCTTGGCGATCGACACGACGAGTCGGAGGTTGCCCTCCGAAAGGCCCCGCTTGGCCTTCTGATACTTCGTGAAGATCTCCCGGATCTGGGCCATGCGACGCTTGAGGCTTCGCGGGGTTTCCTGGCAGCTCTTGAGGATGGCACGGTACTCGTCGACGAGCTTCTGCCGGGCCGAGGGAGCTTGCTTGGCCCGCTTGCTCGCGTCGATCTTCGACTTGAGCTCGGCGAGCTTGGTCACCATCGCGTTCAGCGGCGGGATCATCGCCTCGATCCGCTGCGTCCGCAGGCCGAGCTCTTCGATGAGCCGGACGACCCGCTTGCGCCGCCGACCAAGCCGAGCCCATGCCTCACGCCGCTCCGCCATCCGCCGCTTCTTCGCCAGGGCGATCCGATAGTCGGCCTTGTTCTGCTTGAGGAGGACCTCGAGCGTCCGCAGGTTGTGAGGCAGGCGGCCTAGAATCTGATCCTTCTCGAGCCGGTCCGTCACGGACACTTGGACCGTGCGGTCGAAAGGCAATTCACCGCGCTGCACGCGACAGAGCACACGGAAGGCCTGCTGGGCCACGAACTCGCATTCGAGGAGCTTGGCGCGGAACTGGGCCCTCGTCGTCTCGATCTGCCGCGCGAGAAAAATCTCCTGGGCACGGGTGAGCAGGGGGATCTCGCCCATCTGCGTGAGGTACATGCGCACCGGATCGTCCGACCAGGCCTCGACCGCCTCGGGAAGCACGTCGTCGCCGGCGTCTGCGTCGGGATCGAGGTCAGCCTCGGCATCCGTCGGCACGTCTCCATCTTGGAGGACGACCACGTCCGTCTCGTCGGCGAGCAACTCGGCGTCAGCCTCTTCGGCATCGACGACCTTTTCCGTCAGCTCTTCGACGTCCTGGGGATTGGTGACGACATCATCCTCGAGCTCATCCAACAGCGAATCGTACAAAGCAGCGCTCCTTGGCGATTCCGACAACGGTTCTAGGGACCGGCTCGCGCCGGTATACGGTGACTGGCACCCGAATTCATCCTTCGGGCTGCCGACAGTGTGATTCAAGAGGCAGGCAAGTCCAGCCTTCTCGATGTCCCGGGGAAAAGGCGAAGGAGCCCGGCTGCACCGAGGATGGCCGACGGGGGACAAGCCCCCGGTCTCAAAAACCTGGAGATCTGTGGCAGATACCTGGTGAGTGGGGCGGGATGCGGGCAGTGTGCCGGCACAAAAGGAGCCTCCGGGGGACGAAACATTATGCCGCTGCGGAGTCATCGGGGCCAGTTTTTTTTCGCGAACCGGGCCAGATTTTGATCGTTTTTTGCCGGCGGATGGTAAAAGAATCCGGCCGGAGAAGCCCTGCCGGCAACCAGAGGAGCCCACAGCGGGCTCCCGTGGTCCGACACTTGGATTTCCACGATCTGACCATGCCCGGCGCCACCAGGACGTTTCGCATCCCGTGCCGTTGCTCAGCGGAGGTTTCCGTTGGCCTCGGGCAGGCGGGTACCGAGATCACCTGTCCGTCGTGCGGTGCGAGCGTCGCCGTGCCCAGACTACGGGAACTTGCCCCCTTCGAGGTGCATGCCTCGGGACCGACGAGATCGGGGTGGCAGGCCGGCCACGCCTGGATGCTCATCGGTGGCGTGATCGCTGCGCTGGCTGCCCTGGCAGCCGGACTCCTCTCTCGTTTCGACGGAGGCGCCGCCCGACGCCTCCCGGACGAGCAAGTCATCCGGGCCGCGGTGGAGTCGGCCGACCCGGTGATGATTCACAAGGCGTGGCTTGCTGCGAAGCGGTCGGGCGTGGATCGCGGTGCGGTCGCGGAAGAAATCCTCGTTCAAAAGGCGGCGGATTCAGTTGGTCGCGTTGCGATCCTTCTCTGGGCGGTGTCGGCCATCGGCGGCATGGCGGCGATCACCGGGGGCGTCGTGAGTCTCGTGAAGCCGTCCCGACCAGGATCATCCCGCCCATGAAAGCGGCGTTCATCACCCGGACCGGCGCGCCGAGCGTCATTGAGTGCGGGGTTCTTCCCGATCCCGTGCCTGGCCCGCGGCAGGCGCTCGTTCGCGTACGGGCCGCAGCGATCAATCCGATCGACACCTACGTCCGTGCTGGTACGGTCGCGATGCCGCTTTCCTTCCCGTTCATCGTCGGTTGTGACCTGGCTGGGGAAGTCGTGGAGGTCGGTGACGAGGTGGACAAACTCCGGCCCGGCATGCGGGTCTGGGGCTCGAACCAAGGGCTGCTTGGCCGGCAGGGCACGTGTGCCGAGTTCGCGGCTGTCGACGAACAGTGGCTCTACCCCACGCCCGACGGCGTGACAGATCGCGAGGCCGCCGCTGCAGCACTCGTGTCGATCACGGCACACCTTGGCCTCGTCAGCCATGCCCGACTCGAGCCCGGAGAGACGATTTTTGTGAATGGTGGGTCAGGCGGCGTCGGCTCTGCGGTGGTTCAGATCGCCAAGGCGCTCGGGGCACGGGTGATCACCACCGCGGGGACGTTGGAGAAGCGGAAGGCCGTGATCGACTTCGGCGCCGATGTCGCGCTCGATTACAAGCGCCCGGACCTCGTGGCCGCTGTCCTGCAGGCCGCCCCGGGCGGGGTCCACGTCCACTGGGAAACTCGACGTGAGCCCGATTTTGATGCGGCCGTGGCGATGCTCGCCGAGGCAGGGCGGATGGTCATCATGGCCGGTCGGGAGGCTCGACCGGCATTTCCAGTCGGACCGTTCTACGTGAAGGCCTGTCGCCTGTATGGCTTCGTGATGTTCAAGGCTTCGGCCCACGAACAGGCCGCCGCCGCCGTCGACATCAATCGCTGGCTCGCCCGCGGTCAACTCCGCGCGCCGATCGATCGAGTCATGACGCTCGACCATGTGGCGGAAGCCCATGCCATCCAAGAGGCCGCGACCGTAGGGGGCTCCGGGTCGCTTGCCGGCAAGATCATCGTGGAGCCGTGAGGATGACTCGAGGGACTCTCTGGGTCTGCATGCTCGTGGGCGCCGCCGCACCCGTTCTTGCTGCGGATGCCGTCTCGCCCGGTGATCGCCCACGTTTTTTTGATTTCGAGGTCAAGGGGCGTCGGGTCGCGTTTGTCTGCGACCGCTCGGGCAGCATGTCCGACCTTGATGGAACGCCCATGGCGGCGGCGAAAGCCGGGCTCATCGCGAGTCTCGAAGCCCTCGGCGAGTCGCAGCAGTTTCACCTCTTCTTCTACAGCGATCGGGTGACGGTCTACACGCCTCCTGGTGGACCCGGTCGGCCGATGTTTGCGGACGAAGAAACGCTCCGAAGCGTCCACCGTTTCGTCGACGGGATCGCACCTTCCGGTGGCACCCGGCATGCGGATGCTCTCGCCGCGGCGCTCGCCGTCGCGCCCGACGAGATCTTCTTGCTCACCGACGGGGCTTCACGCCATGACCTCGAGCCTCAGGATGTTGAGCGGCTCTCAACACGTCTCGGACGCACGAGGCTCTTCGTCGTGCAGTTCAGCGTCGGCGATGGCAGCACGCAGTCACCGCGGCTCGCCAAGTTGGCTACGACATCGGGCGGTGGCTACCGGGTTGTCGATCCGACGGCAAACGAGTGACTAGACCGCGTCGGAGTTATGTGTATCGCCGGCTCGTGGACGGCAAAAGTTTCGTCGCGGCGGGCCGCCGCGGCCCGATGCTCCTCGAGCGTTCGCCGATCAACTCGCCTCCCCTATCCAGTTTCCCGCAATGACGCTTCATGTTCGCTGGAAACGTTCGAGCCCGGCTACTTGCGACGCGGGGCGCCGGACTGGTCCGTGGCAGTGGCCTCTTCGTCGCCGTTTCGCCAGCGGCTCCCGATCGCCTCGATGCCTGCCGCCAAGATCGGAAACATCGGCTCACGGGGCTTGGAAGCTGTCTCGGTGCGTTCGCGATTTGACGAAGGGTTCGTCGGTTGCTGACGTTGCTGCTTCGTTGTGGCCTGAGGCGGCTGCTTTCTCTGCTGGGGCTGTTGCTGTTGGGATCGCTGCTGCTGCTGCTGCTGCTGCTGCTGGCCCTGGGCTTGTTGTTGCTTCAGATTGGAACGAGATGCTGTCTTCGCGTTGCCCGGTCGCTGCGGAAATCCCTTGACCGGCGGCGTCGCCGACGGAGCCGATTGAGCCGGCTTCGTGGCCACGGGCTGAGCAGGAAGGGCAGCGGGCTCCGGCGTGGGCTCGACCGCCGGCGGTGGCACGAACGACGTGTCCGCCTGACGTGCGATCCGCTCCGGCACCACGAGATACCGCACGGGGCCAGTCGAGGCCGGCGTCGCAGCCGGTTCGGCCGGCTCTTTCGACCGGGCCATCACTGACGGAATTTTCTCGAGGTCAACCGCGGGCCGCGACGGCGTGTCGAGGAGCGGGTCGACGTCCGATGCAACAAGGGTTGGCTCTGGTTCCGTGGCGGCAGGCGTAGGCGTTTCGGATTCGGGTTCGGGTTCAGTTTTGACCGTGGCGGAGTTGTTCGGCTCCTTGTTCGGCTCGTCGGCAGGCTCGAGATCGAACGGCTTTCGTGCCACAGGCGGCGATTGTTCCGGCTCCGACGCGGCGGTATCGGCCTTGGCTGTCTCGGTGGAAACGAACGCCGATGCCTCGGGCTGCGACGGCGGGGCGGCAACCACTTCCGGTTCTTGGAGCTTCGGCGGCTCCGCGGCAGGCGAGGCTGCCGGGACCGATGCGACCTGCTTCTCAGGGGCGGCCTGCGGCGGCAGGACGAATGCCTCCTCGACGGCGGCTGGTGGCGCCGCAGCGGGCTGCTCGGCAGGCATCAACTGGACCGCCAGGAGCGGTTGTCCCTCGCGGACAGGATATTTGAGAACGGAGCCCTCGAACGTATCGCCGGCGCGGAGGGCCGACGTCGGGAGCATCGCTCGAGGCCAATCGCGGAGCGCCACATCCCAGACCGTGACCGGGGAGCCCTGCGGCATGGCCCGGAGCGCGACGAAAATCGGTTCGCTCTCAACCTGCGGTTTCGATTGGGCAAGGTGGAGGTCGAGGGCGCGATTCACGACGACCGCAGCCACGGCTCCGGCGACGAACGCGGCCACGAATACCGTCGTACTCTTTGGGCGATGACGACCCACGGATGCAGCGGAAGTGTCGTCGGCCATGGATTGCGAACCCTCGTGCACGAGCGCGGCGGCACAGGCCAGCCGTCATCGGAAAGATCGGCATGTGGGGGCAGCATTCGCCAGAAAGGTGCCGCAGGTCGCTCTCGATGCGCCAGCGTTCCTCGGGCTCCCAACCTACCTACGACCCGTCGACGGACCGGTCTCTCCAAATTGCCCGGTTAGCGGATGGTCAGCGGCGCTTGATCAGATGGCGTGGAGTTTCCGTCGCCTGCGTCGAAGAGCGGGTCCACGCCATCCGCCAGCGGTCGGATGGTGAGCAGCCTCGCACTCGTGCCACTGCCCCGTTGGCGATCCTTCAAGAGCCCGTCGCCGACCGAAGCGGAATCATTGCCGGCAGACCCGACCACCAGCGTCCCATCACGAGGCAGCGTGGCGGAGAACGAGAGATGCTCGAGCTGGTGGCGTCGCTGACCAGTCTCGAGACGAAACATGCCATCCTCGCCGACCCAGGATTTTTCGAGTGGCCCATGCTTGATCTCAGGAGTGACCGTGACGCGCACGCACCCGTTGGCGGCGGGGACCGCCTCGATCGAGAAAAGCGTCGTGGCGTCGCGGTAGGTTGCCCCACTCACCCCTTCGCTCGCGCGCTCGAGCAGCACAAGCTCGCGAACCCCGCCATTGGTCACGATCTCGCCGCGACGGCCAGGCAAGAGCTGGAGTCTCCTGCGGGAAATGGCCGCATCGGTTGCCAATTCGCTTCCGGAGTCGGCGATGGCTGCATCGGCTGTGAGGCGGGCGGCTAGTTCGGGTGGAAGGTGGTCACCGACGATGCCCACTCGAAGGCCATTGGCCGTCAAGCGGTCACGCACATCGGCCTCGAGAAACTGCTCGTCCACATAGGTCCAGAGATCGGTGCCGAGTTGCTTGTCATGGACATCATGGCGAACGAAGAGCAACTCGAGCTGAACGGTCCGTCGTGCCTGCTGGCGCGAGGGCCGTGGCGCCGCGCCCACCGTCGCCGTCGTGGCGGCCGTTCCGGTGAGAAACCGGCAGCCGGCGGCGGTCAGGAGGATCAGCAGGATGGAGATCGGGCGCAGAGACATGCGGTCCCCGGACATGGTGGCGCACGGGTGGCGAACCGGGGGGAATAGGGGATTTTTTGGCGTCGTGTCAACGCTGAAACAACGTGGTCACGACACGGCGCGGACGGCGTTTACGAAGAGTGCGAGGCCAGAGCCCGCAGCGTCAGGATCGAGGCGTCCGTGCCAGGCGGGATGCTGCGTGGCCGAGATGAACCGCTCGGGATGGGGCATCAAGCCGAAGACACGGCCTGTCGGATCGCACGCTCCAGCAATGTCAGCGACCGACCCGTTGGGGTTTGTGGACGTGCCCGTGGCGTCTGGTGCGTAGCGCAGCGGCACTTGGCCGGCTGCGGTGAGGGCTGCGAGATCGGCATCCGACCGTGGCACGAAGCGGCCTTCGGCATGGGCGACGGGAAGTTCGAGGAGCGTGATGCCGCTCAGGAAGACGCATGGGCTCGGCTCGCATCGCAGGGTGACCCAGCGGTCGATGTAACGCCCTGAAGTGTTGTGAGCGAGCGTGGCTTGGCGGCTGTCGTCAGCGTCGGCCAGAAGGAGCCCTGTTTGGAGGAGCACCTGAAAACCATTGCAGATGCCGAGGACGAGGCCACCGCGGTCGAAGAACCGCCGCAGCATGTCGCCCAGGCGTGTCTTCAGTTCGAGGGCAAAAATTCGTCCGCTGGCAATGTCGTCGCCGTAGGAAAAGCCACCGGGGATGCAGAGGATCTGAAAATCATCGGCGATGGCGGGTCGTTCTGTGAGGGCCCGTACGTGCATGCGCCGGGCAAGCCCTCCGGCACGCTCGAAGGCGAGCGCCGTTTCGTGATCGCAGTTCGTGCCCGGGGCCCGCAGGACAAGCGCGCGAGGAGCAAGCATTCAGCGAGCCTCCCTGGAGAGTGACCGCCAAGCGGCGGCGAGGTGTGAGACATCGATGCGTTCCGTGCCCGTCGTGCCGACGATCTCGAGGACCGGCTCGGCAAGCACGTCGCCCAGGAAAGCCCACGGGACATCTTTCATGGAAGCGGCAAAGGCCTTGTCACTGCCTGCGGGTACTTCACAAAGGAAGCGACAGGGTGACTCGCCAAACGCGATCGCCAGGTCATGGACGTTGCCGGGCAGTGAGGCGTCAGCTTCGAACGGTACGGACGCGAGATCGACGCGGGCGCCGATCATGCCACCGATGGCCATCTCGGCGATCGCCGCCGCCATGCCGCCATCGGATATGTCATGGCACGCCAGGACCGTGCCCGCCCGTTGGGCGGAAGCGACGGCACGAATCGCCTTCCTACAGGCTTCAGGATCCACGGTCGGGATACCACCGTCCGAAACGATCCCAGTGAGCTCGACCTGGCTTCCTGCCGTTGCCGATGTCGAAAGCCCGACGATCGCCAGGCGGCTTCCAGGCCGCTTGAGATCGGGCGAGACGGCCCTTCGGACGTCGGGCACCTGGCCGAGCGCCGTGGCCAGAAGCGTCGGTGGAATCGAGATTTCGCGTGCGACACCCGCGGCGTCGGTCCAGGCAAATACGTTGTTCAGGCTGTCTTTGCCACTCACGAACGGCGCCGTAAAGGCGATCGCAAGGTCATGGCAGGCCCGACAGGCTTCGACAAGAGGTCCAAGCGTTTCGGGACTCCGTGTGTCTCCCCAACAAAAATTGTCCAAGAGGGCGATGCGATCAGGATCGGCACCAGCGGCGACGACATTCGCGATGGCCTCCACGATGCCACCGGCGGCCATCTGGTACGGGTCGAGCCTGCCAAGCCGGTGCCGTAGACCCACACCGATCACGACACCGCGATCTCGGCCAAGGACGCCGCGAACCACGGTGCCATCCGCCGGCCCACCCCCTGGGCCGAGCAGCGGCTTGGTCACGCTCGCCCCCTGCACCTCATGGTCGTACTGCCTGATGATCCATTCTTTGCTCGCTACGTCCGGCAGCGCGAGCACGGCCTGAAGTGTGTCGGCAAGCTTGGCAGACTTCCACGTGGCCGGTCGAGCCGTCGCGGGGGCGACACGGGATTCCAGCACGCGGCGCGGACGGCCCTCGTGGAGAAAGTGACAGTCGAGCTCACCCGCGAGTTTTCCTTCCCAGCGGAGAACCAAGCGGCCTGACCCGGTGAACGTTCCGATGGCCGTAGCCTCGACGCCCTCGGCGGCAGCGACGGTCGCGAGCTTCTCCCACGCCTCGGCAGGCACGGCGAGCACCATTCGCTCCTGGGCCTCTGAGATCCACACCTCGGTCGCCGACAGGCCTGCGTACTTCAGCGGCACGCGATCGAGATCAACGTCAGCCCCGAGTGTCGCGCCCATCTCACCGACGGCGCTCGAAAGCCCACCGGCGCCGCAGTCGGTGATCGCATGAAACAAGTTCTGCCGGGCGGCTTCGAGAACAAAATCAGCGAGCGTCTTCTCGTGGATGGCGTGGCCAATTTGAACGGCACCCCCCGATTCGGTTTCGCTTTCGCTCGAAAGCTCGATGCTCGAAAACGTCGCGCCGTGGCTGCCGTCGCGCCCGGTTCGCCCGCCGGCCAGGCCGACGACATCGCCGGCGACCACGGCAGCGCCAGTCGCGTTCCGGGGCATGACGCCCACCGTGCCACAGAAGACCAGCGGATTGCCGAGGTAGCCAGGGTCGAATGCGACGGCGCCGGCGATCGTCGGGATTCCCATTCGGTTGCCGTAGTCGCGAACACCCGCTACGACGCCGGCCAGCAGTCGCCGAGGTGGGATCACGCCCGGTGGGAGCGATTCCGTGGGTGTGTCGACAGGTGCCACGCAGAAGACGTCGAGGTTGGCGATCGGCTTGGCGGCGAGGCCGGTGCCGAGCACGTCCCGGATCACGCCCCCAAGGCCCGTCGCCGCGCCGCCGTAGGGCTCGATCGCCGAAGGATGGTTGTGCGTCTCGACCTTCACGCAGATGTCATGATCGCCATCGAAGCGGACCACGCCCGAGTTGTCACGAAACACGCTCACGCACCAGTCGGAGGCACCGAGCGCCTGGCGAACCTTTTGCGTGGCGGCAAAGACCGTTTCCTTGAGAAGGTTGGCGTACCGGACGCGGCCGGCCGGTCCCTCGTGATCCACCGGGCTCGTCAGCGTCTTGTGACAGCAGTGCTCGCTCCAGGTTTGGGCGATCGTCTCGAGTTCGATCTCGAAGGGTTCGCGGCCGAGCGACTTGAAATGGTCACGCACGGCGTGCAACTCGGCGACCGAGAGGGCCAGGCAACGGTCTCGGGAGAGTTTCTCGAGCGTCGCGTCGTCCAGTCCTGCCAGCGGAACCGTCTCACGACTGAAGCTCCAGGTACCACCACCGGCGAGCTTGTGAATCGCGAGCGGCCCGACGACGACATCTTGAATTGCTTCGTTGGCCACGAGCCGACGCGCGGCGATCGCGGCGTCATCAGGCCCGAGTGGCAGCCAGTACTTCGTGAGGCTCCGAACGGTCGTGCCGGGATGCCCAAGCAGGTCGATCGCGTCGCCTGCTGTAAGTCCCGCCGGATCGGTGACGCCTGGTTTCGGCATGACGTGAACGACGGTGGAAAAGCCGTCGACGGGAGCGTTGAGCCGCGCCGCGCCGATCGCGTCGACATCAAACGTTTCCGTCACCGAGTCAGCCAGGAGTGTGGCGGCGATCTTCTCGATGGTGGCGCGGTCGAGGTTTCCCTCGATGAGCCATCCGGCGGCCGTCCGGGCCCCCGTGCAGCCTCCGAGACCGATGGCCCTGGCCCCGGCGACGAACTCACGAGCGGCATGGTCGCCCGTGACATCCTTGGCTCGTACGTCAACTTCCCACAGCATCACGGACATCCTTGGCGTTCTTGAGCAGCGTGACGAGCCGACGGCGGTCGCCGGCTTCAATGGCAGTGAGGATACGCTCTGACACGGTGGCGATCCGGGCAAGGGCCGTTGCCAGTGGACCCGCGTTATCGAGCAAGATGTCGGCCCACAGTTCGGCATCGCCGGCGGCGATTCGGGTCGTGTCCCGCCAGCCTGTGGCGGCGAAGGGCAGGGCAGCCGGCGGGGTGGCCGCAGCGACCGCGGCGGCGATCGCATGCGGTGCGTGGCTCGTGGCAGCGAGGAGTTTGTCATGCTCGCGGGGATTCATGACGTACACCGTCGACCCCAACGACGACCAGAGTCCGGCGACGGCCTCGACGTCTTCCGTCGGCGTGGCCGTCGAAGGCGTCACGATCGCGACGCGGCCCACGAACAACTCAGGGTCGGATGCTTCCGGACCGCGCCGGTGGCTGCCCGCGAGGGGATGCGAGCCGACGAACCGACCGTGCCGCTTCTTGCGACCACGCTCCCATGCGGCCACGATCGAGGCCTTCGTGCTCCCGGCGTCCGTGATGAGCGTGCCAGGGCGAACGGCTGCATCGACCTGGTCCAGCAGCGATGGAATGGTGGCCACACTCGTTGCGACGACGACAAGATCCGCGTCAACCACCGCGGCAACATCGAGCGCCGTTTCTGTCACGGCCTCGGCCTTCTTGGCTCGCCGGAGCGATTCCCGCGAGCGCCCGATGCCGATCACTCGACTCGCCAGACCGCGATCCAGCAGGGCCCGACCGACCGATCCGCCCACGAGGCCCACGCCTACGATCGCGACAGTCGGCCAGGATGGGTGCATGGGGTGAGAGGGAGTCTGGGCTCGTGAACCGAGCGGTTTCTACCACATGCCCGCCGCTGGAAAAACGGACCGCTGTAGGCTGCGAGGAACGTGCCTTCGCGGTGGCTCGGGCAGCCCCGAGCCGGAGGCCAGCATGGCGACACCCAGCCGCTGAAAGGTACGATGAGGCATCGAGAAGGACGACGCAGCTATGGCGACGAGGGATGGACTCTGTCACACGTGGTGGGTGATCGCCCTCGTGGCAATCACCTTCTCGCAGACTGTCGCGTTTGCGGACGAGCCCGCTGCGGAGGCGCCTGCTGATCGCATGGCCGCGATGGGCTTCATCCGGTATCGAGGCGCCTGGCGCACGGCCCAAGAGATCGAACTCATCGAGCGCGACGAGGCGGCCAAGCTCGCGAGCAAGCAGTGGTACGGCAAACTCGAGCGGCTCCGACGATCGCTCGACAAACCTGGAAACGACCGGGCGGCCGAAGCGATTCGGGAAATTTCCGACCCGGTCGCCGTGGCGGCCATCGTCGCGGCTGTTCACTCGGAGCCCGTGTTTCAGGTCCGCTCCTGGTACCTCGAATCACTCGCTCGCATCCGCACGCCCGATGCCCTCATGGCGCTCGTGGCCATCGCCCTCGACCACGCCGATCGTGAAACGCGGATCGCAGCGACTGAACGGCTCGTGCTCGTGGGTCCGCATCAGGCCGTGCCGGCACTCGCCCCGGCGCTTGCGAGTGCCGACAACGCCCAAGTGAACCGTGCCGCCGAAGCCCTCGGTCGCCTCGGCGTTCCCTCCGCCATCGAGCCGCTCATCGCCGCGCTCGAGACGAACCATGTCGCCGTGACGGACGGCCCAGCTGCCGGATCCACGAGCGCCACCTTCACGCCTGCAGGAGGCGGCCTCTCCATGGGGGGTGGGCCGAAGAAAAAGGTCGTACGCGTGCGCAATGACCGTGTGCTCGAGGCACTCGTGGCGCTCACCGGCGTCAACTTTGAGTGGGACCAAGCGGCATGGCGTGCCTGGCTCATCAACGAGCGAGCTCTCCCGGCCGACTTCGATCCGCGGCGGAGCTGATGTCTACGCCGCTCGCCCGGCTGGTGCCGCCGCTGAGCGCCGTCGTGGAAACCATTCGGCGTCGAGCATGAGAAGCGCGACGCGGTTCTCGAGATTCGGACGGAATACCACGAGAAGAAGCACCGGCAGCCACCAGGCCATGAAGAGGCCGCCGTTGTGCGCCTTCCAAAACTGCGTGCCCAACAGAACCGCAGCGGTGCAGCTCATGAGCGTGCCGAGGTTCTTGGGCGACGGCCAGATCGCGAGCGTGGCCATCATCGCGATGAAGGCCGCCAACACGGGCAGCCGGAAGACGTCGTCGTTCGACGGCAGGGCCCAGAAGCCCTCGAGTTGGACGTCTGTCGGATATATCCAGCCGAACATTTGCCGGAGCTGAACCAGGAACGCGGCCGTGTCCGGGGAGGTGAGCCACAAGGCGGCGACAAGCGTCAGGAGTGCCGTGCCGACGCCGCCGGCAAATCGCCTGACTCCCCGCTCCCAATAGAAGCTGCACCACAGCGGCAAGAGAAAGACGGGATAGTAGATCGTTCCAATCGCGAGACCCAGGAGGGCACCGGCCAAAAAAGGCCGCCTGTAGGCTGCGATGGCCCAGAGCACGAGCGCTCCGGGAAGGACATGGTCGACGCTACTGTTCATCCAGGCGGTGTAGGGCAGCAGGAGATAGAGCACGGCCGCCGCGATGCCGAGCTTGATGCTCTCGAAATGCTTCCAACCGATCACCACCATGCCGCCCACGATGGCGAGTTGTGAGAGGATGGCCATCACCCGTGCCGTCGTTTCGTAGATCGCTCGCTGAGCGGCCTCGTCGGGGTGGGGGGCATTGCCGTTGGCAAAAAAACGTTGCGTGGAAATCTGTGGGAGGAGGAAGAGGAGCGGATACCCGGGGCCGAACCGGGCTAGTTGGTCGGCATCCCGCTTGGCTGCCGGATCGACCGGAGACCCAGCGTCCTGGACTGTCGGCTCGCGCTGCGCCGTCGGATCGCGAAGCCGCGCGGCGGCGGCGGCACTGTCGACATCCAGTTTGTGGGGCTTGGAGTTGATGACGTTGGCCAGAAGAAAAATCAGGAGCGACGTACCGAGGAACACGAGCCCGCCGGTCGTGAGATTGGGTTCGAGCATCGGTCGGCGGACCATCACCGAATCAAACAACATCCGCAGGAGAAACGCCCCAGACACCGCGAAGATCCAGGCAAATCCCAGAGTGCGCGCGGCGATCTTGGCCGCTTCCGTTTCGCCGACGTATTCGAGGGCCACGAGCCCCGGCGCCAACAGGATCAGGCCGAGGAGGTCGAGGTTGCGGACGCTCCAGACGCGGTTGAACTTGAAGAACAGCGCGATCGACAGGAGCGACGCCAGGTAGAACCAGGTCGTGAGCCGAACCGGATAATATTGAAAAAGGATTTCGCTCATGCCAGTGGCGGGCGAAACGGTTGGCCGACCATGAGTTCTAGCGTACGCTCCGCCGGGGGGCCAACGCAAAAGCTATCGCGCCAGCGGCCAGATGAGGGGCGCCAGCGCAATCGTGACGAGCATCACAATCAGATTGAGCGGACCACCGTACCGGAGGTAGTCGGTGAATTTGTAGCCACCAGGTCCGTAGATCATGAGGTTGGTCTGATAGCCGATCGGCGTCCCGAATCCGCAACTCGCGGCCACGGTGATCGCCATGATGAACGGCAGTGGATGAACCCCTAGTTGCTCCGCCGTCTGCCACGCGATCGGAAAGTTGAGGACAGCCGCCGCATTGTTGCTCATGAGCTCGGTCGTGAGCATCGTGACCACGTAGACGGTCGCCAGCACCAAGAGGGGATTGTTGCCAGCGGCCGAAACCGCCCATTCGGCGACCGCATTTGCGAGGCCGGTCGTCTGCATGGCCCGCGCGATGCCAAAGCTCGCCGCGATGAGCAGAAGCGCTTCCCACTCGATCGAACGCCTGGCCTCAGTCGAACTGATGCACCGCGTGGCCACCATGAGCCCGGCGGCCGTCATGGCAGCGGTCACCATCGGGAGGAGATCCATGGCCACCGCCAGCACCATCCCGGCCAGCACGGTGCATGCGATCCATGCCCGATCATGCCGTGGAGGCGAGGCGTCTTTCACTTCGCTCACGAGGTAGAAGTGGCGGCTCGAGCGTTGCCGCTGGAGGAATGCGGGACCTGCCTCGAGGAGGAGGGTGTCACCCGGCTCGAGGACGATGTCGCCGATCTTCTTGCGCACCCGTTCGCCGTCACGGGCGACCGCGATCACCACCGCTCCATAGGTGGAACGGAACTGGCCTTCACGGATGGTCCGGCCGACCAGTGGGCAGGTTCGTGACACCACAGCCTCGACGAGCTGCCGTTCACTCCGCGGGTCATCGAGCTTGAAGACCTGATCGGTAGCTGGACGAAGCCCGCGTACTTTTTGGAGTTCGACCACCGAATCAATCACGCCGACAAACACGAGGCGGTCACCGGCCTCGAGCCGCTCGGTCGGTGAGACCGCGGCAATCACATGGCCGGCCCGGTCGATCTCCATGAGGAAGAGACCGTCGAGATGCCGGAGGCCCGCCGCTTCGATCGTGCGTCCCACGAGATTGCTCCCCGGCTCGACGAGCATTTCCAGTGAGTACTGGCGGGGATCGTCGCTACGGCTCATCGGAGGCCGGCGGTCCTTGAGGAGAAATCGACTTGCCGTCACGCCATACAGGATGCCGATCATGAACAGTGGCACACCCAGCCAGGTGATGTCGAACATCCCGAGTGGTCCACGGAACTCCCAGCGAGCCCATGCGGCCGGCAGGCCCAGCCACGTGAGATCGAAGACGCCCCATGGCCTGTCGATACCACCGGCCACGCGGTCTTCCACGAGCCCGGCGACGATGACGTTGGTGCTCGTCCCGATGAGCGTGCAGATGCCGCCCAGGACGACCGCCGTGTTCATCGGCATGAGCAGCTTGGAAACGCTCAGGCGGTTCTTTTTGGCCCACTCGCGGATCACCGGCACGAGCAAGGCCACGACCGGTGTGTTGTTCATGAAAGCCGAGAGGATGCCCGGGCCGACCATCGTGCGAAGCTGGGCGGCAGCGAGCGATTTCGGACGGCCGAGGACACGTTCCACCACGACGGCAAGCGCGCCGGTTCGCTCCACGCCGGCGGCCATCACGAAGAGCGCGGCGACCGAGATCATGCCCTCATTGGCCATGCCGAGCAGGGCTTCGTCCGGAGAAAGCACCCCGGCGAGCATCAGGACGACGACCCCACCGACCATCACCATGTCGGGGGCGCGCTGGATGAACATCATGCCCAGGAGCGTCGCGACGACGACCGCTCCGGTGAGCGTCGCCTGCCAGTTTGCCGCGAGGGCTTCGAGGGTCATTTCGGGCCTCCATGTTCATACGGCATGAGGCCGCGGCCCATGAATTTCCCCGGGATGGGGCGCGGGACGCAAGGGCAATGCGGGGGGCTGGGCTGTCGGGCGGGCAAGGCTCGGGGGCAGCCGTGCCATGTCGCGGGACGTTCGCTGCGGGCATCGGCTGTCGCCGCCGTCCCGGCGTCGGCTCAGGCTTCCGGTCGCCGTGCGGCGCCCGGCTCCCCGAGACGCTGGCCTCCGCTCACTCGGAGAAAACTACGCTCCGCCATCCATGGCTCCGCTTGTTTTCTACGCCCGCTCCATGGCACGGCTGACCCCGAGCCGGTCCAACTGCAATTCGCCCCCCGGCCACGCTGTGACCTGGCCTCCCAAGATCGCTCGGCACCGCGTTCAAGGCACCGGTATTCGGGTAGACGATGGCCTCAACCCCTTCGGCAATGAGACCTTTGTCTCCACAACACGAAGAGAGACCATACGGCCGCAGCGCCTCCAATAGTGAGCGTCGATGGCTCTGGCACGAGCGCCATGATCTGGGTGTCGTAGGTGGAAACGCGTGCAAACACGTTGATGTTTCCACGCGGTGATCCGGGAGGGATCACATCGGGGCCGAACGTCGTGGTTCCTGCAACTTCGACCGCAGTGTTGACTCCGATGAGATACCAGTTGCCACTAATGTTCTGAAAAAAACCGCCCCCGGAGTCATACGTGGTCAACGCTGCTTCGGCATTTCCCAAACCTCCGGTACTGTTGCCCGTGATGGTCATGAGCGCTTCGTAGGAGCCCAACTGATAACCAACCGAGGTGAGGCTTTTGGGGACATTCTCTCCCCAACGCTTCGCGGAGGTGGTTCCGTCTCCCCACGTCACACTGTTGGATGCCAGCGGCGATGCGGGGTTGCGGCCAAGACCCCACCCAATGAGCGTTGCCGGTGCGATCAGTTCGGAAGGACTCGCCAAGAGGGTCGCGGTAGACACTCCCATTGGTATCGAGGTGAGTTTGACGACGGCCATATCCACATTTGCAGCCACCTGCT
This sequence comes from uncultured Candidatus Kuenenia sp., assembly GCA_964498325.1. Classification (GTDB taxonomy): domain Bacteria; phylum Planctomycetota; class Planctomycetia; order Pirellulales; family UBA1268; genus QWPN01. The sequence goes on from CAZCHF010000019.1 coordinate 34,578, forward strand.
TGCCATACGAGCGGACGCCGTCGTTGAATGTCGCGTCAAATTCGTAGAAGGTGCTGTTGTCGAACGTCACGTAACGAAAAGTGCTGTTCATGGTGACGTGATTCGCCGTCAACAAATAACCGTCACCGAGATAAACCGCTGAACCGGTCAGTGCGGTGCCGGCCGAATTCGACACCTTCCCCACACTCGTCCAGGGCAAAGCGCCACCGGGGTCAGTTTGGTTAGCCGAGTTGTCCAGGTTGAACAAAACAATGGCCGATGCGTCGCTCGACACCAGCAATGACAAGGCCGCGGTGGTGATCAAGAAATGGCGAATCATGCGCTCGTATGCCCCAAACACGTCCTTTCGATGATATCGAGGAGCGACCGCGCGTGCCATCTCCGCAAGGTACGAAGGCCGGTGTCGAGGTGCCGGTGTCTGGCCTAGGATGAGGCCATGCGGCTTTTTCCTTCTGACCGTTATCCGCTGCCGCTTCCGGCGGGGCATCGGTTTCCGGCGTCAAAATATGCGGCGCTGCGGAGGCGTCTCGAGGACCATGCGGCGGCTGGTGCTCCCTTTTCGTTCATTGAGCCACATGCAGCGACCGATGAGGAGCTCCTGCGGGTGCACGATCGGGCGTATGTGGGCCGCGTGCTCGCGGGGACGCTCTCGACTGAAGAAGTTCGCCGGATTGGCTTTCCTTGGAGCCCGGCGCTCGTCGAACGGTCGCTGCGCAGTACCGGGGCCGCGGTTGATGCAGCGGCGGCGGCGCTCGAAGACGGCGTGGCGGCGAGTCTAGCCGGAGGCACGCACCATGCCGGCACCAATTGGGGCGAGGGATTTTGCGTGTTCAACGACACCGCCGTGGCGGCTCGTGACATGCAGGCCCGTGGCCTCGTGCGGCGGGTCGTGATCCTCGACTGCGACGTCCATCAGGGGAACGGCACGGCCGAGATTTTTGCCGACGACGACAGCGTGTTCACGATGTCGATCCATGGCGGACGGAATTTTCCACTTCGAAAATGGCCAGGCTCGCTCGATGTGCCTCTCGACGACGGCATCGGCGACGAGGCTTACCTCGAATCCCTCACGACGGCCGTTGCCGAGTCGTTCGAGCGTGGTCGGCCTGACCTGGTCATGTATATCGCCGGAGCCGACCCCTACGAGAGAGACCGACTGGGTCGGCTGGCGATTACCAAACCTGGGTTGCTGGCGCGGGACCGAATTGTGCTCCGCGCATGCCACGCGGCGGGCGTGCCAGTGGCCATCGTCTGTGGCGGCGGGTACTGCGACGACATCGATAGCATCGTCGACATTCACGCGGCGACGATGCTCCTTGCGGCCGGTGCGCTCTCGTGAGCAGAGATCAATACTCGACCGCGTCGGTTCGCTGGGCGTATTCCCGCCACACCGCGACCGCGTCATCCCGAAGAAACTCGACGACCTCGGCAATGGGCCGCTCGCTCCGTGGCCGTGCAAATTGAGCGTAGATGAACGAGTCGTCAAAGTTGCCGTGGCGCTTGGCGTCGTCGACGGTGGAGGCCGAAACGATTCCGTCGACGCTCGCCCAGTACGCCGTCGCAAAACACATCGGGCAGGGAGCCGCCGACGTATAGAGAAGGCAGCCGTCGAGCTTCGGGCTTTTGATCGTCGCGCACGCCTCGCGGATGGCGTGCATCTCGCCGTGCCAGGTGGGATCGTTCCGGGCAATGACCTGATTCCAGCCGTCGCTGATGACGGTGCCACTCGCGTCCACGATGACGGCCCCGAACGCGCCTCCCGACTTGTCGATCACGCCCGCCCGTCGGCTATTCGCAATCGCACGCCGCATGAAGGCTTCATGCTGCGGCATGGGAAACCGCCGCATGACCTCGTCAGCCGTGATTGTGCGTTTCTGGCTGGGTACTCTGCCAGGGGGTTGTTCCGCCATGACTGCCTCCGCTGAACGTTCGGGTGATCGACAACCGCGGCCCGTGACGGACTACACTACCAACGTTTTCATCCGCCATCGAAGCTCGACTCGCCTATGGTCAATCGCGGCATTCCAGATGCGTCAAAGGGGCCACCACCTCGGGTGCTCGTCGTCGATGACGAGGATTCGGCAAGGCGATCGGTCGCCCAAGGCCTGCGAGAGCTTGGGTGGGAAGTGATGGAGGCCGCGGACGGCCTAGAGGGACTCGAGGCGGCGATCCGCGGAACCCCCGATGTCGTGCTTTTGGACTTACGACTGCCCAAGCTCGAGGGGGAGGAGGTACTCCGCCGACTCCGGGAGACGAGCACGGTTCCCCTGATCGTGATTTCAGCCAAGCGTGAGGAAGACGACCGTGTTGCCGCCCTCGACATGGGCGCTGATGACTACCTCGTCAAGCCCTTTACTGTCCGTGAGCTCGCCGCCCGCATCCGGGCGGTGCTGCGGCGAAGCGAGGGAGAGGAACAGTCGTGCGAGACCATCGGAACCGTCGCCGTCGACTTTCCCTCGCGGTCGGTGACCCGAGATGGCGTTCGTATGCCGCTCACCGCGCAGGAATTCGCCGTCCTGGCCTGCCTTGTCCGGAATCGTGGGCGGATTGTGACGCGGGCCGTCCTCGAGGCAATCCTTCACCCGGGCGAAGACACGCCGGCCGACCTCGTCAGCAACGTGATCGACGTGATCGTCCTGCGCCTGCGCAAGAAGCTCGGCCACGAACTCATCACGACCCGACGAGGCCAGGGATTCATCATCGATGAGGCGTAGCGACGCATCATTGCGGGCACCGTCGTTGCGCCGGCGGTTTGCCTTGTGGTTCGGCGCCGTCTTCATCCTGGGCGCCGTGGTCATCCGGTTGTCGTATTTCCAGGCGACGGTTGCGATGCTCTCGCGCGACCTCGACGAGTTGCTCTGGGCACGCCTCGCCGGCCTGACGGCGGTCGAGCAACTGGCGCCCGATTCGCCACTCCGCGACCAGGCCAGCCGCGATGGACGGATCCTCCCCCAGCCGATCGTCCATGACGATCCGAGCCCCGTGTGGACCTGGTTGGCCAGGCCTGATGTCGATCCCGGCGAGATAGCATGGTTCGCCGGCGTTTGGGGGCGGAATGGCGACCATATCGATGGGATCTCGATTCCCGACGGTCTGGCATGGAACCCTGAGTGGTGGAATCGCACGAACACGATCTGGACCACCGTGGACGGTCGATACCGGCTCGCTGCGACGGCCGCCAGCGACGGCATGCTCCTTGTCGTCGGCGCCGATCGCTCAGGGCTCGCTGTCGCGGCCAAGCGAGTGGCTCGTTTCGAGATCCTCACGTTCTTTGTCTGGGTGCCGGTCGTGCTCTGCGTGGCTTGGTTTCTGTTCTCGCGGGTCCTCGTGCCATTGTCTGCCGTCACCGCGCTGGCTCACCGGATTCGCACGGGCCATTTCGAGGAGCGGATCGATCCGAGTCGCACCGACGCCGAGTTCCAAGAGATGGTTGCGACGATCAACGACATGCTCGATCGGCTCGAGGCGATTCGGCAAGCACAGTCACGATTCAATGCGGATGTCGCCCACCAATTGATGAACCCGGTCCACGCCATCTTGTTGGAGACCGACGCTCCTGAGAACTCCCGTGAATCGACCGCCTGGGGGGAGTCCCGGGGGCGAATCCATGATCTCGCCAGCCGCATCGGGCAGATCTGCGAAGTCCTCCTCGCCTACTCCCGCTCGGCGGCACTCGATCCGTCGCGGCTGAAGCCCGTTGATCTCGAGCCCATCGTGGCGGCAGCGATCGATCGCGTCGAGTCGAGAGCGAAGGAGCGAGGCCTCACGATCGAGTCACCGCCGGGCGGTGCGGTCGTCAAGGGAGACGCGGACCTTCTCGAGGAGGTTTTTGTGAACCTGCTGGTCAATGCGGTGGAGCATGGCCCAGAGGGCAGTTCTGTGACGATCGTTCCCAGTATCGGTCCGTCAGGCTGTCGGATCGCCATCGTCGATCGTGGGCCGGGGGTGGCCGACGTCGATCTCCCCAAGCTTTTCGAGCGGTTTCACAGCGGGAAGCCCAGCGGCGGGAATGGCGTGGGCCTCGCGCTTTCACGGCTCATCATGCGGAGCCACGGCGGAGACATCGAGTATGCGCCGACGCCGGGGGGTGGGGCGACATTCACGCTCCGCTTTCCACCAGTGTCCTGACGTTCCTGAATGCTCCATGAACGCCGCGTGAAAAATACGCGAAATCGTTCGTCGCGATGCCGTCCGCGCCGACCCAATCCTCGCGAGCTGCGTACCGGTTCGGTATGACACATCGAGGGGATTGGAACGAAGTCAGAAACGAGGTGAAGCGATGAATGCGCGCGATGTCCTGCGGTTTCTCGGCGGCCACTATCCCAGCAGGCAGGTTCGCCGACGCCAGGCTCGACGGCTCGCTCGTGTGCTCGGTCGCGACAAGCATGCCTTCGGCGCGGAGTCGCTCGAGACACGGTCGATGCTTTCGGCGACGGTCGGATCTGTGCATCCATCCACGAACGACGGCATGCACGAGCCGGCAGCAATCATGTCGACGGCCACGACGCCGCAGACGTTCACCATCACCTGGGCCTGGAATGAAAACCGGACGATCACGAACTTCAATCCAGCCACCGACAAGCTCGCGCTCGACTGGTTCAGTGGCAGCGTCCTGCAACTGAAAGAGGAAGCGGGCAGTGCCGTCCTCGCGATCCCGTCGATGCAGCAGTCGTATCGTTTGGCGGGCGTGCCGCTGGCTTCGCTCACGCAGGCCAACTTCACCTGCAAGGACGCATCGGCGACGGCGTATATCGCGAGCGTTCTGGCGGCGCCGCCGCCTCCAAGCACACCGCCCACGCCGACTCCACCACCGGTCGTCCCTCCGGCCTCGCAGGGGGGCACAGTCACGTTTGTCGTCACGACCGACTGGGGGTCAGGTTTCAACGGGGATGTGACCGTGAAGAACACAGGCACCTCGTCACTCTCCGACTGGCGGGTGTCGTTCGACTTCAACGGGGAGATTTCGAACCTCTGGAATGGCGAGATCGTGAGCCGGCAGGGCTCGACCTACACCGTGAAGGGGGCATTCTGGAATGCCGTCGTCTCTCCCGGGGCCTCGACGAGCTTCGGCTTCACCGCTGGGCCGGGCGGGGCGAATGCCGTGCTTCGCAATCTCGTGATCGTGGGGGTGACATCGACGCCTTTGCCCGAGCCTCCGCCGCCAACGCCGGTGCCAGATCCTCAGCCCGATCCCACGCCCGATCCGGAGCCCCCTCCGGGCGACCCCGTCACGCCGCCACCACCAAGTGCCGGTCGTGTCTTTCAGGTCAACGCCGCCGGGCCGGACATCATCGGCTTCAATCCCGCGGTCGATCGATTCGACTTTGGCAACGTGTCGGTCCACAACCTGATCGTCGGCAAACTCGCCACGGGTGAACTGGCGTTTGTGAACCCCTGGGCGTGGACGCCTGAGTATCAGGTGGTTCAAGGCATCTCGTTCACGGACCTCACGGTTGAAAACTTCGGCATCGTCCAGAACGAACACCTCCGCCAGGACATCGGCGGTGCGCTCTCGTGGGAGCTTGGGATCGCCCCGAGAGATCCTGGCACGGTTTACGTTCGATCACATGAATATGGCGTGCGAGAGGTGATTCAGGGCTTCAACCCGGCGACTCAGAAACTTTCGTTTCTCTACTTCGGCACCCGTGAGCGGCTGACCGTCACCGACACTACGGCGGGGCTTTTGATATCTGTGGAACCGTCGAAGCAGAGCGTGCTCCTCGCTGGCGTGAAGAAGGCCGACCTCGTGCCGGCGAACATCCAGTTCCACCACGACCAGATCATTGAAGACCAGCTTGAGGTGCCATTTGGGATCACCGCAGCCCAGGCCACGCTCGTAAGCCGGATGGCGCTGCTCACACCCCAGGGGCCAGCGGGGCAGGCAACCGATGGCCATCAGACAAGCCCGGGCAGTACGCAGCCGGGGCATGGCGAGTACGTGCCCCCTCATCACGATCACGGCGACCACGATCATGGTGGTACCGATCCCGTGCCGACGCCAAATCCCGATCCGAACCCAACGCCAACGCCGACACCAAACCCCACCCCCACACCAACTCCGACCCCCACGCCAACACCTGACCCAGGTGCCGAGTTGCCGATCGCCGCCCACGACAAGGTGCTGGCAGCGTACTTCCCCGAGTGGGGCATCTACGGCCGCAACTTCCAGGTGGCCGATGTGCCGGCCGAGAAACTGACGCATCTCTTCTATTCGTTCCTCGACCTCACGCCGAGCGGCCAGGTGGCTCTCTTCGACAGTTACGCCGCCGTCGAGAAGCGGTTTGCCGCCCACGAGACGGTGTCGGGCGAAGCGGATCAGTGGTATTACCCACCGGGCGACCCGCGGGCCGAGCAAACCGTCTGGGGCAACTTCAATCAGCTCGCCCAACTCAAGGAAAAGTATCCGCATCTCACGGTGAACATCGCCGTCGGGGGCTGGACGCTCTCCAAGAACTTCAGCACCGTCGCATCCACGGCCGCGGGTCGCGAGACGTTTGCCAACTCGCTGGCGATGTTTCTCGACATGTATCGGATGTTCGATGGCATCGATTTCGACTGGGAGTATCCGGGGGGCGGCGGCCTCGATGGGAACTCGGCAAGCCCGAATGACGGGGCCAACTATGCAC
>CAZCHF010000019.1:41213-65201 GCA_964498325.1 uncultured Candidatus Kuenenia sp.
ACTATGCACTCCTCTTGGGCCTCGTGCGGCAGAAGCTCGATGCCCTCGGCAGCCAGCTCGGCCGCAGGTACGAGATCTCGGTGGCCTCGCCTGCCGGCCTCGACAAGATCGCCAACTTCAATCTTGCCGGCCTCGCGCCGCACGTCGACTTCTTCAACGTGATGACGTATGACTTCCACGGCACGTGGGAGAGCACCACGGGCCATCAGGCGGCATTCACCGGTGACCCGTCCGGCTACGACATCAAGACGGCGGTGAAGGCCTATCTCGATGCGGGAGTCGAGCCCAAGAAGATAGTCCTCGGGGCGCCGCTCTACACGCGGGCTTGGAGTGGTGTGGCCGATGGTGGTGACGGTGGCTATGGCGAGGTGGCGAGCGGCGCCGCACCCGGAACCTTCGAGGCCGGCAACTACGACTACAAGGATCTATTGCAGAAGGTGCAGGATCCATCATCAGGGTGGAAGCTCTACTGGGACGACACGGCCCAGGCGAGCTACGTCTACAACGCCTCCCAAGGCATCTTCAGTTCGTTCGAGACGCCCTCGTCGATCGCCCTCAAGGCCCAGTGGGCCGAGGAGCTCGGTCTCGGTGGCATGATGTTCTGGGACATCAGCAACGACGCCATTGATTCGCCGGAAAGCCTGGTGGGCGCAGCCTATGCCTCATGGGTGCTCGACACGAACCTGGCGACGATCCGGAGCAACTCGAGCCTGACGAGTGAGATCATCGTGGGGGGCAACGGCCAGATCGAACTCTTACCGATCGTTTTCTGACGGCTGGGCCACGAGTGTGTGCCAGAATTCCGGAGCGAGCGACACCGAGTTGTGGTCGGTGCTCTCGATCATGACGAACCTGGCGACACCCGGCTGAAACTCCTCGAAGAGACGGCGGGTATCGACCGCTGGCACCACCTCGTCGTGGGATGCTGAAATGATCGTCGTCGGGCAGGTGACGCGGGATGCATATCGCCACGACTCGTAGGGGTCGCGCAGAAGCAGGCTGACGGGCAGGAATGGAACGACGCGTTTCGCAATTTCGAGAATGCTTCGAAACGGCGTGATGAGGATGAGCCGTGAGACCGGCTCTTCGGCAGCGAGTTGAATGGCAAGGCTGCTGCCGAGGCTTCGGCCGATGACCATGACATCGGGGTGGCGGGCATGCACCATCGCGAAGGCGGCGCGGGCATCGCTCCGGAGAGCGTGCTCCGAGGGGCTTCCCGAACTGCCGGAATAGCCGCGGTAGTGGAGGGCATAGATCGCCCGATCCGGAAACGCTTCTGCCAACTCGGGCACCGTGTAGGCCACATCCTCGGCGTTCCCGCCAAAGAACAGCACCGCCTTGGGGCCGTCGATGGCTCGCGCCGAAACGCGAAGTTGTGCATCGGGCACGTCGAGCACGAGGGACGACGCATGGGCCGGCGTCGTCGGCGTCGGCATGTAGATCATCGACCGCTGCATGAAGAAGAGCACGCCGCAGAGGCCGACGTACACAGCAACCACGATTGTCACGACACTCCACAGCATGCGGCGGTATCTCCTCTGACCGTGGAAAAAGCCATCCATGGCCTTTTTCCACTTGGGCGACCAAGGGAAAAGCCGAGGTTTTCCTTGGTCGCCAACCGCCGCTTCATGCGGCGGCAGACTTATTCCACAGTCCTTCATGCTCGTGGACACCAGGCGTTCGTATCGGGTGGCGAATCGCGTCAGGCGGGGACGTAGGCCGGGAAGTCGGTATAGCCCCGGTCACCCGTGGGCGCATACCAGGCGGCCATGTCGGCGGGCTCGGCCAGGGGCCATCCGTTACGGAGCCGTTCGACCAGGTCCGGATTGCTGATAAATGGCCGGCCGAATGCGATCAGATCGGCAGACCCGCCGGCTACCGCCGCTTCGGCTGACTCGAACGTGTATCCGCAATTGCCCATGAGAGGCTTATGGAACACGCGACGAAACTCGGCGAGCGTCATCGGCTCGCCGAGCTTGTGAAACCCAAACTCCAGCCCGTCCACGACATGGAGGTAGGCGAGGTTGTATCGATCGAGCATCGTCGCCACGAACGTGAACTGCTCGCGAAAGTTCGGTGAACCCATGTCGTTGTACACACCGTTGGGTGAGATCCTCACGCCGACGCGGTCCGCGGGCCATTCGGCCGTGACCGCCTCGACGATCTCTTGGAGGAACCTGGCCCGCTTCTCGATGCTTCCCCCGTAATCGTCGGTGCGATGGTTCGTCTTGGACTGGAGGAACTGGTCGATCAGATAGCCATTGGCGGAGTGGATTTCCACGCCATCGAAACCGGCCGCACGGGCACGGGCCGCGGCGCGCCGGTAGTCGCTCACGATGCCAGGGATTTCCCAGCCTTCGAGAGCCCGCGGTATCTCATACGGTTTCTTGCCGAGTGGCGTGTGGATGCCATCCCCCTCGATGCGCACCGCAGAGGCGGATACAGGCAGCTTGCCACCATGAAAATCACTGTGCGACGCCCGACCCATGTGCCACAGCTGGAGGAAGATGCGTCCCCCGACAGCGTGCACGGCGGACGTCACGGTCTTCCACCCGGCCTCCATCGCATCGGTGTAGATGCCCGGGGACTCGAGCCAGCCGTTGGCCTGCTCCGAGATGGTGGTGGCCTCGGAGATGATGAGTCCTGCGGAAGCGCGTTGGGCGTAGTACGTCGCCATGACGCCGTTCGGGAGCCGATCCTTGCCCGCGCGGCCGCGGGTGAGGGGAGCCATCACGATCCGGTTGGGAAGCGTGAGGCTTCCGAGGGCAAAGGGCTGAAGCAGAGCCGATATTTTTGAGTGGTGAGTCATGGCGGAAGTATAGCCGCGGCTATTTCGCCGAGGATTGTCGTGGCAGCCTGCGTTGTTTGAATCTTCTGTTCACCGGGCCTTCGCCCAACGGGCATGCAGGCGGTGGAAGATGTCAGACGCTTCGGAGCGAAGCGGCGAGTGCCCGAGATAGCGTTCGGCCATCTCACGTTTTCCACGGGAGAGCAGCGTGGCATACACGTGCAGTTCGAAGTGGAGTCGGAGCAACCGCGAGGCCTCGGTGTCGCCAACGGCGTTCAAGACGGCCATAAGGGCCTCGGCCGTGCAGAGTTGCGATGGGCCAGGCTGGTCACGGAGCCAGTAGCGGCTCGGTTCGTGCATCACGTCGTCGGAGAGTCGGATGCATCGGCCGACGGTTTCGACACTGCGAAGCATCTCGTGGGCCTGCTTCCATGTGCCGTCGAGCAGCAGGATCGAAGTGGGTTGCTGCGATGCAGATGCCGCATGGGGGAGGGGATCACCGTCAGGATGAAGGATCCAGCACGCACTGCCCGGCTCGAGTTTCTCGATTTGAAAACCCGAGGCCGGCACGTCGCCGTGTGCACGCTGATAGACATGGATTGTGCTTTCGGGGATGGCCCGAGCGATGAGCCGACCGGTGCTTGAAGGCTTTCGGTGTTCGTGACGGTGGATGAGCACGTGGACGTCGAGCCCTGCCAGCACCGGCGGGAGCGTGTCGCAGATGCACCAGCGCGGCGGCAGGCTGCACTGCGGGCAGCGGGTGGCACCGGCACGAACGACGCTTCGTCCCACGAGGCGGTTTCCGGGAAGGGGCTTTATGATCGAGCATTGATCGTACCCCCAGGTCGCTTGCACCGCGGCCACATTATCGGCGAGGGCCACGCATGAACGACGTTCCATGGATGGATTGGTACCTGAGCCTGGCGAAGCCGTCGTGGACCCCCGCGCCGCGGACAATCGGCCTCATCTGGCAGATCCTCTATCCCGTCATCGCGGTGTCGTTCGGATTCGTGTTCGTGCAGGCGTTTCGGGCCAAGCTTCCGTGGCTCGTCGCGCTCCCCTTCGCGATCAACCTAGTGGCGAATCTCATCTTCACGCCGATCCAGTTCGGTCTGCGGAATCTCCCTCTCGCCGCGGTCGACATTCTGGTGGTGTGGACCACGATCATTTGGATGATGTGGGCGATCTGGCCGCATCAACGCTGGGTGGCGCTGGCCCAGGGGCCTTACTTCGTGTGGGTCGCGATCGCCACCATTCTGCAGCTTTCCATCACATGGATGAACAGTGGGTGAACGCATCGGCCTCGGGGTGTGGCCATGCGATGCCGCTAATCAGATGCGCGGACGATTAATGACTCGGAGGCCGGCGATCAGAACGACGGCGCCTACGGTTGCCGTAACGAGGCTACCCATGAGTCCCGTTGCCGCGAGCCCCAGTAGACCAAACAGGAAACCTCCCAGGATCGAGCCAATCACACCCATGACGAGATCGGTGACCAGCCCTGAGCCGCCCCCCTTCATGATCTGGCTCGCCAGCCAACCGGCGGCCAGTCCGATCAGTAGGAACCAGAGAAATTCCATGCGTCAGTCCTAATAACGAGCTGCGTATCGCAACGGCCTGGAAAATACCCTCGACAGGGATCGAACCTGTAACCTTCAGCTCCGGAGGCTGACGCTCTATCCAATTGAGCTACGAGGGCATCGTGACGGCCACCGGGCGACGACATCGCTTTGGCGGACTCGATTGGCAAAAAGTCTACCAGTCGCGTACGGGCCGGAACAGGAGCCACTCAGGATCCAGGCACGGCAACGAATCGCCGTTGCGTGTCAGGCCGAACGCCGCAAGGGCAGTTCCCTGGCCGACGAGTCGGATGGGACTGAGGTGACCGGTTCACCCACTCGCCGCGGCCGAGAGGGCAGGGCATGACCCGAGTCGATTCGGACTGTTCGCGGTTGCTGCTCGCGAGGCTGCGGGCGCTGGGCGAGGAGCGATCGAAGCTGCTTGGTGCGCGGAATGCATCGCCCGAACTGCACAAGGGCCATGAGCCGACCCAAGAGCATCGGGACCGTGCCGAGCGGAGCTGACGCCGCCGCATGACGCACGATCTCCGCCGCGTGAGAAGCCAAGGCCGGAAGCGTCGCATGGGCCGGAAGCGATCGCCAAAACAGGAGTTCGGCGTGCATTCCCGCCAGGAACGCCGGACTCCTTTTGGGCGTTGGGCCCCAGACGACGCGGCACTTGGGCTCGAGCACAACGGAGAGCCCGGCACAGGAAAGCGTGGCTGCCATGTCGGCGGCAGCAAGATCATCGCCGCAAGCCGAAGCGAATCCGCCGTCGCGGAGAACGGTGGCACGCCAGAACCCGGCCTCGAGCGACGGGGCCGACGGCGTGGCAATCGCTTCAGGGCGAAATGATTCAATGCGGTCGGTTGCTTTGGGTGGCCCAATCGCAACGCTACGACCACCAGCGGTGCGCCGAATACCGGCGCTGACCACTCTGCCTCGATCGTTCGCATGCACACCCACCGGCACGACCGCCGATACCGACGGGTCATCGAACCGCGCCATCGCGGCGTCGGCCCAACCATCCGTCGCGCGGGAACCGGCAGCCAGAATATGGACGACGTCGCCGCAGCTCGATGCGACACCGACGTTCACTCGCCCAACCAGACCCGTGCCTGCGGGCGCCTGCACGAAGCGCACTTCCTCGGCGATGTTCCAAGGATCGTCGTAAGGGACGCTCAGCGCGACGATGATCTCGCAGTCGGCCGGCCGGCGTTCGAGCACGCTTACGAGCGTATCCTCGAGCGCCGCCGCATCGGCAGCCGGAATCACGATCGAAAGCCGAGGCGATGGCCCGATGCTCGACGACATGACGCGTCAACTCCCCATCGACTCGGCCGGAACGCGGCCCACGCGGACGATCTCCCCAGAACGTCCTCTCACAGAAGAATGCACGAACGACTGGACCTGACCTGAGTGTCAGGCCGCTGCACGCACGGGAAGCAGTTCGGTGAAGAGGTTCACCGTATGGAGCATTTCGCCGTCGGCATCATAGAACTGGAGGACACCGACATCGATCATCCACATCGCGAACATTTCGGTCACGCGATAGCACCGCGCCACACACCGGCCACGATCGATTCGGATGTTCTCTTGGACGTCGGCGACGTCGTCCGCGGGAGCACCGAGCTTGAGAAAGTGGCTGGAAACCAAGTCGCGGACATCCGCGGCGTTCATGTGCAGGCGCATGAAAGGCAACCTCCTGTTGCGGGCTACGAAATCGACGTCCTGTCGATCGGGTCGAGAACCTATACCGAGCGGAGCCCGATGGCGGAAGGCTGACTTGTCGAGTCTTCTTCCGCGCGATCGGTTCTTCGACCCGCCGCTCATCCAAGAGCATCGGCAGGCCGCGATCCCCCTGATGATCGGTTGGCACTCGTCCTCTCCAATCCACAATGGCTGCGAGGTCGCCCCAAACTGCCAACTCACCGCAGGCGGCTGAGCCGAGGCCATCGCGCGTTGCCGTCAGCAACGATGCTCGGTCCACTCCGCGGAGTCGTATCGCTCACCGAGCAAAGCCTTGACGCGCTCACGTGGCCACGTGACGGGCGTCGTTTCGGCGCGATACGCCTGGCGCACCGCGGCATCGATGGCTGCCCGGCCGATGCCCAGGTTGGCGAGGAACGCCCGATGGGAGCGTCTGCCACGGTAGTCCGGTTCACGAGGCGGATGACGAAGCACCGCCCCGACGATATCCAAGTCGAACGTGTCGAGAAGCGTGCCGTGGTACAGGATGCCCCCGCGACGAATCCGCAGGGCGTTGCCCGAAACCTTGCGATCGCCGTCAGCCGTCTCGATCGCCAAGTCACTCGAGCCGCGCCGTACGACCGGCTGGCCTGTATCGCGAAGGGCCTTACATAGCGGATCAAGCAGGGCTGCATGAATGCGCTCGATCGGCGGCTGGGGCCCGGTCAGAGGAATAATGACAGACCACATCACGCAACCTGGCCCGAGCACTACGGTCAGCCCGCCACTTGGCCGCCGCACGATGCCGACACCGAACCGATCGCAAGCGGCTCGGTCGACTTCTTCGTCGATCGAACTGGAGGAACCGACGACCACGGTAGGGGCTGACGCCATCCAGGTGCGTGCGACCGGAGCCATGAGCCGTCCTTCATGAGCCTCTTCGAGGAGCGCCTCGTCGAGGGCAAGCTGCTCCTGCACCCGCGCAAGGTCGGGGCAGAGCCAAACGGCAGGTTTTGCAAGCAGAGAGCCCACGGAGGCGGACACAGTGTCGGCGAATTGACGCATGGATGCTGCTCCCTAGACTTTCCTGAGCATGGCGGTCGCCACCGCCACAACTCATTCCGGTGCCCTCGATGGCCGAACCAACCCGCCGCGGCTACTCATCCGCCGACGCCTTGCCGCCGGTCGAGCCTCCCAGCGCCGGCTTCCTCGTGCAACTCTTCCTGGTGCCGGCGCTCATCGTTGGCATCATCGTTTCGGTCTGGATCGCGTTCCACTGGCTCGCCCAACTCGGCAACGACCCTCAGGCCAACGTGCGGGCACTCCGCCGAAACACAGAGGGCCGCTGGCAGGCTGCCCTCAATCTCGCCAACGACCTACGAGGGCCCGGAGGCGCGGCCCTCAAATCCGACACGACGCTCGCGGTGGAACTTGCCTCGGTTCTCGACGACGAGGTGAAAAGTGGTCGTCCGGTCGGGGGTGGCCACGCCGCCGAACAGTCGCGCACCCTGTGCACGTATCTCTGTCGCGCGCTCGGTGAGTTCACGATTCCGGAAGCTGCCGCGCCACTTGTGGTACGGGCCGACGATGCCGCGCATCCCGAGATCGCGCAGGCCGCCGTGGAAGGCCTCGCCGTGCTCGCGACGAATCTCACAGCCGCTGGTCGATCGTTTCAAGACCCTGCCAAAGTCACGGCCGCCATTATCGCAGCCACACGCTCGTCGGAACGCGAACCGCGTGGAAGCGCCACGTTTGCCCTGGGCGTGGTCGGGGGCGACGGTGCTCGCGAACGGCTCCGCGAGCTCTGTGAGGACGTCGACGACAACGTGCGGTACAACGCCGCCCTCGGCCTGGCTCGCCTAGGCGACTCGTTTGCCTGGGAGACACTCGCCGAAATGCTGACGCTCTCCGACGTGGCAGTTCGGCCAGATGATCCACGGTCTCAGGCTGATCGGTACCGGCGGGCGATGATCGTGGCCAATGCCCTCAAGGGCGTCGGCCTTCTCGTCGACGACACGTCAGAGCCCCCTCCGGCTGAGATCATGAAGGCGATCGAAGGACTTCGTGACGATGCCGTCGGCGACGTGCAGCAGGGGGCCAAGGCAGTGCTCAAACGTATTGAGCGCCTCGCTGAACGCCCGAGTTGACCGGCCGCCTGGAGGGCGGCCTTTGCTCCGGGCGGAGGCCCGGCAAGCGAAGCGAGGCCATGGATGGCGAGCGCCGCGTAAAGCAGCGGGCGGCCTTTGCTCCGGGCGGAGGCCCGGCAAGCGAAGCGAGGCCATGGATGGCGAGCGCCGCGTAAAGCAGCGGGCGCCGCGCTCAAGACAAATATTCGTCGAGCGCCTCGCGGATCATGTCGATGTCGGTGTCGACGCCGGTGAACATCCGAAACTCGATGGCCGCCTGAAGGGCGCGAATCTCGAGGGTGTCGACCAGGCAGCAGCCTGCGGCGTCGATGTCTTGCATGGGGAAACCCTTCGGTGTCGCATCGGCAATCACGAGGTCGGGCCGGAGGCCTTCGAACACGGTGGCCCTGGGGAGCGTGTTCACGATGATCGCTACCTGGGGTGGTATCGAGATCACCGTTTCCGATGGAAGCCACTCGGCGGGAGCTGCTTGAAGGCCTCCGAGATCTTCGACAAGTTTTTTGGCTCGTACTTCCTCAGGGTCGGCCACCAGCACACCCGCGGTGCCGGCCATCGCGAGTTCGAGAGCGACCGCTCGGCCGGTCAGGCCCGCGCCAACGACCACCGCATGTTTGTCCGCGGGATCGAGGTGCCCCCGGATCGCCTCGACCGTGGCCCGCCCATCGGTCATGTGCCCGATGAGGCCATTGCCGGCCCGCTCCACGAGCCCGACACCGCCGGCAAATCGGGCAGCCGGACTCGTGCCTGTGACGAGGGCGATCGCTGGTCGGCGCAGGGGACCGCCTACGAGGCAGCCGCGAAATCCCATCGCGTCGATGCCCGCCATCGCCGCGGCCAGTTTCTCGATCGCGACGTCGCACGTGATGATCCGCCAGTCGAGACCGGCAGCTCCAAATGCGTGCTCAAAAAGGTACTGCGACGGGTTGCCCGCCGCCGGCGATCCCAAAACAGCGACAATCTCCTGGAGCGGTCCACTGCTCATCCGCCCCCGACTCCTTTCGTTGCGTCTGCCGTCTCGTGAGGCTTGTCGAGATTGCTTGCGTCAAGCAATCAGATGGGTTGCAGCCTGAAACCGAGGGTCGGAGCGGATCGGGTCGAAATCCCGTTCCGTTCCGGTGAGGTCGCGGAAGCGGTCGTCGATCGCGATCGCCCGACGGAGGTGGTCGATCGCTGACGCGACATTCCCAGCCAGCGAATGATAGCAGGCGAGGTTATACAGGAGCACGGGCTCGCGGGGAGACGCGTCGAGTCCGGCCTCGAGCGATTGGATCGCTTCGGGGAGGCGACCAAGTCGCTTCAGGCACCACCCGAGTCCGAGCCAGGCTTCGATTCCGCGTTGGTCCGCCTCGGTGGCCCGATGCAACGGAGCGAGGGCGGCTTCCCATTGGCCAAGCGCCCGCAATGCCTCTCCCTCGATGAGGCTTGCCATCCCACCCTTGCGAACGTCGACAGGTAGCCGGGCCAACTCTGCGAGCGCTCGTTTCAGGAGTCGCTCCGCCGAAGGAGGTGTGCCTGTTTCCGGGTCCACCAGCAGCGCGCCCAACTCGAGGTAGCCAGCCGCCCGTCGCAGCAGAATCTGCCGCGGGACGACCGGTTGCTCAGTCGGTGGAATCGTGAGCGTGGACATCGGCAAATCTCCGAAAAGACCGAACGGTCCGAAGGCCGTCGGCCACGAGAAGTTTAGCGAGCATCGCGCAGCCGCCCACGCCTCGTGGCATCCGCCTCCTCTGTGTACGCCGGACATGGGCATTTGGGTTCGGAAATGTGCCGCCCTGGAGATTTTTTTGTCACCTTGTACGGCGAAAGGCCGGGCCGGCCACTTCTAAGGGGGCAGGCGGCCTCGGGCCGCCCGCGATTCGCCCCGAGAACCCGTGAAAGAGATGGTTCGACGATGAGACTGACCCTCCGAACGCTCCTGGCCTTGCGGGATGGGCTTCTTCAAGGAGCCGAGCGGGATGATCTCGCGGCCAAGGTGGCGGCGAGCACTGTCGCGCCGCGCCTCCTGGAGCGAATCGCCGAGCTTGGCCAGCGGGCTGACCTGACTGCCCCTGATGAAGGCGCCAACACCGTCGCCGAGTTTCTTGACAACGTGCTGGCGGGGGAGCAACTCGAAGCCTTCGAACGAGCCTGTCTCGAATCGGAGCCTCGTATGGCCGAGGTCGCCGAATGCCACACCCTGCTGGCCGCGATCACGCGCGATCCGACCGTAGCGCAGTCGCTCGATCCCACGAACATCGAACGGCTCTTGGAGTCGATTAGACGGGAGAGCCCTTCGACGGGGATTGCGGCGCTGGGAGAGGACGAGCTCGATCTCGGTGACATCATGCGGGCGGCCAAAGCAGCGGCCGAGCGGCCAACAGGCGTGCCCGCAAGGCAACGGCCTGGTGCCTCTCTGGGGGCGTGGGTTTCGGCAGGGGTGGCGCTCGTCCTCTTGCTCGTGTTGGGTGGCTTGCTCGTTCGCTCGATCTGGCGGCCAGCGGGGATGAGTCGTCAGGTTGCGGTTGACGAGCGAACCACAAGCGCGCCTGAAAAAGACGTGCCCGAAAAGCCCGTGCCCGTGGCAACCGCCGCAGGGCCTGCGTCCCAAGAACACGACGAGCCTCCGGCGTCGGAGCCAGTGGCCAAACCGGTTGGGGACGCGACTGCCGCTGCGGGTGCCGTTCGCGGGCCAGACGCGCCGACTGTATCGAACGTGCCGAGTGAGGCAGAGCCGCTTCCGCCATCGAACGAAACTTCGTCTGCGTTTCCGCCGCTGTCAGATGAGCCGGTCATTCCGCTTCCGGTCATGGAAATGGAGTCGTCGGAGCCAGCCGTTGCCGCTCCGGTTCCGGATGCACCGAAGGCAACCCAACCACGAGCAGCCGACGTCGAGCCACCGCACCTCGTGGCGGGCGGCCCGCTTCTGCACCGTGCAGCGGCCGGAAACGATTCTGTCTGGCGAGCAGCGTCAGCGGGTTCGAAGCTCGCGGCCAGCGAGGAATTCATCGTTCCGGTTCACTGCTATCCACAGATCGCGCGAGGCGATGTGTCGCTCCGCCTTCTGCCGGGAACGCGCGGAGCGATGACGGTTGATCGTGATGGCTGCTTGCGAATCGACATCGTTTTCGGCCGCGCGGTCGTGTGGACTGAGGCGGCTGCCGCGAGCGTGGGCATCACCGCCGGCGGATTGTCGGGAGTCTTGTCGCTCGAGCCTCGACAGCCGGTCGGTATCGATGTCGAGTTAACGCGTGATCGTGGAACAGATCCGGCCACTGTTCCGCCGGGCATGCACGCGACGGTGGTTGCGACCGGCGGTGGCCGCTTTCGGCAAACCGAACGCGATGGTGGTGTGCCAGGCGTGCCGCTTGCCGGACTCGAGATGGAGCAAGCCTTGCCACCGCGTGGCGGGATCGTTTGGGATGCGGCCGCGCCGGGGGCCGCTCGCGTCGTGGCGACGACGCAGGAGCCCGCCTGGATGAAGCTGGTCGGCCCGGTGCGAATCGTGGACCGTCATGCGGCGGAGGCGACGACAGCGGCGCTCGCGGCAGACGTGCCAGCCGAGGCAGCGTTGCGCATGCTGGCCGAGAGTCGGCGGGTGGAGGAGCGGATGGCTGCGGCCGCAACCCTCGCCATGCTCGGCGAATTTGATCCTCTCGTGGACGTGCTCTGCCAAGAGTCGCCCGACCGGAAACTTCGCGAGGGGGAGTGGACTTCGCTCGAGGCGATGACGGTGCCGCTGGCACTGGCTCGCGGGGCGAACGCCGCCGCGGCGCTCCGGCAAGCGTTCGCGCGGAAGGGGCCGCCCGGCCGCGCCGACGAACTGTTTTTGTTGGCGAAGGGGCTCACCTCCGACGAGTTGTCGGCCGGCGGTGCCGAGGGGCTGGTGAAGGCGCTGGAAGACCCCGCGCTCGTGGTCCGTCGGTATGCGCTCAAGAACCTCCTCTCGCTCCTGCCGGATCCTGCCGAGGCCACGCGCGACTACCGCCCTGATCGTGCCATGCTCCTCAACGACAAGGGGCTCGCCTGGTGGCGGGCCCGGCTGGCGCAGGAGCCAGGGAGCGGCGCGGCCGATCCGACCAAGACACCGTGACGTCGCGTGGAATGCGAGGATTGCGGGGTGTCGATTGCTGGCCCGTGAGGGCCGATGATATGATCTGAAATTCGTGCGGCTCTGGTCAGCCGAACACTTTTCATGACCCGTAGGGGACTGTCCCGGTGCAGATCAAAGTCTCGACGCGGCACGGACACCTGAGCCCTGCCGCCCAGTCGAAAATCTCCGCCAAGGTTTCGCGGCTCAAGCGGTATTTTGACCGTTTGACAGCGCTCAACGTCACCGTCGACATGGCGAATCGGGACCTTCCCGCCGTCGAAATCGTGGCATCGGCCGAACACTTTCACGACATGGTCAGCCACGAGACGGCCGCCCAACTCTGGCGGAGTATCGATGGTGCCGTTCAAAAACTCGAGCAGCAGCTTCGGAAGCACAAAGAGAAGGTCCGCGACCACAAGCACGTCCAGTCGAGCCGTCGGGCCGATTAGCCCGCCGCGCTCCGTCCTTCCTCACCCAGGCGTCTTCCCAGCATGAAGTTCTCCGATTTTGTCTCCGCGGACGCGGTTCGCTCCCATGTCGACGCCGACTCGAAAGAGGGTGTCATCCGCGAGATGGTTCGTGCCCTCGTCGATGCCGGCAAGATCGCTTCATCTGACGAAGAGAGCATCATCAAGGCCATCCTCAAGCGGGAAGACCTCGGGAGTACCGGAATCGGTCGTGGCGTGGCCGTGCCGCATACGAAGCACCCGGGCGTGACCCGTCTCGTCGGGACGGTGGCCGTGAGCCAGAAAGGCATCGATTTCGAGAGCCTTGATGGCGAGCCCGTCCAACTCTTTTTTCTTCTCGTATCGCCTCCCGATCGTCCCGGCGACCACCTCCGGGCGCTCGAGAGCATCTCGCGGCAGCTTCGGGACGACACGTTCTGCAAGCTGCTCAAGGTCGCCAAAGAACCTGCTGCCATCCAGCAACTGCTTGAAGAAGCCGATGCCCACGGGGTGGTGTCTTGAGATGACTGCCAAGAGCCGTGAAACACTTTCCGATGCTGCCCCGGCGCACCCGGCAGAAGAGACGGTCTCCCGTGAGGTGATCGTCGCCAACAGCCAGGGACTGCACGCGAGGCCGGCTGACCTGCTCGCGCGGGAGGCCCGTCGTTGGCAGTCTCGGATCGAGCTTGTGGCAGACTCTCAACGGGTTGATGGAAAGAGCATTCTCGACGTGCTCACGCTCGCTGCCGAAGCGGGCACGCGGCTGGTGGTGGAGGCGACCGGGCCGGATGCCCGGGAGGCTTTGGAGGCTATCGGCAGCCTTTTCGACCGCAACTTCAACGAACACGCGGGCAGCCAGGACTCCTGATCGCTGCCGGCGGCTCCGCCCACCGCCATGCTCAAACTCCAGGGAATCGCAGTCTCACCCGGTGTCACGATCGGTGAGGCGCTCGTACTCGATGCCGAGGGCTTTCGGATCCCTCGCCGGTTCGTCGAGCGGAGCGCCGTCGATACGGAACTTGCCCGGCTGGCCCACGCGATCACCGAAACCTCGCGGGAAATGGAGCAGAACCGCGATCGCATCCGGGAAGAGCTTGGCGAGCAGTACGCGGCGATCTTCGACGCGCACCTGGCCATGCTCCACGACCCGCGGCTCCAGCAGGAGTTGACGGCCGCCGTTCGGGACCGCAACTGGTGGCCTGAGTATGCCGTGAGCCGCACGCTGCGCCGCTACGCGAAGGTGTTTCAGAGCCTCGACAACCACATCGCCCAGCGGGCCCACGACATCTACGACATCGAGAAGAGCCTCCTGCGCAATCTTCTCGGCCAGCGTCGCGAGACGCTCGCGGCGATCTCGCAGCCGGTGATCGTGCTGGCCCACAATCTGACGCCGAGCGAGACAGCCAACCTCGATCGCCGGTTCGTCAAAGGCTTTGCCACGGAGCTTGGTGGTCCGGGGAGTCACACGGCGATCGTGGCCGAGGGCTTGGAGATTCCCGCCGTCGTCGGCATCGGTCCGTTCCTGTCCGACGTGTCGGGGGGCGAACCGGTCATTCTCGACGGCAATCAGGGTGTGGTCATTCTCCAGCCTGACGAGGAGACCATCGCCCGGTATCGGCTGGAAGAAGAGGCTGCCAAGACGGTCGCCGCCAGGCTCAGCCGTCTCCGCGACGTGCCTGCCGAGACGACCGATGGCCAGCGCATCCAAATCATGGGAAACATCGAGTTTCCGAGCGAGGTCGAGCAGTGCATCGACCGCGGGTGCGACGGGATCGGCCTCTACCGAACGGAGTTTCTCTATCTCACGAGCCGTCGGGAGCCGACCGAGGAAGATCACTACGAGGCGTATGCGTCCGTCGTTCAGGCGATGGGGGGGAAGCCCGTCGTCATTCGTACGCTGGACCTCGGTGCCGACAAGATGCTCACGGAGAAGTCGCCCGAGGAGGAGCGGAATCCCTGCCTGGGCCTGCGGAGCATCCGGCTCTCGCTCCGGCAGCTTCCGCAGTTTCGCACGCAACTGCGGGCCATCCTGCGGGCCAGCGCCCTTGGAGATGTGCGGGTGATGTTCCCGCTCATCTCCACGATCGTCGAACTCCGGCAGGCCCGCATGGTGCTTGCCGACGTGATGGAAGACCTCGCCGAGCACGGCATCGCGTTCAACCGGAACATGCCCGTGGGCATGATGGTGGAAACGCCGGCTGCTGCGCTGATGCTCGACGCGTTCATCAAGGAGGTCGATTTTGTCTCGGTCGGAACCAACGACCTGATCCAGTACACACTGGCGGTCGATCGAGGCAACAAGGAAGTGGCGGATTTGTACAACGCTTGCGATCCGGCGGTGCTGCGACTGTTGCGCCGCTCGCTGGACGTGGCGGCCGCGGCCGGCGTACCGGCCAATGTGTGTGGTCAGATGAGCGGCAGCGTGATGTACACGCAGCTCCTCCTGGGGATGGGCCTGCGGCAGCTCAGCGTGCCGGCCAGCGCCATCCCGGAGATCAAGCAGGCGTGCCGAAGCGTTTCGGTCGCCGATTGCCGCCTGATCGCCGAGAAGGCGTTGGCGATGGATGGAGCGCGGGAGGTCAAGGCATACCTCCGCGATCAGCTCCGTCGTCTCCTCGCCGAAACCGTGGCCTAGAGGCCAGGCCGCCTCACGGGCGGCAACGAACGAAAGGACGATTGCAAAGTCATGAAGCAGGAAATGCTGATCAACGTGTCGCAGCCGGAAGAGTGCCGGATCGCGATCATCGAGGACGGTCTTCTCGAAGAGCTCTATGTCGAGCGGACGAGCCAGGACAATTACGTCGGCAACATCTACAAGGGCCGGATCGTCAACATCGAGCCCTCGATCCAGGCGGCCTTCGTCGATTTCGGCGTGGGGCGGAACGGGTTTCTCCACATCAGCGACGTGGAGCCGCAGTACTACCGCCAGGGTGGGCTCGATCCTGACAAAGCTTTCGATGTGGAGCCCACCAGGGCCGCCGAGGGTGAAGGGGAAGGGGGTGGGCGTGCGACTGCCCGCCGGAAGCCACGCATCGGCGACCGGCCGCGCGTGAAGCCGCCGATCCAAGACATCCTGAAGCGTGGCGACGAAGTTTTGGTGCAGGTCATCAAGGAAGGGTTCGGCACGAAGGGGCCGACCCTCTCGACCTACATTTCGATCCCGGGGCGCTACCTGGTTCTCATGCCGCCGCTCGGCCGCGTCGGCATCTCCAAGAAAATCGACGATGAGCGTGACCGCCGCGTGCTCCGCGACATCATGCTCGACCTCCAGCCGCCCAAGGGCGTGGGCTTCGTCGTGCGGACGGCGGGCACCGAGCGGACCAAGGGGGAAATGGCCCGCGACATGGCCTACCTCCTGCGGCTCTGGAAGAGCATCGTGCGACGGATGCGGAAGTATTCGGCGCCGATCGACATCTACCAGGAAAGCGACATGATCATCCGCACCATCCGTGACATGTTCACGGAGGACGTGGATCGCATCCTGATCGACGAGCCGGCCGCCTACGAGCGGGCCAGAGAGTTCCTCGAGATGGTGATGCCGAAGTACGTCGAACGACTCCAACTCTACGAAGGCAAGGAGCCGCTCTTTCATCGCTACGGCCTCGAAGACGAGATCGGCCGCATCCACCAGCGGAAGGTGCCGCTCAAGGGAGGCGGATCGATCGTCATCGACCAGACCGAAGCGCTCGTGGCGATCGACGTGAATTCGGGCTCGTTCCGCACGGAGAAGAGCGCCGAAGAAAACGCCTACCAGATGAATCTCATCGCGGCCAAGGAAATCGCCCGTCAGCTCCGGCTCCGGGATCTCGGCGGCGTGATCGTGAACGACTTCATCGACATGCGGAAGGAGAAATACCGCCGCAGCGTCGAGAAGGCGCTGCACGAGGCGATGAAGCGCGACCGTGCCCGTACGAAGATTCTCCGCACGAGCCCGTTCGGATTGGTCGAGATGACGCGGCAGCGGATTCGGCCGTCGCTCCGGAAAAGCATCTTCCGCGATTGCCCCACCTGCCATGGGACCGGCACGGTGATGACGCCGGAGAGCATGGCGATCGAGGTGATGCGGATCCTCCAGCTCTCCGGCACCCGGGAGGACGTGGCCAGGCTCAACATCACGGTGCATGACGACGTGGCGACCTGGCTCAACAACCGGAAGCGCCGGGAGATCACGCAGTTCGAGGACGAGACACACATCGAGTTGCATGTTGACGGCAAAGAAGACGTGCAGCCGGAGCACCTCACGTTCGAGGCCTGGGATTCCAGTGGACGGAGCGTGCGGTTCCCGTGAGTCGCTTTGTCGCCTTTCTTTGTTGCGCCGCGGCCAGCGTCGCCTTCGCGGGCGACTCGCCGACCCCGTTCGGTGACGCCTACCCCCAGCTCGACAGTTGGGTCGTCGGGGAGTGGTGGAAGGAACCCTGGAAGGCCCACAAGCGAGGGCCGAAGGGGAAGCGGCCCGAGCCACCTCCATTTCCGCTCGACGTACCCCGTGACGAGGTGGTGGCGTTTGCGATCTACACGGTCGACGTGAAACCGAAAGGCGGGCCCGGAGTTCTCAAGGTCACCGCCCAGCTCTATCCACTCAAGCCAGGCGAGCCCCGCGAGGCGCGTTTGGAGTTGAAACGCGGTGACGCGTGGGAAGAGGTGTCCAAATCCGAGGTGCTCTACCCGGGCTGGGACGTGCACTTTCGCGTGGACGATTGGGATTCGACGCAGGCCGTGCCGTATCGTGTGCGACACGGTGCGACAGCGATCTTCGAAGGCCTCGTCCGGGCTGACCCGGCCGGCAGCGATCGCATCACGGTGGCCGTCCTGTCATGCAACTCCTCGCGCACTCCCGGCGAGCGTCAGGAGCTCGTCGACGGGCTGCGGGCGGCCGATCCTGACCTGCTGTTCTTCGCCGGCGACCAGACCTACCGCCATACCGAACACACTGTCGGGTGGCTCGAGTTTGGTCTCCAGTTTCGCGACGTGATGCGGGATCGGCCGACCGTGACGATTCCCGACGACCATGACGTGGGCCACCCAAATCTGTGGGGCGCAAGCGGTAAAAAGTCGGAGCGTCCGGCAGGGGATGACGGCGGCTACTTCTTTCCGCCGTCGTACGTAAACATGGTGCAGCGGCAGCAGACCTGGCACCTGCCCGACCCGGTCGACCCTGAGCCGGTGCAGCAGGGGATCACCGTCTATTTCACGCGGCTCGTCCTCGGCGGCGTCGACTTTGCGATCCTCGAAGACCGCAAGTTCAAGACCGGTCCGTTCGGCAGGATTCCAAAGATGGGCCCACGCCCCGATCACATCGTCGATCCTTCGCACGACCGCGCCGCCATCGACCTGCCCGGGCTCGAGCTCCTTGGAAAGCGGCAACTCGATTGGCTTTCGCGGTGGGCCGATGATTGGGAAGGCGTGCGGGCGAAGAGTGTGCTCTCGCAGACGGCCTTCTGCGGCGCCGTCCATCTTCACGGCAACCCCGACAATCGGCTCCTCGCCGACCTCGACTGCAATGGCTGGCCGCAGGCCGGGCGAAACGCTGCACTCCGAATCTTGAAAACGGCCAAGGCTTCGCACCTTTGCGGCGATCAGCATCTGGCCGTCGTCGTCAAGCATGGGATCGACGAGTATCGTGATGGGCCTTGGGCTTTTACCGCCCCCGCTCTCGTGAACACGATCTATGGCCGCTGGTGGCATCCGCTCGACGAGAAGCCTGGTCCTAACCCCGTGCCCGGGAGTCCGCTCCCATGGACCGGGGACTACGAAGACGGTCTCGGCAACAAGATCACGATGATCGCCTACGCGAATCCACCCGATATCAAGGACGAGAAACAGCGGGGCGATGGCTACGGGATCGCCCGCTGGGAGTTTGCGAAACAGGGCACGGGCAACGCTATGCCGGGCACGCTCACGTTTGAGTGCTGGCCACGGTTTCCCGCGAAGGGCGCCGACGGCAAGCTCCAGCAGTTCCCGGGCTGGCCGGTCGTGACCGAACTGCCGACCGAGTAAGCGACGTCACTCGCTGCCGTATTCGACGACGATTTTCGCTTTCGGAAGCTGTTTCTGGAGGCCTGCCGCGCCAGCGGCGTCGACCGATGTCCGTGTGAGATAGATCTCACGGAGCGACGGAATCGCGGCGAGTCGGTCGAGGCCGTCGTTGCTCACGGCGGTCGAGCCGACGTGGAGATATTCCAGCTTCGTCATGCCGGCGAGGGCTTCGAGGCCTGCATCGGTGAGCTGGGTGTTGTCGAGGTTCAGCCACCGAAGATTCGTGAGCGTGGCAAGGTGAGTCACCCCGGCGTCGCCGATCGGAACCCGCCAGAGGTTCAGCCGCTCGAGCGATGTCACCTTCCCGATCGGCTCGAGGGCCGCGTCATCGATGGAGACGCATTCGCTCACGTCGAGGTCCGCGAGCTTCGGCAACTTCTCGAGCGAGGCGAGGCCGGCGGCCGTGACGGTCGTCTTGGCGATCCGCAGCCGCTCAAGGGCCGGGAATCGCGCGATGACGGGGAGCGCGTCGTCGCTCACCAGCGTTTGGGCGAGCGTGAGGTCCTCGAGTTTCTGGAGCGGGGCCAGTGTTTCGAGGCCGACCTCGCTCACCCAGAGATAATCGAGCATGAGGGCGCGGAGCGTGGTGAGCTTGGCGACGTGAACCATGCCCGCGTCGTCCACGACGGTTTTGCCGTTCTTTCCCGAGAGCCGGAGGGCAGCGAGGTGCTTCAGGTTCACGAGATGGGCGAGGCCGGCGTTCGAGATCGGACAGTCGCGCAGATCGAGGTTCTTGAGCGTGGCGATCGTGCCAAGGGATGCGAGGGCCTCATCGTTCACGTCGGTGCCGGCGACGACGACGCTCGTGAGCGAGGGCAGTTCCGGAAGTGTCTGGAGGATCGCGGCGCCCACGGCTGAACCGCGGAAACGAACCTCCACGATCTTGCCAGAAGCATCTGTCTTCACGGTTGCGCCGGCAGCTTCAAGCGCGGCAGGGGATGGGGGCGCTGCCTCGGCGAAGAGCGTGGCGAAGCCGATGACATGGAGGGCGAGAACGGGCAGAGAGGTTCGCATGCGAAACCTGTGGGGAGCGGGGCGAGAGGATGCCGCGGCTAGGCCGCACTCGCCTCGGAGGATACCATCCGGGAATTGGCGGCGCGATACCGCCCGTGTCTCACGTGCCCCATGGAGTTCCTCGGCATGCCCACACGTCCTACCGCTGCCCGCCGCGTCAGTCGACGTACTGCGATCAAGTCGCTTTCACTCGGAACCGCTGGTCTCTCGGCAGGGGTCTTCACGAGCCTTTCCGCCCGGCCGTCGCTCGCCGCCAATGACACGCTGCAAGTAGCGTGCATCGGCGTGGCCAACCGCGCGGCCGACAACATCAGCGGGGTGAGTGGCGTGGCAGGGCAGACGATCGTGGCCCTTTGTGACATCGACGACACGTACCTCGATCGCCTCACGAAACCCACGGGCGAGCCCGGAAAACAGAAGCCGCCACGGTTTGCCGACGTGCGTGTCTACCACGACTACCGTGAGCTCATCGACAAGGAAGCAGGGAAGGTCGATGCGGTCGTGGTGAGCACGGCTGACCACCATCACGCCCCCGCGTCGATCCGAGCCATCCGCAAGGGGATGCATGTCTACTGCGAGAAGCCGCTTGCTCACACGGTGGCCGAGGCGCGAGTCTTGACGGACGAGGCGAAGAAAGCCGGCATCGCCACGCAGATGGGGACGCAAATCCATGCCAGCGACAATTACCGTCGTGTCGTAGAGGTCATTCGCTCCGGTGCGATCGGACCGGTGGACGAAGTGCATGTGTGGGTCGGCAAGAACTGGGGCGGTGGCGAGCGACCTGAGGGGGGTGAAGAGCCGCCGAAATCGCTCCACTGGGATCTCTGGCTCGGGCCCGCGCCCGTGCGGCCATTCGTGCCAGGCCGTTACCATCCGGCCCAGTGGCGGCGGTGGTGGGACTTTGGGAACGGCACGCTCGGCGACATGGGCTGCCACTACATGGACCTGCCGTTTTGGGCGCTTGACCTCGGGTCGCCCACGGCGTGTGAGGCCGAAGGGCCGCCGGTCCACAAAGAGACATGCCCGCTTGGCCTCGTCGTTCGCTACGACTTTCCAGCTCGGGGCGACATGCCCGCGGTCAAGTTCACCTGGTACGACGGTTCGATGACGCCCAAGGAGGTGAAGGGGCAGCGGGTGCCAGGGAGTGGTGTCATGTTCGTCGGCAGGGACGGCATGATGTTCGCCGACTACACCTCGTACCGGCTCTTCCCACAAGAAAAGTTCGTCGGCTTTCAGCCGCCGCCGCAGACGATCCCGAAGTCGATCGGCCACTACGCAGAGTGGATCCAGGCCTGTCGCGAGGGCACCCCCACCACCTGCAATTTTGGGTACTCCGGTCTCCTGTCGGAAGCAGTCCTCTTGGGCAGCGTGGCCTACCGCGCCGGCAAGCGGATCGAGTGGGACGCGGCTGCCGTGAAGGTGACCAACTCGCCTGAGGCAGACGCCCTGGTTCGCAAGGCCTACCGCTCTGGCTGGGAAGTCGGCTGAGACGCCCGGCTGCTATCGTGCGGGAAAACGAGGGTCCACTCGACCCGCGGCGGCCGCTTGGCTACCCTACAGGGCTCAATTTCCTTCCCCCGAACCTCCACTGATCTGCCATGTCCGCTGCTACCGCCTCAACGTCCTCCAGCATGACCGGTGCCGGTCACTCCTATGCCGTCATCGTCGACGGTGGCCGCCAGTACCGCGTGATGGAGGGGCAGGAGCTCGAGATCGATTTCCGTCATCTGCCAGCCGGCAGTGAGGTCGTGTTCGACGACGTGCTCGCCGTCAGCAAGGCGGGCAAGCTCAGCCTCGGCAAGCCGAAGGTGAAGGGCGCCAGTGTCAAGGCCGAGGTGCTCGGTCTCGTTCAGGGTGACAAGTTCTACGTTCAGAAGTTCAAGCGTCGGAAGAACTACCGCCGCCGCACGGGTCACCGGGCGCTCTCGACGAAGATCCGCGTCTCGGCCATCACAGCCTGACCAGCGTCCGGCTTGTTTGGCTCGCGGAGTGCTGACCTTCGCTGGGGCGTGTTCGCGGGCGTGCATCCCTCGTTCCATCAAACCCATGCACCCCACCGGTCCTCGTCTGCCCCGCGACGGAAACGAAGAGTTTGCCAACGCGCTCACGCACGGACTCGGAGTGGTGCTCAGCCTGGCTGGGGCGATCGCATTGTTCTCGATCTGCTCCCGGCAGGCAGTCGTGCTAGCGTGCGGACTCTACGCCCTCACGCTCGTGGCGACGTATGCCGCGTCGTCGCTCTCGCACGGTGTCCGGCGGCCGGATTGGAAGTACGTCCTCACGGTCTGGGATCAGGGCGTCATTTTCCTTTTGATCATCGGCACCTACACGCCCTTCCTCGTGGCCTATCTCCCCGCCGCATGGACCATGCCCGTGCTCGTCCTCTTGTGGGGAGCGGCGCTGCTCGGCTTCGCCTCGAAGGTGCTCGTGCAGCATCGCGTCGACCACACGTTCTCGCCGCTCCCCTACGTGGCTCTCGGCTGGCTCCCGGCGATGATTCTCATGCCATGGGTGCCGCTCGAGTGCATCGCGTGGTTAGCCGTCGGTGGCGTGCTCTATACGGTCGGGGTGGTCTTTCTCGTGCTTGATCACCGGGTGCGCTATTTCCATGCGGCATGGCACCTCTTCGTACTGGGTGGGAGCACCTGCCACTACTTCGTGATCCTCGCGTTCGTCGTGCTCCCGCATGGGACCGTTTAGTCTCATAGCCCCAGGCCGGCCAGCGGGCCACCGGTGCAGCAAAGGGCGTCGACGGCCGCGGTGACGGCGGGGTCTTCTTCGACCGGTGGAGCGTGATGCGGCTTGAGCCGGGCGTCGATCACGAGCGGCCCGTGGCAGCCCCAATGTTTGTGACGGGTCGTCGCCTCGACGCCATGCACGTCGACCGCCGGGTTCGAGCGGGTGAACGTGACCCACAGGAAATTCTCGAGTGACGCTGCCGCGAAAGCCGCATCGTCCACGATGACCACGAGGGGAAACGAGCGCAAGGCGTGATGGGGGCCGATCGCAGCGCAGAGCCGGTCGATGTCGGTCGTCCAGCGTGCTTCGGTGACCGGTTCCCAGATGGCTGCGTCGTTCGGTGAGTCGAGCTGCGGCCGTGGTTCAACACGGGGGCCGTTGACGACGACAACCCCGGGCACTGCGATCCGCGGATTGGAAAAACCGTCGGGGAGCGTGATGCCCGCAGGCAATTCGGAGGGCAGATCGCGAATCGCCGGCCCCCTCGCGGCGACGACGAGCTTCGAACCCACATTGAAACCGCTCCCGGTGTAGTCGAGCGTGTCGATCGTCGTCTCGGTCTGAAAGTGGCAATCGCGTTGCCAGTTCACCCGGGCAAGAAGGGCGGCAAGAAACGGGCGAATGTCGTGAGCATCGAGCCCGGGGCAGTCGGTGCCATTGACGATGAAGACATACTTGGCGAGCGAGAGCTGCCCTTGGCCAAGGATGGCCGAGGCCTGGGTGAGGAGCTCGGCGGGCCGATCGGATCGCTTCCACGGCATGTAGCGCTCGGTGCCGACGGCGAGCAACAGGGGGTGAACGCCCGAGGCGTCGACGGCATGCACGCTCGTTACGCCCGGGAGGACCGTCGGGATCACAGGGCCCGTCAGCTCGTGCACGAGCCACCCAAACAGCGTGTCTTCTTGGGGCGGCCGGCCCACGACCGTGATCGGCCAGATCGCGCCCTCTCGGTGCCAGACGTTCTCGACGCGCATGAGCGGAAACTCGTGCTTGCGGGCGTAGTAGCCGATGTGGTCGCCAAACGGGCCCTCGGGTTTTGTCTCACCCGGATGGACGGTGCCTTCGATCACGAAATCGGCATCGGCATAGATCGCGGGCCGACCGGGGCGGCGAATCATCGGGATGCGATGACCGGCCAACACGCCGGCGAATGGAATCTCGGAGAGGCCTTCGGGCAAGGGCATCATGGCGGCGACAGCCATCGCAGGCGAGCCACCGACGAAAATGGAAACCTTCAAGGGCTCGCCACGGGCGAGCGCCGCGGCGTGGTGGAGGCCGATGCCGCGGTGGATCTGATAATGAAGGCCGATTTCGCGATCGCGCAGATAGGCGTTCCCCGCGAGTTGCACACGGTACATGCCGAGGTTCGAGTGCGTCAGGCCCGGTCGTGCGGGGTCTTCCGTGTACACGGCGGGCAGCGTGACGAACGGACCGCCGTCGCCGGGCCACGCCACGACGTGGGGCAGTTTGGAAATCGTCGTTGAGCGGGCCATCACCGGTC
>CAZCHF010000020.1:0-13037 GCA_964498325.1 uncultured Candidatus Kuenenia sp.
GGGCAAGGCCATTGCGGGAGCGGCCTCCTGGATCGGTTCCCCTGACTCGGCTGCCAGAGCAAACCTGGGCGACGCGAGCAGGGTGATGGCGAGGCACCATGACCCGAGTTGTGTGCGGTCGAGCGAAACCATCGTGAAGCCTGTACGCGAGATGGTGAGGCAGGCGACAGATGTGTAGCAAGAAACGGACTCCTAAGTCGAAGTCAAAATCGTGGGGGATACGACGTCCTTGAGCCCGTCGATTCGCACGAGGCGTCGGGTATGCTTCGGGGGCGGTGCGTGAACCTCCCTAGCCCCCTCAAGAAAATGCCATGGTCCGTTTCGCCTCTGGTTTCGTGACCACTCTTCTCCACGTGTGCTTCATGGGAGGAATCATGCTCGCTTCGTCGCCCGTCGCTGTCGCCGAGCGAGGAAATCCACGCGTCGAGTTCGAGGGCGCGTCCGTCGATGCGATGGTCGCTGAATTCATGGACGCGCACCGCATTCCCGGGATGACGCTGGCGATTGTGCAGGCCCCGTACATACCGAGGGTCGTCGGGTACGGCGTGTCGGATGTGGAGAAGCAGCTGCTCGCTTCGCCGAA
The DNA here is from genome assembly GCA_964498325.1 of uncultured Candidatus Kuenenia sp. Classification (GTDB taxonomy): domain Bacteria; phylum Planctomycetota; class Planctomycetia; order Pirellulales; family UBA1268; genus QWPN01. The sequence continues at coordinate 584 of CAZCHF010000020.1, forward strand.
GACGTTGTGGAACATTGGGCAGATGACGCAGGCCTATACGGCGGTTGCGATCATGCAGTTGGTCGAGGCGGAAAAGCTCAGCGTCGACGACGCCGTCGGAAAGCACGTAGCGGGACTGCCCGCCACATGGAGCGAAATTCCAGTGCGGCAGTTGATGGCCCATGCTTCAGGCCTTCCCGACTATACAAAGCAGCCGGGCTTTGACGCTTCGCGGGAATATGCGCCGGCTGAGATCATTGCCCTCGTGGAAGACAAGCCGCTCGAGTTCAAGACTGGAACGGCGGTCGCGAACAGTGCGACCGACTTCTTTCTGCTGGGGCTCGTCGTGGAAGCAGCCAGCGGAATCAGCTATGAGGAATTCGTCACGAAGAATCAGATCGAGCGGCTGGGACTTGCGAACACGCTTTTTGCGTCGGACTTGCCGCGAGTCAAGCAGGAGGAGGTTGAAAAGAACGGATTCAAGCACAAGGATTTTCTGCGCGAGCCGGCTTTGATCAATCCGACGGAAACTGCGACAGGGTACGCGGAGCGCGACGGGAAGGTGCTGCCGGTGAAGCGAAGCAGGCAAGGCGCCTTGTTCGCGAACGGGGCACTGCTGGCCTCGGCGGAGGACATCAGCCTGTGGGACATGGGGCTCGCCGGCGAATTGCTGGTAAGCAAAAAAGAGAACCGCGAGTTCTTGTACCGCTCGATCGTCCTTGCCGACGGCAGCGTGGCACCGGCGCATTGCGGGTGGCGATTCCCCAGGCACCCCGGGCTGATGGATATTCAGGGGAACGTGCCTGGGTTCTCCTGCTATCTGTCGCGATTCACCGACAAGTCTGAATTGCTGTGCGTGACGCTGTGCGCCAACAAGGAAGGGGTCGATCTCTCCGGGCTCGCACGACGGATTGCGGGCGCTTTCAATCGGCGACTCGGCCCACCGGTTGGCCCGCAAGTGATGACCTGCCGCGAGAGTTGCTACTCCGTGGCAGCGACGGTGGATCGGCTGGAGGGCTTGGTCAAAGCCCGAGGAGTGAACGTCGTCGCTCGTGTTGACCATGCGGCAGCGGCCACTCAGAAGGGCCTGGAGCTGCCGCCGACCGAGGTGCTTCTCTTCGGCAACCCAGCGGTAGGGACCAAACTCATGCAGAGTCGCCGGAGCATAGCCCTCGACCTGCCACTCCGGGTGGTCGTGTGGGAAGAAGCCGACGGAACCGTATGGGCGGGTTACCACGATGTGGCGGCGTTGGCCTCGAAGCACGGCATCGGCGACCGTGAGCAGGTGGTCAAAACGATGGAGGCGGGGCTCGAGTCGTTGCTACGGCACGCCACGGCCCCGTACTAATCGATAAGACGTCCAAGGGCACTTCCGGGAGTCTTCGCCAGGTACCTGCTGTCCGGGCTTGCACTCATGTAGACTGATGCCGTTGGTCCGACGCCGCCGGGGCGGGCGCGTCGGACCGTCTCCCGATCAGGAGTCGATTTGATGAGCGTTCAGATGGAGCTCTCGCGGATCATCATCAGCGAGATCAACGACCAGCAGGTGGTGTATCTCAAGGAAGTCGACGGGGATCGGACCTTTCCGATCCTCATCGGCCTCTTCGAGGCCACGAGCATCGATCGCCGCGTGAAGCACCAGCAGGCTCCGCGCCCGCTCACCCACGACCTGCTCGTGGCCACCGTCGAGATGCTCGGCGGCGAGTTTCAAGACGTGGTCATCTCGGAGATCAAGGACCACACCTACTACGCCGTCATCCGCGTGCTCAAGGATGGCGAAGTGATCGAGATCGACGCTCGCCCTTCGGACGCGATCGCCGTCGCCGTCACCTGCGAGCCCAACCTTCCGATCTACGTCTCCGAAGAAGTTTTGGACAACGTCCTCGGATAGCTCTCGTCAGCGTTTGGTTTGCGATTCAGCCGACGCGGCTGCGGCGGCGAGGATTCGAAGGGCAGCAGCCCGATTGGCCGCCGTGTCGTCGTCGAGGATACGGCCGACGGCCCTCCAGGCCGTGTCCGAAAGTGTCGCATTCACCGGCTGAGAGAGTCGAACGCGGAAGGTTTCGTTCGCTTCGCGAATCCGGTCGCCGATCACGGCCACCCTGAGGGTTTGCGACGTCTGTCCGGCCGCAAAGGTCGCCTTGCCGAGGGAACGTACGTAGTCACGCCCAGCGAGAGCCGTGCCGTTGACTGTGGCCCAGTTCACGGTCACCGGCTGCATCGGGGCCGCTGACAGCGTGAGCGTGAAGGTCATCCACCGCCTGCCTATGTTGCCTTCCATCACCATCGCATCGCCGATCGACACGGTCGGAGGCGGTGGCGGAGGAGCCGGCACACTCCCCCAGAGTGATCCGTCAGCGGCTGCCACGACGGCCGCGTAACGATGGGCCGTCGTGAGCGGCTCGTCCATGCGATGAAGCTTGGCGAAATCGCCCCATGGGGTCGCCCCTGCCTGACCAGTGAACTGAAAATCCATGAAGAGATCCATGCCGGCGGCGTCGAGCCCCTTCAGGTAGTCGCGGTAGATCTCGCCCATCCGTGGATCATTGGATGCCGCATAGAACGCCCCTTGGTAGGTCCCCCCGCGGCCGTCGAGATGGTGGCCCCCTTCGTACGCGACGAGTTGGATGGGGCGGCTGAGCCGCGTGCTCCACTGCTGCGCGAGCCGTTCATGGTTGGCGGTCCACTGCACGCTCGTGGCGATGTTCGTGCGGGTGTCGGCGAGGACTTGCTCCACGGTCGTCGAGGCGGAGTAGCCGGCGCGCTGCTGGTCAGTCGGCGTGATGTAGGGGGCGATGGCGATCGCGTCGAACGAGCCCTGCATGGCTTCGGCGACCTGGCCAGTCACCCAATCGACGGCGGCCCAGCCCGCGGCCACGCGCACGAGCCGGTCGGTCTGGCCGGCGAACACGCTTGTCCAGATATCCATGTCTCGCTTGGCCTCACGGCCGGCCACGATCCACTGTCCGTAGTCGGGATCCAGGTTTTCTGCAGCCGCCTTTGCAGCAACCCAGTGGGACGCTTCAAAACCCCAGCCAAAATTCCACACCTCGTTGGCCCACTCCACGTAGGCCTTGCGTCCCGGCTCGAGGTGATCGCGGACATACGTGGCGAAGTTCCGCACATACGTATCTTCGGCCTGGTGCGGCATGTTGAACCACGGGTTGGCATCGAGGTCGTTGGCGAGTTGCACCATGTATTCGACCGACATGCCGTTGACGACGGGCTCGCTTCCAGTCCCCTGAGGGCCGGAGCCCTGGCGGATGTCGGAGGCGTCGCGACGATCGCCCCATGTGACGATGTCGGAGGTGTTGGTCTCCTGCATGCCCATGAAGCGGATCGTGTGGAAGGGCGCCAGACGCTCGAGGAACAGTGGATGGAACGGTGAGCCTGCGGCCCCGGGTTGCCAGCGCTGGCCGACGAATCGTTGACCCTGCCAGTCGGGCATCCAGACGTTGATATTGCGCACGGGGTTCTCAGGATTCGTGGCCTCGATCACCACGTAGATGCCGTGGTCGCTGGGCGTCACAGCCAGTTCGGCGAACGATCGCCCGGCTGGTGTCTTGCCCGCGGCGGTCACGCGGGCATCGAAACCGAAGGTCACGGTGCCCTCGCCGTCCCATTCGGCGTGGTACGTCCCGGCGGCATAGCCTCCGCCAACCCCGCGAAACATGAGCGTGCCGGCCCGCTGCTGCATCGTCTGGCCACTCGCGTTCGTCCAGGTTAGGAGTCGCGTTACGTTGCCGTCAGCGTCCAGGGCCAGCGGCGGCGCGTCGCGCTCGTCCCATGACGTCGCCCACGTGGCCGTGTTGAAAGCGTGCGAGATCCAGGGTCGCGAGGCCTTGAACGCGTCGGTGAACGTCCAGGCGGGCGACCAGTCGACGACGTTCTCGAGGTTCATGCCGACGGCCATGTGGGCATCGGCGGTCATGACCGTCCGCGGCTCGAGGTGCTCGACGTTCCCACGGAACACGGCCGATTTCACCCGCCCGCGCGCAGCACGCGACGTTTGCCATCTGGCCATGATTTTTTGCTCCCCGATGCCCCTGACGAACGTAAGGCTACGCTGCCCGCGGTTCGAGGTGCAAGGCCTTGCAACCCGTCATGAGCACGGCAACGGCGACGATCAGCCGGTATGGCATCTCCGCCGCGACGGTGCGAATGCGAGGGTATGCTCGCAGGACGGACGCGGCCGTTCCTAGTCCCGCCGAGGCTCCCAACTCCGCCAGTCCAATCACATCGCACGTCTGGTGCAGGGAGAGGTACTGGACGCGCAGGAGGATGCCGTGCCGCCATCCCTTCGCTGTTTCCTCGCTATCCGCGTCCCCGCCCATCGCCAACTGGTCGGCTTGATTCGTGCATTGGACCATTTGGGACGCAGCGTCCGTGGGGTGAATCCCGATGGGATCCATGTCACGCTCAAGTTTCTTGGGACCACCCCGGTGGAACACGTCGCCGCGATCATCGACCGGCTGCGAGTGCCTCTTGCCGCCCGAATCCGCCACCAGGCGACGATTCGAGGCGTCGGGGTATTTCCATCCATCCAACGGCCGCGCGTGGTCTGGGCTGGCATCGAGCCTTCTGTCTTGCTGACGGACATCGCACGCGTGTGCGAAGCCGTCTGCCAGCCCCTCGGCTATCCCGCGGAGTCACGCGCCTTTCAGCCGCATGCCACGCTCGCCCGGATCCACGGTCGGCCGCCGGACTCGCTCGCATCGATTCTGGCCGAACAGGCCGACGCCCTCTTCGGTCCGTTGCCGATCGAATCGGTCGAACTGATGCGGTCCAATCCCGGCAGTGACACGAACCGCTACACCACGATTGCCGCGATTCCGCTAGGCGGGACAGAGACCAAGTCGTGATCGTCTGCACGCACCAACGCGTTCATGGCACCGGCCGCGGATCCGTTTGCCCGTACGTGCAAATGTATTGCATATAGGCTAAGGTGCCGTGCGTGTCGTCCACGCACTCCGGAGCCTTCGCGATGTCCGATTTTGGTTCTCCATCCGACCGCCCCGCTGATCTGCGGCTGCCGGTGACCGTCCTCTCGGGTTTCCTAGGTGCCGGAAAGACCACGCTCTTGAATCACGTGCTCGCCAATCGTGACGGGCGTCGCGTTGCGGTGATCGTCAACGACATGAGCGAAGTGAATATCGACGTCCAGCTGGTCGGCGGTGGTCCCAGGGGCTCGGCCGCGCCACGACTCAGCCGCACCGAGGAGAAGCTCGTGGAGATGTCGAACGGCTGCATCTGCTGCACCCTCCGGGAGGATCTTCTCGAGGAGGTTGCACGCCTTGCCCGCGAAGGGCGGTTCGATTATCTGCTGGTCGAAAGCACCGGGATCTCGGAGCCGCTGCCAGTCGCCGAAACCTTCACGTTTGCCGATGAGCAGGGGGAGAGCCTGTCGAGTCTGGCAAGGCTCGACACCCTCGTGACGGTCGTCGATGCCAAGAATTTCATCGACGACTATTGCTCTCGTGACGAACTGCGTGATCGGGGGATCGGACTGAATGACGACGACGCACGAGACATCGTTCAGCTCCTGGTGGATCAGGTCGAGTTTGCCAATGTGCTCGTGATTTCCAAGGCGGATCTGGTCGAGGCCGATGATCTCGCCTACCTGCGTGCCATCCTCGCCAAGCTCAACCCGACGGCCAGGATCATCGAGGCGGTCCATGGAAAGGTGCCGCTGGACGCCGTGCTCGACACAGGACTTTTCGACATGAACCATGCCGCCGCACATCCCGGCTGGCTGGCCGAGGCTCCCGGCACGCATGTGCCCGAAACCGAGGAGTACGGCATTTCGAGCGTCGCCTTTCACGCCCGCCGGCCGCTGCATCCCAAGCGATTCTGGGATCTGATCACGGGGCCCGCATTCAAGGGCGTCATTCGTTCCAAAGGGTTTCTGTGGCTGGCCACGCGGCACGACTGGGCCGCCGTCTGGTCGAGTGCCGGTGTTGTTTCAGGCCTCGACCCGGGCGGGAAGTGGCTGGCCAGCGCCGACGATTCCGATTGGCCGGAGGATCTCGACTTGGAGGAAGTCGGGGCGATCTGGGAAGAGCCTTGGGGCGACCGCCGTCAGGAGCTCGTCATAATCGGCGCGAACTTGGCTCCGGATCTTCTCGAGCAACTCGACGGTTGCTGCCTCTCAGAAGCCGAAATCGACCTGGGACCAGACGCCTGGGCCGAGATCGAAGACCCTTTCCCGGCGTGGCGTATCGAGGCCGACGAGGGCCACGCCTCGACGATCAAGGCGAACGTCATGCAGGAGTAGGCGCCTGCTCGCGGCCCGTAGTTGCGGGGAGACCGAAGGCCTTCCGCAACACGGCGAGCGAGCGTTCGCCATGCTCGGCGGCGACGATGACGTTGAGCCGCACCTCGCTGGTGCTGACAAGATCGATGTTGATCCCAGCCTCGGCAAGCGGGGCAAAGAGACGGTCAGCCACGCCGGCGTGACTGCGGATGCCGACGCCGGTGATCGAAAGCTTGGCGACGTGCGGCACGTCGGCCACCTTCGCACCCCGAGCCTTGGCAATCGTGCGGGCCACGTCAGCCGCGCGGGCTGCGTCACCGGCCGGAACGGTGAACGAAATCTCGGCACGTCCATCCCGCGGATGGCTCTGCACGATCATGTCGACAAGCAAGCCTGCCTGCCCGACTTCGGCAAACACCTCGGCAGCGACGCCGGGTGTGTCGGGGAGATCGACGAGCGTGACGAGCGCCTGCGATGAGTCGAGGATGCAGTCCTCGATCGCCAGGTCTTCCATGCCTTCGAGTCGACGGACGACCTCGAGCGGGCTCGGTTTCGGCTCCGGGCCATCGGGGCCGGCGGCTTCACCGGGCGTCGGTGTCTCGAGCCCGAAGGCGGCATGCACGGCGGCGACGGCGGCATTCGCGTCGTCACGGCCCACGAGGGCCGAAATCTTGATCTCGCTCGTCGTGATCATTCGCACGTTGATCTTGGCGTCCGCGAGCGCCTTGAACATCCGGCCCGCGACACCCTCCGCGTGAATCATGCCCACGCCGACCGCGGACACCTTTGCGACGCCGTCGTCGTGCGACACGCCGGTCGCGCCGAGTGACGCCGCGACACGCTTGGTGACGTCAATCGCCTGCACGAGGTCGTCACTTGGCACGGTGAACGAAATGTCGGCTCGGCCGTCCTGGCCGAGGTTCTGAACGATCATGTCGACGGCCAGGCCCGCCTCGGCAAGTGCCGAGAAAAGCGTATGGCTCGAACCCGGCTGATCAGGCACGTTCTCGATCGTGATCCGCGCCTCGTCGCGAGCGAGGGCCACGCCACTGGCCGGTCGCGGCTTGGCCCGGTCGGCCGGCAGGATCATCGTGCCCGGTATGTCTTTGAAGCTCGACCGCACGCAAACCGGCACGCCGAACTTCTTGGCGAACTCGATCGATCGCGAATGCATGACGCCCGCCCCCAGGCTCGCGAGCTCGAGCATCTCGTCGTAGGCGATCGACGAAAGCCGCCGGGCCGCGGGCAGCATCCGAGGATCGGTGGTGTAGATGCCGTCGACGTCGGTGTAGATCTCGCAGAGATCGGCGCCGAGGACCGCGGCGAGGGCGACGGCGGTCGTGTCAGACCCGCCCCGGCCGAGCGTGGTGATATTGCCGAGCTGGTCGATGCCCTGAAAGCCGGCGGCGATCACGATCGCGCCGCTCTCCAGGAGCCGCGTGAGCTGCTCCGTGTGGATCGACTTGATCCGCGCCTTCGTATGGCGGGAGTCTGTCCGGATGCCGATTTGGGCGCCGGTGAGGCTCACCGCCTCGTGCCCAGCCGCCTGAATCGCCATCGCGAAGAGGGCCACGCTCACCTGCTCCCCCGTCGAGAGCAGCATGTCCATCTCGCGGGCGCTCGGCCGGTCCGTGATCTGCTTGGCGAGATCGACGAGGTGGTCGGTCTGGTGCCCCATCGCGCTCACGACGACCACGACGCGGTCTCCCGCCTGGTGCCGGCGAATCGCCTTGGCTGCCGCGGCCTTGATCTTTTCGGGATCAGCCACGCTCGTGCCGCCGAATTTTTGGACGACCAGTGCCATTGAATGAGGTCCTTTACTTTCTCAGAAACGTGCCCATGAGCGTCCAGCCCGGCTCGATCCGGTCACCGGCCGCCGACGCGGTCCCCTCGTGGTACGCGGTCTGACCATTCGGCCCGATGCCGCCGCCGGCCATCACGAACGGCACCGCCCCTCGGGAATGGGTTTTCGTGGCGATGAACGTCGGGTGGTCTGGGCAGACAAGAATCCTGTGCGCGCCGAGCGTCGCGAGATGGGCGGCAAGCGGTGCCACGATCTTGGCGTCGATCTCCTCGATGGCTTTGACCTTCGCGGCCGCGTCCCCCTGGTGGCTTGCCTCGTCCGGGGCCTCGACATGCACACAGACGAGATCTGCACTCGAAAACTCGTCGATCGCTGCCCGTCCTTTGGCGGCATAGTCGGTGTCGAGATAGCCAGTCGCGCCGGCCACCTCGCGCCGCTTCCAGCCGGCGAGCGATGCCAGGCCGCGCAGGAGGTCGACGGCGGTGATCATCGTTCCGGTGCACCCATACTTGGCATCAAACGGTTCGAAAGCGGGGGCCCGGCCGGCACCCCAAAGCCAGACATGCGTCGCGGGGCGCTTCCCGGCGGCGACGCGCTTGCGATTCACGGGGTGATCGGCCAGCCAAGACGCGCTCTTCGCCATGATCTCCGTGAGGAGTCGGCTGCCGGTGCCACGAGGAAACGAGTCAACCACCGGCTTGTCCATGAGGTCGTGGGGTGGCGTGGTGCGGAGGTCGGCGCCGAGCGGCGAGCCGCCGGCCGGATCCGCGGCAGCTTGGGCCGCACAGGTGCCCGCGCCGCGGTAGATCAGAAGGTTGCGGTAGCTGACACCGGGCGTAAACGTCCAGGCTGCGGAGAGCGCGGGAAAATCGGCGACGAGGCCTTGCTGGCAGGCTGCGAGCAACTCGGTGGCTTCCTCGGTCGAGACATGCCCGGCCGTGAAATCCTCCATCGTGCGATCCTGGATGGTGACCAGGTTGCATCGCACCGCGGTGTCGCAGGACCCGAGCACGATGCCCTGGGCCGCGGCCTCGAGCGGTGCCCTGCCCGTGAAGAACACGAGCGGGTCGTAGCCCATGAGACTCATGCAGGCGACTTCCGATCCTGGCGGCAGCGAGTCGGGAACGTGGTTGGTGAGCCCGACGCGACCGCGGGCGGCCAGCGCGTCCATCGCAGGTGTGCGGGCCGCCTCGAGCGGCGTCTTGCCGCCCAGCGAGGCTTGTGGTTCGTCAGCCGCACCATCCGGAATGATGATCGCGTACTTCATGGGTCTCAGGCTTCCGGGGTCCTGGCGGCCGGCCGCCAGTCATCGAGCACGGGCAGGCAGTCGCATGCCCCGAGCACCGATGGCGACTTGCCGATTTCAGCGAGCGCGTCGGCCACGTTCAGTGGCGGGCAGTGGTGTGTCATGATGACGAGGAACACGGGGCCGCCCGTGCCGGTTTCGTGCTGGATGAGCGAGGCGATCGACACACCGTGCCGCCCCAGCACACCCGAGACTTCCGACATCACGCCCGGGCGGTCGACGACGGGAATCCTCAGGAAATGCCGCTGGGGCATCTCGACACCAGTCACGCGCGGCGTGTCGCCGTCGGTCGCGAGCACACCGGTCGTTTGAAAGGTGATCGCCGCGCGGCCGACGACCGTATCGATGATGTCAGCGACGACCGCGGAAGCGGTTGGCATCTGCCCGGCGCCAAGGCCGTGAAAGAAGAGGCGTCCGACGGCGTCTCCGACGACACTGACCGCGTTGTAGGCGCCGCGCGTCTCGGCGAGCGGCGTCCCGATCTTGACGAGGGCGGGCGCGACCCGCATTTCCAGCCGCCCGTTCACGCGCGCGGCCGTCGCGATGAGCCGGATGCGGTAGCCGAGTTGGTCGGCATAGGCCATGAGGCCTTGGTCGATCTTCTCGATGCCGATGCGCGGAATGGCGGTCCACGGCACCCAGACTCCGAAGGCGAGGTGCGACAGGATCGCCAGCTTGTGGGCCGCGTCGGTGCCGTCGACATCCATTGCGGGATCGGCTTCGGCGTAGCCCGCAGCTTGGGCCGCCTTCAACACGGTTGCGTAGTCGGCTCCCTCCTCTTCCATCTTGGAGAGGATGAAGTTGCTCGTGCCGTTCAGAATGCCGCGGATGCTTTCGATGCGGTTGGCGGCCAGGCATTGGCCGATGGCCGCGACGACGGGAATGCCACCGGCCGCGGCCGCTTCGTACGCGATCGATCGTCCGTGGCGACGAGCCACCTCGAAAAGCTCCGGCCCGTGTTCGGCCAGGAGGGCCTTGTTGGCCGTCACGACGTCTTTGCCATGCTCCAAGAGATCGATGGCCATCGACCGCGCCGGCTCGAGGCCGCCGACCAGGAGGGCGGCGATGGTGATCGACCGATCGCGTGAAATGGTCTTGATGTCGGTCGCGACGCGTTCCGCAGCCAAGGGAAGGCCACGTTGCTTCGAGAGGTCGCGGACCACCGCCCGTTCGATGACGATCGGTCGGCCCGCCTGCCGCGCGATGTGGTCCGCCGAGCCTGTCAGCAGCCGCACGACCCCTGAACCGACCGTACCCAGGCCGACAACACCGACACGGACAGGTTCGTTCATCTGGGACCGGATTTGGGGGAGGGAATGCGGAGTGAGGCGTCGGTCTGCTCGGTCCACGATCCTAACGTGCCGCGCGAAACGCCGAAAGGAAGGTCGCCGCGCATCGGCGGATGGAGCCGACCGTTGCCTTGCGTGGTACCTAACTACTATTCTGGCCGAACACCTAGATCGAGAGGGCTCTGTCTCATGAGCAGCGTTGCACCAGAGACAAATCGACGGTTTTTTCTGAGTTCCAGCGCCACGACTTCGCTGACTGCTGGCTTGATGGTGCATGGTTCGCTAACGGCGGCCGAGGAACAGCGAGAACTTCGGCTCGGCATCGTTGGGTGTGGCGGCCGGGGCACGGGCGCCGTCAACGACTCGCTCTCGGTCAACAGCAGCGTCAAGGTCGTGGCTGCCGCGGACCTGTACGCCTCGAAGTGCGCGGCGCTTCGAAAGTCGCTGAGTGCGAGGCATGAGGACAAGGTCTCGATTCCCGACACCGCGGTTCATGGCGGCCTCGATGGATACAAGCACGTGCTCGACGACCCGCATGTCGACATCGTGCTCCTCGCGACGTCGCCGGGTTTTCGGCCGCGCATGATTCTCGAGGCCATCGAAGCCGGCAAGCACGTCTTCGCCGAGAAGCCCGTCTGCGTCGATCCGGCTGGTTACCGCATCTGCCTCGAGGCCCACGCAAAAGCGGTGGAAAAGGGACTCGCGATCGTCACCGGCACGCAGTACCGTCGGCAGTCCAATTACATCGCGGCGGTCGAGCAGATTCGCAAGGGAGCGATCGGCGACATCGTGTCCGCCACGACCCGGTATTGCTCCGGGGGCATCTGGTATCGGCCTCGCCAAGAGGGCATGAGCGATGCCGAGTATCAGATGAACAACTGGATGCACTTCATCTGGCTCAGCGGTGACCAGATCGCCGAACAGGCCGTCCATAACCTCGACACGATCAACTGGGTGATGGGGACGAACCCTGTGTCGGCCTTCGGATCAGGCGGTCGGTTCACGCGGCCCGCCGACAGCGAGATGTGGGACAGCATGTCGATCGAGTATGAGTATCCGGGCCGACGGACGGTGTCATTCATGTGCCGGCAGATTCCGGGGGCGACCGGCGATATAGGCAATGTGATTGACGGCACCGAGGGCACGTGCTTGATCGCGGGTTCCAGCGGTGGCTCGCGGATCCTGGATCGCAAGGGGCAAGAGGTGTGGGCCAAGAAGGGAAGTCTCGCCGACGCCTACCGTCGGGAGCACAAGGATCTCGTCGATTCGATCCGCGCGGGTCGACCGATCGTCGAGCTCATGCAGACGGCCGACAGTTCCCTGGTGGCGGTGCTCGGCCGCGTGGCGGCATACACCGGGCAACGGGTGACGTTCGACTTCCTCGTCAACGAATCCAAACTCGACCTTTTTCCAAAAGACCTCACTTGGGATACGTCGCTGCCGGCGCCGGCGTACGCCATCCCCGGGAGAACAAAACTCGTGTGAACGTGCGAGGAGGCCGCCAGCAACCGCCGGAGTGGGGCCATTCTTTGGATTGCCACTCGGATGTCGATCACTATTCAATTTCCCAGAGAAGGTCCATTCATGAGATGCAGGGCGTGCGTGTGGGGAGTCGTCACGGCGACTGTGTTGGCGTGGCCGCAGGCCTTGGCTGACGACGGTCCTTCGCGGCCTCGAGCCTGGGTCGATGGCACTGGCGAGGGCTGGCGGCCGATGACGCAGGCCGACTTCGTCAACGTCAACTGCGAAGACGGCACGTGGGCCTGGAGCGATGACGTGATCACGTGCACGGGAAACCCGGTCGGTGTCATTCGCTCGAAGAA
>CAZCHF010000020.1:13047-65097 GCA_964498325.1 uncultured Candidatus Kuenenia sp.
GGAACTTGTCGTCGAGTGGCGGCACCTAAAAAGCGGCGGGAACTCCGGAGTGTTTCTCTGGGCGTCTCCGTCATCGATCGAAGCGCTCGAGAAAGGCAACGGTCGGTTGCCGGAGGGAATCGAGGTCCAAGTCCTCGACCTGGGCTACACGGATCTGTACGAGCAGCAAAGCAAGAAAAAGGCCGACTGGTTCACCTGCCATGGCGACGTGTTCCCCACCCAGAACGCGAAGATGAAACCCTTTCCTCCCGTGGCCCCGGACGGCAAGCGGAGTTTTCCTTCGAAGAACCTGACGAAGGGGGGCGGCGAGTGGAACCACTATTACGTCCGTGCCATCAACGGCGAGGTTCGGCTCTGGGTCAATGGCGAGGAAGTCTCCGGGGGCACCGACTGCCAACCGCGCACCGGCTACCTGTGCCTCGAGTCGGAGGGGGCTCCGGTGGAGTTTCGAAACCTGAGGGTTCGCATGCTTCCGTGACGCGCACGTGCACGGAACCATGAAAATGGCATACAACCACGGGGTCGCTTCCCGTCCAAGCCCCGAGGCTCCATCGGTTCTGAAGCCGACACTGTCCCCCTGACGCCGCTGGAGTGCCTTTCCCTGATGGACGCTGCCGCCCGCGATTTTCTCTGGAGCCTTCTTCGCACCCCAAGCCCCTCGGGCTACGAGCAGCCGGTGCAACGGCTCGTGCGTGACTACCTGGCAGGCATCGCCGATTCGATCACCACCGACTCGCACGGCAACGTCATCGGCAAGAAGGCTGGCGCGGGCACCACGCGGATGCTGCTTGCCGGCCATTGCGATCAGATCGGCCTCATCGTCCAATACATCGACTCCGACGGTTTTGTTTCGGTGCAGCCGATCGGTGGCTGGGATCCCATCCAGCTCATCGGTGCCCGGGTGACCATCTGGACGGCCTCAGGCCCGGTGCCGGGCATCATGAGCCGCAAGCCGATCCACCTGCTCACCGACGACGAGCGAAAAGTCGTCCCGAAGATGAAGGATCTGTGGATCGACATCGGTGCGACCGACAAGGCCGACTGCGAAAGCGTCGTGCGCATCGGCGACTCGATCACGCTCGAGCTCGAGGCACGTGAGCTTCGCAACGGTCGGGCCTGCAGTGTGGCGATGGACGACAAGATCGGACTCTGGGTTGTGCTCGAGGCGTTTCGCCGCGCCATCGCCGCCGGTCCCCTGCCCTGCCATCTCTTCGTGGCGTCGACTGTGCAGGAAGAGATCGGCCTGCGCGGGGCCAAGACCAGCGCCCACGGGGTCGATCCGCACGTGGCGATCGCCGTCGACGTGACCCATGCCACCGACTGCCCCACGATCGACAAGAAGAGCGAAGGCGATGTGGCCATCGGCAAGGGGCCGACGGTGGCACGCGGTCCGAACATGAATCCCCACGTCGTCGATCGCCTCGTCGCCGCAGCCAAGGCGAAAGAAATCCCCTTCCAGTTGCTCGCGAATGGCCGAGCCACGCCCACTGATGCGAATGCTCTGCAAATGACCCGTGCCGGCGTCGCCACGGGCCTCGTAGGGATTCCGAATCGCTACATGCACTCGGCCGTGGAACTGATCGCGCTCGACGACGCCGACCGCGCCGCCGACCTTCTCGCGGCCTTCTGTCGAGGCCTCGAAGGCGACATCGATTGGGCCCCCTGAGGACTCGCTGGGCGGCTGCTACTCCGCTGCGGGCCCTTCAGTCGTCCGGGAGCCAAGCTCGCGGTCGAGGTCGAGCATCGCGGCGGGGTCTTCGTGGACCATCGTGAGCTTGGCGAGGATTTCTCGGCAGGTCTTTTCCTCTTCCACTTGCTCCGTGAGGAACCACTGGAGCTCGGACAGCGCCGCGAAACTCTTCTCCTGGAAGGCCAGTTCGTAGAGAGCCTCGATCTGCCGACTCACTTCCTGCTCCTGCTTCATGGCCGACTCAAAGATGTCCAGAATGCCCTTGAACTCGCAGCGGGGTTCGCCGAGCGACTTGAGCGTCACTTGGGCATTGCGATCGAGCATGAAGTCGAGCAGTTTCATCGCATGCGAGTATTCCTCTTGGCTCTGGATTCGCAGCCAGGTGCTGCTCCCCCAGAAATTCTGGCGGGCGCAGTACGCCGACATGGCCAGGTAGGAGTACGAGGCGGTCAGTTCGTTGTTGATTTGGGCGTTGATGGCACCTTGGATTTTCGGCGTCAGCATGTCTTGATTTCCTGTGGATGTGGACGGCTGCCGAAGTATAGGGCCGAGCGGCTTGTTGGAAACTCCAAAAGACCGAGGGGCCTTGGCCTTGTGGGGGACTGCCAAAACGGCACAAGGCCAGGTGCGGCGCCTTCGGGCCACGGCAATTTCAGGGCTCTTTCTCGGCGAATCGCCGTTGGGTTTCCGCTCGGCACGCGGATTGCATTCCTTTGGGGCATCCCGTCGCGGGCCTGCCAAATGGCGCTTGCGACATGGAGTGAGAGTCCGACCTTCGGAGGAAAATTGTCGTGGCAAAACAGATGGTGTTCGACGATGAGGCCCGCCAGCCGCTGCTCGCCGGCGTTTCCAAGCTCGCCCGTGCGGTCAAAAGCACGCTCGGGCCCCGTGGCCGCAATGCGGTGCTCGACAAGGGCTGGGGCTCCCCCAAGGTGACCAAAGACGGCGTCACTGTGGCCGAGGACATCGATCTCGAAGACCCGTACGAAAATCTCGGTGCCCAGCTCGTCAAGGAAGCCGCGAGCAAGACGAACGACGTCGCTGGCGACGGCACCACGACCGCGACCGTTCTCGCCGAGGCCATTTTCCGTGAAGGCCTCAAGATGATCGCCGCCGGCGCCGATCCGATGGCGCTCTCGCGCGGGATCCACAAGGCGGTCGAGGCCGTCTCGAAAAGCGTCCTCGCAATGGCCACGAAGGTCGACGAGAAGAACAAGAAGGAACTCGTGCAGATCGCCACGATCGCGGGCAACAACGATCCGACGATCGGGAACGTCCTGTCGGAGGCCTTTTTGAAGGTCGGCAAGGATGGCGTCATCACGGTCGAGGAGGGCAAGCAGGCCGAGACGACCGTGGACGTGGTCGAGGGCATGCAGTTCGATCGCGGGTTCCTTTCGCCCCATTTCGTAACCGACGCCGAAAATCAGGTCTGCGAGCTCGAAAACCCTTACATCCTCGTTTTTGAGGAGAAGATTTCGCAGGCCAAGAATCTCGTGCCGCTGCTCGAGGCGATCAGCGAGGCGGGCAAGCCGCTGGTGATCATCGCCGAGGACGTCGACGGCGAGGCCCTTGCGACGCTGGTGGTCAACAAGCTCCGCGGCATCGTCCAGTCGGTGGCCGTCAAGGCTCCCGGTTATGGCGATCGCCGCAAGGCCATGCTCGGCGACATCGCCGTGCTGACCGGTGGCCAGGCGATTTTCAAGGATCTGGGGATCGCCCTCGATGCCGTGAAGCTCACCGACCTGGGCCGCGCCAAGAAGGTGATCATCGAGGCCGAAAACACCACGATCGTCAGCGGGGCTGGCACCAAGGCCACGATCGACGGCCGGGTGGCGCAGATCAGGAGCGAGATCGAGGCGACCACCAGCGACTATGACCGTGAAAAACTCCAGGAGCGTCTGGCGAAGCTGGCTGGAGGCGTCGCCCAGATCAACGTCGGTGCCGCCACCGAGACCGAGATGAAGGAGCGGAAGGCTCTCATCGACGACGCGAAGAGTGCCGTTCAGGCCGCCCTGGCCGAGGGTGTCGTTCCAGGTGGCGGTGTCGCTCTGCTCCGGAGTGAAAAGGCCCTCGAGAAGCTCGACGTCGAAGGCGATGAAAAGCTCGGGGCCACGATCGTCAAGAACGCCCTCAAGTATCCGCTCGAAGCGATCGCCGAGAACGCGGGGGTGGACGGCTCGGTCGTGGTCAACCGCGTCCGCCAAATGAAGGGCAAGAACGACGGGTACGACGCCGACAAGGGCGAGTACGGCGACCTCGTGAGTGCGGGCGTCATTGATCCTGCCAAGGTCGTTCGCACGGCGCTTCAGAATGCGGCGAGCGTGGCTGCTCTCCTTCTCACGACGGACTCGCTCATCACCGAGATCCCGAAGGAAGAGGAAGCGGCCGATGACCACGGCCACGATCATCACGGGATGGGCGGTGGCATGGGCGGAATGGGTGGCATGGGCGGCATGCCAGGGATGATGTAGCTCCCGTGTGCGGCTCGGATCCAGTTCACGTTTTCATTTCCAATATCAAGAACCTTTCGGAGACAAGAAGATGGCAGCGAAGAACCTGAAGATTCGTCCTCTCGATGACCGCGTCGTGGTGGAGCCTGTCGAGGCCGAAGAGCGGACTGCTGGCGGGATTGTCCTGCCGGATACCGCCAAGGAGAAGCCGCAGCGTGGCCACGTCATTGCGCTCGGGCCAGGCAAGCTTCTCGAGAATGGGCAGCGGTCGCCGCTGGCGGTTTCGGTCGGCGACGAGGTGATCTACGGCAAGTACTCGGGGAGCGACATCGAAGTCGACGGCCACGACGTCAAGATCCTTCGTGAGAGCGACATTCTCGCCAAAGTGCTTGCCTGATCGTTGAGCCCAGTTCATCTCCTTCACGTCCAACCCTCACACTCCACTTGGAGACAAGTTCCGTGCCCAAGCAACTGATGTTCGATGACTCCGCCCGTGCCAAGCTGCTCAAGGGTGTTGAAAAACTTGCCGGCGCCGTCGCCGTGACGATGGGGCCGACCGGCCGCAACGTCATCATCGACAAGTCGTTCGGCGGTCCGACCGTCACCAAGGACGGTGTGACGGTCAGCAAGGAAGTCGACCTCGAAGACGCGTTCGAGAACATGGGCGCGAAGCTCGTGAACGAGGTGGCATCGAAGACGTCGGACTTGGCCGGTGACGGCACGACGACCGCCACGGTGCTGGCTCGGGCGATCTTCCGTGAAGGTGCGCGGAACGTCACGGCGGGCAGCAATCCGACTGCTGTGCGCCGCGGAATCGAGAAGGCGGTGGCTGCTGCCGTCGAGCGGCTCGGGGAGTTGGCCCGCAAGGTCGAGAGCGCCGAGGAAATCGCCCAGGTCGGTGCCATCAGCGCCAACAATGACCGGGCCATCGGCGACCTTCTGGCCGAGGCGCTGGAAAAAGTCGGAAAGGACGGGGTGATCACCGTCGAAGAAGGCAAGACGACCGAGACGACCGTTCGGTTCGTCGACGGCATGCAGTTCGACAAGGGCTTTGTCTCTCCCTACTTCATCAACAAGCCCGCCGAGATGGAGTGCCAGCTCGAAGACGCCCTGATTCTCATCCACGAGAAGAAGATCTCGAACTTGCGAGACCTGTTGCCGCTCCTCGAGAAGGTTGCTCAGTCCGGCAAGCCTCTGCTCATCATCGCCGAGGATGTCGATGGCGATGCCCTGACGGCTCTTGTCGTGAACAAGCTCCAGGGTGTGCTCAAGGTGTGTGCTTCGAAGGCGCCCGGGTTTGGCGATCGTCGCAAGGCGATGCTCGCCGACATCGCGACGCTGACCGGCGGCACGCTCATCAGCGAAGATCTTGGCCTCAAGCTCGAGAGCCTCGATCTTTCGCATCTCGGCAAGGCCAAGCGGATCACCGTCGACAAAAATGAGACCACGATCGTGCAGGGGGCCGGCAAGGCTGACGCCGTGCAGGCCCGCGTGCAGCAGATCCGCGGCCAGATCGAGGCGACGGAAAGCGAATATGACCGTGAGAAGCTCCAGGAGCGCCTTGCCAAGCTGACCGGTGGCGTCGCGATCGTGTCGGTCGGTGCCGGCACTGAAGCGGAGATGAAGCAGAAGAAGGCCCGTGTCGAAGACGCGCTGCACGCCACGCGGGCGGCCGTCGAGGAGGGCATCGTTCCGGGCGGCGGCGTGGCCCTGCTCCGTTGCCGCGAGGCGGTGGAGAAGGCGCGCTCGCAGGCCAAGGGTGACGAGAAGATCGGCGTGGACATCATCCTCCATGCCCTCGAGGCTCCGATCCGTCAGATCGCCGAGAACGGTGGTATCGACGGCGCGGTGGTGGCCGACGAGGTGGTCGGGAAGCCGTTGAGCATGGGCTACGACGCCAACAAGGGCGAGTATGTCGACATGTTCAAGGCCGGAATCATCGACCCGGTCAAGGTCGTGCGGGTGGCCCTCACGAATGCGGCGAGCATCGCGGGACTGCTCCTCACCACCGAGGCGCTCGTCACGAATCTCGAGAAGGATGACGCCAAGAAGCGGAAGATCGAGGGAAGCGTCCGGTAGGCCAGTAGTCGGGCCCAATCGGCTCGCGAGGTGTCATGGTCGACCAACGCGACTATTACGAAGTGCTCGGGGTCGATCGGCGGGCCACATCCGCGGAGATCACGAGCGCCTACCGTAAGCTGGCCGTCCGCTATCACCCGGACAAGAATCCGGGTGATGCGGAGGCTGCCACGCGGTTCAAGGAGGCTGCACGGGCGTTCGAAGTCTTGAATGACGACGAGCTCCGCGGCCGCTATGACCGATACGGGCACGCGGGGGTCGAGGGGGGGCGGCGCCACGACTTCAATGACATCTCCGACGTCTTCGAGGCTTTCGGTGATCTCTTCGGCGGGTCGATCTTCGGCGAGGCCTTTGGAGGAGTTGGTGGCAGGGGCCGGCAGTCGAGGGCTCGCAAAGGGCGTGACGTCTTCTGCCAGGTGCACCTTTCCCTCGTGGAGGCGGCCCGCGGTGTCACGAAGACCGTCGAGTTCGAGCGCCATGAAACCTGCGCCCAATGCGATGGCAGCGGGGCGAAGAAGGGAACCAAGCCCCAGACCTGCGACTATTGCGCGGGCCGCGGGCAGGTGATCCAATCGGCTGGCGTGTTTCGTCTGCAATCGACCTGCCCCGCCTGCCGCGGTGCCGGCACCATCGTTCGTGACCGTTGCTCAGCCTGCGGCGGCGAGGGGGTGACCCAGGAGCGCGTGGCCCGCAAGGTGACGATCCCAGCGGGCGTCGATCGGGACGTGCGGGTGCGGTTGGCCGGCGAAGGCGAACCCGGCGGCAACGGTGGCCCGCCTGGTGATTGCTACTGCGTCATCGAGATCGAAGAGCATCCGTTTCTCGCACGCGATGGACGTGACCTGCACTGCGAAGTTCCGGTGACGTTCACGCAGGCCGCGCTCGGCGCCACCATCGAGGTGCCTACCTTGGATGGCCCGAAGCCGCTGGAGATCGCGCGCGGCACGCAGCCTGGCGACGTGATCCGTGTCCGCGGCCTGGGTATGCCCGAGGTCCGCGGGCGTGGCGTCGGTGACCTCCATGTCCACGTCCATGTCGAGGTGCCCAAGAAACTCACGAAGCGAGCCGAGGAGCTTTTGCGGGAGTTGGCCGACGAGGAGCATGCGGAGGTATCCCCGAAGCGAACCAGCTTCTTCAGCCGTCTGGCCGAGTATTTTCAGGTCAGTAGCACGTCCGTCGACGGACACGAGCACGCCAGCGAGAAGGAATCGCCATGACTCAGACGCATCACGATGAAGATCGACCGGACGATGTCGCCAGCGCCCCGGACTCCGATACCGACTCCGGGACCGCCACGGTCGAGAGTCAGGATGAGGTGTCGGAACTGCAGGATCGCATTCTTCGGCTGACCGCCGAACTCGAAAATTTTCGGAAGCGGTCTCGAAGGGAGTTTGAGGATGCCCAGCGGTACCGGGAGATCGACGTACTGCGAGACTTGCTGCCCGTGCTCGATAATGTCTCACGGGCCATCGAGGCCGCAGAAAAGACGGACGATATTCAGAGCCTGCGGGACGGTTTCCGGATGACAGCCCAACAGATCGAAAAACTGCTCGGGAGTCATGGCTGCACCGCGATCGCAAGCGATGGAGCCGTCTTCGATCCGACCGTCCACGACGCGATCCAGCAGATGACGGTGCCTGGCAAGCCCGCCGGCACGGTCGTGGCGACGGTGAGTCGAGGATTCAAACTTCATGACCGGGTGGTGCGGCCGGCTCAGGTGATCGTCGCCAAGGAGGATTGACATGCCGACGTATGACTACGTGTGTGACGGCTGCGGGCATGCCTTTGAGCTGTTCCAGTCGATGACCGATTCGGTCAAAAAGACTTGCCCCGAGTGTGGCAAGAAAAAGCTCCGCCGGCTGATCGGAGCGGGCGCAGCCCTCGTCTTCAAGGGTTCGGGCTTCTACAAGACCGACTACCGCAGTGAGTCGTACAAGAAGGGCGCGGCGGCCGACGCTGGCGGTGGCAAATCGGACGGGGGCTCGAAATCGTCCGACTCGGGCGGATCGAAGCCGTCGCCCAAGAACTCTGGCGAAGGCTGACACGATGCCCCGCTGCCCTGTGTGTGACGTGTCAGTCGACTTGGCCACGACCCCGTCCATGCCGTTCTGTAGTGACCGCTGCCGGCTCATTGACCTCGGTCGGTGGCTCGACGAGTCCTACTCGGTGCCCGCTCCCGTGGCAGACGACGAAGACGGTGAGGACTCGCCCATGGAAGCGGACGGCTGACGCCGCGGACCGACCCGACGTATACTCCCGCCCCGTGCCAACGAACACCGGCTAGGAGAAGTCGCAGCCATGTCCACCGCCCAAAACCCTTCCGGGGGCATTGTTCACGAGATCTGCTGGAGCGATGCGCTTCCGTGGTGGATTTTGCTGCGGGCGGCCGGCGCAGCCTTCAGTCCCACGGTGATCATTCTGGCGCTCTTCGGGAGTGTCGCCATGCATGCCGGGTGGTCGGCGTGCGATCGTGCGGGACTCACCATGCCAATGAGCGGGGCCGACGTTGTTCTCTCCCAGGTCGGGCGAGGAGACATTGCCCTCCAGTCTCCGAGCGGCGAGCCGATACTGCCTGCTCATCTCACCCTCACGGCGGAAGTTTTGCCGTGGGTTCCATCATGGCTCGCTCCGATGATCCCGCCTCCGCTTGCGGACATCCTGCGACTGGTGACCACCCCGTTTCAGCCGACCTCGGAACTCGGTGACGTGATCACGGCGTCGGCGAGGCTTGGCTGGTTCATCCTGGTCTGGGCGATCTTCGGAACCGCCATCACGCGGTGTGTCGCCCTCAAGCTGGCCAGCGAAGAACCGCTCGGGCCACTTGGGGCGCTCGGGTACGGCTCGAAGAAATGGCCGCCGGCTGTCAACTCCGTGCTGTTCGTCCTTCTCGGTATGTTCGCCATGAGCATCCCCGGTGCGCTGCTGGGGCTGGCGATGCGGACCGAGGTGGGCACCTATGCCGTCGGCATCATCTGGCCGTTGGTTCTCCTCGGCGCCGTCGTCCTCGCGATCCTCGCCATCGGCGTCGTCGTGGGTTGGCCGCTCATGGTGGCTGCCGTCGGTGTCGAGCGTGCCGACTCGTTCCAGGCGATCTCCACGGCGTTTTCCTATGTGTACCAGCGACCGCTGCATTACCTCTTCCACGCGGTCGTGGCCCTCATCGTGGCCATTCCTGTTCTTGCGGCTGCCGGTCTGCTGGCCGACGCGACATCGACGCTCGCGATGTGGGCCGCAAGTTTCGGGATGGGACACGACCGGGCGGCCGAGGTCGTGCATGGCCTCGGAAGTTTGGATGGTGGCAAGACGGCTCTTGGGCCCCTGCGATTTTGGACCCGTGGTCTCGTCACCCTGCTCGGCTCATTCGGATGGGGCTACTTTTGGGCGATCGCCACTGCGTCGTACCTCGTGCTTCGCCGCGATGTCGACGGCACGGAGATGGACGAGGTGGTCATCGAGGAGCCAGGCACGCAGACCGCCTAGCGGTTGCATTGCCAGCGGCGGAGCAAGGCCGGAAAACCTCCGAGCAGTTCGCCACGGCTGACCACGTCATCGGCTCCCGCGTCACGGGCGAGCGCAAGGCGTTCCTTGGCCACGTGGGGGCCGAATGCGATGATCCTGCACTCCCCGTGCTCCTTGGGCCGTTGGCAGGCGAACGTGTGGGCTCGAGCCACGATCACTGCCGGGTCGTCGGCGATGGCCTGGAGGTCGAGCAGCACGAGGTCGTGGGGGCCGCTGTGGGGCGTATCCCCGAGACTCCGAAGCGTCTCGAGCGATGCTCCCACCTCTCGGCACAAGCCGGCAATCCGGCTCGTGGCCATGAGGTCGGGCGAAACGAGCAGGACCTTGAGGGATGGCTTGGCGTCGGACAAGGGGGCGCTCCTTCAGCGCGACGCATGATACCGACTTTGCAAGGTTCCGCCCATGCATGGCTTTGTCCACGGACAGCTACACGGCCTCGGGGCCCCGGACCTCCCGGTAGAGCTGCACGGCGTCGACCATCGGCAGCGTGAAGAGACGCCCTGCGGTGGCCTCGCCCGAAGCGTCCATGACATGCGCGATCGCCTCGGTGGCCCGGCCCACGAAGTCGTCGTTGCACGCGATTTCAATGACGGCCTCTTGTACCGGCCGGCGGTCCCCGGAGGCCCCCCGACTCCGGAATCCTTGGGCATCGCAAATCGTCATCCGCGTCACCTCCACCGCGGCGAGCGCCTGGCGGACGCTCTCGACGAGCGAAGGCTTGAGGATGGCGACGATCAACCGCATGGCGGCCTTGCTCCGCAGATCGCTGTGGACAGGTCAAGGCCGCGAGATGTTCAGCCGAGCATCGAGCACCTTGCTGATTCGATCTCGGAGATCGGCGAGATGGGCTCGTGACGCCGTGTCGAGCTTCACGTCTTCCTTCGCCAAGAGCGCCTCGATCCCCGACGCGAGGGAGCGCATCTGATCGGCCGCGAGGGCCTGGGCATCGGGATTGCTCGCACCGCCGCTCATCGCGATCCCGGCGAGCCGGATCACGAAGGCTCGCTGCAGGCCGCGCCGAAGGCTCGCAACGGCCGGCGTGCGATCGGTGTAGTCGCCGGGCTCGGTCGATGTCACCTCGGCCATCACCGACTTCGAGAGTTTTTCGAACAGCTCGGCCAATGTGAAGGCATCCTCGTCAGCGGGCACCTTGAGTTCGTTGTCACGCACGCGGGCGAGCACGACTGGGTCGAGCAGACGCCCCAGGACACGATCTTGCCACATAAGAATCGTCTCATGGACGGGATAGTCTTCGCGATCGACTTCCTGGACACCCCAGTGCGACCAGCGGCTCGCCGCCAACTGGTTGTAGAGCTCCGGTGGGAACGAGAAGGGCTTGGCGCCGAACATCTCCGTGGCCAACAACTCGATCGCATCGCGCTGCTTCTTAGCGCTGACGACCGTAAAGGGGGGCTTCGCATTGGCATCCCCACGGTGGCTGCGCGAACCGCTCAGGCCACCGACCAGCCGTGAGGCGTTGTACATCGCCTGGCCGTGGGCGGAGAGCAACACGCCAAAGGCCTGGCGCACGCGCTCGTACCGCCCGCCTGAGCCCCCGTCGTCACTGGCCGCCATCCGCTCGACGATGCCTGGCATGATCTGAGCGACGAGCTCGGCCCGCGACTTCGCAAACTCGAGCGGATCGCTCCCCAAATCGAATCGGTTGGTGAAGGGATCGGGGTCGCCCCACTCGGTGTCCTCGTCGGTGGCATAGGCGAGCTCGGGCTCCCCACTTCGGGCCGCGATCTTTTCCAGCCCCTTGCGCTCGGCCTCAGGGCTGCCGCCCGGGAGCGGCTTGTATCCGTATTCGATCGCCCACAGGTCGTATGCTCCGAGTTTTGCCGCGTAGTAATCACCCTGCGTCTTGCCCTTCGGCATGATATTCACGGGGATGTAGTCCATCACACTGGTGCTGCCACCGTTCGCCCGGGTCTTGTCGACATCGTTGAAGTCGGCGAGCGACCGAAACGCGCTCCCCTTGAAGTTGTGCCGGAGACCGAGCGTGTGCCCCACCTCGTGCATAGCGACGAGGGTGAGGCCCTGGATAACGAGTTTCTCCTTGTCTTCCTCCGAGAGACCCTTCGGTGAAGCGACGGCGAGTGCCGTGGCGGCGAGCGCCGTCTCACGGGCGTGGCCGTCGAATATCGCACAGGCCGGGCAGCAGCCGGGAGCACCGTGGCCGACGTGGGAGGACATGCCGGGGCCACCGCCCGTCATCGCGGCGATCGACTCCGGCGTGAAGGTTTCATACTGCTGCCGCCAGAACTGGAGGAAGTCGGCATCGAAGATGATGTCGGCGTCGAGGATCTGCCCGGTCCTCGGATTCACTCGCGATGGCCCCATGGCAAAGCTCTGGCCCGCGGTGATCCACCGAAACGTGTTGTAGTTCACGTCCTCTGGATCCCAGTCGGTGACATCAGGCTGCTGGCGGACCTCGATGGTGTTCGCAAAGCCGGCCTTCTCAAAGGC
This sequence comes from uncultured Candidatus Kuenenia sp., assembly GCA_964498325.1. Taxonomy (GTDB): domain Bacteria; phylum Planctomycetota; class Planctomycetia; order Pirellulales; family UBA1268; genus QWPN01. The sequence continues at coordinate 25,255 of CAZCHF010000020.1, forward strand.
CTCGTTCCAGGCCTCGATGCCACGACGGATCGCCGGCCGGTAGCGGAAGGGCACGGTCTTCTCGATCCAGAATACGATCGGCTTTTTCGGGGGGGAGAGCGTCGCCTTGGGGTCGGCCTTTTCGAGTTGCCATCGGTTGATGTATCGGACGAAGCGGTCTTCGTCGACCTGCTGGGAGAAGTCTTTGAGAGCCGTCACGAAGTAGCCCACCCGGTCATCGGCCAGGCGAGGCACATAGGAGCTCTGCGGCAAAAGGCTGATCGAGTAGCGGATGTTGATCGTCACGCCTCGAGAGTCAGGCACGGTGTCGATCTCGGTAGCCCCGCTCGAGCCGTAGGTGGCCGCCACTTCGAGCTCGACGTTGTCCGGGAAGGCCTTCACGCGCGCCCAGTTGGACCGGTCGCGGGCGAACGAAAAGCCCGGGAGCACGGATGCGATCCGCGGCAGGTCAGTGAGGAAAATCGGGGCGAGATCGATGAGATGCCCGCCCGATGGGCCTTGGCCGAGGATCTTGATGCTGAAGAGGACGCTGTCGGTGTAGGCCAGATCGACCGCCTTCGACTCAGGGCTCCCCTTGGCTGCGAAAAACCGGACGTTTCGTCGCACCACTTGGAGCGTGTCGTCGACTTTGCGGAACTGCCAGACCCAGTCGTCGCCGAAGCCGAGGCTCATGCCCCCGAGGAGCGATCGTTCACCGATCCCGCGCGAAATACTGGTGAGGACGAAAAACTCCTTGCCGAGCAGGCCTTCAGAGAATTCGGCAAAAAGCTTGTCGTCTTTGCGGTAAAGCGGAATCAAGCCGGGCAGCTTCGTGGCATCCTTGAGAAGCACCGCGATGGCGACCTGCTTCGCCTGCTCCGGGCTGACAGAAGGTTTTGTGTTGCTCGCTGAAGACGCAGATGAAGGAGATGTCGCCTCGGCCTTCGACGGCGCCGAGTCAGGCGCGTCATCGACGGCGTAAACCGTGGTCGCTGTGCCGACCAGACACAGTGCGACAAGGGCAGTGCGAAGAGGGGCCAAAGGCATCGAACGTTCCTCGGGTACAAAAGGGCCAGGCGTGCCATCGATGGATCGCCCAGAAAAGCTACTCCTGGAGGGTAGCATCGCGGTTTGTCGCAGGCCACTGATCGGGTGCGGTCATGCTGAAGTTTCCGGATGGAGCGGGCGGGGTGAGCGTCGCCGTGACGGTCGAGCGACTGGCGGCGCGTTGGTTTCCTGGCGGAGCCACGCTCCAGCCACTGGCATCGCCCGGTTTCAGCGGCAGCCCGCTGTTTCTTGTCCAGCCAACGGGACATGGCCCACATGTCCTCAAATGCTTTGCCGTAGGGACGAGCAGGTCCCGAGCAGAATGGATTCACCGCGTTCTTCGGCATGTGGGCACGACGGAAGCTCGTGCTTTGATTCCGGCGGTCTGCGAAAGCATCGATGGCGACACCCTCGTGCCGTCGGCTGACGACCGCCTCTGGGAGATGCTGACGTGGGTAGAGGGGAATCCAGTCATCTCACCTTCACGCAGCCAGATGACGGCGGCCATGCACGCCGTCGCGCGATTGCACCTCGCCCTGGCCGACGTCCCTGGTGAAGAGCCGCGATTCATGGCATCCCATGGCGTCGAAGAGCGGATTCTCCGTGCCCGCCGCCTCCTTGGACGGCCTTGGCGAAGACTCTTGAACTTAGCCCCTCAGGCCAGCGCCTTGGAGCAGGAGGTCGGCTCAGTGCGGGCCCGTGCCGGCGACATCTTCGAGGCCTACGATGCCGACGTCATCCTTCAGAAGGTGGCAACTCTCGCAAGTTTCCCGCTACTCTGTCAGTCCGTCCTCCGCGACGTGTGGTGCGACCACGTCCTCTTCGATCGCTCCACGCCGGATCATGTTGCAGGAGTCGTGGATTTTCATGCGATCGGCATCGATACGCCCGCGGTGGATGTGGCGCGTCTGCTCGGCAGTTGGCTCAGGGCGGGCCAGTCAGACAACGCGGCATGGTGGGATTCGGCGCTCGACGCGTACGAAACCGTGCGATCGCTTGGGGCACGCGAACGGCGACTCGTGCCGTTGCTCGCGGCCACCGGCATCATCTTCGGCCTCGACAATTGGTTCCGCTGGACGCTCGAAGAGGGGCGCACTTTTCCTGATCTGGGACGGGTGGTGTCCCGAATGAATCGGCTCGTGACGTGCCTCCCAGCGGCCTTGAATGCCTTGTCACGTGCCGACTTGTTTGCCGGTTTGACGCTCGAAAACTCCAGCCCCTAGACTTTTTTGACGAAAAACTCCGGGGTTCGGAGTGCCGCTGTCCAGGCGGTCGGATCGTTCCTCTCACCGATGGATCGCCATGACCAGTGGGAATTGTTGGGGCCGTGCGGCGTTCCTGCTGCTGGCAATGCTTGTGGTCGGGCGGGCAGCGGGCGACGACCCCGCCGCCGATTTTGACCCCTTCGGGGGGTTTGGTGGTGGTGGCGCCGCGAGCGAAGTGGAAATCGCTGCGGCCATCGAGCCGGGCGGCGAGGACAAGCCCGACATTTTGGCAGTGACAGCCACCATCCAGGATGGCTGGCATCTTTATTCGATTACCCAAAAGCCCGGTGGGCCCCTCGGCACACGTATCACGATTGCCGAAGACTCCCCCCGCACCCTCGCCGGCCCCTTCGCTGTCGACCCCCTGCCCCATGTTCGTCAGGTTGACGACATCCCAGCCTGGAAAGGCATCGACATCGAGGAGCATGCCGGCAAAGTCACTTGGCGGGCTCCCCTCGCCGAAGGCACGGGCGACGTCAAAGGCTCGATTCGCTTTCAGCTCTGCCAAGACACCTCTTGTTTGCCCCCGAGGACGGTTTCGTTTGTCGCGTCAAATGGGGCAGCCATCGGTGAGGCCCCAGCGAAGACGGCCGGCCTCACAGCGTTCAGGCACGCGCCCGAGCGGTCACATGTCGAGATCGAGGCTACGTTTGGGAAGCCCGGCAAGCGTGGCGACGCCGTTCCGGTCACGCTCCGGCTCGTGCCCGCTGACGGCTGGCATCTCTACAAGCCTTCTGACTCGGCAAAGACCGAGGTCGGCCAAGGGAAGCCGACGATTGTGTCGCTGCCGGACAGTGCCGGTCGACTTCTGAAACTTACGGCTGCGAGGGCGACGATCGCGGAGTCACCGGAACTTGCTGCGGCGGGGGCTGTTGACGGGCCGGTCGCCCTCGAGCTTCTCCTGGCCGCCGGGGAGAAACCTGTCGACGCTCTGGTCGGATTTCAAACGTGCAGCGACGAGACCTGTGACCCACCGTCGGCCGTGCGGCTCTCGATCACGCTCCCGACCTCATCACGTGCGGGAGTGATCGAGTACCAGCCTTCGAAATACGGCGAAGCGGCGGCAGCGCCTGCCTCCATGCAAGAAGCCGACACCGAGACCGTGGCAGCCCCAGAAGTCGATCAGGCCACGCCCCCCCCCACGGAAACGCGACCTTCATCCGTGGCGGCTTCTGATGCGGCATCGCTCTCGCTGCCGCTGGCGATCCTCATGGGCCTCGCCGGTGGGCTGATCCTGAACCTCATGCCCTGCGTGCTGCCCGTCCTCGGGCTCAAGCTCATGTCGTTCGCCCAGCAATCGGGGCGGGCACGCCAAGAGGTTTTTCAGATGAACCTCTGGTTTTGCGCGGGGCTCTTCGCCGTGTTTTTCGTGTTGGCCACCGCGGCCGTGGCGGCCAACATCGGCCTGGCTCGCACGAACCTGGCGTGGGGCCAACAGTTTGGCTCAGTGCCGTTCAAGATCGGCATGCTGGGTGTCGTCTTTGCGTTTGCCCTGTCGTTTCTGGGCGTATGGGAACTGCCGATCCCCGGTTTCATCGGTGAGAAGGCAGGACACGTGCAATCCAAGGAAGGGCCACTCGGCGCGTTCCTCAAAGGTGTCTTGTCCACGGTCCTCGCCACGCCCTGCAGTGGCCCCTTTCTCGGTCCCGTGTTCGGCTACACGATCACACAGCCAACGGCCGTCACCTATGTGATCTTCGGTTCGATCGCCCTGGGCATGTCGCTGCCGTATGTCCTGGTTGGCCTGTTTCCGAATCTCGTGCGGTTCATGCCGAAGCCCGGGGCCTGGATGGCGACGTTCAAGGAGGTGCTCGGATTCGTGATGCTCGGCACCGTCGCGTATCTCTTTTACCTCTTGCGACAGCAGCCGGACTGGTTCGTGCCCACGTTCGTCATGCTCGTTGCAATCTGGATGGGATGCTGGTGGGTGGGGCGCGCCCAGGAGACGAGCGGCGCGATCGGTTTTGGTCGTTGGGTGCAGGGAGCGACGCTCGCCGCCGTGATCTCGTGGCTCGGCTTCTTCTGGTTGGGGCCCCACGACTCGCTGATCAAGTGGGAGAAGCCCTTCTCGCCGGCGCGGCTCGCGGAACTCCGGCGGGAAGGGGCGACGGTGATGGTCGACTTTTCGGCCGACTGGTGCCTCACCTGCAAGGCGAACCTCCAGTTTGCGATCGAGACCAACCGGGTCAAAGAGGCGCTCGACAAGAACCGCGTCGTGCCCGTCTTGGCCGACTGGACCGACGGCTCCGAAGAGATTCGCGAAGTTTTGGAAGGCCTCGGGAGTCGATCGATCCCGGTGCTCGCGATCTACCCGGGCTCAAAACCGGGTGAACCGCTCCGCGAACCGATCGTGCTGCGTGATCTGCTCACCGAGAGCCAGGTGGTCGCCGCCCTCGAGCAGGCCGGCCCTTCTTGTTGCCCCCCGCCCGAAATCCGTGCGGCTTCCGTGGCCCCGGCCGCTGGGCGGTAGGCGGCTCGTCGACGGCCGAGGGCTCGGCGGGCTTCGGGGCGAAGTGGTGGAGGATCGCTGCGGCGACTTCCGTGGGCGTGTAACCCTGCTCCAAAAGCCGTTCGACCAAGAGCGTGTGCTTGGGAAAGTTGCCCCCTTCGAGCGTGCCGCGAAGTTTTTCGAAGAGGGCATCCGAACGCCGGCTCTCCACCGCCTGGACCGTCGGCACGTGCTCGCGGCGGATCCGGGTCTTGGTAAACCGCTCGATCGACTGGAGCTTGTAGATGCCCGCCCCCGACACCAGGGTCACCGCCCTGCCCTTGCGACCCGCGCGGCCCGTGCGGCCGATGCGGTGGACGTAGTCCTCAGCGTCGTAAGGCAGGTCGTAGTTCACGACGAGCTCCAGGTCGTTGACGTCGATGCCGCGGGCGGCAACGTCGGTCGCCACGAGAAACTCGACCGCACCCGCCTTGAACTTGCTCATCACCCGGGTGCGTTGGGCCTGGGGCATGCCTCCGTGCAGCCGCTCGGCGGAGCAGCCACGGGCCACGAGCTTGTCGGCCAGTTCCTCGACCATCTGCTGGGTGTTGCAGAAAATCACGCCGCTGCGCACGTCGTAGAAGTCGATGAGCCGCGAGAGGGCGTCGAACTTGGCGTGATGACGGACTTCGTAATAAATCTGGTCGACGAGCGGCGGTCCTGTGACGACACGCTGGGCGATCCGAACCGTCTTCGGGTCTTTGGCGTGTCCGCGGACGAGTGCCTGGATTGACGGTGGAATCGTCGCGGAGAAGAAAACGGTCTGCCTCGATGCCGGCGCCGCCGCCAGGATCTTCTCGATGTCTTCGTGAAAACCCATGTCGAGCATGCGGTCGGCTTCATCGAGGATGAGCATCGTCACGCGGCCGAGGTCGAGCGTCTTGCGGGCAAGGTGATCGACGAGACGCCCAGGCGTGCCGACGACGATGTGGGCACCACGCTTGAGTTCAGCAAACTGTCGCTCGTAGGACGCTCCGCCATAGATCGGGACCGACCGAAGCCCGCGCTTGAACGCGGCGAGCTTGTGGACTTCGTCGGCGACCTGCGTCGCAAGCTCGCGGGTCGGCACGAGGATCACGATCTGCGGGGCATGGATACTCGGGTCGACCCGCTCAATGGCGGGAATGCAGAAGGCCGCTGTCTTGCCGGAGCCCGTCTCGGACTGGCCGACGACGTCATGGCCTTCCATGATGAGCGGAATGGCCGCCGATTGGATGGGCGACGTCTCCTCGAAGCCGAGCTTTTCCACCGCCTTGAGCACTTCCGGCGAGAGGCCGAGCGATCCGAAGGGGACGTGTCCGGGGCGACCCTGGGGATCGACGGCCTCGTGGGCCGGTGGCTTGTGTTTCAAAACGAATGCTTTCTGGTTTCTGGCAGGTGCAACTAGCGGAGGACGACGCGTTCGTCGTCGGGCGTGGACGCTTGGACCGTGCCGATCGGCCAGGCCGCATGGCCGAGTTCGGCGAACTGATGAAGGATACTCTCCGCGAAGTGGGGTGACACGACGAGCACCATGCCGATGCCCATGTTGAAGACCCGCTCCATCTCATCGGAAGCGATCTGGCCCAGGCTTTGGATCCACGGGAAGACGGGGGGAACGGCCCACGAGCCGCGGTCGATCACGACCTGCACCGATTCGGGAACGATGCGTGCAAGGTTTTCGGCGAGTCCACCCCCGGTGATGTGGGCGATGCCGTGGACGACGTGCTTGACGCGATAATGGCCGAGGACCGACTTGATGGCGCGGGCATAGAGACGAGTCGGCGTGAGGAGCGATTCACCGACCGTGAGACCACCCAGGTCGTCAGGGCGGTCGTCGATGCTCATGCCCCCAATCTCAAACACCGCCTTACGTACGAGGCTGAAGCCATTGGAGTGGACTCCACTCGACGCGATGCCGATGGCGACGTCACCCGGCTCGATCGCCGACCCGTCGACGAGCCGCTTGCGTTCGACGACGCCGACGCAGAAGCCTGCCAGGTCGTATTCGCCCGGGTGATACATGTCCGGCAGGATCGCCGTCTCGCCGCCGACGAGGGCACATTCACTTTCGACACACCCGTCGGCGATGCCCTTGACGATCTGCTCGATGAGCGGCGGGTCGTCTTTGGCGAGGGCGACATAGTCGAGGAAGAAGAGGGGCTCGGCCCCCGTGCAAAGGAGGTCATTGACGCTCATCGCGACAAGATCGATCCCGACGGTGTCATGCACGCCCATCATCACCGCGAGCTTGAGCTTGGTCCCCACGCCGTCGGTGCACGACACGAGGAGCGGATCCTCATAGCCCTTTGCAAACAGCCCCTTGAGATCGAGCTGAAAGAGGGCGGCAAAAGAACCCTCGCGGCCGAGCACCCGCGGGCAGTGGGTCCGGCGGAGGTGGGCAGGCAGGCGCGCCATCGCGTCGGCATAGGCGACGAGATCGACACCGGCACTGGAATAGGTTGCTCCGCTCACCCCCGCCAATATCGCCGCTGACGGGCAACCCGCAAGACGTGGCGTGCTGATGGGCTTGCCTGCGTGGGTCAGGAGTCCGTGAGGTTGGTATCATGTCGCCCATGCCCCCCCGCAAGAAAAAGGTCGCCGCCAAGCGGGCCCACGCTCGGAAGCCGCTCCCGACGCTCCAATTCAGCCAGGCGCTGCCGTACGGCGCGATCCTCCACGACAAGGGGGTCCAGTTTGCGGTCTACAGCCGTTCGGCCACGGCGATGCGGGTGCTTCTCTATGACTCGGTCGAAGCGACAGAACCGTCCGAGGTGATCGCCCTCGACCCATCTCAGGACCGTTGGGGGGATGTCTGGAGCATTTTGGTTCAGGGTATCGGTCCGGGACAGCTCTACCACTTTCAGGCGGATGGACCGTTCGACCCGGAGCGTGGCCTCCGTTTTGATGGCAAGGCTCGGCTGATCGACCCTTATGCCAGAGCCCTCGCCGGAGATTTCTCGCTCGATAAGGACGGCGTTCTGCTCCCTCCCAAGTGCGTCGTCATCGACGACTCCTTTGACTGGCAGGGGGATCGCCATCTCTGTCGCGGCCTTGCCGACACGGTGATCTACGAACTCCACGTCAAAGGATTTACCGCCAGCCCCACCAGCGGCGTTGCGGCACCCGGCACGTACCTGGGCCTCATCGACAAGATTCCCTACCTCCAGTCGCTGGGCGTGACGGCGGTGGAACTCATGCCGATCCATGAGTTCGCGCCGTCGATGCCGTCACCTGAAGGACCGGCGCGCGTCAATTATTGGGGATACGATCCGATCGCCTTTTTTGCTCCCCACCGCGGGTACGCGGCCGGCACGGAACCCGGCTGCCAGGTGCGTGAGTTCAAGGAGATGGTGCGAGCCTTTCACGCGGCTGGCATCGAGGTGATTCTCGATGTCGTGTTCAACCACACCGCCGAGGGCAACCATCTCGGCCCGACGCTTTCCTTCAAGGGCCTCGAAAACAGCGTCTACTACATGCTCGGCGACGGTGGATCGAGCTACAAGAACTATTCCGGGTGCGGAAACACGATCAACGGCAACCATCCGATCGTTCGCGAGCTGATTTTTCTCTGCCTCAGGCACTGGGTTCTGAATTACCACGTGGACGGATTTCGCTTCGACCTCGCGAGCATCCTTTCACGGGACCGTAACGGCGACATCGTTCCGAATCCGCCGATCATCGAGAGCATCACGGAAGACCCGATGCTTGCCGACACGAAGATCATCGCCGAGGCGTGGGACGCTGCCGGGGCCTACCAAGTTGGTTCGTTCGCGAGCCTGCGTTGGGCCGAATGGAACGGCCGCTACCGCGACGATGTCCGGCGGTATTGGCGGGGCGACTACGGCCAAACCGGGCACCTGGCGACACGTCTGGCCGGATCGAGCGACCTCTACTCCAACGGCCTGCGGCAGCCATTTCACAGCATCAATTTTGTCACGAGCCACGATGGTTTCACGCTCAACGACCTCGTGAGCTATCGCGAGAAGCACAACGAGGCCAACGGCGAGGGCAATCGCGACGGCGACAACAACAATCACTCCGACAACTACGGCGTCGAGGGGCCGACCCGCCGACCCGACGTTCTCGACTTTCGTGCCCGTCAGATTCGCAACATGCTCGCGACGCTCTTTCTGAGTCAGGGCGTGCCGATGTTGGTCGCCGGTGACGAGTGCCGCCGGACCCAGCAGGGCAACAACAATGCCTGGTGCCAGGACAATGCCGTCTCGTGGTTCGACTGGCAACTCGTCGAGAAGCATGCCGATCTCGTCCGGTTCGTGTCGACGCTCATGCGGTTTCGCCTTGGAAACCCCGCGATTCGCCGACGGACTTTTCTTGTCGGGGGATCGAGTGCCTCCGGAACGATTCCAGATGTCGAATGGTTCTCACCGGAGGGAGTTCATATCGACTGGCATGCCCACGATGCCAGTTTGACCGTCTTGTTCGGGGCGCCGACCCAAGCTGAATTGGCGAGCGCTCCCGATTTGGCGGCCGGCGGTGTCGAGGGAACGCCACGCCATGTCCTGATTTTTGCGCATGCCGGCACGCTTCCACGGTCATTCACCTTCCCGGTGCCGGCGCCGCTGAGGGCGCTCACATGGCGGCTCGTGGTGCACACGGGGCATCGTTCCCCACATGATGTCTATGCTGATGGGAATGGCCCCGAAGTCGACGTCGAAGTGCCGATCGTGCTTCCTGAGCGAGGCCTTGTCTGCCTCGTGGCCGACCCGCAGCCTGCGGCACCGCCACCTCCCCTTGTCGAGGAACCCAGGTGACCGGTAGTATTTGCAACTGTATTGCGTTCGAAGGCCGGCAGCCCTGGAGATCATCATGCCCCACACCAGAACTTTCGCCGTCGTAGTCGCCTGTGCGATGACCGCGTCGATGGCCGCGACGGGATGCGGTTCGCAAGCACCACCTGCAGCAGGACCCCAAGCGGGCCCCGCGGCTGGCAAACCCCACGCCGGTGATCATGCCCACGATCACGGCGATCATGTCCACGCCGCCACGCTGGCCGAGGGCTTGGAGCAACTCCAAAAGGCGTTGGCGACGATCACCACGAGCCTGGCGACCGGAGCCAAAGATGCCGCGGATGAGGCTGTCCACGAAGTGGGCCATATCCTCGAAGACCTCGAGCAGTTGGTCGAGAAGCAGGAGTGGACGGCCGAGCTGAAAGAGACTGGACGCAAGGCGCTCGCTGAGTTGACCGAGTGTTTCGACAAGCTCGATCAGGCCCTCCACGCAGCCGAGGGGGAAGGCGAATCGGCTCTGAACGTCCTGGGGTCGGTAACCGAACGAATCGGGAAGGCGATCGTATCGCTCGGCGGGCTGATCAAAGGCGAGACGCCTTCCGATACCACGTCAACCAAGGAGGCCAAGTGATGCATCGTAGAACCGTCCTCGTCGGCGTCTTCCTCGTTTCGGCCTGTTGTGCGACCGCAGCTTCATTCGCAGAGACGGCTGCTGCTGATGCCGCAACTGAGCTTGTCCTGGCCGAAGAACCAGCCGGAGCGCTCCCCTTGGCCCAGGCCCGCGGCAAGCTCGGGCTCGAACCAAAACCCGTCGTGATCGCCGGTCGAATCGGCGGCAAGGGAACCACCGACCCCTTCCTCGAGGGCAAGGCCTCGTTCTCGCTCATGGAGATCCCCGCTGATGACCACGCCTCGAAGCCGGGGCACGATGCCGACAATTGCCCCTTCTGCAAGAAGCGACAAGCGAACGCGACGATGGCCGCGGTGCAGTTCCTGGGAGCTGATGGTAAGCCGATTCCGGTCGATGCGCGGAAGCTCTTCGGTGTGGAGAAGGGCCAGGACGTGGTCATCCGGGGCACCGGGGTCTTCAACCCCAAACTCGGGGTGCCGATCATCCAGGTGAATGCCGACGGCATCTTCGTCCGCGCGAAGACGAAATGAGCGTGAGCCACGAGTTGCCTACGACGGCCTTCAAGGAATGGGCCGTCATCTGCCGGGCCCTCGCGACCGGTAGACAGGATGTGATCCTCCGGAAGGGCGGGATCGCCGAGCCCGATGGCCGGTTTCGGTTGGAATGCCGGCGCTTCCTCCTGCTGCCAACGTTCGTCCACCAGGGGCCGGAGGCTCTCGTGCCGCAGGCCCGCGACCTGATGGACGCGATCGATGCCGACCGGCCACCGGAAGGCACGGTGGTGTTCACGCACGAGGCTAGGGTTCAAGGCGCTACAAAGATCACCGCCCTGTCTGATCTCGAGCACTTTCGTTCCCGGCATGTCTGGGCCGACGCCGTGGTCGCCGAGCGATTCCATCGCTGGCGCGACGAGTTGCACGTGCTCGAAGTCGCCGTCGAGCCTCTTGCTGCACCCCTCGTGCTGCCCTGGCATGACGACTACGGCGGCTGCAAGTCGTGGGTGACGCTCCACACCGCGTAGCGATGGCGTCTCACCCTCGTCGTCGAAACGTCACCGCGATCCTTGTGACGTAAGCAACCACCGCAAGCGGGGCGAGGATCCAGCCAACGATCGTCAGGGTTTGGAACATGGCATCGTTGCCCTGGGCCATGGCGACGAGAAAGCACGCGTAGAGGGCGTAGAAGGCGATGAGAATCATTCCCTCCCAGCGCTCGACCCCATGCCCGACCAGGAAGAGCGGCAGGCATGCAACCGCCACCATCACCATGACTGGCAGATCGCGGGCGATGGCCATGTCGCTGACGGGGATGCCGCCCGGCACGGCAAGCCCGGTGATTCCCGCCACGCACATGAGATTGAAGATGTTGCTCCCCACGACGTTGCCCACGGCGATGTCGCGTTCCCCTTTGAGAGCCGCGACGACCGAGGCGGCCACCTCGGGCAGCGACGTGCCTGCAGCGACGAGGGTGAGGCCGATCACGAGCTCTGACAGTCCCCAAGCTCGCGCGATCGCCACCGCGGCGCCGATAAAGAAATCACCTCCGACGACCAGCATGGCGAGGCCACCGATCACCATCACGATGTCCCAGGCGAGCTTCCAGGGCGTAGACGCCACCTTCTCGGCAAATTCGGCCTCGAATTCGCCGGCGAGTGCCGAGTCGGTCTTACGACGGCTCTTGGCGATGGACCAGATCGTGTAGACCACGAGCCCGACCGCCAAAATGCCCCCTTCGAGCCGATTGATCCTTCCGTCGAGGCACAGTCCGTAGACCAGCAGCGACAGCGCGATCATGACCGGTACGTCGAACCGCACGAGCTGCCGATCGACTCGCAGCGGCGTGATGATCGCCGAGATTCCGAGAATCACGAGCACATTGAAAATGTTGCTGCCGACGACGTTGCCGAGGGCGATCTCAGGCTGTCCGGCAAAGCCGGAACGAAGGCTGACGACGAGTTCCGGAGTACTCGTGCCGAAGGCCACGACGGTCAGGCCGATGACAAGCGGCGACACCCGCATGGCAGCCGCGAGGGCTACGGCGCCTCGGATGAGGAGCTCTGCCCCTGCCGTCAGGACCGCGAGACCGACCGCAAGCCAGAGCCAATCCATCAGGCGCCTCCAGAAACCAGACAGGGGCCACGCCGCGCTCGCGACGAGAACGCGGCATCATAGGGCCTTACCCGAACAGTGGCCTACCGCACCACACGGGCCCCGCCACCGGCGATCTGCTTTTCGACTTCCTTGCGGGTCGCCATCGACGTGTCGCCCGGGGTCGTCGACGCGAGCGCGCCGTGGGCCGCACCGTATTCGACGGCCTTTTGTGGATCGTTGAATTCGAGGAACCCGAACGCCAGGCCGCTGGCGAAGCTGTCGCCGCCGCCAACACGGTCCAGGATCTCGAGCTCGGGATATTGCCGGCTGTCGTAGAACTTTCCGTCGTGCCAGAGGATCGCGCTCCAGTCGTTCTTGGTCGCCGTGATCACCCGGCGGAGCGTCGTAGCCGCCACCTTGAAGTTCGGAAACTCCTTGACGGCCGTGCCGATCATGGCCTTGAACGCGTCGGTCTCGATCGACGAGAGCGCGTGATCGGTGCCGGCGACCTCGAAACCGAGCGACGCCGTGAAGTCCTCTTCGTTGCCGATCATGACATCGACATGCTTGGCAATCTCCCGATTCACCTCCCTCGCCTTGGCCAGCCCGCCGATGCTCTTCCAGAGGCTGGGCCGGTAGTTCAGGTCGTAGGAAACGATCGTGCCGTGCTTCTTGGCAGCCTTCACCGCCTCGATGGCGACCTGGGCCGTCGATTCCGAGAGCGCTGCAAAGATGCCGCCCGTGTGCAGCCAACGGACACCGAGCTTTCCGAAGAGATGCTCCCAGTCGACGTCACCAGGCTTCATCTGGCTGGCCGCAGAATTGCCACGGTCGGGCACGCCCACGGCACCGCGGATCCCAAATCCCCGCTCGGTGAAGTTGAGGCCATTGCGGACGCTCCGCCCGATTCCGTCATCCTCACGCCACACCACGAAATCAGTGGCGACGCCCCCCTGCATGATGAAATCTTCGATGAGGTGGCCGACTTCGTTGTCGACGAGCGCCGTGACCACGGCCGTCTTCAGCCCGAAGCATTTCCGCAGGCCGCGGGCCACGTTGTATTCTCCCCCCCCTTCCCACACCTGAAACTGGCGGGCCGTGCGGACTCGGCCCTCGCCCGGATCGAGGCGGAGCATGATCTCGCCCAACGAAACTTCGTCGAAGGCACAGGAACCGGCAGGTTTCAGTGGAAGGGCCATGTGGTCAAGACTCACACGGTGGGAAGGGTTGCGATATCGAACGGTGCGACGCCAGCTTCGCGAGCGATGTCATTGAGGGCCTCGACCTCGGCGGTCGAGAACAGCAATCCCCCGGCGGCATCGCAGCGGGCTGCGGCATTGGCCTCGAGCTGCCCAGGCAGCATGCAGCGGTCGTTGCCGTGCCCGAGGATGTCGGCGAGGACGGCCTTCACGTTCTCGGCCTGGTTGCGGCCACACGCAAACGCTCCGCCGCTCATCGCCTCAGGATGGATCACCTGGAAAAAGAAGGCACAGCCATGTTTTTCGCCGGGCCCACCGGTGTTGCGGCTGCGAATCGTGGGCAGGGAACCGCCGATCAGGGCGGCCACGACTTCGTTGATGAGCGAAAGCCCGTAGCCCTTGTGGGCACCGAACGGGATCAGGGATTTTGCTTTGCTCGGATCGGTCGTGGGCTTGCCCTCGGCATCGACCGCCGCGTCCGGCGGGAGTGGCTTGCCCTCGCGGAGAAGCTGCTGAACGCGCCCCATGGCGATCACACTCGTCGCCCAGTCGATCACGATCGGAAAGCCAACCGCGGCTGTCGTTGGAAATCCCCACGAGTGCGGGTTCGTGCCAAGCGTCGGGAATACCCCCTGAAAGGGCACGACCTCGGCGAGCGATGCGGTGCAGTTCGTGTAGGCGATGTAGCCTCGCTTCGCCGCCTCCATCACATAGCCACCGCCCCAGAGATAGTGGAACGCGTTATCGATCGACACCGTGCCCGAGCCATGTTTGTCGGCGAGCGCGATGCACGTTTCGATCGCATCCCATGCGACCGCCTGTCCGAGCTTTCGGTTGGCGTCCCAAACCTCGCACGCATCGAACCGCGACGGGATTTTTCGGATCGAGGCCCCAGGAACACAGCCTCCGGCTTTGGAGCCGAAGAGGTCGTCGAGGTGCAAAGCCTTGATGGCGTTGTGGGTGCGGATCCCATGTCGCGTCGCGGCGGTCGCAAGCTTGGCAGCCTGTACTGCTTCGGTCGGATCAAATCCGCGGTGCTCGTAGGCCGTGGCGACGAGGTGCTCGTGGGCGGCGACGGGGACGACGTGAAACGTTTCAGCCATGAGTGATGTTTCGCAGGCGATTGGTTAGACGCACTTCGTGACGGGAACTTCCGGATTGACCTGAGCCAGTGGCTTCTCGCCGTGCATCGCACGGATGAGATTGTCGACGGCTGCCATCGCCTGACGCTGCACGCTTTCGCTCGTGCGGCTGCCGATATGCGGCGTGACGATGCAGTTCGGGAGATGCGTCAGAGGATGATCAGCCGGGGGCGGCTCGACGTCGAGCACGTCGGTGCCGTAGCCGCGGACGCGACCCGACTGAAGCGCCTCGACCATGTCAGCCGTGTTGACGATCTCGCCGCGGGCGCAATTGATGATGATCACGCCCGGCTTCATTCTCGCGATCGTTTCGGCTCGAATGAGGTCGCGGGTCTCTGGCGTGAGGTTCGTGTGGAGCGAGATGTAGTCGCTCACCTTGAAAAGTTCGTCGAGCGTGGCCGCCCGAGTGACGCCATGTTCGGTGGCAAAAGCATCGTCCCAGTAGACGTCGTAGCCAACGGGTTGCATGCCAAAAGCCTTGGCTCGGATCGCGACCTCGCGGCCGATGCGGCCGAGGCCCACGATGCCGATGGTCTTGCCCAGCAGTTCGTGTCCGGTCTGCCGCTTCCAGCCGCCGCTCCGCGTCGAATCGCAGTGAAACAGGAAATTCTTTTCGAGTGCCAGAAGCAGCAAGAAGGCGTGTTCGGCGACGGTGGTGTGATTCACGCCGGGCGTGAAGAGCACCGGGAGCTTGCGTGCCGTACACGCGGCCACATCAATCTTGTCGACACCGATGCCGTATTTCGAAAGCACCTTGAGCCGCGGGAGCGCTTTGGCGAGCACGGCCTGGGTAATCGCGTCGTCACCGCAGATATAGCCGTCGATGTCGCCGACGAGCTCGAGCGTCTGGGCCTCGGTGAGCGGCCCGCGGGCCGTGATGATTTCCCATCCTGTTGCGGCCAACGTGTCGTGGTGTGGTCCGGGAGTGTCCTGAAACGAAGTCGTGGTGACGAGGACGCGAATGGGCATGGAAAGTTCCGGCGCACGGGGATGTCGTTGACGGCAAAACGCTACCGAATACCGAGTAAAATCGCAATCCGCGGCCGCTCTCAGTCGGACTCGGCAGCGCCGAGTCGCCCGACGTTGCGCTCGGTGATGAATGCCTCGAGGAGGACCGCGTGTCGTCCCGTCCATTTCCAGAGGTGGCAATCGCGACGATCGGCCGACCCGGCTCCAGCGATCCCTGCCCGGTGAAGCCAGTAGGCCTCGCCAGGTTGGAGTGGGTGCCTGGCGAATTCCAAATGCCTTTGTTCCGGCACCTTCTTCTTGATCCAGTTCCACACGTTCACGTGTTGAAGGTGTTTGGGATCCGGGTGGGCGATGCACCAGAGCCGATAGGTGCGCTCCGTCACAGCGACAAGCTCCCGTGCGAGGCTTCTCGCCGGAAGACTGCCGGTCGCGGTCAACTCGTCGGCGACGGTCATGCCGACGGGCGACGTGGTGACGACGATCGCTGGATCACGGTCCCCTTCCGGGCTTGCCTCGGCAAGCCAAGCCCGACGTGATGCCAAGCAATCGTCAAAGCCGGTCAGCCACGACGAGAGTTGGGCTGCGAGGATCATCCGCTCGGCCGCGATCTCATGAGCCGAGACTTCCTCGCCCGTCGCAGGCCGATGTTCCGCGGCACGTTCGCGAAGCCCGTCAAGCCATGTCCTGGTGACTGGATTCATGCCACGAGTGTGTCCGATGGAAAGCCTGCGGGGGCGGCGAAAGCCTCGGCATACCGTACCAGGATCCCCGGTCAGCATGCGTCGGCTTTCCCGCCCCCGGGCTTGGACTTGCGCGTGA
The DNA here is from genome assembly GCA_964498325.1 of uncultured Candidatus Kuenenia sp. Taxonomy (GTDB): domain Bacteria; phylum Planctomycetota; class Planctomycetia; order Pirellulales; family UBA1268; genus QWPN01. The sequence continues at coordinate 41,614 of CAZCHF010000020.1, forward strand.
TCGACTATCGACCCAGCTTCTGACGAAGCCACTCGTTCTTTCGGCGTTCGAGCTCGATGAGCTTGGCGACGGGGCCCTTGCGGACTTCTGGACGAGCCGGACGACCCTGGTTTGCAGATGCCGAAGCGGCCGAGGCAACAACGAAGGAAGTGACGATGGCGGCGAGAATCATGAGACGGTGCATGGAAGCACTCCGAGGCCAGAAGAGATGAGACACGACGAGCAGGATCGCCGGTCGGCCCGAGATTCCGACCGACGACCACGAATGAAAATCGGCCGTTGCCCGCACAGCCTGGAGGAACGATCGCCATCGCCGCGTGATCCGCAGATTTGCTGCGAAGCGGCATTCTGATCACAAAATCGTTGCCAGGGCGGCCAGCCGCGCCTTGACGTGCCACGATTCGTCAGATCGACCGACCCATGTGCAGCTACGCCAGCGGGTTCTCAGGCCACGGGTGTTTCGGGTAGCGGCCGCGGAGATCCTTGCGGACCTGCGGATAGGTGCGCTGCCAAAAGCCGGCGAGGTCGTCGGTCACTTGCTGAGGACGATGGTTCGGGCCGAGCAGGTGGAGAAGAACCGGAAGCCGTCCCCCTGCGATGCGCGGAGTGTCGCGGATACCGAAGAGTTCTTGGATCTTGATGGCCAAGATCGGTGGTTTTCCCGATTCGTACATGAGGCGATGCCGCTTGCCCTTGATCTCGAGATGCGCCGGTGCGAGCCGGTCGATGTCAGTGACGCGCTGGTGGCCGACAAGCATGTGAAGCCGCGAAAGCCAATCGGCCGCTTTCAACTCCTCGAATGATCTGAGACCGTGGCAGAGATCGGGCAGCATTTCTACGATCCCCTTTTCATCGAGCAATGGCAGGCCGAGGTCTGGGGCTGCGCCCGCCAACCACCTCGCCCGCGCGAGAAAGCCTCCTGCCGCCGAGTCGGCAGCGGGCATGACGCGAGGGAGATCGGATGCCGCCTCCTGGGCGAGTATCGCTGCTGCCGCAGCAGCGTCGCGGATTGGCGCAGGTGTTTCGTCGAGGACGAGGTCATCCCACGTCGTTTGAAGCCGAGCTTCGACCTGCTTGCGAGACGGGTGCCAGAGGAGCGTCTCAGATACCCGGAGATTTGCCGAAGCGAGAGGCTCCTCGTCGAGCCAGGCCCTTTCAATCGCTGAAGCGATGCGAACGTCGGCTTCACCCCCGGCGTCTTGGACATCAATCGCGAGAAACAACGGCTCACCCCGGACATGAGAAGAGGTCAGCCGCACACCCCGACCACCCACAAGCGTGCCGCGGTCCTGGGAACCCGGGCGCTGGCGGGCGAGCCGATCAGGAAACGCATCCAGGAGGGCTCGCATGAGCGCTGTGTCGGGGTCCGTGGGCCGCGGCGTGGCAGGGCGATCGACGAGCCACGCGAGTTGGTCAGCAGCCCGCAGGACCGCCTGAGCACCGGCTGGGTGAGGATCAAGAGCGGCGTCGACGATCGGGCTGCCGGCAGCAAAAGCTTCGACTGCGCGCACACGATCGACGACGTCGGATCGCGTGCGCCGCGTCTGTCGATCCCGCGGTCCTGCTCCGGTGCGCTGCGTTCGAAAAGGATCTCGTTCCGAAAGCAAAGCTGCAGCAATCGCCGCCTCCTGAAGCACGCCGCGCTTGGCACCCGACACGAGCAGCCGGGCGAGACGGGGATGCGCCGGGAGGCTGACAAGGGTTTCCCCAAGTGGTGTGATGCGATCACGACCGTCGTCTTCGGCGTGAATCGCTCCGAGATGGCGCAGCAGGGCCGACGCTCGCTCGAGTGATTCCGACGGTGGAGGATCCAGCCACGGAAAGTTTCGTGCTTCCCCGAGGGCGAGCAACTGCAGCAGCGGCCCCGCGAGATCCTCACGCAAGGATTCGGGGGGCTCGGCAGCCGGGCGATGCTGATGGGAAGCCTCGTCCCAGAGTCGCCAGCAGATGCCCGCCTCGGTGCGTCCGGCCCTTCCCGCTCGTTGATCGGCCGCCGCCTTCGCGATCGGCACGAGCGTGAGCCGTGGCAGGCCTGTGGCCGTCGAGACCCGCATCTGCCGAGCGAGCCCTGAATCGATCACCGCCGTCACCCCGGGAATCGTGATCGACGTTTCGGCCACGTTCGTCGCAAGAATGATCTTGCGGCGGCCGATGTCGTCAACGACGCGATCCTGCTCCTCCGGTGCCAGGTCGCCGAACAGTGGAAGGACCGCGTGCCCCTGCCGTGCAGCCCCCGGACCAACCCGTTCTTCAGTTCGCCGAATCTCGCCGACGCCAGGCAGAAAAACGAGCACGTGCCCGCGCGTCGCTCGGAGCGCCTCCTGCACCGAGTCGGCCACGCCATCGATCAGGTCGCGACGATCACCGTGTGGGAGGTAACGAACCTCGACAGGAAACACCGTGCCTTCAGCAGAAATGATTGGGCAGACGTCGGGGTGCTCCGAACTGGCACCGAGCAGCCGGGCCACGGGCTCGGCCGCAAGCGTCGCACTCATCACGACAACGCGAAGATCGGGCCGCACCGTCTGCCGGAGTCGAACGAGCATCCCCAAAATGAGATCCATCTCGAGCGATCGCTCGTGAAACTCGTCCAGGACCACGGCGGCGATTCCAGGGAGTGTGATGTCTTCCACGAGCCGCCGCAGCATGATGCCGGTTGTCTCGACCACAAGCCGCGTCTGCCGCGAGACTTTTGCATCGAACCGCACCTGGTAGCCGACCTCGCCACCGAGCGGGCTGCCGCGAAGCTTGGCGATCCGGTGGGCGACGGCTCGTGCGGCGAGCCGTCGAGGCTGGAGCAGAACGACGGCCCCTGGTGCCGGGATGTCGTCGAGCACGGCCGCGGGGACGAGTGTCGTCTTGCCGGAACCAGGTGGAGCCGTCACGACCACCGCGCCGCCCCGCGACGCGGCAACGATCCGGTCGAGCACGTCGGCAACAGGAAGGTCCGGCGTCATGGCATGTCCACTTTCGGGTATTCTCTGGACTGCAGTATGGCTGTTCCGTTCCGTATTTCTCCAGAGGTTCGTCCATGGGGCTCGTCAAGGAATTTCGTGACTTCGCGATGCGGGGAAACGTGATCGACCTCGCCGTGGGCGTCGTCATCGGCACCGCGTTCAGCAAGATCATCAGTTCGCTCGTGGCCAATATCGTGATGCCGCCACTCAATCTGCTCACGAGCAAGTTCAACGTGAACTTCAGCGACCTCGCCGTTCGGGTCCGCACGGAAGCCCCGAAACTCGCCCCCGACGGCACGATGGTGATGGAGAACGGCAAGCCGGTGATGGTCGTGCAGGATTATCCGGTTTTGAACTACGGTCCCTTCATTCAGTCGGTCGTCGATTTCCTTCTCGTCGCCTTCGCGATTTTTGTGGTGGTCAAGATCATCAACACCGCGAAGGCCAGATTTGAAGCCGAGAAACCTGCGTCCCCTGCGGCTACGCCCGAGGATATCGTGTTGCTCCGGGAGATCCGCGACGCTTTGAAGCGATGAGAATGGCAGTGCTTCACGGATTGTCGCAAGCCTGCGAGTTGACCGTCCTGGGGATCGTCCTCGGGTTTGGGATGCGTGCCGAGGCTACGGAGGCCGCAAGACAGCCGCAACGATTTTTGCGGCCCGCGGGATCAGGATCAAGACTGGCAGTCGCTTCCGACGGCCACACCGCCCGAGCGATTCTTCGGTTTCTCACACGTCCTCGATGACGGCTGGATCGGCCATCACTACTGTCGCTCGTGGGAGATGCTGGGCATGGGGCAGTTTGGGAGAATTGTCAATGTTGAGTCGTTAGGGCCACCCTACGGGAACACGCGGCGGCTCATTTCTGCCGCCGACGTCGGGGGCGACCGGAAGAAGGCGCATGCCGCCGTTCAGCCCAGAAAGGGCGGGCCGAAGGCATCCGACGGATCCCTCCTGTACGAGCCGGTTTCTTGACCCATCCAGTGAAAAAGGTGGGCGAGCGAGTGCCCCCCGATCCTGCCTGTCGTGTCGATAACTGACGGGACCGTGTCAGGCTGGTGGAGAAGTCGCCACGCCGCCGGTATCGCGATCTCGCTCCCATGCGTCACGCCACTCGCTCCATTCGATGCTCTCCACCGGTACCGACTCGCTGACGCCGTCGTGGTCACGGGAGTTGAAGTTGACTCCGAACAAGCAGTCGAGTCCGGCGAGGGCGCGGCGCACGAGGCCCTGCCGCTCTTCGGTAATCCTTTCGAGCCAGCCAGGCTCGACGATCCGGCTTGAAAGTGTCTGCCCACCCTGAACGTATTCCAGACGGAGCGGATCCATCGCAATCGACTCAGCCGCGAGATCGACAGCAACACGATTGGTGGCGAGCCGCACGCCGGCGACGCGGATCGCCATGTCACGCATCGTACGGGTTCGCCTGAGCAATCCGAGGCATTCATCCTCGATGACCTCGGCGATGTGGTGCCCGAGTTCGACGAGCTCCTCTTCTGCCCGACTCGGGCCCACAACGAGTGGTCTCCCCCTGCCTTTTCGCTGGCGGCGAAGCTTGGCAAAGAGCTTGGGGATGGTCCCGGAATGAAAACCTGGGATGAGCAACCGCCGCATCGACTCGCCGTGGGAACCGACGGTGACTGGCTTCAAGAACGTTGATCGGTTCGCTGCATACAACCGCCAGTTTTCTTTGAGCTCCCAGGCCAGAAACCCGAATACGCCGGGAATCGTCGTCGAGATGAAGGTCATCGTCGTGAGGGCAAGCTTTTTCTGCATGCCGGTCGCCGCACTGAGGTTGGATGCGGCAATCGGGATCATCGGCACGAGCAGCTTGTGCGAGACCGTCACTACCGGAAAGTGTTTGATCGGATTGATCTGTGGCTCGATCAGGAGCGTAACGCAGAAGCGGACAAGCCAATCGACGCCCGACCAGAGCGTGGTGAGCACGGCCTTGAGCCCGAGAGCCAGTCTGGATTCGCCGCTGCGAAAACGAAGCTGCTCATCCACGGCGTAGAGCATGCCTTCGACGAAATCCATCGCCCGGCGCGACATGTCGATGATGAAGGCCACCAGTCCGATCACCAGATGAACGTGAAGCTGCTCAATCGTGCGTCCGACCGCCTCGAGGAGGCGTTCTTGGACCATGCGACCGAGTTTCGAGTTGAGAGCAATCGCGCTGGATGCGTAGAGCCCCCCCGGGAGCCAGTCGTTGTCTCGTGAAAACCAGGAGCCGTGGTGCGGCAACAGCAACCACGTGACGATCGTGAAGACCAGCGGGCTCCAGGCATATTGGCGGAAGATTCGCACGGGTCGGCTCTTGAGGACTTGTTCGACAAGGGGCAGCCGAAGCAGTCGGCGCGGAATCACGACGAATGCCATGTGCATCAAGACACCGAGTACCCGAAGGCCCTCCATGACTGCCTGGCGAAGCGAGACCACGTGCATGAGCAGCCAGAGCGAAATTCCGGTGAGGACAACGGCAGAGCGGCTGTAGATGTGAACCGGTTCGCCGAGGGAGTAATGCGTGATCGGCTCGACAATGTGCTCGAGTCCCTTCCAGAAAACCCATGCGCCACCGAAGGGCAAGAGCACGTGGAGCGTGATGGCCCGGCTCAGAACGGTGCCGAAGGCGATGGCGCTCAATCGCTGCATTGCGAGGAGATAGACCGGCGCGGGCCTGTAGGCTCCGTCGAGCGACGCCGCTAGGTTTTTGTCGGCCCGAAGCAGCGGATCACCACTGACGAGCTCGCCTATGCTCGTGAGGTCCGGAAGCTTGATTTGTCCACGCGAAACCGCGTCCCGGACACTGCCAAACGAATCGAAACCACGTGCCGAGATGTCGTCGAGAATGTCGTCGACGAGCTTGTCGAATGCAGCCTCTTCAACGAGGCACGTGGCCGCAACTCCGGCGTCGCGGAGAGCCGAACGGATCGGTGGTTCAAGCTTGGCGCGAAGAGATTTCTCGGTACGTTCCAGCCCGGTCTCGAGGATGGCTGCCCACGAGGCAGCGGCGTTTCCTGTGAGCGAAAGGCGGGGCAACCTGTGGTATGCGGTGACCACATGCCGATGCACCAGGGCAACCCGCTGATTCGGCAGCGGTCGCACGAGCGGGATTCTGCCGAGCGAGAAGGCCCACGACACGAGTCGTGTGCGGTAGCTCGCCCGTTCTGAATCGACACAGGCTTTTTGGAGATCGAAGAGGAAACGACCGGCCTGGCTCCATGCTGATCCGCTCGCGCGATCAAGGACGACCGTCACGAGCTCGGCAACCTCCCCGATCTTCTCGCTCTCGATACCGACGGTCGTGGCGACCCGCTCGGAGATTCGCAACACAGTCCGCGCGAGGAGCCGTGAGGCTCGCTCGCGTTTCGGGCCCTGGTCGCCGCGACAAAGCCGCCACTGCAGGAGGGCGGTGCGGACGTCGTTGCCACGCCGTGCCGCGAGCGACGCACGCAAGCGCAGGGAGCTCAGGCCGACCTTGGATGGCGGGCGAAATGTGTCGAACCTCGCGGGATGATGAGCGACGCGCGGCACCCCCTCAGGCCGTCCCGACGAACTCGACGCGCCCTCCGGTCGTGTTCGGGCAAGAATGGACGGAGCATCGACCAGCTCCGCAAACGACGACGCGAGGTTGGCATGCCTCTCGACAGCCGGAAACCAGATCGGCAGGAGTTCCGGGGAAAAGGACTCGAGCTCGAGATAGGTGGCGATGAATTCCGCAAGCGCCTCGCGGCTGTTGCGTCGGTCGCGGAGCAAGCCCTCCCGCGCAAGGACCGCCGACGCTTCTTCGAACGCCGTCTCGCCAATCCGGTCGACGATCGCCATGAAGTCACGGCCTGTCGCAGCCTGGCTGGCGATGGCCCGTTGGGCGGCGTCATCCAAGCAGGCGTGGTACAGCCGCCGCCAGTATTCGCGAAGGAGGTCTTCCGTGGTCGCGAATCGCTCGCGATCGGGCCTCGCTACGAGCAGAATCCTCGTCGGGAGGACCGCCGGCATGGCCCAGACATCGTCTACCAACTCGAGCAACCGTTCTGGTGTAAGGGCGATGCTGTCTCGGTGTGGCACCTTCGTCCAGAGCAACGGGAGGTCGAGATCGGCTCGGATGATGCGCCGCACCACTCGCCGCGAGGCAAAAAAGACCTCGGGTACGGATGCCCTCAGCGCCTGTTCGATCGCCAGCACGTCCTGGGCCGTCCGCACCCCCGCGTGAGGTTCCGTCATGGCTGCTCGCAGAACGTGGTGGTCATGGCGCGCCCAAGACCTCGCCGTCAGCCGGTTTGGTCCACGGAACCGCGTTCTCGGGCAACGCCTCGACCAGGACAAGCGTACGGCTCGAGCCGTCGGTCACGTCCTCGAGCGACAGCGCCTCCGAGGGCTTTTGAAACACCGTTTCCGGTCCGGAAAGTACCTGGATCGTGGTCCGTCCCTCGCGGGCGTGGTCGACCGGCCCGCCGGGCGTCACATAGACCGAAGGGATCCGGCCGAGGAGCCTTCGATTGTGCTCACTGTCCCAAGGCTCGTCGAGGCGGAACTCCTCATAGAGTTCCCGCTGACCGAGGTATGGAAGCAGGGCCACCCGCCAGCTCAAAAGCGGCTTTCCATCCTTGTCGCAAATGGCCTGTGAAGGGAGTCGCTTGTCAGCGGCCTCCTCCATGGCCGTCAACATCGCCACCGTGATCGCCCTGACGCTCGGGCGAACATAGGGCATGATCGCCGAGGCCGCCGGCAGATGGGGCAGGTCCAATTCAATACCTTTCTCTCGGAGCACGCCGCGGGCAATCGGCGCCCCGAGTTCGTACAACCCGAAAAGGGATCCGACGACCCAGGCAGGATCGGTCCCCCCGACCAATACCGGCTTGTTGCCGGCGAGGACCTTCGTTACGGCAGGGAGACCGCCGATGCCAGGATCTGCGGCCTCGCGCCACAAGAGCGTTTTCATGAACTGCGGCGACATCGTGACGATGAGGCTGTCCTCGGTGAGGCACCAAGTCGGAGTGAGTGGGATGGCAAACTTCTCACCCGTCGCGTCGAGGCAGAAAAGCGTGTGCCTTCGGTACGGAAGCTGCCGCACCGACAGTTGCACCTCGGCATTCCCCGTGGCCGCCTGAAGCAAGGAAATGAGCACCTTGTGAACGGTCGCGAACGTCGGACGATCACGGACGCCGGCAATGACCGCCACCCCCGGAAGGATGCCGCCGCGAGTCGGCACGGACAGGATCGTCCAGTCGGGGCCGAGAGTCTTGAGGAGGTGGGTGTCGATATCAAAACCTGCCGCGGCCCGGAAGGCATCCAGCCCGTTTCGCATCGCGTCGGCGTCGTTTGGTTCGACCGATCCCACGATCTCGAAAACCGTTTCCAAAAACTTGGAAAGATCGACGGACCAGGTTTGGGCCATGATCGCGTCGGCCGGAATCCGTCCGAGCTCCTTGGAAGTGATCGCCTGACCAGAACGTGTGAAGAGCCCACGCGGGGTATCGTTGAATCCGAGCCACAGGCCCATGCAAACGCCTTCGTCGGTCATCCCCATTCGGGCGCTGATCATCTCGAGCCCGGCGACCCCTGTGGCATCGAGAACGGCTTCCCGCTTGCCGGGATTCGGAACGGGAAGCTGCTGAATGAGCTCGAGCACCGCGGCGACATTCAAGGAGAGGAACGTGCTGCATCGGGCGACGGGCATCCGTTCTTCAAGCTCCTCCCGCCAGGTCGGGACGGGGCGATCGGTGTCGGTGAGCCTGGCCAAGAGCGACTCAACGGCACCTTCGCCGATTGTGATCACATAGGTCTCTTCCTCGCCTTGTACCATGACCGTGCCCCACGAGAGCGGTCCGAGTGGTGTCTCGGATTGCATCATGGTGGCGCCCGCGATCGCCAGTTCGGTGCCGGCATCACCATGGAGGACCTGAGGAATGAGTGTCGCCACGGCATCCACTCCATTGTTCGTTCGATCGCCCGGTCGGAGCAGAATCGATGCCACGACCGAATGGGGACCGTTGGGCGACGGTGCAGTGAATCGGTCGACGGCGACTGCAAGTGGGCGGGTGAAGGCTGCTTCGACCACCGTGGTGATTGCAGTCGTGGTTTGCGGACGTTCATCCATGGCTTGCTGCACTGCCCGAGTGATCGGCACCATGAGCTGTTCGAGGAATTCCCGCACGTCTTCGCCAGCGAGAAGCTGCTCGGTCAGATTGTCTGACGATGCTTTGGGCGTCGCGAGCCCCGCCGAAGCGAAATAAAAGAGGCAGGTGTCGGGCGTGCCTAGCGCGACAATCGGGTCTGGAGGAAGTGGTGGCGTGGCGAGCGGCAGGCCGGAGATGCCGCTCAAGAACAACGAAACAACGACGACCGCGACGCTCTCCATGTTCCTGCTCCGCGTGAGGAATTGCCCGAGATCGCCGGAGTATATCGCCCCAGGAGTCTCGAACGACGCGATCGCAGCCAGCGCGTCTCACCCCGGCACCCGTGTTCTTGAGCCAAACATCGTGTTTCGCCAGGCACGTCGCGCAATCACCCCTCAGGCCAATCGACCCTCCAGCGTGTTGACGGCGGTCGAAAACGACAGCGCTTGATCGTGTTGATATCCCATGGTTTGTGGGGTTGTCGCGGCCTTTTTGAGCCCCTCGTCAGGTGAGTGCCCGCCTCCGCCGTTCGTCTCGATAATATGGGAGCGGTGAGTGAGCCTGTCGAGCGCGGTCCCGTTGAGGCGCTCGCAGCCAACAGACGCAACCATACCGGAGGACGCAATCGCGAGTCTGCTCCAACGCCTGGTTCGGCGTCCGGGGCCTTGCGGCCTATCGGATAGAGCCATCGAGTCAGCACCGCGTAGAGCAGGAACCCACCGAGGCCGCTGAGAAACCACATCATGGCGAGCGATGCCGGTAGGAGGTTTTGGATGAACTGATTGAGATCAACGAGCCACCTGGCCAGCACAGCGAGAACAGGCCATACCCGAGTGCCTCTACCAATGAACCAGAGCGGGCCACTCGCCGGTACGCGAACACGAACAACAAGACCAGACAGGCGGTGAGCAATGCGGCCACCCGCATTGTTTCCCGCCGGTCGGGGCGTCGCAGGTGGGCGATGGAGGTATCTGTGTTCCGAAGTAAGACCATGTGCAAAACGCCGTTCCACAACGTGGCAACAATGAACAGCGCTGCACTAGCGAGGCAGAAGCGACCCACGTTCACTCATCTTTGTCCACATTCGCAAGTCAGATCGTTCGGCCCCGAGGACTTTTTCCGTCGTCACGATGTAGGCAGCGGAAGGCCTTGCTGCCGCAAGAATGATAACTGATCCCAGTAGCCGCGTTGGAAGTGGATGCGCCCCTCGACAACCCGGAAGAAACCGCACCCACGTAGGCCTTTCGGGTCTCGCCACTCCAAAATTGCCCAGTCGCCATCCTCGAACAAGTTCTCCGGAATGCATACCATCTTGTTGGCTGAAAACTCGCGCCGGAACATGGCATGAATCGCTACTCGACCAACCACCGGATCGAGCGCCACTTGATGGTTCGTGGCACCGTCCGCGTACAGTTCAGCCACCGCATCAGCGTCTGCGCGGTTGAAGGCATCGACCCAGGCCGTCACGACTTCCCTCGGTGTTAGCATCCTGCATTCCTTTCTTCGCCAAACGAAAACGTTGAGCAGCTCGCAGCCAACAGCCTCACCACACCGCAGGACGCTATCGCGAAGTAGCTGCATCGCGTGGTTCGGCTTGCGTGCCCGAGCCAATCCTCGCTGTGACCTCGATCTCGATTCGCATCCGTGGATCAGCCAACCCGGCCGAGATCATCAAGGCCGCGGGGCGAGCCTCACCGAAATATCGCCGCAGGACAGGCCAGCATTCGCGAAACTCATCGGCTTTCGGCACGACGTAGGTTACCCGCACCACGTCGGCGAACGTCGCACCGGCCTCGGCCAGCGCGGATTCAATGTTGCGGAGGCACTGTTCGGTCTGGTCAAGCAGGCCCTCGGGAATTGTCATGGTGCGGTAGTCAAAGCCGGTTGTGCCGGATACGAACACCCAGTCGCCATCTACCACGGCGCGTGAATAGGCGACCTCGGCCTCGAAGGATGACCCTGAACTTACGAGACGACGTGACATGAAGTAATTCCCGAATGGCCTCACGAAAAGTTGAGCAGCTCGCAGCCAACAGACTTACCATACCGCAGGACGCTGTCGCGAGTCTGCTCCAACGCCTGGTTCTCGCTGCTGAGCTCATTGTTCTTGATACGGCATGGAGCGGCAAACCGGGTGGCGGACGCGACACGGGCTGAGTCACGCCCCTGCCGATGCGGGAAGAGGCTTTTTGACGATGATCGACTCAAGGGCGCGCGGGCGGGTTGGTGATGCGCATGCCTCGCGCGAGACGCGCTGAGTCGTCGGACTCGGCTCACCTGCGCTCTTCGCGACACGTATTCGAACGACGAGCAAGCGTTGCGGAACCGAACGGTGTAGATCGATCGCAAGATGTCGATACCGGGAAGTTGGTCGGCGACGGACATCGCATCACTTCGGGCATCCATTGACCGCATGGCATTCGGGGCACACGGCCTGAGTAAATCGATAGATATCAAAGCAACGTAGGGCCTCGTTTAACCGGGGCAGGTCACACCTCGTGCGGTATTGCGCCAGGCCCGCCTTCCCTCACGCTCTTGGAGAGGGCCGGGTTGTTGTTCACATGCATCGCCGGAAAACTCTGCCGCAGAAGACAACCCCGTTCCCACGACACCTCACGCATGGCATGGGGCCTAGCTCCTCGCCCGCATCGCAGAGGTGTGTCCAATTGCGTGCCCTTCCTGCGGCGGCGATACCCGCCTCATCGCCTTCATCACCGACCCGGCGCCCATCGCGAGAAACCGCGACTTGGCAGCGGCAATCCGGTGCCGCAGAGAGCGCTCGGGACTCAACAAGACAGCCCCAGCCCCTGCCCGATATGCTCAGATGCTGATCAGCACCCGGCCAACGCTCGCGGAGGTGCCATAGACCGTCCTGTTCTCCGCTGGGACATGAGCCTGCTCGTCTCTGCCAACGGTGCCGACCCTGTTGAAATGGAAATTCCTTTCACATCGGGCTTGTGGGAAACCAGTGAGCCGTTTTTGTTAGATTTGAAAGTGGGATCCAACACCCTGACCTTCGCCCGCCCTGAGGACATGCGCAAGGGTTTCTCGAACAACGCTTTCATACTCACGCCAGTCAACTGAGCATTCACCCATATCAAGAAACAAAAACATGAAGGGCATCATCCATATCCTGATCCTCACAAGCTCACTGGTGTTTGCTGCAGAGACAAATGAAGTGAGCGGCACCATCGTTGGTCCGACCGGAATCATCGGTTTCGTATCGAAGAACCAGATCCAGGTCACGGATGTTCAGAAGGCTTCTCCGGCTGACGGGGTTCTGAACAAAGGCGACCTGATTGTGGGTGCGGGGAACGCGGCCTTCAGAAACATCAGCGTGGACATGGCCAATGCGATTGACCTTGCGGAAACGGACGCAGCGGGTGGGAAGTTGGTGCTTATGTTAAAAGGCAACAAAACCGTCAAGATCACCCTGCCAGTTCTCGGCAGCTACAGCAAGACGGCGCCGTTCTCATGTCCCAAGACCGACAAGATCATCACCATGACGGCGGAGCGGTTGATGGAGGGCAAAGGCGATCGGTTCGCGATCGAGGAACTCGCCCTGATGGCAACCGGCGAGACGAAATACATGAATGCGGCCTTCACGTCGATTCGCAGCAAGCCGTGGGCCATAGGCAATGGCGAACTTGTGAATCCCACTTTGTATTGCACCTGGCATTGGGGTTACCACGCCATCGTTTTGGCAGAATACTACATGCTGACCCAGGACGAGTCCGTCATGCCTGCCCTGCGTTCTCTCGCGCTGAGTATCGCGAAAGGACAGGACACCCGAGGGGTATATGGGCACCGCGTCGCGGATCCTAATAACTTCAACAGGATTCCCGGCTACGGCCCGATGAACCAGACCACCCTCAGTTGCATGTTGGGCATGCTCATGGCCAAGAAAGCGGGCGTCACCGATCCGGCACTTGATCAAGCCATCCAAAGGACAAACAGCCACATTCAGAGATACGTCGGAAAGGGAGCGTTTCCCTATGGCATGGGAAATCCAAATAGCTCCGGATTCAACAACAACGGCACCAGCGGATCCGCAGCCGTTTGTCTCGAATTGCTGGGCGATAAGGCGGGAGCCAAGTTCTATTCGATCTGTTCCGCCACCAGTTACGACAACCTGGAACAAGGGCACGCAAGCGCCCTCTTCAACCCATTGTGGACATCGATCGGAGCGGCTCGCTCGGGCCCCGAAGTCACCAGTGAACATTTCAAGAGGACCCTCTGGTTCTTCAATATGCGTCGCCATGGCGACGGCACGTGGTCCGGCGATGACAGGGCAGGCAACATGGATGGCGTGGCGTTGTTGAACTATTGCCTCGGGCGCAAGGCACTCATCGTTACCGGTCGTGAAATGGATTCCTCCATTTGGGCCAAGGGTGGCGAGGTTATGGAGACCATCCTGATGAGCAAAACCGATCTGAAGAACAAAAGAGCGAAGGAGATTCTGGAGATTTCCAACAACCACCCCATGCCCCAGATCAGACGCATGGCAATGGTGGTTTTGGAGTCACACAGGAAAGAATTGACGCCTTCTTATGCTGAATGGCTCAAGACCGGTACGGAACAGCAGAAAATGACAGCCATCAGCCAGTTCGGATGGTGGATCAAGCCCGAGGTCAAATTGCCATATCTTCCGGCGATCGCAGCCATCCTAACAGATCCAAAAGCGTCCGAGGAACTTCGTGGAGCCGCGGCAGAGTCGATCGCTCACATGGGGCCGCCCGCTCAGAATTACTACATGGATATTCTCAAGGTGGCTGACACCACCGAAGAAGTGAACTTTGGAGAACACCTCAATGCCCTTTGCGAGCATCCCTTCAAGGCAGGCTTGGTGACCGACAAGGAACTGCTATACAAAGTCGCTCTCCGATTGGCGAGTGATCGTGACCAGCATCCAAGGGGGTATGGAATGAGCATGCTGGTAGGTATGCCCCTGCAAGACTTTCATCTTGTAGCGGACAAGGTCGTCTATGTAATCGAAGGCAAGGATCCTGATTGGACAAGCTACAGCGCACCACAGCACGACGTTGGCTCAGCCATCGCGCTGCTCGGGAGCCTGAACATTAAGGAGGGTCTCGACTACGCGCTGAGAATTCCCGAGTTCCGCCCCAGATCCAAAGCCATGTTCTGCCATCGCGCCACCTGGATCGCTCTCTCCGCCTACGGGTCCGCGGCGAAGGGAGCATTGGAGCAGTATCACAAAAGCTTAAAACATACGGATTTCAAGCGCGCGACCGGCCCTTACAAAGAGATGCTCAAAGCCGTTGAAGGCGATGCGAACCCACCGAGAAAGCTGATCTCCATGCAGGAGGCGATTGCGACGGGGAAATAGACTCACTGCCAGGACAATGTGACGAAAACTGCCGAGCCACTCAATAGCTCTCTCATGGCCTTCATGGGCAAAGGTTTTGTCTTCGTCATATTGCAGCTTTAATATGCAGCAAGCAACGTCCTCGTGAACGCGTATCGAGAGAGCCCGTCGCGTTTCTGGCCCGCAGTTCTGGAGGCATCGCCTGAGAATCAGTCTTTGCCCGCTCAGCAGGGCTGGCCGGTCGATGAGGACGTGCTTGGTGGAGGCTGGCAATGCAGCCACGCCTATGCTGCATTCTTCACAGGTCTCGCCAATAATAGCCACGATCGCGAAGGACAGGATGAACTCGCCACAGAATCGCCCTACCAACAGCCTGTGAGTGTAATGGTGGTGCGCACACCGGTACCCGCCCAACGCGCCTCGCTGCGTCTGTTTCCCGGTGGGTTGTCAGAGTTGTGCCGAGTTCGGTCTCCTCGCTCGTTTTCAGAGTAGCATGGTCTTGTGCGGTCCCGCTGCCAAGCGAGCCCGAACGTGGTCGCGATCTGCCACCTGTCGGCACCGGCATCCAGAGCAGCATGCACCGCGCACCTTGTCGATCACGCCCGCCTCATGATCATGCGGTCGACCTACGTCGCTCCTGAGTACGGCCGGAGCCTCGGAATCCAGCAGGCCACCTCGTCGCGATATCGGAGGTATGGCTCGCCGAATCGTTCCGCCATGTCAGCCTCTTCCCAGGGACGCGCAAGATATTGCCAGAGTACGCCGCCGAGAACCGCATACCCGATGACGTCAGGCGAGCCGAGCGAAAGTCCGACGCACACCGCTTGGATAATTCCAGACATGGCCATCGGAGTTCGGACGTATCGATAGGGCCCGGCGACAACGAATTCTCGGGCGGTGTCGAGTGGAAGTGGCGTACCGTGACCATCTCGAACAAGCACATTGGCTGCCACGAGACCGATTAGGCTTGCGGCAACGAAGACCGCACTACCGAACCAAGGCATCGACTGAAGCCCCGGCCACGACATCGACCGCTCACACCATGCAATCGCAAACGGTATGAGCCCGAGTGCCAGGCTCCACAAGACGACGATTTGCAGGAGCGTATTGAGCGAGTTGTGTAGCCGCGATGCCGGTCTCGCTACGCGCGGACGTTTGGGGATCAGCGTGACAAGCATGCTGCACTCCAATCCAACCAGAACGTGACGCAGAAAGCCGTCAACATCAACAACACAGAACCTGCATCTGGCCAGACAGCAGTGCGCCGGTCCACACCCAGCCCAGCCCAGCACGAACCCGACATCCCAAACATCCCCCAACGCCGCCAACAGACTCCGCACGACGATGGCCGCTGTGAAACTTGCCTTCACTTGGCTGGGCGTCCGGAAAACCCTTGCCCCCCCAACACACCGCGCGATCACCTTGGACTGCTCGGGATCACTCTTGAGGGCGATCGAGAACTTCTCCGCCGTCGTCATGCGTCTCACTCACTTGAAAGCGCCTGACATCGACGCTTGGGTGAGTCGGATAGTTATCGCAGGGCTCGGGTTAGGTGTGGTCAACAGCGGCAGCCTTGGCTCGTATCGCACCTAGGTGATACGCAATATGGACAACCACACCTATAACGTTGGCGAAAGTCTCCTCATCATTGAGGGAGGCCTCACTAATGACATGGCGAAGATCATGATAAGCCTCTCGCAGCTCTTGGCACATTCGCCTCCATTTCTCGGAGTCCAAATTATCAATGTCCCAACTCTGACCCCACTGGCCGGCGTCCGGGGCGTCTGAGTCGGTGGAACGTGACTTAGTTGCGACGCGAATCACAAACGTAACGTGTTTCGTTTGGGCGGCAATCGAAGTTCCGGCGATGGCTCGCTGCGCATTGTGGAAGTCGATCTTTTCGAGTGTGCCGAAGTAGCCTGAATGGCCATCACCGTCGGTGAAGTGTGCCCATGACGTGGGCGGACGATCGAATGCCTCGTCAAGAATGGAAAGTATGGTTTCAGTGACGTTCATGCGGTGGCGCTCCAGCAATCAGGCATGCCTTGAGTCGGATAACGAAAAAGTTGAGCAGGTCGCAGCCGACAACCTCACCATACCGCAGGACGCTATCGCGCGTTTGCTCCAACGCCTGGTTCGGCACTGCCCCGCTACGGCGTCCCATGCAGGCTATCGCTAGCGGAGCCTCGTCATTTCACTGAGGCTCCTGCTGGAAGTGGATGCGATCCGATCCGCCGGGCCCGGATACGTTCTCCCCCATTCCTTGTGAAGTTCTCTACCGCCCCAACATTGCCCTCGACAACCCAGTAGCTGATGTCGCCAACCCCGAGATTCTTGGGATCGTGAATATTGAAATCAGTTGCCTGCCACTTGTTGTCTTCGTCGGTCTGCCCAGGGCCGGCAATTTCCATGTCCAATTGCTCGATGCAAAACCCGTGCTCGCCGGTCACCGCGACGCTGCGGGTGCATCGCTGTGCGCCGACCCGACCAAACCTGGAGGCGTGATGGGCGAAGGCGAACTCGAGCCCGTTGACGTTGGAGGCCAGGTTGATGTTGTCGCCATCGGTATGCTCGTTGACGAGAATGCCGGTGTGATACCCGGTCACGATGACATTTCGCAGAATCGTCAGGGCCCCGTTGTTGCAGGCCGGGGTGCTGATGCCAGCGGTGCCATGGCTGGGCTTGGATGCCTGCACGTTATAGCGATCGGTGTTGACGAAAATATTCTCGAGTTTGCATTGCGCCGCGTTCAGCAGATCGATGCCGCCGATGCCGGGATTGTCGTAGGTGCGGACGTCCAGGTTTCGCAGGCTCACGTTGACCCCTGAAAACTGCATATACAACGTGTCGGGGGTGTTGGCTGCGGAGATGACTGCCGGCCCCGATGCCGACACGCATTTGATGATCGTGCCATTCTTCGGAAACGGAAACGTACCGATCGTCCCGAAGACCGGGGTCGGTTCGCTCTCCCCCGCGATCTCCACGGTGATCCACTGTTTGGTTCCGGGGATGATGATTCTGCCGCGATAGACCCCGTCGGGGATAAGCATGCGGCCGCCTCCCGCCTCGATCACGTCCCTCAGGCACGCCGAAAACGCCGCCGTATTATTCGTCTTGTCGTCGCCCACGGCGCCGTAATCGAGCGCGTTGAATACGCGTGTCGAAGCCGCAGCAGGTGAGTTCCGTCTCTCGCCCGCGTCTGCTGAAAAGGCGGAGCCGACGGCCAAGCAGCCGCAGATAATTACCACACTGATTGTCATCCGCATCGAGTTTCGTTTCCTTCCTGTTGCCGAACGAAAAAGTTGAGCAGCTCGCAGCCAACAACCTCACCATACCGCAGGACGCTATCGCGAGTCTGCGCCAACGCCTGGTTCGCCTTGCCCTGGTTCCTGATGCCTTGGATTCCGACACGAGCGAAACAAACGAATGACTTCCTGCGCGACGATCTGATTCTTGACCCAAACCACGCATTCGCTACTTCGACCATCAGCCACCGTCGATCACAGGGGCCGGTCAGCCATCACTGATCCGTCCGGCCACACTACAGCGCTAACCACCACTGCTATACCGGCGAGCAACGCATACATGGCGGCGATGCCAATACGTCTGAGCACCGGCGATCTCCGAGACATCGAGGTGACGGCATCTCGGAAATCTCTAGCTTCGGGCTTCTGCGAGATCACCCAGGCAACGACGGGCGCGGCAATCGCGATCATGAGGTAGGCAATGCCGAGTATTTGCGCTGGAAGCCCAGTTAAGGTGGCATCTCGAATGATGCCTGTCTGCGTGTCGCCCACTTTGTAGTGATGGGATCCGGAGACCAGCGTGGCGAGGCCGGTCTTACCGGCGGAGAGGGAGCACACAACCACAAGGCTGCCCCAAAAGAGAATGCGCCACAGCTCGCTTTGCTTGTTCATGCGGTGCGTGTAGACCTTCGGAAGTGGGTGTGTGCGATCAGGGTGTTGGGCGAATATGATTGGCGCAGTGGGATAACAGCCATCGCGACGCCTACATCATCGCGGATTTCCCATTGGGCAAACAAATAAAAGGTTAGCAGCTCGCAGCCAACAGGCTCACCAGACCGCAGGACGCTATCGCGAGTCTGCTCCACCAGCTCGTTCTCAACCTCGGCTATACGAGGATGCGACAGAGGCTACATTTACGAAATGAGTTCTTAGCGACATCGGTCAGTTGCCCCGCACATATCGGGCAAGCCTGGAAGTCTTCAGGCTGAATCACTTCGCTATCGACGAACCACCAGTAGTACGCAGGGACGATGGTATTGAGTCGGGCAACGATCTCGCGGCCTTGAGCATTGACCTCCCCGAGCGGGTCCGCGAGCCGCTCCGCAGCCCACTTCTCGTATTCGCCGGACGCGAGCCACAGCCGATAAAGCGAGTCATGCACCGATACCCAGGCGCCGATTGCTTCGGCGAGGCTTGCATCAAATTGCAGCCGCTCCGGTGGCACCTCTCCCCGGCACCGGACGCAATAGAGTGGGTTTGGCGAAAGGGTACCGCGAAGCATCACTTCCGTCATTTCTGGACAGCGACACACTTCGTCGTCAGGCGTTGGCCCCAGCGGTCGCAGTCGCCTATATGGATCAGGTAGGTCGTTGCTCAACGTTCTCTACTCCACGGCAGAACCATCAGAATGAACAGCTCGCACCCATTTGCTGGCTGAAACGCTACCACGGCGATTGGCGCCGCGCGAAAACGGCTCGGGCTCAGGGCTTCCTTCATGACAGAACGAAAAAGGTGAGCAGCTCGCAGCCAACAGACTCACCATGCCGCAGGACGTTATCGCGAGTCTGCTCCAACGCCTGGTTCGCCCCTGCCTCGATTGACGATCTGAGAAGTGCGTGCGCCGGTCACTTCTTGTTTAGATCTTCAGCTAGTCGTTCAACCTCGGCCTTTGTGAAAGTTCCGGCAATGATGGCCTGGTCCGATAGCGACGCCCGTATGACTGGAGCGCTGACAACATTTCCATCAACGAGGATCGCGACCGGCTTGCCATGATGCTGCTTCGACAGGACCGCCATTTTGTGGGCACCCGCTTTGGTGAACGTGACTCTCACCGCTGCAGTCTCCGAATCGCCATCTACGACACGAGCCTCCGCTACATCGGAGTTCGTGATATCGGCGGCTTTATGAAGATAGAGCTTCTGCCCTGTCGGCATGGCGGCTACCTCTATGAGCCCAT
Organism: uncultured Candidatus Kuenenia sp.; assembly: GCA_964498325.1. Lineage (GTDB taxonomy): Bacteria > Planctomycetota > Planctomycetia > Pirellulales > UBA1268 > QWPN01. The sequence continues at coordinate 61,214 of CAZCHF010000020.1, forward strand.
CGGCGGGCTGCGTTTCTGCGCGACGAAACTCAAGCTTCGCGGCAGGACGCTCAGCAACCTCGCTGGCTGATGCTTGCCCGCATGCTACACACCCCGCGAGCATGGCAAACAAACAATACAGTGATGACTTCATCTTCGATCTCCTCACTTGGGCGACAAGCACGCTGTTCAACTCGCAATCCAACGAGTTGTCACGCTGCGGCATTCTAACGCCGGTGGAAGCGAACGCGACTCGTCGGGCTTTGGCCAGCACCAACGACGCCGCCCCACCATGGCTCTGGGCTGCGTTCCTTGGCCAAACAATTTGGCTCAGCCGCGCGACGTACGCACGTCGGCTCAGCACCAGGTGAGGACTATCCCCTGCCTCCGAGGGGAGGTGTACAGACCGCAAGGTACGTCCCGTCTGGACTGCGTAGGTAGGCGACCGTCTGCCCCCAAGGCATTTTCTCCGGAGCGCGGAGTGCTTCGCCCCCAGCCTTGATGGCCCTGTCGAACCTCCCCGCTACATCGTCTGTGTAGAACGCCAGTTCTAATGAAGTCGTCACACCACCACTCGGAAAACCAGGCATCAACAGCGCGCCCAACGGTGGTGTTGCGAACTGGACCGTGCCGCCGGGTAGGCTGAGCTCTCCAAACTGGTAGCTCATGCCCTCGACGCGTCCGGGGAACTGGACATCTGCGTCGAGAATGCTGACTGCGAATCCGAATGCCTCTGTGTAGAATCGCATCGCCGCAGGCACGTCGGCGACATATATGACGGTTGACGCTAACCGCATGATCACATTCCTTTGCCTAACGACAACGTGGAGCAGCTCGCAGTCAGCAGACTCACCATACCGCAGGACGCTATCGCGAGTCTGCTCCAACGCCTGGTTCGCACCTTCAACTACAGGCGATTGTATATCCACTCGGGCATGAGTCGCATGACTGCTGCGATGACCCGCCACCGCCTCGTCACATACGCATGACGCCTTCGGGATTCGATTGCTCTCACGATCTGAAGAGCCGCGACATCGACGGGAGCAACCCAAAACAGCCCGTCGCCCTTGGCCATCGCCGTTGCCACGAATCCGGGCTGAATTTCTGTCACATCAATCGATAGGCCTTGCCTAACGCACTTATGACGCAACGCCCGGAGATAGCTCGATACGAAGGCCTTCGACGCTCCGTAGGCTGGTGCATCTCCGTTGCCACGAATAGCAGCAATTGATGAGATGCCAACAAGATGGCCTCCGCCGCGTTGGCGGAAATGCTCCACGGCTAGAGTTGCCATGGCTGTGAACCCCGCCACATTCACAGCGATCGTGTCGGCTTCAGGTGCCCACTCGAGCGACGGATTCTCGCTGCCAGTCCCTGCCGATATCACGAACAAGTCAACTCCGCCGAGCCGTTCTATCAAGTCCGTCGCACGGAACCGGGATTCTGCGGTGTCCTTCAAGTCCAGCCGAGCGATTTCCTTGATTCCCGGGTGTAGTGCAGCGACCTGCTTAAGTGCGTCTTCGCGTCGAGCGGCAATTCCGACAGCGTATCCCAACCGGGCCAGCTGCACTGCCATGGCGGCGCCAATTCCAGACGAGGCACCGACGACTACCGCGGTACGTGCCAAGGATAGACTCCTTCACTGTGAGAACGAAGAATTTGAGCAGCTCGCAGCCAACAGACTCACCATACCGCAGGACGCTATCGTGAGTCTGCTCCAACGCGTGGTTCGGCACTGCCGGAAATCATTCTTGATCGGACCCATCCCGCGAACTCTTCACGACTCAACTCGCCCGCTGCAAGTCGAATGATGACTCCCTCTTGCTCATCAACTCCGGCCTGGAGCTAATGCCCGTTGAGAATCAGAAACATTTCCATCGCCAGATGACCGACTCGCTTGTTGCCATCGAGGAACGGATGGTTGCAAACCAGCGAGAGTACCAGGGCCGCGGCTTTCGTTGGCAGGCATGGATACAGATCCTCCCCACCGAAAGCCATTTGCGGCTGAACGACCGCCGACTCAAGTCCGCCGAGATCGCGCACTCCATCAAGCCCACCGGTTTATTTTAGGGCGAGGCGATGAAGCTCCAATACTTCCTCAAGCAACAGATACCGAATCATGCGAGCCGCTGATAGAGCTCTGCATTCTTCTGGAGCAAGTAATCCGCCGCCTTCTGAAACTGCTCATCAGGGCGATCAAGCAGCTGCTCAACCCGACGGCGCAGAAACTCCTCGGGTGGTAAGCCCACCTCCTCGGCCCATAGCCGCAGCTGAGCAGCGCGCTCATCGGATAGCGGAATAGTGATCGTCGTCATTGGAGGCACCGCACAGGGGGGGCGAAAACGCCGCGCACCGCGAACTTCCTCATTCTACCGACGGGGTGACGGGCTGGGTATTGCGAGGCGACCACAGCTCTAGCGACACGCCTCAAAGGCTCGGGGCTTCTGTTGCCGATCAGACCGATCCTCAGCGGGGGGTTAGTCGCTCGCCGACCTGCCATCGCGGTCCCGTCGACAGCGGTCGAACGCCTGCTGGCTGCCGCAGAAGTACAAATGACTACCTTCCAAAACCTCCGCGTGGATCGCTTCTGCAGCACATTCGGCTTCCTCCCGCGACATGCGACCGTAGTCAGGGAGCGGGATGCGCGCCAACGCCAAAAGATGCTCAAAAAAGTAGGGCGAGGAGCTAGCCTCAGTGAGGGAGTAGCAGACCTCCGCCGAATGCGGCTCACCATCCAGCGCGAACCCGCTTGTTCGGGCGAGTACTGCGGCCGCGATCTCCTTCAACTCCAACTGCCACCAGAACTTCCCCAGCGTGAGAAAGTAGTTCACCTGGCCGTTGGTGTGTCGTACCGCGACCGCGATGAAATCCTCACCGGTGAAGGTACGCATAGTTGATCAGTTCACGCGAACGAACACGTCGTGCAGGTCGCAGCCACAAGGATCACCATACCGCGAGATGCAATCGCGAGGTAGAGACCACTCGTGGCGTCAAGCCAACGCGGCTTGGGATTCCTCGGCTCTGGCTCTGGCCTTCCTGATGCAGAACGAAGAAGTTGAGCAGCTCGCAGCCAACAGACTCACCATACCGCAGGAAGTTATCGCGAGTCTGCCCCAACGCCTGGTTCTGCCTGCCCTGCTATTCAAGCCGCTTCCGGATCCAAAGTGGATCACGGCGAGCGTCAATCACGGCCGATACCACCACGACGTTCTTGCTCAAGCTGTAGTAGATGCAGAACGGGAATCACTTGGAGAAGGCGCGAAGGTACCCATGCGCTTTTTCATGGATGCCACCATAGTACACAAGCGATTCGATGTCTGAGATCAGGCAGCTTCGGAAGTATTCTCCGAGACCAGGCGACTGATGCTCATAAAACCAATAGCCCTCTGCGAGATCGGCTTCCGCATCGGACGAAATGCTGACGATCATCATTGGCCGAGTTGCATCAGCCGGGCCTTCGCATCGGCCCAAGACGAGATCGTCGCGCGACCATCCTCAAGCCGACGCTTGCGCTCCTCCAGCCCTTCACGATGCCATTCGGGCGACTGCACATCGCCAGGGTGAGCGCACAGGCTGCCCCATACGCTTTCAAGGAGCTGCACTTTCTCGGCGACCGACAGGGAATCAATTTGGATATCGACGGACATGGCTACCTCCTGCAATCAGCATTCTACCGAATAGCCGCGACTCAGGCACCTGAGGATTGGTGCGAGGGTCTTGCGGAAATGATGCAAGCTCAAACCGCCGAACATCGGGCGACTCAGGCCGAGACGGGCAAGTGACCAGCCCGCAAAAAACAAGGCTCACCATGTGCGCCACGCTACCAGCACGATTGGCGACACGCCAACACGGCTCTGGGCTTCCTTCATGGCAGAACGAAAAAGTTGAGCAGCTCGCAGCCAACA
>CAZCHF010000021.1:0-63223 GCA_964498325.1 uncultured Candidatus Kuenenia sp.
GAAGCGCAGATTTCTCCGAGTGAGCGAAGGGCATGGATGCCCGTAGCGAACGTCCGGCTGCATGACATGGCCCACCCCGAGCCGCGGCCAGCGCAAAAACGAGGCCGGCCCGGGCGCCCAAGGGCCCGGGCCGGCCTTTCTCGTCTGAGCGTGAACGCCCTGACCGGTCAAACTGCATGGCCGAAGCCACCGCCTAACTGATGGTCAGAGCGAAGGAGGTGAATTGCCTGAGCGATTCACCGAGGCCCCACGAATGGAACCCCCAGGGACAGAGCTTCGTGCCCGAGTTGCCTCAGGCACGGAGGGCTCAGCCGTGGCCCTTCTTCTTCTTGGCGACCTTCTTGGCGGCCTTCTTAGCCTTCTTCTTGGCCATGTATATGGCTCCTTGACACGAGCATCCTTCCTCGCATCTCACATCTGCTCCCCCGGATGCTCTTGGCTGGGGAGCGGACGACGTTTCGACGCACGCACGAAGTGATCACTCACAGTCGCTCGAGCGCCGATGGAGAGAGTTGTGCAAGATGCGTATGAAAACTGTCAAGGGAGGAAACTGAAAATTTTTCAGCGGCCAACCTGACAACGCACCCAATCAAAGAGCATGGCGACCTGTGGCGCGAAGGCCTGCTCGGTCACTCCGAGTGGACTCTTGAAGAAGCAGGCGAGCCATTCAAGCACGCCGTGTTCACCGCTTCGGTGCGCCCGTTCCACCAACCGCACGAGGTCGAGCACGAGGGGCGCGGCGAGGATCGAATCACATCCCTGCCACGTGAACTGCATCGTCATCGGGGTGCCGAGAAAGCCTCGGAAGTGGATGTGATCCCAGGCCGTCTTCCAGTCCCCGAGGCTTTCGATGTATTCGATGGAAACGTGGGTTTGCGGCGGTTTTCCGAGGATTGCGGCGAGGAGATGATCTTTGCTTTTGACCTTCGCGGCCTTGTTGCGCGGGTCGTCAAGAACCTTGCCGTCCATGTTTCCGAAGATGTTGTGGCCCACCCAACTCATGACGTCGAGATTGCGGGCGGCGAACATCGGCGCGAGCACGCTCTTGAGAAGTGTCTCGCCTGTTTTGGCATCGCAGCCTGCATGAGGGATGCCACGGTCGAGGGCGAGTCGCTGGAGCGCGGCGGGTGTGCCGCCTGCCGACGGCGTGAAGTTGACGTACGACGCTCCGGCCCCAATCGCTGACAAAAAATAAAGGCTGCTCGAAGGGAGCGGGCAGGCAGCGGGAGCGTCGAGGAGCCGATCGAGCTCGTCTGGGTCGGTGGGGATTGGTCGGTCGGGGGGTGGTTCCGTCGAGGCGACGTTCACCACCACGACGCGATCGAGTTTCTCAGCGCGGGCGAAGGCTTCAATGTCGGCCTGGGCACGGGCGACCGCTTCGCGGGGTGTCTCAACGATGACAGCGGCGCTGTCGTCGGCGAGGGCCTTGATGCGGTCACCCGAACCGACGACGGTGCCTGGGCGAAGCCTCGCCTCGGTCTCTGCGAAGAAGGAGTTCGCTGCGTGCAGAAGCTCTGGCACGATCGCCCGGCTCTCGGCCCACATGCGATGGGCTTCCGCGGCCAGCGGGCCCTTTCGGATGTCGTGACCACCAACGACAAGATCGGAATAATCGGCAAGGTCCAGCTCCTCAAAAGGCGCGGTGGCCGTGACGAGGCCGATCGGCTCGATCTGTCGCCTGGCCAGTGCCGCCAGACCCGTCATCATCGTGGTGGCCACGCCCCCCTTGGCTCCGATGAGCCAGACTCCGACACGACGAGCGGGCATTGAAGTGTTCCGAGGGAAAGCGGTGGGAAGGGGCGGCGAGCAGATCGTTCGGATGCCACTCTGAGGGTGGTATCATTTGTCGGCCCGGCGATCGCGTCAAGAAATCGCCGACACACCATGGAGGCTTTCGGTCGGCATGCTTGAGGTTATTCAATCGTCGGCCCTGAAGCTGGCCAACCGGATGGCGGCCCTCGAACCCTCCGCCACGCTCGCAATGGCGGCTAAGGCGTCGGCCATGAAGGCCGCTGGTGTTGACGTGATCGATCTGTCGGTCGGGGAGCCCGACTTTCCCACGCCTCCGCACATCTGCCAGGCGGCGGAACTCGCCATCGCGAAGGGCTTTACGAAATACACGCCCGCCCCCGGGATCCCTGCCCTTAGGAAGGCCGTGGCCGAGGACTACACGCGACGGAGCGGGCTTGCGATCGCGCCCACGCAGGTCGTCGTCTCCAACGGCGCCAAGCACGCCCTTCACAACGTTTTCACCGCGCTGCTCGACGAGGGAGACGAGGTCATCGTGCCGGCCCCCTTCTGGGTCAGCTACGCCGAGCTCATCAAGCTTGCCGGGGGCAAGCCGGTGATCGTTGCCACACGTATCGAAGATGATTTCAAGCTTTCCCCGGAGGCGCTGCGGGACGCGCTCACGACGAAGACACGGATGCTCCTGATGTGTTCGCCGAGCAATCCGACAGGGGTGGTTTACACGCCCGACGAGTTGCGGGCCCTCGCTGAGATCGCGATCGAGGCCGACCTCGCGATCGTCGCCGACGAAATTTATGACCAGCTCGTCTACGACGGCCGAAAGAGTCCTTCGTTCCCTACGCTGATTCCCGGCCTCGAAAGCCGCACCGTCGTGGTCGCGGGTGTCAGCAAGACCTATTCGATGACCGGCTGGCGGATCGGCTGGACGATTTCGCCAGAGCCGCTCGCCAAGGCTATTGGAAGTCTCCAGAGCCAAGAGACGAGCAATCCGTCGAGCATCGGCCAGCATGCGGCGGTGGCGGCGCTCAATGGGCCGCAGGCCTGTGTGGTCCAGATGCGAGATGCGTTCCAGAAGCGACGTGACCTTGTGGCTGCGAGGCTTGGCGCGATGCCCGGCGTCCGCGTGCCCGACATCGGCGGCGCGTTCTACGCGTTTTTCGAGGTCGCTTCAGCGCTCGAAAAGGCCCGCGGGATCGGACTCGGTACGAGTGTGGCCTGGTGCGAAGCCCTCCTCGAGCGGCAGCAGGTGGCCCTCGTGGCTGGCAGCGCATTTGGCGCCGAGGGGCACGTTCGGATGTCGTTTGCCGCCAGCGAAGCTGACCTCACGCGAGGCCTCGATCGGATCGCCGCCTTTCTTGCTGACCCGACGGCGACTCGGCAGTAGTTCGCGATGGATTTCCGGTCCGTCTACCTCGATCACGCCGCCGCGACGCCGCTTCGACCTGAAGTGGCGGCTGCAATCCAAGAGGCGGCAGGTCTGGCCTTTGCCAACCCGTCGAGCCAGCATGCCGCCGGCCGACTGGCCAAACGGCTCTTGGAAGACGCGCGGGAAAAGATCCTCGAGATCGTCGGGGGGCGCACCGCCGGAGCGAGTCGCGACCGGTTGATCTTCACCAGCGGCGCGACCGAGGCCAACCGAACGGCAATGCTCGGGCTGGGCGTGGAAGGGTGCCGCGTCGCCGTGTCGCCGCGCGATCATCCGTCTGTTCAATCGGCCGCGGCGGAGCTGGCGGCCCGCGGGCATGCCGTCCGCACGCTGCCGCTCGAGCCCGACGGCACGCTCAGCCGGGTGGCGCTTGCTGACGAGATCGAGTCGGCGGGAGCGTGTGGTCTTCTGCTCACCGTGACACCCGTCTGCGGGCAGACAGGCCTTCGGGACGCGTCGCCGAAGGCTGGCATCCCCGTTGTGATCCATGCGGATGCCACGCAGGCCGCGGCCTGGGACGCACTCGAATTTGCCAGCTCTGCGTGGACATCGATGACGCTCGCCCCGCACAAGTTCGGCGGGTCACGGGGGATCGGTGCGCTCGTCGTTCGGGGGAGCGTACCCATCTCGCCGCTGCTCCCGGGTTCGCAAGAACTCGGTCTCCGTGGGGGTACCGAGGCCGTGACGCTCGCCGTTGGCTTCGCCCGGGCCCTTGAGCTGGCGGCCGCGGAGCGAGAAGCCCTCTCTTGCCGTGTGCAATCCCTCCGCGAGCGCTTCGAGGCGGGCATCCTCGAAGCGGCCCGCGCGGTCGGCCGCGAGGCGGCCATCATCGGCCACGCTGCTACCCGGGCACCGCACATCTCAGCCATCGCCATCCCAGGCATCGATCGGCAGGCGTTTGTCATGGCGGCTGATCTCGAGGGCGTCTGTCTCGCGACCGGCACCGCGTGCGCGAGCGGCTCGAGCGAACCATCGCCGATCCTGTTTGCGATGCGGCTCGACGACGACGTCATCCACGGCACGTTCCGAGCAAGCCTCGGCCGCACGACTACCGACGATGACATCACTCAGGCCGTCGACAGAATCCGACGGGTGCTCGGTCGGCTTCCTGGTTAACGACATCCCGGGTCGCGCCCGCGGTTTGGATGAGCCGGTTCGGCGATCCAACAACGCCGAATGATTCCAGGCTGGGCTGATCGCGTGACCAAGAAGCGTCCTGGCTCGGGGTGGGCCGCGTCATGTCGCCGGCGTAGAAAGCCAGCGCAGCCCGGAGGGCGAAGCGCAGATTTCTCCGAGTGAGCGGAGGGCATGGATGCCCGAAGCGAACGTCCGGCGACATGACGCGGCCCACCCCGAGCCCACGCAGCGGCTTGAACCTGATGCCATTCAGAGTGGCATTTTGATGTCGGTAACTGCGTCACTCCTGTGACAGCTCTCAATCCGACAAATCGACAGCAACGATTGATACGTCCCAGCGCAACTGATCCGTCAGCGGCCCAGCACGTCAGCGGCAGGCGATCGCCACGAACCAAACGTGCAACCACACGGCCATCGCCAAGTTACCAACAACAAACCAACACACTGCTGTCATCGCTTCCGATGCTCGAAATCGCCACAAGCCGCACAAAACAAGCAACTTGTTTCGTTGCTCGACGTGTGAATGCGTCGCATCCGAGGCCGCTACGGTTGGTCGTCCTCTTAGGTTCGTCCTGGCCCCTTGCTAACTCCTATTTCCTCCTGAAAAACAAAGAAGAGCAGCAGGAGCGGAGGAGGCAGAAAGCCGCTGGGAAAGAGCTCAAAAAAGGGTAGAATCCAGGGCTTCCCAAAGACCCTCCGGAAACCGTGGTTTCGCATGAAGATTCGCTGTGCCAAGGAGCCCCTTCTCGCCGCCGTCCAAACCGCGGCTTCCGTCGTTCCGGCCCGCTCGCCGAAACCGGTCCTCACGAACATCAAACTGGAAGCGACCCGCGAGGGGGCGGTGATTTCAGCGACGGATCTCGAGGTTGGCATTCGCGTGGCGCTCGAAGGGGTTGAGACCGAGGCGGCCGGGTCGGTACTTCTCCCGAGTGGGCGACTCGTGGCGATTCTGCGCGAGGCGCCAGCGGGTACCGTCTTCGAGATTGCAAGCGACGGCACCGCCGCCAGCGTCAAGGCGCCCCGGAGCGAGTTTCGCCTGCCGGTGGAAGACCCGCTCGAATTTCCCACGGTGGCCACGTTTCCCGAGGGGCGATCGTTCGAACTCTCGACTCCGCTCGTCCGTGAACTCGTCCGGCGCACCGTGTTCGCGACCGACAACGAATCGAGTCGTTATGCCCTGGGCGGGGTGCTCGTGGAGCTTTCCAGTGGGAGCGTGATCGCCGTGGGCACCGACGGTCGTAGGCTCGCGAAGATGGAGGGGCCGTGCCAGGCGAATGGCGAGGGCTCGGGCGATGTCGCGCCGATCGTGCCGGCCCGTGCGATGCAGCTCATCGAGCGTTGCTTGAGCGGTGCCGAGGCGCCGGTGCATGTCGCCGTGGGCGCGAGTGAAATCATCGTCCGCACGGGTGAAACGACCATCTCGGCCAGGCTCGTGGCAGGACGGTTTCCACGTTGGCGGGACGTGTTTCCCGACCGCCCAGAAGCCTCAAAGGTGCAGCTTGTGGCGGGCCCGCTTTTGGCCGCCGTGCGGCAGGCGGCGATCGTCACGAGCGAACAGTCCAAGGGGGTCGATTTCTCGTTCGAGTCAGGGCAGCTCGTGCTCTCGGGCCGATCGGCCGAGAGTGGCGAGAGTCGGATCGAACTGCCGATCGACCATGCGGGCGAGGCGGTGAAGATCAAACTCGACCCGCGGTTCATGATCGATTTTCTCCGAGTGCTCGACGGTGGTTCGACAGTGACAATCGAGATCACCGATTCCCAAAGTGCCTGCGTCTGTCGCACGGACGATGGCTACGGCTACGTGATCATGCCGTTGTCGGTCGATTGATTCCGCGATGAAGCTCCAGTGGCAGCCTCGAGAGGGTTCTAGGAATTTGACGACGCACCGCGACGAGCCTCGAGGACCAAAGCGCATCGGCAACGTCGTCGCCAGGCTCATGGCCCGCACAGGCTATGCCCAGGAGCACGCGTCGGAAGCGCTGGCGACGGCCTGGGCACTGTCAGCGCCCCAGCATCTCGCCGGGCACTCGCGGCCAGGTCTCATTCGCCGCGGGGTCCTCGACGTGTACGTGACACACTCGGCGATCGTCCAAGAGATGACGTTTCACAAGCAAGAGGTCCTCGAGCGACTCCAGGAAAAACTGCCGACAGCCGGCATCACCGATATCCGCTGCCGCATGGCAGAGACCGGTTCATGAACCACCACAACGACTCACGACGACACGACCACCGCGGAGGCTCTCCATGAGCGACCATTCCACGCAGCCCGAGTACACGGGAGCCGACCTCAAGCACCTTTCCGATCGCGACCATGTGCGCGAGCGATTCGGCATGTATATCGGCGACAACACGTCGCGAGGGCTGCACCATCTCGTCTACGAAGTCGTCGACAACTCCATCGACGAGTGCATGGCGGGGCATGCCAAGCTGGTCGGCGTCACGGTGAATGTGGATGGAAGCGTCACCGTCGAGGACGACGGCCGAGGCATCCCGGTCGACATCCACCCGCAGCTCTCCGAAGAGATGGACCGCGAGGTCTCCACGCTCGAAGGCGTGATGACCGTCCTCAAGTTCGGTGGAAAATTCGAGAAGGGGGCCTATCAGACGAGCGGCGGTCTCCACGGCGTCGGCGTGACGGTCGTGAATTTTCTCTCGGAATGGTGCGAAGTCGAAGTCTGTCGCGAGGGGCATGTCTGGCAACAGGAGTACCAGCGCGGGGAGCCGACCGGGCCTGTCCGCAAGATGGGCACCACGAATCGCACCGGGACGAAAACGACCTTCAAGCCTGACCCGCAGATCTTCCCGCAAACCAAATTTTCGTGGGACACGCTTTCGCGGAGGCTTCGCGAACTGGCATTTTTGAATCCCGGCGTGCGGATCCAGTTTTCCGACGCCGCCAGCGGCAACGCCGAGAGCTTTTACTACGAGCGGGGTGTCGAGGAGTTTGTCGAGTACCTCAACAAGGCGAGCGACGCGGTGCATCCCGACGTCATCGCGATCCACGGTGAGGCCGAGGGGGTCTCATGGAGCATCGCACTTCAGTACACGAAGGAGTTCACCGAGAGTCTGCATAGCTATGTGAACAACATTTCGACGACCGAGGGGGGCACACACGTCTCGGGCTTTCGCTCGGCCCTCACGCGGGCGATCAACGCCTACGGCAAGAAGACGGGGCTCTTCAAAGATCTCGTGCCGACAGGTGAAGACCTCCGCGAAGGGCTCACGGCGGTGATCAGCGTCCGCGTGCCCCATCCGCAGTTCGAAGGACAGACCAAGACCAAACTCGGCAACGGCGAGGTCGAGGGAATCATCAACTCGGCCGTCGGCGATTTCCTGGCGAAGTACCTCGAGGAGAATCCCAAGAGCGCCAAGGAGATCGTGAAGAAAGGGGAACTCGCGGCAGAAGCCCGCGAGGCCGCCAAAAAGGCCCGGCAACTCCTCCGCGAGCGTAAAGGTGCCCTTTCGGGTGGTGGTCTCCCCGGAAAACTGCGCGACTGCACGAGCCGCGAAGTCGAAAAGTGCGAGTTGTATCTGGTCGAGGGTGACAGTGCCGGCGGCAGCGCCGAGGGTGGCCGGCTGCGGGAATACCAGGCGATCCTGCCGCTGCGTGGAAAAATCATCAACGCCTACAAGAGCCGCGATGACAAGGTGCTGGCCAACGAGGAAGTGCGGAGTGTCATCTCGGCCATCGGCGTCGGCTTCGGTGAAGAGGCCGACCTCACGAAGCGTCGGTACGACAAGGTCGTCATCATGACCGACGCCGACGTCGACGGTTCTCACATTCGCACGCTCCTGCTCACGTTTTTCTACCGGCAGATGTACCGGCTGGTGGCGGAGGGGCATGTGTACGTTGCCCAGCCGCCTCTGTTCCGTGTGCGGAGCAAGAAGAAGACGTACTACGTCCAGACCGAAGAGGAGATGAAGAACCAGCTCCTCGAACAGGGGCTCGGCGACGGCGTCTTTGTGCCGGGCGACGGCCGGGAGATCGCCGGCGAGGAAATGCATAAACTCTGCCGCACGCTCGCCGGCCTGGAAGACGCGCTGATCGCGCTTGAAAAGCGCGGCGTGAGCCTGCGGGATCATGCGGCCCGCCGCGATGCGGCCAGCGGCCGGCTCCCGATGTACCACGTCTACTACGGCACCGAGGAACACTGGTTTGCCAGTCGCGACGAGCTCGAAGCGTTCATGAAGGGCAAGGAGCAGTCGGCGGGGGGAGAACTTGCCGTCGGCCGCGCCGACGAGAACAAGCATGGGGGCGAGCCGGCGAGCAACGGCACGGCGGGGCCACAACTCGTGGTGGTCGATCTCCACGAGGTTCGGAGCATCAACTCGGGCCTCAAGGAACTCGAGGCGATGGGCTTTGGGATCGACGCGCTCTTGCCGGTGGACCGCACCGGAAGTGAAACGTCTCGCTACACGCTCAAGCGTGGAGACAATGAAATCGGCATCGATGACCTCCGTGGACTGCTCGCGGCGGTACGTCGGGCGGGCGAGCGTGGCCTCACGATCACCCGCTTCAAGGGGCTCGGGGAAATGAACGCCGAGGAGCTTCGTGACACGACGCTCGATCCGGCCAACCGCACGCTCTCACGGGTGACCATGACGGATGCCGCGGCCGCCGACGATCTGTTCCGCGTGCTCATGGGCGAAAAGGTCGAGCCGCGGCGGGAGTTCATCGAACGGCACGCCCTGGACGTCAAGAACCTCGATGTGTAGCCCTCGCGTTGAAACCTCCTTGAAGTGCCGGCTCATGGCAGCCCGTGCCGGTTCGCCGGACGTTTGCTTCGGCCCTCCAGGCCTCCGCTGCACTCGATGGAAACTCTGCTCCGCCATCCATGGCTTCGCAGAGTTTCCAACGCCGTCGCCCTCGACACGGGCTGCCACGAGCCTCGCTGGTCCCTGAAGTGCGGTGTATCCATGGGCGAGAGCCCAAAAATTTGACGGAGTAAATTCATGCTCAACGGCCCACTTCTGCATCCTGACATCCTGCGCGTGCTGGCCCGATCGGGACACCACTCAAAAATTCTCATTGCTGACGGAAATTATCCGGCAGTGAACAAGCGGGGGCCGCAGGCAGAGCTTGTGTCGCTGCAACTCTCTCCGGGCATCCCGACGGTCGCGCAGGTGTTCGAGGCGATCCTCGGTGCGGTGGCGATCGACGAGGTCAACACGATGGGTGTCGATCGGGCCGACTCATATGCCGCGGCCACACCCGGTGATCCGCCGGTCTGGACTGAATACCGTCGCATCCTCACGGCGGCAGGCTCAAAATGTGAGCTCGTGCCGATCGTGAAGTGGGACTTTTACGCGGCGGTCGAATCACCGGACCACGTGCTGACGATTCAGACTGCCGACACCCAGCCCTGGGCCAACGTGTTGCTGTCACTTGGCTGCAGAACGTTCTGAACGAGAGGCTCTTACTTCACCTCGTGAAGCTCGACCAGAAAGTGGAGCGTGGCATTCGGCGGAATCGTGCCGGGGATGCCGTTCGGGCCGTAGCCGAGTTTGCCCGGAATCTCGAGTTCGATCATTCCCCCTTGGCCGACAAGCTGCATGCCCTCGGTCCAACCGGGGATCACGCGGTTGAGCGGAAACTCGATCATCTCGCCGCGGTCGTAGGAACTGTCGAACTTCTGGCCGTTGTCGAGCCATCCGTGGTAGTGCACCTTCACGGTGTTCGTTGCACGAGGAGCGGCTCCCGTCCCCTTGCGGAGAATGCGGTACTTGAGACCCGAGGCCGTCTGTGAAAACTCCTTCGGAGCATCGGCATCGATGGTGCCGGCGCCCTTGGGAAGCGTCGGGTGGGGTACGTCAGCAGCCATGAGAAACTCCGGGGAGAGAAGGGCGAGGCAGAGGCAGGACGAAGAAACGATGCCGAGGAATCGCATGGCGGGCACTCCGTAAAGGTAGGGCCACTTACTGTACCGAAAAGTCACCCGTTTCGCGCCATCAACGCTTCGATCTCGTCTGGCTTGATCGGCACGTGGGCACAAAGATCGACCGGACCGTTCTCGGTAATCAGGATGTCGTTTTCGAGCCGGACCGCCAGGTTTTCCTCGGGGATGTAAATCCCCGGCTCGACCGTGACCACCCATCCTGCCTCGAATGGCCCGTCAAACGGGGCGATGTCGTGGACGCCGAGGCCGAGCGCGTGGCCGAGGCCGTGCATGTAGTATTTCTTGCAGGCCGGCTCGTCGGGCGTGTCCTTCGCGGCTTCTTCTGGAGTGATGAGGCCGAGCCCCACGAGCTCCTTGGTCATCTCGATTTGCGCCTCGCGCTTCCACTCGCGGATCGAGGTGCCGACGACAGAACGGGCAATCGATGAATCGAGGACCCGCCGCACCGCCTCGTAGACATCCCGCTGCCGCTGGGTGAACCGTCCGTTCACCGGATAGGTTCGCGTGAGGTCCGCACAGTAGTTGGCATACGACGCGCCGACATCGACCAAGAGAAGATCGCCATCCTGGCACTCGCAATCATTCTCGATGTAGTGGAGCACGCAGGCGTTCTTGCCCGAACCGATGATCGGCTCGTAGGCCATCCGCGCCCGTCGCCTGATGAACTCGCTTGCGAGCTCGGCCTCGAGCTCGTATTCCATCACGCCCGGCCTTAGGACCGAAAGCATCCGGCGGAGGCCGGCGTCGGTGATGTCGATCGCCCGGCGGAGCAGTGCCACCTCGGCCGGCGACTTCACCGCCCGCAGTCGCCGCATGAGGGGGGCGAGCCTTTCGTAGCGGTGGAGCGGATAGCGCGCGATGAGATTGCGGGCCATGCGGAGGTCGCGGTCTTCGACGTCGTACGCGGCCCGTTCGTGCTCGTTGCCATTGAGCCACACCGTGTCGCACTCGCACATCAGCAGGTGCAAGACGCCGGGCAACTCCGAGAGCCACCGGATCTTGTGAATCCCCGAGATCTCCTTGGCCTTCTCTTTCGTGTGTTTGTGCCCTTCCCATACGGCGAGGTGATCGTTGGGCTGCCGCACGAAGAGCATTTCGCGGTTGGCCGGGTCGGCCGCCTGCGGGCACAGCACGAGGACGCTTTCTTCCTGCTCGATGCCCGAGAGCCAAAACAGATCGCTCGAAGGATGGATCTTGAGCGTTCCGTCCCCGCTTGTGGGAAGGATGTCGGCGGCGTGGACGATGGCAAGAGCCTTCGGCGGCAGGAGGGCGACGAGGCGCCGTCGGTTTGCTGCAAAGAGCTCGGGATCGATCGGGGCGTGCCGCATTGGGCTCTCCGAGGTGCTTCGAAAGTCGGTTCAGGTCACGATCTGCGGCTCGGTTTCCGGGTCGTCGACGACCTCGGCACCGCTGGCGAGCCATTTCGGGGGCCAGAAAGCCACGAGCAGCAGGGCCGCCCCGCCCAGGGCCATGAACGTCGGCACGAGAAAGAGCCTCTGGTAGTCGACCGTTCCGTCGGCCGCCGTGAGCTGCGTGCGCAGCGGAAAGAAAAACCAATTGGCGGCGAGGTCGCCCAAGCCCAGCACGAGCAGGTTGAAGAGGCTTTGGGCACTCGCCCGGACATCCTTGGGGAAGGCGGCGTCGATGAAGATGTAGAGCGTGGCAAAGAAAAAGGCGTAGCAGATGCCGTGGAGGACCTGCACGGCGATGATCACCGCCGTGCTTTGCGGCAGGAAGGCGAACACGGCGAAGCGAGCCGCATGGCCGAGAATGCCGAGGATCATGGTCGTCTTCCAGCCGAGTCTCGCCAGCACGCCGCCCAGGATGGCCATCGTGAGAATCTCGGCGACCTGGCCAATGCTCATCACGGGCATGATCCATGCCTTCTCGAGTCCCACCCCCTTCTCCAGAAAATTCTCCGCCAGCTTGAAGTAGCCGGCGTGGATCATCGAATCGATGAACGTCACGACGAAGAGCACGAGCAAATAGGGATAGGCGAGGAAGCCGGTCGCCCGGAGCCAGGCGATGTTGCCCTGGCCAGCCGTCGCCTTCTTGGGGGGCGTGTGTGGCAGGGTGAGGCTGTAGGCGGCCAGGGCGAGCGACGTGATCCCGGAGACGAGGAAGATCGCGCGGCTGGCCTCGACCGCCTCGACCCCCTCCTTGCCCTTGAGCAGGAAGAACAATGGCCAGGCCGCGAGGATCCAGCCGATCGTGCCCCCCATGCGCACGAGGCCGAACTCCTTCTGCGCGTTCTTCATGTGGGTGAACGCGATGGAGTTGGAAACGGAGATCGTCGGCACGTAGAGCAGGGCGTGCACGAGCATGAGCCCGAAGAACGTCGGAAAATCCTTGGCCCAGTACATGCCGAGGATCGCCAGGCCGCCGACCAAGTGGCTGAAGGCCATGAACTTCTCGGCGGCGAAGGTCCGGTCCGCGAACTGGCTCGAGAACAAGATGCCCACGATCGACGCGATCGCGAAGGCGCTGCCAACCCAGGCGATCTGCGAGTCGGTAAACGCGAGTCCATCCTTCCCCATGTAGCCCCAAATGAGCGGGAGCCAGGCCCCCCAGATGGCGAACTCGAGGACCATCATGAGCCAGAGCCGAAGGGTCGGTGCCGGCGAGCTTGCGTGTGGGGTGGCATTCATGGCGGGGATGGTACCATCCCATCACATCCCCCGAAAATCAGGTGTCTGAAGGAGCCTTGCATGCCCACTCCCGAACCCGTTCTCATCGCCGGCCGCTGGCGGCCCGCCCGTGTCGCATCGACGTATCAGGCCTTTGACCCGACTGCTGGCAAGGCGCTCGACACCGAATGGCCCGTGAGCAGTTGGGAAGATGTCGATGAGGCTCTCGATGCAGCGGTGGCGGCGGCTACCGAGATTGCAAAACTGCCGGCCGAGCGCCTCGCGGCCTTCCTCGAACGCTTTGCCTCGCGACTCGAAGCCCGAGGTGAAGATCTCGTGAACGCGGCCCACGCGGAGACGGGCCTCGCCGTGAAACCGCGGCTGGCCGACGTGGAGCTTCCGCGCACGCTCGATCAGATCCGCCAGGCGGCGGCGAGCGCTCGCGAAGAGACGTGGCGGATGGCGATGATCGACACTCCGAAGAACGTCCGCGCCGCCTGCTTTGGCCTCGGCCCTGTCGTCGTCTTCCCCCCGACGAATTTTCCGCTTGCATACGGCTGCGTCACCGGCGGCGACATGGCTGCGGCGATCGCCGCGGGTAACCCCGTGATCGCCAAAGCCCACCGCGGCCATCCGAGCGTGTCGAAAATCGCCGCCGAAGAGGCGCTCGAGGCGGCCCGCGAGACCGGAATGCCGGCTGCGACGATCCAGTTGCTGCACGGCATCGACCGCAACGATGGTGAAAAACTCGTGGCCGACCCTCGCGTCGGCGGCACGGGCTTTACCGGCAGCGAAGTCGCGGGAAAAAAACTTTTCAATGCCGCCAGCGCGGCGGGCAAAGTGATCTGGGTCGAGATGGGAAGCATCAATCCCGTCGTGCTCTTGCCGGGAGCACTTGCCGAGCGGAGCGATGCGATCGCCGCCGAGTTGACCGCGAGCGTCACGGGGTCCGCGGGTCAGTTCTGTACGAAGCCGGGCCTCGTGTTCTTGGTCGGGGATGCGGCCGGGGAAGCATTCATGAAGGCGGCCACCGAAAAGTTTGCCGTCGTCGGCCCTCAGGTGTTGCTTGGCCCCGCGGGCTGCGAGCGGCTCTGCGAGGGCATCACGGCACTCGTCCAGGCAGGTGCCACAATCCTGACCGGCGAGCCGGTGGCGGCAGGCCCCGCGATCCACGTGCCGACGCTCCTTTCCGTGTCCGGTGCCGACCTCATCGCCAAGCAGGACAAACTGGTCGTGGAGGCATTCGGCAATGCGACTCTGCTTGTCGTGTGCAGCTCACTTGAAGAGCTTGCCAAGGCCCTCGCCTGTGCCCACGGTTCGCTCGGGGCGAGTGTCTACTGCGCGAAGGACGGCAGGGACGACGCGGCCTTCGCGTCGCTCACGCCGCTGGTGCTCTCGAAGGCCGGCCGGGTGATTGAAAACCGGATGCCGACGGGACTGGCCGTCACGCCGCCGATGCAGCATGGTGGACCGTGGCCGTCGGCTGGTCCTCCCTTCTTCTCGGCGGTCGGCATGCCCTGGACGATCCTTCGGTTCGCCCGTCGCATCTGTTTTGACGGGTGGACGGAAAGCAGGCTGCCTGAGATCGTGCGGGATGCCCCGCCGGCTGGGCGGCCGTGGCGGTATGTCGACCGGGCGTGGACACAGGGATAGCGTCCTGCGAGGCTCGGGGTGGCCCGTGCCATGTCGCGGGACGCTCGCGACGGGCCTCCGGGCCCGTCGCATCACTCGGGGAAATCCTTCGCTTCGCCCTCCAGGCTGCGCTCGGCTTTCCACGCCCGCTCCATGGCACGGGCCACCCCGAGCGTGACGCGGGTTGTCTGCAGCCGCCCAGGGCGCGAATTATCCTTGCGAGTTTGGTCCTCCCCTTTTGCCCCATGGTTTGATTTCATGCGATCACGCGTTTCCTCGTCTCTCGTGCGTGCAGTTGCCATTGCCTTGGTCACGGTCGCTGTCGCCCATGCGGACGAGCCGGCATCCGAGGCCAAGCCGTCGGAGAAGGGGCCGAAGGCCAGCACCAAGCAGCCCGTCGCAACCGTGCCCGATGCGAGCAAGCCGCCGGTCGTGACCGAGCACGCGATCACGATCGACGGCAAAGAACTCGCCTACAAGGCCGAAGCGGGAATGCTGCCGCTCCTCAAGGACGACGGCTCGCCGCGGGCGAACATCTTTTATGTTGCCTACACCGTCGGCGATGACGCCGATGCGGCCAAGCGGCCGGTCGTGTTCTGCTTCAACGGCGGGCCGGGGGCTGCCGCGGTGTGGCTGCATCTCGGCGGCCTGGGACCGCGGCGGGCGCGTGTCAATGAAGACGCCACGCTCCCACCACCGCCGTTTGAGCTTGTCGACAACGAGCACACGATCCTTCCCGTGGCCGACCTCGTCTTCATCGATCCCGTCGCCACGGGCTACAGCCGCGCGGCCAAAGACGAAAAGCCCGAGCAGTTTTTCGGGAAGGATCCCGACATCGCCGCGATGGGGGAGTTCATCCGGCTCTACACCACACGGAACAAGCGGTGGCGGAGCCCAAAATATCTTTGTGGCGAAAGCTACGGCGTCTTTCGCGCCGCGGGGCTTGCCGCGGAGCTGCAGGATCGCCACGGCATGTTCATGAACGGCCTTGTGCTCGTGTCAGGGCTTATCGACTACGGCACGATCCTGCCTGCTGCCGCGAACGACCTGCCATACGCGCTCTATCTGCCGAGCTTCACCGCCGTGGCCCACGCGCATGGGCGGTTGCCGAAAGACCTTCAAGCAGACCGTGACGGCGCGATCGCCGAGGCGGAGGCGTTTGCGTCGGGCGAGTATGTGACGGCGCTTTTTGCCGGGGCATCACTTCCGGAGGCGAAACGCACCGAGATCGCCGCCACGATCGCGCGACTCACTGGCCTCTCGGCCAAACTCGTCGTGGATCATGACCTGCGCGTCTCACCGTCAGTGTTCCGCGAACAACTCCTGGCGGACGAGCGGCTCATTCTGGGCCGTTTCGACGCGCGGATCACGAGCCGTGACGGTGATCACTCGGGGAGGGAGCCGCGGTTCGATCCCTCCTTCGACGCCGCGCTCGGCCCGCTGGCGGCGGCGATGAATGCCTATGTGCGCGAGGAGCTCGGCTTCGAGAGCGATCTGCCCTACCGGGTGCTCACGGGCGTTGGCCCCTGGCCACAGGTTCAAAACCGCTACGCAAGCACCGCCAGCGACCTGGCCGAGGCAATGAGCCGCAACCATCATTTGCGCGTACTCGTCCAGACCGGCCGTTGCGACCTTGCGATTCCGTACCGCTCGATGCCCTACTCGATCGACCACCTCGGCATCGACCCCGAGCTTTTGCAGAACGTCACGTATGCCACGTACGACTCCGGCCACATGATGTATCTCCACCTGCCCGACCTCGCGAAGCTCGGGAAAGACCTCCGGAAGTTCGTCGCGATGCCAGTCGCGACGGAGTGACTACTCCTTGCCGCGGGCTCGGGCCTTCTCGCGGATCAGTTTTTTGGCTTCGGCCAGCCGGTCGGGCCAGGTGAAGGTCGGGGCCTTGGACGGGTCGTAGCCTGCGAGGTGGCCGGTCAGCCGCGTGGTCGGCTTGGTGTACGTGAGCCTCGTGTCTCCAAACACTTCGCGGCAGAGGGCGGCGAGGCCGGGGTCGTATTCCTCGAGCTGGCTCCGCAGATGGACGTGGTTGTGGTCGTGGTCGTTGACGCGGTTGTTGTCGAACCAGGTCTGCACGCCCTCGGCAAAGTACTCGTGGTGATTCACCGAGGGATAATTGTCCTTCCAGAGGCCCTTGGCCATCGCGGCGTCGTAGGCGGCCTTCACTCGCTCGTCGAACGTCGGGTCGAGATTGTTCATCCCACGCAGGTGGATCATGTGGGCGAACTCATGGATGAGAATGCATTCCTCGGAGTAGGGATCGCCCGGGTACGCCAGGAGATTCTCTTCGCCGCAGGTGCAATAGGGGTCGGTCGCACTTCCGCCGGTGCCGCGGGCACGGGCGTCCCAGTAATCCCGGCCGGCGAGGCCTGGGAATCCCGGCGCCGGGTTCTCGGCGATCCGCTTGAACTCGGGATGATCGGTCGTGAACTCGTTCCACGCGAGGAGATTCATGCGGGCGCCACTCTTCACGAGGGCCTCGCAGATGTCGGGCCGCTTGGCGAGCATGATGCCGATGAGATACGCGGCTTCCTTCAGGGCATATGGATTCACGCGATCCGAGGCGACGATAGGAAACCCGTTGGCCTCGGCGCGCTGGGTATAGAAGTCCGGCACGCCGCCGACTCGAAAGGCCTGGATCGGCACTTCGCTCGTGATGATCGCTTCGCTCCGGTCACCGGACACCACAGCAAAACGATGGCCGAGCGTCGTGGTGATGATGCGATCGTCGCCGGGAGCGACCGTGCCCTGGGGCACACGGGCGGTGTCATCCTCGATCCAGAAAACTTCCACGGGCTCGGACGTGCCGTTAATGACCTGGAGTTTGGCCTGACGAGGTTCGTCGGCGCGGGGGGCCGCGGGCGTGAACGCGGCGACGAGGGCTGCGACAGCGGCGCAGCTTCGAACGAGGGTGAGCGAATCCATGAGTTGGGCGGGCGGCCGCGCGGGAGGGTGGGGGCGGCCGGACCACGTCGGTGCGACCGCCCCCAAGCGTACGTGCCCGAGCCATCGATCTTCCACCACGGAGGTGATCAGACGCTCACAGGGCCGGCCGCCGCCCCAACCGCGGAACGAGCATCGGGACCTTCCGCCGGTAACTCTCGTAGGCAGCCCCGTGAACATCGGCGAGATCGCGTTCCTCGAACCCGATGGCCACCAGGATGTAGGCGGTCATGCCGAGGGCGAACAGAAAGTGGCCGATCGTCATCGTGGGCGTGGCCCAGAATGCCAAGAGCCAACCGACGTAGAGCGGATGCCGCACAAACCGATACGGCCCCGGCGTCTTGAATCCCAGGTGCGTGTAGGGCTTGCCGACCAGCGCGAGCCATGACTGCCGCAGGCCGAACAGGTCGAAGTGATTGATGAGAAACGTCGTGACCAGCACCGTCAGCCAGCCGACGGCATACAGGCCGTAGAGCAGCCCACGGCCCACGGGATCAGTGACGTTCCAGATGACGATGCCCATCGGCCGCCATTGCCAAAACAAAAGGATGAGCGCGAGGTTCGTGGCGAGGACGTACGTGCTGCGCTCTGCCTCTGCAGGGACGAGCTTGGTCCACATGTGCTTGAACGCCGGCCTGGCCATCACGGTGTGTTGCAGGCCGAAGACAAGGATCAGCCCAAGATTGATCACTGCGGCACTCCACAAAGGTTCGGTCGGTTCTGAGTCGATGGCCCGTGGCACGACGAGGTTGCCGAGAAAGCCGATGAAGTAAAGGAACACGCCAAGAAACATGACATAGTTCACGAGGCCGTAGACGAAGATGGCAAAGCGTTTCATGAGGGATCTCCTATGTCGAAGAATGGGGATGGCATGGGCGATGAAGATTCGGGATTCAGCCACAGGGTGCGTCGCGGTGGACGGTGTCGGCCGAGAACGCCGGCAGGCAGACCGAGATGGTCTCTGCGCCCTCAGGATCGGGCGTGCTGTACCGGATCCATTCTCCTGGCTCCGCGATGATCGCCTGCCCGGCATGGACATCGATCACGCCGGATGAGTGTTCCACCCGCAGCATGCCGCGCAGCACGATCGTGATCTCCAGGAACTCGGGCCGCTGACCGGGTTCCTTCCAGCCGCTCGGCGACTGCATGCGAGCGATGCTCAGACGGTCATCGGCCGTATTCGCGCGGCCGACAAACTCCTGAATATGCTTCGGTTTGTTGCCGACGGCCTGCACGATCGAGGGTGCGGTGACGAGCGTGGGCATGGTGGAGCGTTCCTCGGGATGGTGGGGGCCAGGCTTGTTCCAGAAGGAACTGCAAGCGGCGTGCCGATCGTGGTGCAGCTTCTGCCGCAGCTTGCGCACGGGTAATTTGCGAGGGCTTCCCGACGCCAACACACGAGATTTCACGAGCTCGCGAAATCTCGCGACCAGATTCACGAGATCTCGTGAGTCCATGCGACTCCGGCAGTTACGGGCGCTTGATGCCGAGCGCCCGCATGCGGGAACTGAGTGTCGAAGGTTTCATGCCGAGGATCTCGGCGGCCCCTTGTTTGCCGGCCACCTTCCATCCGGTCGTGTCGAGGGCCCGCAGGATGTTTTGCCGCTCGAGCCCGACAAGCTCCTCCGCGGTTTGGATGCGGGGTGCTTCGCCAGCCGTGGCAGTGGTCGGCGTGCCTTCGGTCGCAACGGCCTCCGGCAGCGCGCGGTCGAGGTTCAGCCGGCCATCGACGGAGGTGATGACCGCCCGCTCGATCACGTTTTGAAGCTCGCGCACGTTGCCCGGCCAGTGGTAGGCGGTCAGGCGCGCGATCGCGTGCGCATCCAGCGGCTCCACCCGCCGGCCGAGTTTGAGGGCGATCTCGCGGGCGAAAAAGCTCGCAAGCTCAGCCACATCGCCGTCGCGCTGCCGCAGGGGTGGCACCTCGATCGGAAAGACGTTGAGCCGATAATAAAGATCCTCGCGAAAGGCTCCCTGTTCGATCGCTCGTCGCAGGTCGCGATTCGTGGCGGCAATCACACGGACGTCGACCCGACGCGTCTGCCCGCTTCCGACCGGCTCGAACTCCCCCTCTTGCAAGACGCGGAGGAGTTTGACCTGGAGGTCGACCGGAAGCTCACCGACCTCGTCGAGAAAGATCGTGCCGCCGTCGGCCATGGCGAACCGACCGTCCCGCCGCTGGGTCGCGCCGGTGAACGCGCCCTTCTCGTGGCCGAAGAATTCGCTTTCCATGAGGGTGGCCGGGATGGCGGCGCAGTTGACCTTCACGAGGGGCTTCCCACGGCGGCCACTCGCCTCATGGATCGCCCGGGCGATGAGCTCCTTGCCGGTCCCGGTCTCACCGACAATGAGTACCGACGCATCGGTCGGGGCCACCTGTTCGATATCGCGTAGCACGTTTTGCAGTGAGCCGCTCATGCCGACGAGATGATTGGATCCTTGAAGCTCCCGCAGTTCCTCTTTGAGATATTCGGTCTCGCGCGTGAGCCTATGAATCTCTCGTTCGGCAGCGATCCGTTCATCGACGTTGCGAAGAATCACCGTGTAAAAGGTTTCTCGCCGGACCTCGAATCGAGAGAGCGATGCTTCCGCCGGAAATCGCTCGCCATCGGCGCGGATGGCATTCATGCCGCCTGGGATCCAGAGAGATTGTCCGCCGGCAGGGCGGGTGCACAGTGACATGGCCAGTTCGCGAACGTGCTCGAAACAGGCGTCTTCCACGAGCGACCGGAAGCTGTCTCCGGTGAGCAGGTCAGCAGGCCGCCGAAAGTGTTTTTCGGCGGCCGCATTGGCACGGGTCACCACGAGGTCGGCATCGAGCTCGAAGATGGCATCCATCGCGCTTGCGACCAGCCCTGCCAGCTTCTCTTCCCGCTGGAGCACGTCGCGCTCGGCTCGCAGCCGTTGCAATTCGGCAGCGGCGCGAGCGGCAAAAATCCGGAACACCGCGATGGCCTTCGGGTCATACGGCATCGGTCGGCGGTCGACTACGGCCATGTGCCCGAGGCACCGGCCATCGACATCGAGGAGGGGCACGCCGAGATAGCTCACAAAACCCTGCTCGCGAAGGTCCGGGTCGCCCGGATAGAGTTCGAGCAGGCGATCGGGAAAGTGCACCAACTGCGACGATTCGATCACCGTGGCGCAGGGCGTGCCTTGGATGTCGAACTCGTAGTTGTGGATCCATTCGCCGTCCATGAGAAACGCGAGGCCGCGGAGCCTCCGCTTGTCGGCGACGAATTCCGTGACCCACGCACCATGGGTGCCGAGGGCCTCGGTCAACTTGGCGACGAGCGCCTCGAAAAAAGGCTCGCCGGTGACAGTCGCCGTGCCCTCGAGGATCGTTCGCAGGGCGTCGTGCTCGCTGATGTTCTCGAACATGACGGGAAGTCCGCCCGCGGGCCGAGGGTGTGGTCGCCTACTGGCACTCCTCGCAGCGTCCCTTCAAGAGCACCTCGGTGACGCGGCCTATCGTGTGGCGGGCAGCATGGGCGTCACGGGAGCTCGACTTCTTCGCGGCAAGCTTCGCACTGGGCCGAGGCGTGATCGCCACCTCGACGTCATCCAAACACGACACCTCGCCGCAGGTCGTGCAGAGAAAATGAGCGTGATCTTCGCTCGAATGCCCTTTGCCGCCGTGTTTCACCTCAAACCGCCAGACGTGATCGCCCAGTTCGACTCGAATGGCCAGTCCCGCCTCGGTCAACTCGGTCAGATTGCGATAGATCGTGGCCCGGTCGTACCCGAGGTGCGCGAGAGCATCGGAAACCTCGGCGTGGGTCAGGGGCCCAGACGCCGCGTCGAGGTGCTTGAGGACGGCGACGCGTGCTGTCGTGCACCGCAGGCCAGCCTCGCGAATACGAGTTCGCACGGCGTCGTCACGGTTGGTTTTGGCATGCCCCATAACTCATGATTCTACGCGAACTCACCGTGAGCCATATGCCCCCTGTTCACTCCGCAAGGGTCCAGGAGAACGAGCCAAAAACCATCAACCCTCCTTATGGGGGGTTTGTGCTATCGGCGACAGCATTGGCTCGGGGTGCTCCAAGGCCGTGATTTCAGCGGGGTTCCGCTGGTCCCAAAATCATCGCTTGACGCCCTGATCGCTCACGATACATTCACGCCCCGGCCCACCGGCAGTGGTCAGCGGATCGACCACCACAACATGTTGCGATAGCACGCAGAAGGAGCTGCTTTTTCGGTTTTACCGGTTGTGCGGCCTTTTCAGGGAAGAATTTGTCACGAGGCCTTGTTTTCAGGCCGATGGTGGATTGAAGCAGAACTATACGCTCGTATACTTTTTCGTGGGGTGGCGGCCCCTGGGTTTTGACGGCTTTTTCACGATTTTCAAGGAGGTTCGTTTCCTATGGCAGATTTCGACTCGGCAACGCTCGCAGGTACCGCCCACGACCCTGGCACGAGCTGCACCCGCGAAGGACGCGAGCCAATTGAGATTCGCCCCACCTTCTGCCCCACCGAAGTCGAAAGCCCGTTCGACACGACCGAATGGGATCTCCGCACCGCCGCCATCAAAGGCGAAGACGGCAAGGTGCTCTTCGAGCAGACCGCCTGCGAGATCCCGGCCGCCTGGAGCCAGCTCGCGACCAACGTCGTCGTGAGCAAGTATTTTTACGGCGAGATTCATACGCCCGAGCGCGAGCACTCCGTCAAGCAGCTCGTTCACCGCGTCGCCCGCACGATCGCCGACTGGGGCAAGGCTGACGGCTACTTCAAGACCGACGCCGACGCCGAGAATTTTTACCGTGATTTGGCGTGGCTCTGCGTCCACCAGCACGGTGCCTTCAACTCACCGGTTTGGTTCAACGTCGGCCTGTTTCATCAATATGGTGTGAAGGGGGCTCCTTGTAACTGGCGGTGGGACGAGGCCAAGCGGGACGTTGTCATGCCTGACAACCCCTATGAATATCCCCAAGGCAGCGCCTGCTTCATCCAGAGCGTGCGCGACAATATGGAAGACATCATGGACCTCGCCCGCAGCGAGGCGATGCTCTTCAAGTTCGGCTCCGGTACCGGCACCGACCTCTCCACGCTCCGCAGCCAGCGCGAGAAACTCGCCGGAGGCGGGAAGCCTTCGGGCCCGCTCTCTTTCATGCGGGTGTACGACCAGGTGGCCGCCGTCGTGAAGAGCGGTGGCAAGACCCGCCGCGCAGCCAAGATGCAGTCGCTCAAGGTCCATCATCCCGACATCATGGAGTTCATTGAGTGCAAGAGTAAGGAAGAGAAGAAGGCCCGCGTGCTCATCGAGAAGGGGGGCTACGACGCCAATTTCAATGGCGAGGCCTACAGCTCAATCCTCTTCCAGAACGCCAATCTCTCTGTCCGCGTCACCGACGAGTTCATGGAAGCGGTCGATCGCGACGACACCTGGACCACCCGCTGGGTGACCGAGCCCTCGAAGGCCGGCCCCACGTTCAAGGCCCGCGAGGTGCTTGCTCGCATGGCCGAGTGTGCCTGGCAGTGCGGCGATCCCGGTGTGCAGTACGACACGACGATCAACCGCTGGCACACCTGCCCGAACTCCGGGCGGATCAACGCGAGCAATCCCTGCTCCGAATACATGTTCCTGGACGACACGGCCTGCAACCTCGCCAGCATCAACCTCATGAAGTTCCGTCGGCCCGACGGTTCGTTCGAGGTCGAGCGGTTTGCCGCTGCCTGCCGGATCTTCTTCATCGCCCAGGAGATCCTCGTTGACCACGCGAGCTACCCGACCGCTCGGATCGCCAAGAACAGCCACCTCTACCGGCCGCTGGGCCTCGGCTACTCGAACCTCGGCAGCCTCCTGATGGCCGACGGCATCGCCTACGACAGCGACGCCGGCCGCGGGATCTGCGGCGCGATCACGGCGATCCTCCACGGGGCTGCCAATCGCACGAGCGCCGAACTTGCCCATGCGGTCGGTCCGTTCGAGGGCTTTGCGGCCAACCGTGAACCGATGCTCCACGTCATGCAGATGCACCGTGACGCGGTGGAGCAGATCGATTCGAGTTGCCCGACCTACCTCCATGAGGCCGCCCGGAAGATCTGGGACGAGGTGCTCGCCAGCGGCCGTGCCCACGGCTACCGCAACGCGCAGGCCACGGTGCTCGCTCCGACCGGCACGATCTCGTTCCTCATGGACTGCGACACGACGGGCATCGAGCCCGATATCGCACTGGTCAAATACAAGCAGCTCGCCGGTGGCGGTATGCTCAAGATCGTGAACCAGACGGTGCCCCTGGCCCTCCGCACGCTCGGCTACGACGAACCGACGATCGAAGGAATCCTCTCGTATATCGACAAGAAGGACACGATCGAAGGGGCGCCCGGCCTCGCGAAGGAGCATTTGCCGGTCTTCGACTGTGCGTTCCAGCCGCGAAACGGCACGCGCAGCATCGCCTGGAGCGCCCATGTAAAGATGATGGCGGCGGCCCAGCCGTTCCTCTCCGGTGCGATCTCCAAGACGGTGAACATGCCGCGGGAGACGACGCCGGCTGATATCGCCGGGGCCTATCAAGAAGGCTGGCGGATGGGGCTCAAGGCGCTGGCGATCTACCGCGACGGTTCGAAGGAGAGCCAGCCGCTCAATACTTCCACCGAGGCCGACAAGGCCGCGGCGAAGGTGACTGCGGCTCCGCGCCGCGAGCGGCTGCCCGATACGCGTCGCAGCGTCACCCACAAGTTCAGCGTCGGTGGCCACGAGGGCTACATCACCGTGGGCCTCTACGACGACGGCCGGCCGGGCGAGCTCTTCATCACGATGGCCAAGGAAGGCAGCACGATCGGCGGCCTCATGGACGCCTTCGGCACGGCTGTCTCGATGAGCTTGCAATACGGCGTGCCGCTCGAGGTGTATGTGAAGAAGTTTTCGCATACCCGCTTCGAGCCGTGGGGATACACGAAGAACCCCGATATCCCCGTGGCCAAGAGCCTCGTCGACTACCTCTTCCGATGGATGGGCACGCAGTTCATCCCGGGCTATCGCGAGGCGAACAGGCCTTCGGGCGGCGACAGCGGCGGCGGGGAGGCCGCCGCGGGAGCGAGCGACACCGAAACAGAGAGCAAGCCCGCCGCCACGAGGGCGAGCGGGCTGGCCGATGGGCAAGGACGCACGAACGGTAAGTCGGAAGTGACCGCGAGCCGGGGCCGGCATCCCGCTGGCAACGGCACGGCGTCAAAGGCTGTCACGATCAAGGCTGTCGCATCGGCCGCGGTCAGTGACACCGCCGCCGTTCTCGAGCGGGCCGGTGTCCGGATGGCCGCGAATCCTGACGCGACGGCTGCCGACCGGCAGTTGCAGGTGGCCACGTTCCAGAGTGACGCACCGGCCTGTGACAACTGTGGGTCGATCACGTACCGAAACGGCGCCTGCTATCTCTGTCCGAACTGCGGCACGAGCATGGGCTGTAGCTAGCTTTACGGCCGGCGAGCCATCCATGGCCTCGCCGGCCTTGGCGGCCCTCCGGCCGCCGCTCGCACCTCCGGGCTCGCGTTTTCCGGACGTCGGGCGGTGTAATCGTCACAGTCCAACCTGGGCGACTGATTCGGTAGCCTCAGTGGCCTTGGCCGATTGACGCGGGCTTTGGCGTCAACCATGCTTCGGGGACGGGTGGTTTCGGTCTTTTCCTCGTCCAGCTAGGGTGCTCCGTGCGTCGCTGCCTCCATGCGTTTCTGATCGCCGTTCTCCTGCTCGCGCCAACGATGAATGCCGCGCGGGCCTGCTGGCATCTCAAGAATCGACGTCACTGCCCGCCGGCCTATGCGGTGCCTGCCTGCCCGCCTCCGCAGGGATGGTGCGGCGAAGTTGTCGTGATCAGTGATGTGGCAGTCGGCAACGGCTGCTGCGAGGTCGTGGCATGTCCACCGGCCTGCTGTGACACCGTGGTTGTGACCGAGCCTCAGGCGCCACCCGTGACTGAATCGGTCGTCGCTCCGGCGACTCCGCCAGTCGTGGCGGAGGAGCCGACTCCGGAACCGCAAGCCGAACCGGTTGCCGCCACGCCTCCGCTCGAACCGGTCGCCGATCCAGTCCCCGATCTTCAGCCGATCGTCGGTGACACGGTCACACCTGCGAGCAACGACGAGCCGGCTGTGGAGCCGGAGACCGTTGTCTCGCCCGAGCCAGTGCCGCAGGTCGAGGCACCCGTCGCCGAACAACCAAGCGAGCCCGTCGCTGAGCCGGTCGTGGAGGCGCCGCCGAGTGGACCGACTCCCGAGAAGCAGCCCGTTGAGGTGGTGACGGACGAGCCCGTCGAGCCAGTGCCCCCGACGGCGGCCGAACAGCCGGCGACCGAGGTCGTGCCCGATGTCACGAGTGAGCCGGTGACGCAACCGGAACCGACTCCAGAGCCAGAGCCGGCGGTTGAGCCCCAGCCGACGCCCCAGCCCGATGTGACCACACCATCTGAACCGAACCCCGAGCCAACGACCGAGCCAGAGCCCGAGCCTGTCGAGCCGCCGGCGCCAGAAGTGCCGCCTGCTGCGCCAGAAGCCACGTCGCCGCCTGCTCCCGAGCCCAATGTGACCCCTGAGCCCGAACCTGCACCACCACCTGCTCCGGAGGCCGAGCCTCGAGAGCCGAATCTGTTCGAAGAGGTCGATGGTGGAAGTGGCGACGAGGCCAAACCCATCGAAGGCGAGTCTGACGCGCCTGGTGACAACCTGTTCGATGAGGAGTCGTCAGCCGATGCCCAGCCGGTCGACGCTCCACCGCCACCGCCTCCAGCTCCGACCGATGCAGCGACGGGGGATCTTTTCGGTGACGAACCGGTGAGCAAGGACGAGGCGGAAGTCGGTGATGCGCCCGTGCCCGAGGCCAAGCCGGAACCGGCTGCTGAACCGGTCGTGGACGAAAAGCCTGCCGCAGCACCGAGCGAGCCGACGGAAGAAGATCTCTTCGAGGCAACCGAGACCGACGCTCCTAAGGCCCCGGCCAATGAGCCGGCCGAACCTGCGGCAGCCGACCCGTTTGCGGAGCCCGCGAGCGA
The DNA here is from genome assembly GCA_964498325.1 of uncultured Candidatus Kuenenia sp. Taxonomy (GTDB): domain Bacteria; phylum Planctomycetota; class Planctomycetia; order Pirellulales; family UBA1268; genus QWPN01. Next base: position 26,417 of record CAZCHF010000021.1, read on the forward strand.
ACCCGCGCCCACGAGCGACGCTGCAAACCCCTTCGATGACGCTCCTCCGGCGAGTTCACCGAAAGAAGGCGAGGATTTCGTCGACGCAGTCGAGCCTGCGCGTCGGTGGATTCACGCGACGGGTGCCACGAGCCTCGTGGCCACGCTTGTTGACGTGTCCGATGACGGCACGTGTGTCCTCGATGCCCAAGGTCAGCGCATCCGGGTGCCGCTCGAGAACCTGAGCGGCTACGACCGGGAGTATGTGGGCGCCGCGTCCGTGCGGATCGCCGCGCGGCGCGAAGCGAAGGAGCGAGCGATCAAGGCCCAGGCCGTGAAGGCACCGGGTACGACCGACACTGCCGGGCTGTAAGAGCCTACCCCAGAACCTTGTCTGCCGTCGGTCGGCTGCGCGGCATGCTGGACGGCGTCAGGCTGCATCGACGAATCTCCCGGATTCGCCTGCTTCGCCTTCCTTGCCAGCCTGCCGCTCGCTCGACCTTGGGGTTTACGACCGGTTCTGGGATAGGCTCTAAGCCTCACGCCTCATCGAGCACCGCGACCGTCTCGAAGGCCTTGCCTTCGAGCATCTCGAGCGACGCGCCACCGCCCGTCGAGACGTGGCTCACCTTGTCGGCGTAGCCGAGTTGCTCGACGGCTGCAGCGGAGTCGCCGCCCCCGATGATCGTGATCGCACCCTTCGCGGTCGCATCGGCCACGGCGTCGGCGACGGCCTTCGTGCCGGCATCGAATGGCGGCATCTCGAAGACGCCCATCGGCCCGTTCCAGACGACGGTGCCGGCCGAGCGGATGATCTCGCCATACTTCCGCGCCGTTTCAGGGCCGACATCGAGCCCCTCAAAACCGTCGGGGATCTGGCCGGCGGCAACGATCTTCTTGTTCGCTGTGCTCGAAAAATCGTCCGCACAGTGCGTGTCCAGCGGCAGCACGAGTTTGCCGGCGCCCTTGGCGAGCAATGCCTTGGCCAGCTCCACCTTGTCGGCCTCGACGAGGCTTTTGCCCGTCTTGCCTCCCTGTGCGAGCGAGAACGTGTAGGCCATCGCGCCGCCGATGAGCACGTGGTCGCAGATGCTCAAGAGGTTCTCGATCACGGCTATCTTGTCCGACACCTTCTTGCCGCCGAGGATCGCGACGAACGGCCGCTTCGGTTTGGCGATCGCGTCGGAGAGGTAGGCGATTTCCTTCTCCACGAGGAAGCCCGAGACGGCGGGCTTGCCCTGTTTCTTCATGGCCACGGGCACGGCATGCATGCTCGCCTCGGTGCGGTGGCAGGTGCCGAAAGCGTCGTTGACGTACGCATCGGCGAGCCCGGCGAGGCCGTCGACATACGCCGCGTCATCTCCCTTTTTCTCCCCCTTGTTGAACCGCACGTTCTCGAGCACGAGCACGCCGCCGGCCGGCAGCGCCTTGGCTTTCGCGTGGGAATCGGAGCCGCCGGTGTCGCTGGCAAGCTCGACCGGTTTCCCGAGGAGTTCACCGAGTCGCTTGGCGACTGGCGCCATGGAGAAGGCCTGCTCAAAACCCTTGCCGCCAGGCCGCCCCAAGTGCGACATGAGGATTGCCTTGCCGCCGCGGTCGATGATCGACTTGATCGTGGGCAAAGCCATTCGGATCCGTCGGTCGTCGGTGATCGCGCCCGAGTCATCCTGCGGCACGTTGAAATCGACGCGGACGAGAACGGCTTTGCCGGCGGGGGTGAGCGAGGCGACGGTGGCTTTGGGCATGGGGGGTGGGCTCCGGGCGAGGTTTCTGAAGATGGATCGTTCGTGGGCCGGTATTTCAATGGATCGCGTGAGGGGCTGCAAACTGCAAGTGAATTCTGGCCCAACCGTGGCTCAGGGTCGCCCGTGTCATGTCGCCGGACGCTTGCGACGGGCCTCGTGCCCGTCGCTGCGCTCGGAGAAATCCTCGCTTCGCCATCCTGGCTTCGCTCGGCTTTCTACGCCGGCTCCATGACACGGGCGACCCCGAGCGTGAAACGCCTCTTGTTGGAAGCGGCACGCGGCGCGGGCTTTGCCCGCTGCGTGCGACGGCTTCCTCAGTGAGCCTTCGGTTTTCTGGGTTCGGCCTGTGGCTTCGGTTTGCCGTCGCGCGTTGGATCGGCATTCGGATTCGTCATCGGCATCTGGGCACCGACTTCCGTGAGCCAGGCATCGAGTTGCTTTTTGAGCTTGGCGACTTGCTCGGGGTCGCGTGCGACAAGATTGGTCGTTTCGCTCGGGTCGTTCACCAGATCAAAGAGCTCGTCGCGGTCGTCTTCGTAGAAATGCACGAGTCGCCAGGAGCCCGAGCGGACGGCTGAATAGGGCGTCGCGCCGCCCGGGTGGTAGTGGGGGTAGTGCCAATAGATCGCGTCACGATCGAGCGTGCCGCCGTGGAGCACGCCAGAGAGATCGCGGCCGTCGAGCGGCTGCGCCGGATCGGGGCCGACTCCGGTGAGTGCGAGGATCGTTGCGGGGATGTCGGGTGTGAGCACGGGCGTGTCGCTCGTGCTCTCCGGCTTCGTCACGCCGGGCCACGACACGATGAACGGCACCCGTACGCCCCCCTCGTAGGCCGAGCCCTTGCCGGCCCGGAGCGGACGGTTGTCGGTGACCTGCGCCAGTCCACCGTTGTCGCTCGTGAAGAAGATCACGGTCGTGTCGCGGATGCCGAGGTCATCGAGGGTGGCCACGATTCGGCCAAGCGAATCATCGACACTTTCGACCATCGCGGCATACGCATCGTTACGTGGCTTCTGTTCGGGTGCCTCCTTCGCGGCGTACTTCGATGTCACGTCCTTCTTGGCCTGGATCGGCGTGTGGACGCAGTAGTGGGGGAGATAGAGATAGAAAGGCTTGTCTTTGTTCGTGGTGATGAACCTGACCGCCTCGGCGGCTTCGCGATCGGTGAGGTATTCGCCCTCCGGGCCATCGGCGAGCGTCGGGATCCTGTAGGGCGAGAAATAGCTCGGGGGCTGGCCGCGGTCGTAGCCGCCTAGGTTCACGTCAAAACCTTGGTGTTCCGGCGCGAACTCGGGGCCACCGAGATGCCACTTGCCGATGCTCGCAGTCGCGTAGCCGGCGCTCTTCAGGCGTTCAGCCACAGTCACCGTTTTCAGAGGAAGATGCTTCGTCCAGTCGGGCGGAAGGAGTGGTGCGAAAGGGCGATTGTGGCCGCTGATCCAGTCGGTGATGTGGAGCCGCGCCGGATACTGCCCGGTCATCATCGCAGCCCGTGACGGCGAGCAGACCGTGCAGGCCGAGTAGCCGTTCGTGAACCGCATGCCGGAGGCGGCAAGCCGATCGATATTCGGTGTCTCGTAGAACGAACTGCCCTGACAGGCAAGATCCCGCCAGCCCATGTCGTCCACGAGGATCACGATCACGCTGGGTAGTCGTGATGGCGTTGTGTCGCCCACACCGACGTCGGTGGTCAACGCAGCGAAGAGAATGAAGGTTGTCAATCGGAATCGATGCACGAAAACTCCCTCATGAAACGTTGGGCCAGCCGGTGGCATTCGACTTCGCATCATGCCACAATCGGGGGTGAGGCGGCATGGCGACCTGGGTGTTCACGCCTCCGCGAATGACACATGGATTGACTCATGCCCGTGTTGCGATCGCTTTGTGTGGCCCTGCTCGGACTCGTGGCAGTCGTCGGCCAGGCTGCTTCACCCACCCCTTCTGTAACGCGGCCGAACGTCGTCCTCATCCTCTCGGATGATCAGCACTGGGGCGACTATGGCTTCATGGGCCATGAGCACCTCCGCACACCCTCGCTCGACCGTCTCGCATCGGAAAGCCTCGTCTTCACGCGAGGCTATGTGCCCTCGAGCCTCTGCTGCCCGAGCCTTGCCTCGCTCATCTCCGGTCGATATCCGCACGAACATTTGATCGTCGGCAACGACCCACCTGGATCTCCCAAGGGGCAGTCCTTCGAAGCCGGTCGCGAGGCGATGACGCGGCACTTGGAGGCGTGGCCACTGCTCCCCAAGGTGCTCGGGCAGCACGGCTACAGGAGCTACCAGTCGGGCAAGTGGTGGCAAGGGAATTTCAAGCGGGGCGGCTTTGACGAAGGGATGACCAATGGCAAGCGGCATGGCGACGATGGTCTTTCCATTGGCCGCAAGACGATGGAGCCGGTCTACGACTTTGTGCGACGCTGCCGGGCGGACGACAAGCCATTTTTCTTGTGGTACGCCCCGATGCTGCCGCATGACCCGCACGATCCACCAGCCGAACTGGTCAAACATTACCAATCCAAGACCGACAGCGTTCACGTGGCCCGCTACTGGGGGAACGTCGAGCGATTCGATCGGACCGTGGGAGATCTCCTGGACTTCCTGGACGCGGAGAAACTCGCGGCCGACACGCTTGTCGTGTATGTCACGGACAACGGCTGGATCCAGCAGGAGGGCGGAAAGAGTTTCGCACCGCGGTCAAAACTCTCGCCCAACGATGGGGGACTGCGGACGCCGATCATGTTCCGCAGGCCCGGCACGATCGTGCCTGCCAGGAGCGAGGCCCTCGCCAGCTCCCTCGACATCATGCCGACGATCCTCGCCGCATGCGGCGTGCCTGCTCCCGAGGGGTTGCCGGGGTTGAATCTTCTCGACGCCGACAAGGCTGATTCACGGCAACAACTCTTCGGTGAATGCTACACGCACACGCTCGTCGATCTCGTCGATCCAGCCCGGAGCCTCCTCTGGCGGTGGACCGTGCGACGCGACGGTGATCGCCTCTGGAAGCTGATCGAGCCGTCCACGGCCCGCGCCGGCGGGGGCACGTTTCCGGACGCCGAGGGAGGTAAGGTCGATCCCGAGTCGCGGGCCCGATTCGCCGCTGGCAAAGTCGAGCTCTTCGATGTTGCCGCTGATCCGCGGGAAACCAAGAACCTCGCGGCGGACGAACCAGACGTGGTGAAGCAACTCCAGGCAAGCCTCGATGCGTGGTGGAACCCAGGCGCTGGGGCGACTACCAACTAGCAGGATACACTGCAGGTTTCCACGCACTGGGTGAATTTGGGATCGGGAGAGAGAAGCATGCGGGGCGGAATTCCAGCGGCGGTCGTGTCGTTCGTGATAAGTGGTTGCGTCGCCGGCGCGATGGCCAGCGACTGGCCCAACTGGCGAGGTCACGGGCTCGATGGCGTTGCAGCGGGCGATGGGTACGTCACCGAGTGGGCGGCGTCTGGCGATGACGAGTCGACTCACCAGAATGTCATCTGGCGTGTGCCCTTACCTGGCCTCGGTGGGAGCACGCCGGCCGTATGGGGCGATGCGATCGTGCTCACCTGTGGCGTCGACGGGAACAATACGGCGATCTGCCTTGACCGCGACGGCAAGGAGCGCTGGCGGCGTCCGCTCGGCCCGGAACGAGCTGGAAAGCACAAGAAGGCAACCGGGGCCAACCCGTCCCCGGTCACCGACGGCGAGCATGTCTGGGTCTACTTCAAGAGTGGGGAGCTTGCCTGCTTGAAGCTTGCCAGCGGCGAGGTCGTCTGGCAGACGAATCTCCAGGAACGTTTTGGCAAGGACACGCTCTGGTGGGATCTCGGTACCTCGCCGGTGCTTTCCAAAAAGGCCGTCATCATCGCCGTGATGCAGGAGGGCCCGAGTTATCTCGTCGCCTTCGATCGCACGACCGGTAAGGAGCTCTGGAAGCACGACCGGATGCTCGAGGCACCGATGGAAGCGACGCAGAGCTATACCACGCCGCTGGTTCTCGCGGGGGATGCCTCGAAGGGCGAGCCGGCCGAGATGTTGGTCGTCCTCGGGGCCGATCACGTCACGGCGCACGATGCGAAAGACGGCCGCGAGATCTGGCGGGTCGGCGGCTTGAACCCCACGGCCAACGGCTACTTCCGGTCGATCGCCTCACCGGTGGCGGTCGGCGACCTCGTCATCGCGCCCTACGCCCGTGGGGAGTCGGTCACGGCGATTCGGCGCGGCGGCAAGGGGGACGTGACGGCGAGCCACGTGGTCTGGACGCGGGACAAGCTCGGCTCCGACGTGCCGACACCCGCGGTGAAGGACGGCCAGATCGTGATCTGCTCCGACAAGGGCCGCGTGGTCGGCCTCGACGCCGTTTCGGGAAAGACGCTCTGGGAGAAGGAGTTGCCCAAGAACCGCAACGCCTACAGCTCGTCGCCGATCGTCGTCGATGGCCACGTGATCGTCACGCGCGAAGACGGCGCGTCGTTCGTGCTCGAGCTTCCTGGTGGCGGTGAAGGCGAGTCAGACATCATCGGCACGGGCAGCGTGGACGAGATGACGGTGGCGACGCCGGTGTGCGTCGATGGACGGATCTATCTGCGGACGCACGACTCCCTCTGGTGCATCGGCAGCAAGTAGCGGCGTGCCGCCGATCGTTTTCCGCGATCTCGGAAGGGAACCTGTCGATGACCACGACCCGATTCGCAGCGACATGTCTCTGGGTGCTGGCGGCCGCATCGTGCCTGCCCGCGGCCCGGGCATCGAACCCGCCGACGAAGCCGTCCAACGTCCTGTTCGTGATGTGCGACGATCTGTGCTGCGCGCTCGGGGCGTATGGCGACAAGACGGCCTTCTCGCCGAACATCGACAAGCTGGCGACGCGAGGCGTCGTCTTCGAGCGGGCGTACTGCCAGTTTCCCCTGTGCAACCCCAGCCGGGCGAGCCTGCTGACCGGCCGCCGGCCCGGGACCACGATGGTCCGGGACAACGCTCGCCACTTTCGTCAGGCCGATCCGGATACCGTCACGCTGCCTCAGGCGTTTCGAAACGCGGGGTGGCGGGTCGAACGCATCGGCAAGCTCTACCACTACAGTGTCCCGAACGGCATCGGCACCAGCGGCCATGACGACCCGCCGAGCTGGGATGCCGTCTTCAATCCGAAGGGCCGCGACGTCGCCGACCAGGACAAGATTTTTACACTCGTGCCTGGCTCGTTTGGCGGCACGGTGAGTTGGCTGGCAGCCGACGGCACCGATGCCGAGCAAACCGACGGGATCGGCGCGGCCCACGCCGTCGAAAGGCTCGAGGCCTTTGCGAAGGACCCTGAGCAAAAGCCGTTTTTCCTGGCGGTCGGCTTCTACCGGCCGCACACGCCGTATGTCGCGCCGAAGCCGTGGTTCGAGAAGCATCCGCGCGAGGGCGTGACGCTCCCCGACGTGCCTGCCGATCACGATTCGAAAGTGCCCGCGGCTGCGATCGGCAGCCGCAAGAAAGAGCAGGATCGGCTCGTCGGTGAGTTGGGACGCGAGGCGCTTCAAGCCTATCGGGCGAGCGTGTCGTTCGTGGATGCCCAGGTGGGGCTCGTCATCGATGCCCTCGACCGACTGGGACTGGCCGACGACACGATCGTCGTCTTCACGAGTGACCACGGGTATCACCTCGGCGAGCACGGCTTGTGGCAGAAGCAGAGTCTCTTCGAGGAGAGCGCCCGGGTGCCGCTGGTCATCGTCGTCCCCCAAAGCCGCTCCAAGGGTAAGCGTTCGCATACGGTCGAACTGGTGGATCTCGCGCCCACGCTGTGCGACCTCTGCGGTGTGCCTGCGCCGACCGGCTTCGAGGGACGAAGCCTCGCGCCGCTTGTCACCGGCGACGATGCCGCACACCAAAACTTTCCCGATCGCCCGGCATTCACTGAAGTGGCTCGCGGCGGCGTGAGGGGAGTGAGCGCGCGAAGCGGGCGCTGGCGGTACACGCTCTGGAACGGCGGCAAGGCGGGCCGTGAGCTCTATGACCACGAGACCGACCCACGCGAACTCGAGAACCTTGCGGAACGGCCCGAGCATGCGGACACGATCAGCCGTCTTGAAGCCGTGATCAAGGATGTGTTCGGCAACGACCTCGGCCCCAGCGTGACGCCACCTGGAAAAAACAAGAAACGTCAGCCCGCCTGACGTGGTTTCTGCATACGGAGGAACGTCACGATGATGAATCGATTCGGATGCCTGATGGCTTTGGCAGGGAGTCTGGCCTGCGGGGGGATGGCGTCGGCGTTCACCGCCGATGCGGGGGAGACCAAGCGGCCAAACATCGTCGTGATCCTTGCCGACGACCTTGGGTTTTCCGATCTCGGCTGCTACGGCGGCGAGATCGACACGCCGAACCTCGATCGCTTGGCCGCCAATGGCCTCCGCTACACGCAGGGCTACAACACCGCCCGCTGCTGGCCGACGCGTGCGGCGCTCCTCACGGGTTACTATGCACAGGCCGTCGGCCGTGACGCGCTCCCGGGGGGCGAGGAAGGCACGCAAACCAGACGGCCGGGATGGGCAAAGCTTCTGCCCGAGAGGCTCGCGGCGGCGGGCTATCGGTCGTATCACTCCGGAAAGTGGCATATCGACGGCGACCCACGTCGAGACGGTCGTTTTGATCGCTCGCTCGATGTCGCGGGGGTCGGCCAGAGCAGCCACTTCGATGCCACTGGCATCAAGGCGGACGATGTGCCGGTGCCAAGCGAAGATTACTACTGCACGACCGCGACCGCCGACCACGCGGTCACCTGTCTCGCGGAACACGCCCGCGATCATGCCGGCGTGCCGTTCTTCCAGTACGTGGCGTTCATCGCCCCGCACTTTCCGCTCCAGGCGCCGGCCGATGTGATCGCCAAGTATCGCGATCGCTACCGCGCCGGATGGGATGCCATGCGGGTGGCCAGGGCCGAGCGTGTCGCGACTGCAGGCATCGTCACGACGCCCTTATCCGAGATCGAGCGCGATCTCGGGCCACCCTACCGGTTCGCCGACATCCTGGCGAAGCTCGGGCCCGACGAAGTGAACCTCCCGGTCCCTTGGGAATCCTTGACGGAATCGCAGCGGCAGTTCCAGGCGGAAAAGATGGCGATCCATGCCGCGATGGTCGACGTGATGGACCGCGAGATCGGCCGGATCCTCGCCCAGCTCGAAGCGATGGGCGCTCTCGACAACACGCTGATCCTCTTCCTCACCGACAACGGTGCCTCCGCCGAGATGATGATTCGCGGTGAAGGACACGACCCGTCGGCACCGATGGGATCGCGGAAGACGTTCTTGTGCCTTGGGCCGGGCTGGTCGAGTTGCGCGAACGCCCCGTTTCGTCGGCACAAGACCTGGGTTCACGAAGGGGGCATCGCCACGCCCTGGATCGTCCACTGGCCCGCGGGCATCGCCGCGAAGGGAGAGCTTCGTCATCAGCCGGTGCATTGCATCGACCTGGTGCCAACGGTGCTCGACTTGGTCGACGTCCAGGAGGAAAAGGCCCGGGCAGCGCCCCCCATGCAGGGCAAGAGCTTCGCCGCGTCCTTCCGTGACCCGGATGCTCCGCCGGCGCACGAATCGCTCTGGTGGTGCCACGACGGCAATCGCGCCGTGCGCGTCGGCGACTGGAAACTCGTTGCCGCGAAGGGCGATCCGTGGGAACTTTACGATCTCGCGAGCGACCGCTGCGAAACCGAGAACCTCGCGTCCGAGCAGCCGGATCGTGTCGCGGCGCTCGAGAAGGAATGGAACCGAATCGCGGATGAGTGCCGCGCCGTGGCGCCGGTCCAGACAGACTCATCGACACCGAAGAAGAGGTCTCCTGTGAGAAAGGTCACTCCATGAAGCGACTTATGAGCCTTCTCCTCGCGGTGATCGGCTGCCTCGGCGCCGACACGGCGCCTGCCGCCGAGGCCGCTCCGCGTCGGCCCAACATCGTCTTCTTCCTCTGCGACGATCTCGGCCCGGGGGACGTGGGCGCGTGTGGCGGCAAGGACATCCAAACGCCCAACATCGATACCCTTTTTGCTCGGGGGACAAGGCTCTCGTGGCACTGGGCCGGATGCGCCGTCTGCGCCCCGAGCCGGTGCGTCCTCATGACGGGCAAGCATCCGGGCCATGCCGTGGTGCGCAGCAACCGTGAGGTGAACCCGGAAGGGCAGTATCCCATGCCCGAGGGCACGGTCACGCTCGTGAGCATTCTTCACGACGCGGGCTACGCCACCGGCGGCTTCGGAAAGTGGGGCCTCGGGGCGCCAGGAAGCGTGTCGGACCCAGTCGCCTGCGGTTTCGACCGGTTCTTCGGCTACAACTGCCAGCGACAGGCACATTCGTTCTATCCCGATCACCTCTGGGACAACCGCGAGCGGGTCGAGCTCGACAATCCTCCTCTGCGCCGCGAGCCCCATGAGCGAGTGGTGTCGCCTGATGAGGCAGACATCGATGCGGCCTTCGCGCCGTTCAGCGGCAAACACTATTCGGCCGACCTGATCGCCGCGAGGCAGCTCGACTTCATTCGCGAGCATGCCGATGAACCGTTTTTCCTCTATGTGCCGACGACGGTGCCACATCTTGCGCTCCAGGTCCCCGCCGATGAGCCGTCACTCGCTCACTACCGAGAGCATTTTGGTGACGAAGAGCCCTACCTTGGCGGGCGTGGCTATGTGCCGTGCCGAACGCCGCTCGCCACGTATGCCGCCATGGTCACTCGGATGGACCGCGAGGTGGGACGGATCGTGAAGCTCCTCGACGAGCGCGGCCTCACCGACGACACGATCTTTGTGTTTTCGAGCGACAACGGCGCGGCGGCACCGGGCACCGGCGGCGTCGATACCGATCGGCTCGACAGCAATGGCCCGTTCCATGGGTGGAAAGGCTCGCCTTACGAGGGGGGCCTGCGGGTGCCGACGGTGATCGTCTGGCCAGGAAGAATCCCCGCTGGGAAATCGCTCGACGTGCCGACCGGGTTCGAGGACTGGATGCCGACGCTCCTCGACCTTGCCGGGCTCGAGGACAAGATCCCCGAAGGCATCGACGGCGGAAGTCTCGCGAGCGAGCTCGTGGGCGGCCCGGTGGCCGTCGGCCGTTCGCTCTACCGCGAGTTGACGGAGGGTCAGTGGCAGGCCGTCACGGACGGCCGTTGGAAGCTGATCCGCAAGAGAGCCCGCGAAAAGAAGGAGAAGTCTGCGATCGCAACCGAGCTCTACGACCTCGTCGCCGATCCCGCGGAGACGAAGAATGTCGCGGCCGAGCACCCCGCCGAAGTGAAGCAGCTCGAATCCCTCATGAACCTCGAGCATGTGCCCGACCCGGACTGGCCGATGCCCTTTGCCGACGAGGCGGCAAACCGCCGGCGCGGGAAGCCAACGTCAACGTCTCGCTCAATGGCTGCACCCCTGACCGCGGTCGCGACGGCAGCCATGATGGTGCCGGCTGCGCCGGCCAAGCGGCCCAACATCCTCTTCATCCTCGTCGACGACCAGTCGCCCTACGACCTCAAGGCCTACGATCCGTCATCGAAACTGGAGACGCCGGTGGTCGATTCGCTCGCCGCCCGCGGCGTCGTGCTCGACGCCGCGTATCACATGGGCTCGTTTTCGGGAGCCGTCTGCACGCCGTCGCGGCACATGATCATGACGGGCCGGTCGGTCTGGCATCTCCCGATCGGGCCAGGCCAGGCGAAGGGAAAGAACGCCGGATCGGGTTTTCAGATTCGGTGCCCCGCCGACATCGAGGAACACGTTCTCGCAAGCGTGTTCAACAAGGCCGGCTACGACACGATGCGGACCTGCAAGCAGGGCAACAGCTACGAAGGCGCCAACAAGAAGTTCACGGTTCGGCATGATGCCACGAAGCGGGAGGGCACGGCCGAAGGGGGCAGTGCCTGGCATGCCGAGCAGGTTCTCGACTACCTCGCGGATCGCGAGACGTCGGGTGACACGGATCCGTTCCTGATCTACTACGGCTTTTCTCACCCGCACGACACCCGCGACGGCACGCCCGAACTCCTCGCCAAGTACTCGGCGGTCAATCACACCGACCAAGCGCAACCGCCACCACTACGGCCCGGCCAGCCGCCGCTGCCCGCGAACTGGCTTCCCCGCCATCCCTTCGACAACACCCACATGGACGTGCGCGACGAGGTGGCCGTCAGTGGTGTCTGGAATCGCCGGGACGAGGCCACTGTCCGCAACGAGCTCGGCCGCGAGTTCGCCTGTAGCGAGAACATCGACATCCAAATTGGCCGCGTGCTCGACAAGCTCCGGGCGATGGGAGAACTGGAAAACACCTGGATCGTCTACACGGCCGATCACGGGATCGCGATCGGCCGCCACGGTCTCCAGGGGAAGCAAAATCTCTACGAGCACACCTGGCGGGTGCCGTTCATCGTGGCCGGCCCCGGCGTGAAGCCCGGCATTCGGGCCCCCGGCAATGTTTACCTCGGCGACGTCCTGGCGACGCTCTGTGACATCGCGGGCATCGAGCCACCCAAGACGAACGAAGGCAAGAGCTTTCTGCCGGTGCTGACCGGCGACGTGCCGCAGATCCGTGATGTGCTGTACGGCGTCTACTCCGGCGGCGCGGTGCCGGGCATTCGTAGCGTGCGGAAGGGCGACTGGAAGCTGATCAAGTACGAGTCTCCGAAGGGGGGCCTCGTCACGCAGCTCTTCAACCTGAAGGAGAACCCCGACGAGCTCGTGCAAGAGCATCACGATCCGGCAGTGACCGCCGTGTCGCATGCGACGCCGAAACCGCATCAACGAAACCTCGCGGACGATCCGGCGCATGCCGCGAAACGGGCCGAGATGGAGGCGCTCCTCCTGGCCGAGATGCAGCAGCACCACGACCCGTACCGTTTTTCCGATCAGAAGGCGAACAAGGGAAAGCCATGAAGCAGAGCATCCACGCCACTGTCATCGGACTCGTTGTGGCTGCGGCGGTGGGGGGGCAGGCGCCGGCGGCCGAGCGTCCCAATTTCGTTGTCATCTTCATCGACGACCTGGGGTACGGCGACATCGGTCCTTTCGGCGCCAAACTCCAGAAAACGCCGAACCTCGATCGGATGGCGGCCGAAGGCCGTAAGCTCACGAGTTTTTATGCGGCGCCGGTCTGCTCGGTCTCCCGCGCTCAACTGCTCACGGGATCGTACGGACCGCGGTGCGGCGACCCGTGGGTTCATTTTCCTGCCGACGCCGGGGGACTCGCGGCCGATGAGGTGACGATCGCCGAACGGCTGAAGGCACTCGGCTACGCCACCGCCTGCGTCGGTAAATGGCACCTCGGTGACCAGCCCGAATTCCTCCCCACCCGGCACGGCTTCGATCGCTATCTCGGCATTCCGTACTCCAACGACATGCAGAAGATCTCGGCCGAGACGGGCGAGCGGGTCGTGCCGCTGGTGCGGGACGACAAGGTTGAGGTGCTGCTCACCGACGAGGACCAGCGGACCATCGTCGAGCGGTACACGACCGAGGCGGTTCGGTTCATCGAAGCGTCAAAGAACAAGCCGTTCTTCCTCTACATGCCGCACACGGCGGTCCACATTCCGATCTTCCCCGGCCAGGGGTTCACGGGGAAAAGCGAGAACGGATTCTTCGGCGACTGGGTCCAGGAGGTCGATTGGAGCGTCGGCAAAGTTCTTGACGCCTTGCGCGAGAACGGCGTGGACGACGACACGCTCGTGATCTTCACCGCCGACAACGGCCCCTGGATCGGCTGGGTCAAGGATCTCACCAGTGCCGGTCCGCTGCGTGGCAGCAAGGGCAGCACGTGGGAGGGGGGCGTGCGCGTGCCGACGATCGCGAGGTGGCCAGGCCATGTCCCGGCAGCCACCGCATGCGATCGAGTCTGCGGCACGATCGATCTCCTGCCCACCTTCGTGAAGCTCGCGGGTGGCACGGTGCCGGACGAGCCGGTCATCGACGGCCGCGACATCTCGGGGCTCTTGCTCGCGTCGTCGGACGAGTCGCCCCGCGAGGCCCACTACTACTTCTCGCGGAGCATGCTCGATGCCGTGAGGCAGGGCAAGTGGAAGCTCGCCGTGGCCCTGCAGGTGGAGCGCATGGGCCGCGATCAGAAGGCGACGCCAGCGTCGATGGACGAGCCGCGGCTCTACGACCTCGAGGCCGACATCGGTGAGACGACCGACGTTGCGGCCGACCATCCGGAAGTCGTCGGCAAGCTCCGTGCGCTCGCCTCACGCATGACCAAGGAGTTGATCGATCCGGCTTCGCCCGCCCGCCGACCGGCGGGTCGTGTCGAGCATCCGAAGCCGCTCTATCCCGTCAAGGCAAAGCCCAAGGCTCCGGCTTCGAAGAAGACGCCCGCGAAGGCGGCGTCATTCAGCCGGCGGCTCGGCACGCAGAACAACGCGGCTCCGTGCCTCCACTGCCGAGATCGAGGCCGAGGTGCCGACATGGCCGAAGGCCGGCAAGGCGAACGCTCGTGCGAAAAAGAATCCGCAGGCGGCAGCGTCTTGAGTCATTTGTATGATGGTCGCCTCGAGTCGCCATGAACAATGAGCATCCAACCCGTGAGCCCGCGAGCCTGCCCCGCGCGAGCCGGGTGGGACTTTTGCTGTTTGGCATCTACGTATTGCTCTACGGTGGATTTATCACGCTCGTGCTGGTGCGGCCCGATCTGGTCGCCGAACGGCCGTTTGGCGGCGTCAACGTCGCAATTGCCAGCGGCCTTGGGTTGATCGTCGCGGCCATCGTCTTGGCGGCCGGGTTCTTGTTCGCTCCGAGTCACCGCGGGTGAAGCCCGAGCCACACCATGCTCCATCACACTTCTCCGCTCGCGGTTGGCATTTTTGCGGCTGTCGTGGCGGCCGTGCTTTGGCTCTCCTTTCGACTCGGCCGCAAGGGCCAGTCGGCCCAGGGTTACTTCGCCGCCCACGGCCAGGTGCATTGGGCGGTGAACGGGATCGCTTTTGCGGGTGATTACCTGTCCGCGGCGTCGTTTCTCGGCATCTGCGGGATGATCGCGTTCTCGGGCTATGACGGCTTCCTTTACTCGATCGGATTCCTGGCCGGATGGGTCGTGGCGCTCTTCGTGATTGCCGAGCCGATCAAGGCCCTCGGAAAATTCACGTTCGCCGATGCCCTCGATGCCCGCTTCGACAGCCGCGGGATCAAGCTCGCCGTCGCCGTGTCCACGCTCGTCGTCAGCGTCTTCTACTTGATTCCACAGATGGTCGGTGCCGGGTCGCTCGTGACGCCGCTCCTGGGCCTACCGCACTGGGCCGGCGTGATCCTCGTGGGCATCGCCGTGACCGTCATCGTCGTGACGGCGGGCATGGTGAGCACCACCTGGGTGCAGTTCATCAAGGGGTCGCTCCTCGTCCTCTTTTGCGGCATCCTGACGGTACTGATTTTGAACCGCGGCCTCGCCGTCAATGCCGGCCGTGAAGAGGCGGTCGACATGACGCCGCAGGTCCGCACGACAACCCCTGGCGGCACGATTCTCATCGATGGCAAGCCCCAGTCTCGCGACCATGACCTGAGGCCGGTGGGCACGATCGCGAAGCTCCCCGAACGATACGGCGACGCCCGCTCGACCGGCCCACTCGGTCCGCTCGAATATCTGTCTGCTCTCGAGGATTCCACGGTCGTCACCTGGAGCAAGAAAACCCACGCCGACGACTCGGGCACGCACGAAACCTTCACGCCGACCGAACGGCCTGCCGCGGAGCTCATGCGCCCCGGCGGCTACTTCAAAGGCCTGGCCGGCGGCACGCTTGCCGGCCGCCTCGACTTCGCAAGCCTCATGCTCGCGCTTTTCTGTGGCACGGCGTCGCTCCCGCACATCTTGATCCGCTACTACACGGTGAAAGACGCCATGGCCGCCCGCAAGAGCACGGTCGTGGGCATCGCCGCGATCGGCGGATTTTATGTGCTCACGCTCTATCTTGGCTTGGGCGCCATGACCAGCGGCGCCCTCGACCCTGTCGACTCGAACATGGCCGCGCCGCTGCTGGCCAGATCGTTCAGCGAAACGCTCTTCGCGATCATCTCGGCGATCGCCTTCACGACCGTGCTTGGCACGGTCAGCGGCCTCATCATGGCCGGCAGCGGCGCCGTGGCCCACGACCTGGTGCAGGATGTCTTCAAAGTAAGCCTCACCGATCACGAGAAAGTGCGCATCGGCAAGATCGCGGCGGTCGGCCTCGGGATCATCGCCATGGCACTCGGCATCCTCTTCAAGGGCTTTAATGTCGGATTCTTGGTGGGCTGGGCCTTCAACATCGCGGCGAGCGCCAATCTTCCGGCCTTGGTCATGCTTCTTTTCTGGCGGCGCACGACGAAACAGGGAATCATCGCCGCGGTCACCGTCGGCATGACGGCGTCGCTCGGCTGGATTCTTTTGTCCGCCGACACCTTCGAGAAGGTCTACGGAATTTCAAAAGACTTGTCGCCGATGCCCTTTAGCCAACCCGGCCTCGTCACGATCCCGCTTGGCTTTGTCGTGCTTGTCGTCGTATCGCTCATGACGCCCAACCAACGGCTCGCTCGAGGATCCACGCATGCCTCGTAAGCGACCACCGCCACCGCGCCGCCCGGTCATTCGTTGCACGGCCGAGCATCTCCCGGCGATCCAGGCGATTTTTAATGAGGCGATCCTGAACTCGACCTCGCTTTATGAATATGCGCCGCGGACCGATGAAGCGATGCGGGAGTGGCTCGCGGTCCGCGACAAGGGGGGTGTTCCCGTGCTCGGGATCGAATGGGAACCGGGCATCCTTGCAGGCTTCGCGACGTGGGGTCCGTTCCGGCCGCGGGCTGCCTACAAGTATTCCGCGGAACACTCCGTGTACGTGGATGAAAAATACCGGGGCGAGGGAGTAGGGCGACAGCTCATGCAGGCGATCATCGCCGAGGCCAAGAAGTCGGGTCTGCACATGCTGATCGCGGGCATCGACGCCTCGAACGTCGCGAGCATCGCCCTGCACAGCTCGCTTGGCTTCCGCTGCTGTGGCACCGTGCGCGAAGCAGGCTTCAAGTTCGGCCGCTGGCTCGACCTCGAGTTCTGGCAGATCATTCTCCCGACGCCGGAAAATCCCGTCGACGGGTGACGAGCGGATGCATCGAACGGCGCACCGAAGCCCAGGCACTCACGCTCGCGGCAATTCAAAACCTTTGCGGTACTCGCGGGTGAAGAGCGTGTTGGCCTCGGGGTCGCTCGAGAGTTCCGTCTTCGGATCGAGTTCGAGCACGCGGCCGAGCTTCAGTTTTGTCTGCGCGAAGTCGACGTTGTTGGCTTTCAAGTGGGCCTCAAACGTCTCGAAGGTCTGCGCGACGCGCTTGTCGTCGGTCGCGAAGTTCGGCCGCGTGCCGAGCTCGACCGCTTCGCCCAGCGCCCATGAGACATTCCCGAGGTGCGCCAGGGCGCTCGACTGGTGGCCGTCTTCGATGTCGAGATGGAGATCCTCCGGCCTGCGGCTCTTGAAGGCCTTCACGAAATTGTTGTAGTGATCCTGGTCGCTCCCGCCCTTCCACTTGCCGAGTTCTTTGCCGTCATAGTCAAACGCGACGCCGGAGGTGTAGTTGGGCGCGATCACATAGCCCTCGGTGCCCCACCAGATGTTGGCGACCCGCATCTCGGGGCCGGCAGGGAGACCGAACTTTTCGGACACCTTGATCTCGAGGCCCCGCACGTCCGACACGAGCACGGCGTCGTCCCACTGGAAAATCGTGACTTGACTGTTGGCCACGTCGCCATTGTCGACATAGCCGAGCCGTCCACCGAGGCTCACGACCCGCTTCGGAAATTCCATTTTTCCGAGGCCCCAGCGGGCCTTGTCGATTTCGTGTGGATTCTGGTTGCCGAGGTCGCCGTTTCCCGTGCGATGGTCCCAGTGCCAGTCGTAGTGGAGCCGTTGACGGATCGGAACCTCCGCCGGCGCCGGGCCCGCCCAGAGGTCGAAGTCGAGACCCGGTGGGAGCGGCGCCGGCGTGTTGACAAGCCCGATGCTCTTCCGCCGCTTGTAACAGAGAGCATGAGCGAGTTTTACCGGGCCGATCTTTCCACTCGTCACAAACTCGACCGCCTGCCGCATGCCCGGCATGCTCCGGCTTTGCGCCCCCATCTGGCAGATCCGACCGAGTTTCCGGGCCCACTTCACCATCTCGCGGCCCTCGCTCACGTTGTGGCTACAGGGCTTCTCGACGTACACATCCTTGCCGGCCTGCATAGCCCAGATGGTCATCAGGGCATGCCAGTGGTTGGGGGTCGCGATCGAGATGACGTCGATGTCCTTGCGGTCGAGGAGCTTTCGGACGTCTTTCTCGAAATCAGGCTTGTGCGGTAGCTTCGCAAAGAGCTTTTCATACTTCGCGTACGCCGCAGGATCGCAGTCGCAGATGGCGACCAGATCGGTCTCGGGATTGTTGATCCACCCACCGATGTGGCTGGAGCCACGGCCATTGGTGCCGACGACGGCAACGCGAATCCGCTCATTGGGGCCGGCAGCGCGGCCCGAACTGGCAGGCTCAACACCTTGCCCGCGGGAAGGCATCGCGGCGA
This sequence comes from uncultured Candidatus Kuenenia sp., assembly GCA_964498325.1. Lineage (GTDB taxonomy): Bacteria > Planctomycetota > Planctomycetia > Pirellulales > UBA1268 > QWPN01. Next base: position 44,645 of record CAZCHF010000021.1, read on the forward strand.
GCGAAGCCGCGGAGAGGGCGATCGCCCGTTCCAGAAAATCACGGCGGGGCAAAAACATGACGGGCGAGCCTCCAGAAGGACTTGGCACGGGGGACACACCCTCGTCCGTGCCGACCTCTGGAGTCTACCCGCGCGACAGGGGCGCCTTAAGCACCTGGCCGACGGAAGTGGCGGTAGGCCTGAAGGACATCGTAGAGATCCGACGAGACCGTGATCTCGTCGTCCGCAAAGTCCTTGAGCCACGTCCGATCGCTCGCGACCGCATCGGCCAAGAGCGGAAGCACTTCGCCGAGGGAAACGCGGACACCGGTGTCTCGCATCGGAATGGTGGCCCGCGAAACCGTCTCGACTTCCGGCTCGGTGTATACCCGCAGACTGCGAATCGCCATGGCACTGACTCCCTTGCCCTGGAACCTTCGCGGGAGGCGGCGGGCACACGACCCATCCTGGGTCGGCCGTCATCCTGACGTGCGCCGACTCCCGTCTCCAGGAGGTATCGGCAGGCGACGGGGCGGATTTGAGCGAATCGTCCGGTCGTAGAGGTCAGGGGCCTTTTGGACCGAAATCAGGAACAGTCTGGCGCGACTGGGCAATGTGCGCTAGGCCTGACCGTTCGGGGCCAACGCGATGCGACCGGCCCGGTATGCTTCCCCGATGCTCTTGGGCACGAGGGCCTCGGCATCGATGAGCCGGGCCCGGTTTTCGGCGGTGGACGCCTTCATCTCCTGCTCGCGGGCAATGGCCACCGCGCGCCGTTCCTCGGCCTTGGCACGCGCGACACGCGTGTCGGCCTCGGCTTGGTCGGCTTGGAGCCGAGCCCCGATGTTCTCGCCCACTTCGATGTCGGCGATGTCGATCGACACGATCTGGAACGCCGTCTGGGCGTCGAGCCCGCGCTGGAGCACCGCCTTTGAAATCGTGTCGGGATGCTCCATCACCTTGAAGTGGCTCTCGGCTGACCCGATCGAGGTGATGATTCCCTCGCCAACTCGGGCGATGATCGTCTCCTCCGTTGCGCCCCCGATGAGCTGCTGGAGGTTGGTGCGCACCGTGACGCGGGCCCGGATCTTGAGCTCGACACCGTTCTTTGCGACGGCCGAAAGGGTGGACTTTCCGCTGGTGGCGTCTGGGCAATCGATGACCTTGGGATTCACGCTCGTCTGGACGGCGTCGAGCACATCGCGACCAGCCAAGTCGATCGCGCAGGCCTTGTCATAATCGAGGTCGAGGTCGGCCCGCTGGGCCGCGATCAGGGCTCGGATCACGCGGGGCACGTCACCCCCGGCGAGGTAGTGGGCCTCGAGCTTTCGTGTGGAAATGTTCCCGAGACCGGCCTGGGTCGCCATGATCCGTGCCTGCACGATCGTGCGGGCGTTGACCTTCCGGAGGCTCATGCCGAGAAGCTCAAAAAACGTGACCCGCGCCTTCGACCAGAAGGCCTGAAACCAGAGCTGCCCGTAATTGAAGACGAGCAACAGCATCGTCAGGGCCACGATGCCGAGCAGGACAAGCGCCGCAATGATGAGGGCTCGGGGCTGGTCGTTCATGGGCAGTTCCACGTTCATCACTCGCTCCACGGGGTCACAAAGGGCTCCGACAAGACTAGTTCACGGTTGTGCGCGAGGGAAATTTCATGGCATGGCGCGGATTTCCGGCCGTTTTTTGGGTTCGCCGATCTGCGTGTCGGGCAGCGAGCGGGCCTTTCAACGCGTGCTCTCGATCCAGCCACCGCCGAGGAGGCGGTCGCCGTCGTAGATGACGGCTGGCTGGCCTGGGGAGATGGCGCCCGGGGCGTGTTCGGGGCCGCCGGTGAAGCGGGCGTGAAAGCGGTCGGGTCCAAGCGGGGTGACGAGCGCCGGGGCTGCGGCCCTTTGGGCGCGGCACTGGACGTCACAGGCGAACGGTTCACGGGGCACGGGGCCGAGCCAGGAGACATCGCCGGCCACGAGTTCCTGTTCCGGGACGTCGTTCCGCGGGCCGACGACGACCCGGCATGTGTCGGGTTCGATCCGTACCACGTAGAGTGGTTCGCCCGAGGCGATGCCGAGGCCCTTGCGTTGCCCGACGGTGAAGTGCTCGATGCCGTCGTGGTGGCCGAGCACGGTTCCCGTGGAGTCGACGATGGCGCCGGCTCGTGAGCCGCCGAGCCGCGCGGCCACGAGCCTGGCGTGGTCGCCTGGCGGGACGAAACAAATCTCCTGGCTGTCGGGCTTGTCGGCCGTGACGAGGCCCAGCGCTGCGGCCCGCTCGCGCACCTCCGCCTTCGGCATGGCACCGACGGGAAGGAGCATCTGCCGCAGTCGGTCACGGGAGACGCCGAAGAGCACATACGACTGATCTCGGGCGGCCTCGAGCCCGCGGCGCAGGATCGGCTCACCTGACGCATCGACATCGAGCCGCGCGTAATGCCCGGTGGCGACATGCGACGCCCCGATCGCGGCGGCATGCTCGAAAAGTCGTCCGAACTTCAGCCACGCATTGCACCGCACGCAGGGGTTCGGCGTTCGCCCGCGGCCATATTCATGCGCGAAGTCATCGATGATCTTTTCAAAGTCACCCGTCAGGTCGAGCGGATAGAGCGGGATGCCGAGGCGGTCCGCCACACGGCGGGCGTCGAGCGCGTCGGTCGGGCTACAGCATCCTTGATGCCCGGGCCTCGGAGCGACGACAGGGAGTTGCCCCGAGGTCACAGGCGGCAGCGCCGGCGCCGCATGCCGCATGAACACCCCGACGCAGTCATACCCCTGTTCGACGAGCAGTGCCGCCGCCACGCTCGAATCGACGCCGCCACTCATCGCGACGACAACACGTGAACGAGAAGCATTCATGCAGAATCGGGAGCCCGGAGGTGCGACCGGCGGGCGGAGGCCCGCGCGGGCCGCCGGGGGCATGGATGCCCCGCCGGCCCTTCATTATGCGAGCCCGGAGGTGCGACCGGCGGGCGGAGGCCCGCCAGGCCGCCGGGGGCATGGATGCCCCGCCGGCCTAATATTGCAAAACCGCTTCCACCCGATGGGGCGAAAGTCGCTCACGTCCCCCGAGCGGCTCGATCTCCACGAGGAATGCCGCCCCAGCCACATGGCCGCCTCCTGCCTCGATGAGCTTCATGCACGCCGCTGCGGTGCCGCCGGTTGCCAGCACGTCGTCAACCACGAGCACGCGCGACGCATGTTCGAGGATGTCGGCATGCATCTCGAGCGTGTCGGTGCCGTACTCGAGGTCATACGCATGGGAAATCGTGGCAGCCGGCAGCTTGCCCGGCTTGCGCACGGGGATCACCCCCACCCCCAGTTCGATCGCGAGCGGGCCGGCAAACAGGAACCCCCGGGCCTCGACCGCCGCGATCGCATCGATGTGTTCGTTTCGCCAGGGTTCGGCAAGCTGGCGGATCGCTTCCACGAAGCCGGCATGATCCGCCAAGAGCGGTGTGATGTCGCGAAACAAGATGCCCGGCTTCGGAAAATCGGGCACCGGACGGATGAGGCTGGCCAGATCCATGAGGGGTTCCAGGAGGGAGAGGTGGCCTTACGCCCCGCGGCGGAGGCGGAGCGTCGGCCGGGGAGCAGCTTCGAGTTCGACGGCGAGGTTGGCAAGGGTCTCGCTCTCGATCTGCCGGACGCGTTCACGGGTCAGGCCGAGGACGCCGCCGATTTCCTTCAGCGTCATCGGGGCATTGCCCTCCAGGCCGAAGCGGAGCTTGATGATCGTGCTGGCCCGTTCGTCGAGCCGGTCAATCCGCTGGAGCACATACCGCAGGGTGTCTTCGTCGAGCATGACCTCGGCGGGACAGCGGGTGTTCTCGTCCATCACGAGCTCACCGATCGACCAGCCCCCTTCGGATTGGTCGGTGTGGGCCGAGGCTTGGTGCACGTGGATCGCCTTCTTGATGATGGGGAGCTTCTTGCGGGCCAGTCCGAGCATCCGGGCCACCTCTTCAGGCGTGGGCGTGCGGTGGAGGATGTCGGTAAGCCGCATGGTGGCCCGGCGCCATTTCGAAAGGAGCTCGACCATGTAGGCCGGGATCCGGATCGTCTTGCCAGAGTTGATGAGGGCTCGTTTGATCGACTGCTTGATCCAGTAGCTCGCATAGGTGCTGAACCGGGTGCCCATCGTAGGATCAAAGCCTTCCACGGCCCGCAGGAGGCCGAGGTTGCCCTCTTCGATGAGGTCGGGCAGCGGGAGGCCGCGGTTGGCGTAGCCGCGGGCGATGTTGACCACGAGGCGGAGATTTGCCCGCACCATGTGGTCACGGGCCATCGCGTCGCCACCGCGGATGGCTGTCGCCAGCCGCTTCTCGTCGTCGGCCGTGAGCAGCGACGTCTCGTTGATGTCCCGCAGGTAGGTCTCGAGCGGGTTCTGGACGGCGGTGGCCTTCTTGCGACGCGGGAGCTTTGGCATGGACGGTATCTCGGGGCGACCTGGGTGAGCGATGCGGGTGAATGAAGCGACGAGGTGCCGACGGGGTCAGAGCGACCCGAGTCAGACGCGCTTGAGCCAGTATCGACTGGCCTCCAGGGTGCATATCGACGGAGGACCGCGGCGCCTGCATAAAGCCGGCGGGAAAGTCCTGCCATGCTGGCTGTACCGGACATACGGTCCTCCGGCCATGCTGTTGTGGACGTTCGCACGGATCGCGACGGTCACTCGAGCGTGACGGCTTCACCACCCGCGCGCGTGCTCATGGCGCGCCACACGGACCGGTCGATCTCGTCGGAAACAGCGTGCACGGATCCATCGAGTCGGGACGCATTGATCGTGCCCGGATGGAAACTCCGCGCCGTGATCGATGCGAACGTGCGGACTGTCGCACTATTGCCTTCCTGACGCGACGAGTAGTCGATGTCGTAGGCGGCCCCGCTGGCCGTGTGGGGCACCTTGGTGTTGGGCGTGAACACGGTGGTGAATCCGCTGTGATGGACACGCCCGTCGGGCCATTCGGTGTGGCCGGTGCAGTCGTTCGTATTCGGGCCCAACTTCCCGTCGCCCCCGGCGGCGAGCGTGGTGATCACCGAAGGATCGTCGGGAGGCGTGGATCGTGGATAGCTTCCGCCCGGATCGGACGTGTTGCGGACGTACGGGGTAAAGGCCTTCACCTCGGCGGCGCACAGCGTCTTGCTCGCGCCGTCGCTGACCTGAGCCACCTTCAGCTTCGAGTTGGGGAAGAAGATCCCATCCCCGCCTTCGCCAGTCGCCGGGTCGTACACGAACCACGTTCCAAAATTGAAGCCGTAGGTGTGGGGATAGACGAAGGCGGCGCCGTTCTTCGTCCGCATCCGATCGTTCGCCTCACTTGGGCAGAGGTAGACGCCGATGCGGGTGGTAGGAACGCCGCTGGTGCTGTTGGGCGGCTGGTCGTAGGCAACCTCGAGATTGATCCTCACCGCCGCAGCCGCTTCCTCGATGTAGGGCAGGATGCGGCCGTGGATACCCCATGAGCCGTTGTTGTTGGCAAAGACCGTGCCGGGCGTGTGGAGCATGCTCGGTGGCAGCCGACGCTTCGTACTTTCGTAGACGAGCGTGGCGAGGGTGAGTTGCCGAAGGTTGGACGAACAGACCATACGCCGCGCCGATTCGCGGGCGCTCTGCACCGCCGGCAGAAGCAGTCCGATGAGCGTCGCGATGATCGCGATCACGACCAAGAGTTCAACGAGTGTGAAACCACCAGCAGGGCGGAGTCGCAAGCGCGCGGGGGTCATTCAAAAGGCTTCCGGGACGAACTTCCCGAGAATACCTGCCCCGCTCTCCTGGCGGCGCTCAACACCCGGTGAACTTTTCCCCGGCCAAGTGATACACGGGGGAGCCGCGCGTACGCCGGGAAAACCGGCGAACCGCCCTGCCGGATTGGACCACGTCACCCCTCGTCGTCGGGCGGGCGTTCGGAGACCTGGTCATCCTGGACGACAAACGTCCTGTCGGTGTGAACGACCCGCTTCGTGTCACCGTCGCGATAGCGGTATTCGACCCGCACGAGCTGATGCCCCTCGGCGTCGGTCATGAAGGGATGCCATTTTTCAATCTCGTGCCACCCGTGGTGGTCGGCGAGATGGGCGACGATGAGCCGCTCCTCACGCGGCCGCGCAGGAGACCACACCCCGAATGCCTGTGCGACGAGAAGCCCGATGATGACCACGCCCGTGAACTGGCCAAGCAGCACGGCGCGCTCGAAGGCCTGTGACGAACGGGCGCTTCGCCGGCGTCCCATGACCGCCAGGAAGTAGTCCTGCCAGACGTTTGCGTAGGCGTCGCGAAGGTCCTTGTCGCCACGATGGATGAACGACGCCGGGCGAGCCGATGTGCCGGCGTCTGGACTGACGCGCTTTCCTTTGCCGTGCTGGGCGGCTTCCTGGTGGGCCCGACGGGCCGCGAGATACCGGGCGAGCGCCTGCTCGTTGGTCGTCCAGTGTGCCGGGGCCGCGTTCGGATCGTTGAGCGGCAGCGCGCCCGCCTGCATCTTGGCATACACCTTCCGTATCTGGTCGGCACTCGGAGTTCGAGTGCCGAACCAGATTTCGGCGACTTGGCGGGGAGTCAGCGTTCGACCGTGATCGGATCCCATGGCCGCACGATGACCTACTTTCCGAAAGAGTTGGGCAACAACTCGGATTGATTCCGTGTTGAGATCGCGCGCCAAACGCCGACATGGATCCCATTTTCGACGTTGCGGACCGAACCATCCATCATTGCCACGTTGACTCCCCCCTCGAAATAGCCGCGGGCGGTGATGGCAGCGTAGGTGGGTGACGTCTCAGGAGTCCCGGCGAAGTGATTCTTCCCCTCCTGTTTGTTCGTCCAGTCGACGTCGAGATTGCCGGTGCCGCTGGCGTTCACCGTGGCTGACGTCCCGGAGGCATTTCCCAACATCACCTTGAAGTTCGGCGGAAAGACGGTCGTGAAGCCGGCATGATGGACATGACCGTTGAACCACTCGGTGTGATTGGTCGCCTTGTACTCCCCAGGCGTGCCCATGATGGCACCAAGGGCCGAGAGGCTCGCCGGCGGGGTGGCGGTCTCAGGACTCGCTGAGGTGCCACCGCACGCGGCATGGCTCGCACCAGTGTCGCGGAAATAGGGCTGCCAACCCTTCACTTCGGCAAACGCCATGGTTGTGCTCATGCCGTCGCGAAAGGCGTCATCGCGAAGTTTGCTGTTGGGGTATCCGGCACCGTTGCCCCCTTTGCCCGTGAGCGGATCCCACACGAACCAGGTGCCGGCATTCATCGCGTAATTGATGGGATGATGCTTGCCTTCCCGAACCTCGTCGCGCGTTTCACCGGGCGAGACATAAGTCGGAACCCGCATGGTGCCGAGGCGTACGATCGAGCCATCGGCCAAGGTCACGGTCGGCGCGGTGCCGCCACCGGGATTCGAAGCCCCGTCGTTGATGTAGTAGTTGTATGGCAGGGCGAGGTTCAGGTTGTCGAAGAGAATCTTCTGCTCCAGGTGTGGCAGCAGGAGGACATGCACCGAAAACCCTTCAAGGTGGGCATACCCTGGGAAGTTTTGTTTGGCATTGCTCAACGGATTGCCCTCGACGTACTCGCCGCTGTAGTAGGTCGGTGGGAAATGGGCCTTGCTCGCGGCGAACGAATGCATGGCCAGGCCCATCTGGCGGAGATTGTTTCGAGACTGGGTCGCGCGGGCCATGGTTCGAGCGGCGTTCACGGCAGGAATCAGGAGCCCGATCAAGACCGCGATGATGAGCATCACGACCAAGAGTTCGATGAGGGTGAATCCCGTCCGGCCGGACCGGTGCATGCGGGGTACGGCAGGCCCGAAAGCGCGGGCGGAACGAACGAGCGGGATCGACATGGGAAACTCCTGCTTTGAAATGGCTCGCGAGCGCGAAATGGTGACGGGACACCGTCGCCGGCGGTTCTCCAGCGAAGCACATGGCGCGCCAAAAGCAACGTTTCTCCGCGAGTCCCATTTTTCCGCGGATCGGCGGGATCGGGCCGCTTCGCGCTCGGTCAGGCTGGGGAACTTTCCACCGCTTGCGAGCGAATCATTCCCCGCCGAAACCGCGTGCTCGCGGGGCTGCGATGGCCCCCGGTCCATGCTTCAGTCGTCGATCCCCAAAAGCCGCAGCTTCGTGCGCAGCGTGGCCCGGTCGAGTCCGAGGAGCTTGGCGGCTGCGGTGCGGTTTCCACCGGTGTGGGCGAGGGCCTCGCGCAGCAGCGTGGTCTCGAGGAGGAGAATCGCTCGATGGTGGAGGTCAGGCTCGGGGAGCGTCATGAATTCCCGGCGGGCCGCGGCGGACCACTCCTTGACCGCCGCACCGAGCCGGTTGGCGGCGAGAGTGAGATCCGAGACCGAGTCCGCAGGTTCGGTCGCCTCCGGCGCGGGCAGATGTTCTGGCCGCAAAACACCGCCGCGTGCCACCACGATCGCGTACTCGATCGCATGCTTGAGCTCCCGCACGTTGCCGGGCCAGGGGCGCCGGCGCAGGGCGTCGAGGAACTCAGGCGTCAGGAGCGGCGTGCCCGCGGTAGCCTGGCCAACGGTCTGGCGGGCCAGAAAATGCCGAGCCAACAGATCGATGTCGTCGAGCCGCTCAGCGAGAGACGGCATCGTGATGGGGAACACCTTGAGACGGTGGTAGAGGTCGACGCGAAACGTGCCGGTCCCGAGCATGCCGGTCAGGTCACGGTTGGTCGCGGCGACGACCCGCACATGCACCGGTCGCGGGATCGCCTCGCCCACACGCGTGACCTCGCCGGTCTCGAGGGTTCGCAGAAGCTTGACCTGGACCTCGGGGGGAGCCTCACCGATCTCATCCAAGAAGATGGTGCCCCCATCGGCGAGCTCGAAGAGGCCCGGTCGGGCGACGGCGGCGCCGGTAAACGCCCCAGCTGCATGCCCGAAGAGCTCGCTTTCGATGACACCCGGCGCCAGGGCGGCCAGGTTCGTGGTCACCAGAGGCTTGTCATGGCGGGCCGAATGCCTGTGAATCGCCCGGGCGACGACTTCCTTGCCGCTGCCCGTCGGGCCAGTGATCAAGACCGGAAGGTCGCTCGCCGCGACCAACGCGATGTGCTTGAACACCTCCTGCATCGCCGGTGACGCGCCGATGAGATCGGCTTGGGGCGGCGGTTCGGCCTGGGTGGGCATGACCAAGCGATCGGCGAGGGCTCGGGAAACGACCTGCGTGACCCGTTCGAGATCGAAGGGTTTTACGAGGTAATCGAAGGCCCCGGCCTGCACGGCACGCACCGCCGTAGTGAGGTCGCCAAACGCCGTCATGACGACCACAGGCGCAGGGCCCGCCGCAGCCCGCAGCTCGGGCAGCGCGTCTATTCCGTCGTGGCCCCCGAGTCGAACGTCGAGGAGCATGGCATCAGGGGCATGAGTCCGGGCCGCTGCCAGTGCCGACGGGATGTCGGCGGCGAGCGCCACCTCGTGGCCATCGTCCGAAAGGATCTCTCGCAGGCTCCAGCCGATCGCCGGCTCGTCGTCAATGATGAGAATCCGGCCCACGTATCTCAGCTCCTCGTGGCGGTTGACTAGCGGAGTCGCAGGTTCGAGCCGCATGGTCCCGCTGCCCGTGCCTGATCACTCCGTACCCGTGGGTTTGCCAGACACGGGTAGAGCAATCGTAAACCGCGTGCAGCCCTCGTGTCGGCCCCAGGCGAGGGTTCCGCCATGCTCCTCCGCCACGGCCCGCGCCACCGCAAGCCCGAGGCCGATCCCCTCGCGCTTCCCGGTCACGAACGGTTCGGCGAGCGACTCGGCAAGTTCGGAGGGTGGACCAGGGCCGTCGTCTTCGACGATGAGATCAACGGAGGTGTCGCCCACGCGTATCCGCAGCCACACATGCCCTTCGCGGCCCGCGGCGTCGATGGCGTTGAGCGCGAGGTTCACAAGCGCCGCTCGCAACGCCTCCCTGCGGCCCGTGATACGCGGCAAGGTGGTCTGCGTGTCGGCCTCGATCTGCACGCCGGCATGATCGGCACGAAGCGTCGTGAGGTCGATGACCTCCGCAGCCAGTGCGGCCAGGTCGACCGGACCAGTGCGGGCCTCACCAGGCCGGCCGAGGGCGAGCAGGCCACGGACCTCTTCTTCGAGAACGTCGAGTTGCCGGGTGGCGACCTCGAGGCTCGTGTCGCCCGACGAGCCCGAGCCGCACCGCCGACGGTGGAGGTCGATCGCGAGTTTGGCTCCCGTGACGGCGTTTCGCAGTTCGTGGGCGAACCCCGCGGCGAGCTGGCCGAGCAGCCGCTGCCGCTCGCCGGCGACGAGGTTCTGCCGAAGTTCAGAAAGCGCGAGGCTCAAGTGATTCACGCCGTCGACGAGCCGATCGATGTCGTCGGGTGACGTCATGCCGTTGCTCGGGGCGGTGACGAGCCGCTCACCGAACTGCCCGGCGGCGATGCGTGCCACATGCTTCTCGACCGCGCCGAGACGACGCGCGAGCCTGGCCGTCGCGAGCGTGCCGACCGGGATGAGGATGGCAAGCGTCGCTGCGGCGACGACGAGGACCGGCCAAATCGCCTCGAGAGTCGTCGCCGTGACACTGCGAACAGGGGTCACGACGAGCACCGTCTCCGCTCGCGCGCTCCCCGAGCGGGCCATCCCTACGTGGTACGGCCGATCGCCGAGGTGGATCGTGGTGCCGGTTGCATCCGCGATGCGTCGCGGATCGTGCCGTACCAAGAAATCTGACGAAAGCGTCGAGAATCCCACCTGGCGATCCGTGGGATTCCAGATGACAAACTCGCTGCCGGTCAGCACTTTGAGCGTGTCGAGCACCGGCTGCGAGAGCGCCACTCGCGATTGCTCGAGGGCCTTGGCCACCTTGTCTTGCTGATCACGGGCCGCGTCCTGGGCCCGTCGTACCGCGAAGAACGCGGTGAAGCCCACGTTCGCAAGCACCGCGACGAGCACGAGACCCACGACCGGCATCACCAAGAGCCGAAAGAGCGAACGGCCTGGGCGGGTGGCGGACATGTCAGGCCCGACAGAAGAAGTCGCGGGCGTTGCCGGAGCAGACCGCCACGACGAGCGCGTCGAGCCAGTCGCGGCGGTCAGGAAGTCTGCCTGATGCGACATCCCCACCGACCAAATCGCACAAGATCCGCCGAAAATACTCGTGGCGTGGGAACGAGAGGAACGAACGCGAGTCGGTCACCATCCCCACAAATCGCGAGAGCAGCCCCATGTCGGAGAGCATGTTCATCTGGTCGCGCATGCCGCGCTCCTGGTCGAGGAACCACCAGCCGCTGCCCCACTGAATCTTTCCTGCTGAAAGTCCGTCCTGAAATGACCCGGGAAGTGTGGCGAAGAGCGCGTTGTCGGCCGGGTTGATGTTGTAGAGGATCGTGCGGCCGAGTGCGTTTTCACCAGCGAGCGTGGCGAGGAAACGCACGAGCCCCGGGCCCTGCCTTGCATCGCCGATCGTGTCGCAGCCGGCGTCGGCGCCGAGCCGCCTGGCCAGGAGCGGATTCGGATCACGGAAAGGGCCGAGGTGAAGCTGGGTCACCCACCCGGCGGCATGGTTGAGGCGGGCGACGTGGAGCATGATGCGCATTGCAAACGCATCCGCTTCGGATTTCGTAGCAGGCGTGCCGGCCATGGCCCGTTCCCAGACGGTCGCTGCGGCAGCATCCGTGCAGTCCAGGTCTGGGAGATACTCGAGGCCGTGATCGGTGGCCCGACAGCCGGCCGCGCCAAAATCGGCGTGCCGTTTCTCGAGGGCGGCGAGGAGGCCGGCAAACGTGTCGGTCGCGAGGCCGGAAACGTCGGCCAGCCTGCGTGCCCATGCCTGCACACGCTCAGGCTGCATGACCTTCAAGGCCGCATCGGGTCGAAATGTCGGAACCACACGCGTGGCGATGCCGGAGGCGGCGATCTTGGCATGCCAGTCGAGGGAGTCAGCCGGGTCGTCGGTCGTGCCGACGAGCGCGACGTTGAATCGCTTCAGGATGCCCCGTGTCGAAAGGGCGTCCGTGGCCAGTTGTCGATTGGCTTCCTGCCAGACGGCATCCGCGGTCGATTCTTCGAGGAGCGTTTCGATTCCGAAATGCCGCTGCAGTTCGAGATGCGTCCAGTGGAAGAGGGGGTTACGCAGCGTGTGCGGCACCGTGCGCGCCCACGCCCTGAATTTTTCAAGCGGTGGTGCTGCGCCCGTGATGAGTTCTTCCGCAACGCCGTCGGCCCGCATTGCCCGCCACTTGTAATGATCGCCTTCGAGCCAGGCCTCATGCAGGTTCGCGAAGTGGCGATCCTCGGCGATGTCTTTGGGGGAAAGGTGGCAGTGGTAGTCGATGATCGGCTGGGCGGCCGCGACCCGGTGGTAGAGATCGGACGCACCATCCGTTGCCAACAAAAAATCTCGTCCGAGAAACGCCATCGCCACGCTCGCCTCCAGGGAATCGGTCGGTGGCACGAGTGTACAACCTCGGGCGAAGCCGTTCGCGCATGGTCGCCGTTCATCATGCGTCTGGCTCGATGTGAATGAACGCATCGGCGATCCGGAGCGGGGAGGCTCGAAGCACGCTGCGAACTCGGCCACCGATGGCATGGCCGTCGCGGACGGTGGAATCGCCGTCGACTTCGACGTGCAGTTCCACGTAGTACTGCGTACCGCTTTTCCGAATGCGGCACTTGTCCAAGGCGACGACACCTTCGACGCTCGCGGCGAGGGAGCGAACTTCCTGCTCGAACTCCTTGGCGGGGGCCACATCCAGGAGTTCTCGGACGGCGATCCCTGCGAGCCGGAGGCCGCTGAACACGATGACGCCGCAGGCGACGAGGGCCGCCCAGTCGTCGGCAGGTTCCCAGCCGGGACCACCGACGAGACCGACCGTGATGCCGACGAAGGCGGCCATCGAGGTGATGGCATCCGACCAGTGATGCCAGGCATCGGCCTGGAGCGCCGTGCTTTCGGAGTCCGTGCCGATGTCCCCCATCCAGCGCGCCAGAAGCGTCTTCGTGGCCACCACGAGTACCAAGACAAGGAGCGTTGACCAGTGGGGGAGGTGATGGGGCGTGAGGATTTCACGGACGCTTTGCACGGCGATCATGCCGGCCGCCGCGAGCAACGCGACGGAGGCCACGATGCCGGCGAGTGCCTCGGCCTTTCCGTAGCCGTAGGGATGCCGCTCATCCGCTGGTGCCACCGACACCCGCAGGCCGCCCCATACGACGAGCGACGTCACGATATCGGCCGTTGACTCGATGCCGTCGGCGATGAGGGCGTAGGAGTTACCGAAGAAGCCCGCGAGAATCTTGATCGCAGCCAGAGCCGCGTTGACGGCCACACCAACGAGCGGCACCGTTGACAGATTGGGCTCGAAAGTAGTCAAAGCTCCCCAATCCACCCACGATACAAACCAAGGATTCGTCGACGTAGGTGCTTGGAGAATCTCGACTTACCGCAAGTCAGCCAAGGTCCAATTCCAAGCTTCCGGGGCGGATTTCACCTCGAAATCGACCGATTCGAGCCCGGCACCGTTAATCATTTCGAAGCGGGATCCAATGGGTCTCGCCCGATTCTACCAGTCGCTTCTGGACTCCGGAATCGTGGAATCTCGGGCCGCCTTGGCCCGTCATCTGGGCGTGTCCAGGGCCCGCGTCACCCAGGTCCTCCGCCGACTGAAGCCGGGTGGCGACACGGGCAAGAAGGGGGGTGGAAAATGACCCCTTCGGCTGGCCAGGCCATCGCCGATTCGCCTGAACCGACTTCCGATGCCAGCGAGGCGGCTATCGACCGCATGATCGCAATCATCGACGAGATGCAACCCTACATCGATGACGAGGCGACTGCCTACTGTCGATTGAAGGCCGCCGAGGGCGGCAAGGGATTGCCGTATCACTGCGGGATCGAAGGGTACGGTCCGCCATTCTTTTCAAGTACCACCGTACCTTTGGCAGCTATTCGCCTACCAAGCTGGTGAGGACGGCAATCGAGTTCGTCGAAGGCCGATTACTCGACACGCGACGACCCGAGCCGTCGCTCCGCAATTGCCCGATCTCCGCATGCCTCGCGATGCTGATCCGAGACACGGGGGGCGGGGCTGGATCGGCCGAGGAGCTTCTGGACCTGCTCCGCAAGGTCGCAAAAAAATACGGCCTGTGGGCACTGTCAGACGCCCTTCCTGATTCCCCCGACAGGCTAGGCCTTTGGCTCAAATCCAACACGGTCGCCCTGCAAGCCTTCGGTATCGATTTGACGCGACCCAAGCGGCGAGCACGAAAACGATTATGGGACTGGCGGGCCATCGTGCCCCATGACGGCAGTGACACCTCCGAAACCTACCTGTCACTGATCCCGGACGCTCTGAAGTCCCCACAAAACAAGGAGAGTGTGAAGCCCGGTGACACGATGTCACCTGACGAGTTGATTGCGGAATTAGGAGACAGTATCGATGATAACGACGATTGATCGGTTGATTTCGGCTCGGGAAGCCGAAGCGTCCATTACGCCTCTCGACAAGATTGCCGGCGACGGTCGGCTCTTGCAGGAGATCCGGAGACGGGCCAAGGTGCCTGTTCAGGAGTGCTCAAACCTTCTCATCACGGGCCCCGTGGGTTCAGGCAAGACGGCCATGATCCAGGGGCTACTGCAGGTGCAGTGCGGCAACCCGTACTTGTTCCGTGAATGGCAAAACCCTGATCGGCCAAGGATGCAGTCGCTGGAGGAGCAACGCGAGTGGCAAGACACGCCTCACGGGCGCGTCTACCTGAAGGTCATTAACGGGGCCACGGACAGCCCCGAGGAGGTGCGGGCCAAGCTTCAGCACGGGCTGTATGCGATCGATGCTGATCATGTCATCGTGTTCATTGATGAGCTCGGCGAGCTGTTCTTCCGTGGATTGGAAGAATCGCTGCGCCCGGTTCTCACGGAACGTGAAATCACTGTCTACGCCACGGCCCAGAATTTTCATAGTCGGAGAAAGACCGACTCATGGGAAGAAGAAGAGCAACGGCTCATGGCCCTCAAGCGTCGGTTCGCCCAATGCCTCACGACCGATCTGCCAACCGAACGAGAGCATCTCGGGCTGCTCGCGTACCTGGTCAAGGAATGGTCGCTCAAGGTCGATGACCCCGAGACGCTCAGGCTGCTCGTGAGCAGGTCGAAGGGCCTCGTGGGGTTGTCCAGACGGGTGCTCGTCCAGGCCATTGACATGCCCGGCCGAAGGCTGACCTGTAAGCTCGTTGAGGAGGCCGAGTTCGACGCAAAATAGGGCACCGCAAGCCCGCCCGTGACGGCCGTACCCATGCCCGCTGCCCGTTGGGACCGGCGGGCGTGGTGTATAGGCCTCCGCCATCCCGTGGTCCGTGCCATGGCCGCCGTCTACATTGAACCCTCGATCGTGTGAGCCACGCCGCTCTATGCCGAAGCAGCAACCCGGCCGAGTTCCTCGGAGACCCGATCGATGCCTCGTAACCCGATCCTCGAAGAAATCTACGCCGCACGGGACAAGCTCCTGGCGGACTGTCGTGGAGACGTTCACGCTTACGTCGAAGAGGCTAGGCAACGAGACTTGGCCTCTGGGAGACCCATTGCCACGCCAAAGCAACGCCCGAAACGATCAGTCGGGCTCGCGAGTACGACACACGGAGAAGACAGCACTGGGTCTACGAGCCGCTAATCGGTACGGCAGAGGGTTCGTCCGATACTGGTTGACCAGCGCGATGCACTTCGGGCTGCTGCTGAACACCACGAGGTGTGCCGAAGGCTTTATGAGAAGGCGCTGGCGATGTCCCTACACCAAGGACCGCTGCTTTGCTTCGACCAGGATCGGGCTTCGGCCGTAGAAGCAGCAACCGCAGTCTGTTTTCGCGTAGGCGTGAGGATTCGACCACACCAGCGGAGGAAGAAGCACTCCGTCAGTGCTGTAGAACATGGCCTTTTCACGCGGCTCAAGCCTGACTGGCCATGTTTTTCCTCGAGCAATCTCAGGGTCACCCATGGCGAACGTGCCGTCAGCGGTTTTGTCGCTGAACCCAATTTCGTCGATGGTGATCGGGAACGTGCCGAGGTTGACGACCTCAACCATCCATCGCTTGGGATCGTCATTCTCGTGCAGACGCGCGACGTACTTGTTCCATTGAGTCGAGTAATAGCGTCCTGTCTCTATGTCGAAGGCGAGTTTGGGCGTGACTCGCAGCCGTACCCGTTGTGAGGGAAGCCAATGCCACACATTGATGACGCCGAGCGCCACGGCGACCAGTGCAATGCAGAGAATGAGCAACTCGATGCTTGTCATGGTCTTTCTCCTCCGGGGACTATCTGACGGACTCTGGGCGAGGTGGGATCATAGTGTCAGCCTGAGTAAGCCGTAAGTCGTCGGATACCGCAGGCCCAGAATCGAGATGTGGCCACGCGACCTCTTTCGCACTGAAGATACCAAGTGAGAGATCGCGAGCCCTCACCGCGAAAGTGGGGCGACTGCACCCGTTCAAAAGTCCACTGATCAATCTGGGGAACGGCGATCGCGTTCCCCTGAACACTCGATGCCAACAAGGTGGGCATTTCGAATGGGACCTATCGACTAAGGACGCAGTTGGGTGCGTTGACAATTCTTTAGACCCCCATGTGAGTGTCGGTAGAGGAATGAGAGAAACCACTCATCTTTACCCCAGAGGACGCACTCGCCATGGCAACAGTTTCTGACACAGTGATCGTTTCGACAGAGACCACCACAGATCCACACGTGGAGACCACCCTCTACAAGCGTGTGGGTGACATTAAGATCTTCCATAGACGGTTCAGGATTGGTGATTTCGGTCCGGGGCTCGATGACATTGCAAGCATCACCGCCGAAGCCGGCTTGTCCCTGCTGGATGCCATCCAGTCAGAAACACTTCACTGCTACCTCAACCCGGCATGGACCGTGACGGCCCCGGGGACAGTAGACGAACTCACGTTCCTCAAGGAGGCGGACAAGAGCTGCGTCCTCTGGATGACGCGACTACGACACTCGCTTGGAAATGGACCAGTGAAACGATTGGCACGCACGATGCAGGCCGATGCGGCTTGCCTTGCCACCTGTGGAATCCTGTTCCTGGCGGGCAAGGAGGCCCACACCAAACGCCTGAACTGGAGGGCCAGAAAACAAACGCGCTGAGTCTGCGCTAGTGACCAGGGAGTGCCTCAAACACTCGCGTCAGCAGGTCGATCGAGCCAATCGCCTCACGAAGGAGAGTACGCCGATCAGCTGAGCGGGCCGCCCATCATGAAGAAAGAAGAAAAAAGGAAAAACCAACAAAAACAAAAACAAAAGAGAGAAAAACAACAAACTCAGAAAAAGAACAAGATACAAAACCAAGAATAGAACAAATCACAGAAGAACCAGAACATATCACACAAGAAAATAGAAATAAGTAAATACATACATCCCTAATGGCCAACCAGGGTAACGCACTAAGGCCACCTTGTAGATCAATCCGAGTAACCGAGGAGACAGTTCATGAAGAGAAGCGGCATGTAGATGGTCGTACCGACCTCTGGCAGCCAAAGAGAACGAGAGCCCTGGCCTGGAGCATGGTAGATGAACGGTATGTCGATGGTGCTCACGCACCTGGACATGAAGATCAGTGCCATGCTCTGGCCACGGCCTCGGACTTGAGAATGTGCCCTGAACGGTGAACGGCCCAGACGAGGCCTGGTCGGCCAAAGGGGCAGCACGTGTTCATGCACCAAGATCTTGCCCACCCGATCAGAGAGAGGACCGAGGCGAGCAATCGCCTGGTCGAACGAGAAGAATAGCAAGGCTTGGAGAAAACGAATGAAAGCTGAATCGAAGAAGAGCGATGCCCGTAAGGGCGAGACGAATCGTTCCCGATACCTGAACGTAGCCGGTGTTCCATTCCTGGCCTAGCAAAAGACGAGAGCCAATGCCCTGGCCTCGGACATGCCATTCCGGGACTACATCATCAAGCTCTTGGAGGAATCTCGCCCGTTCACACACGGGAATGAACTTGGCTGACGGTCCGAAGGGCAACGACGAACGTTCCCCATCCGATGCCCCCAACGAGGACATCCGAACTTCCATGCACTGCTTTTTCCATTGGGAAACCCACCCCTTCTAGCGATGTCAAAGGCCACAACCCAAACAGCACGGATGGATCAAGAAACGGGGAGGACGTCACTCGCAATGGGCGGCTTTACGACATACTGCTGTCGATGGGTCTGGTTGTCCTTCCGTTCCAGGATGCCTCGGAGGCATCGATGCTTCTTTGGTTTCTTCTTCAATGCCCAGCTATGTGCCGCACGCCCACGGGTAACGATCTGCCTTGGCCCTGTTGTTCTTCCAGTTCAGTGGTTGCAAGTTGTCCCAAGTCGTCTGGCCTCCAAGGGCACGAGGATAGACGTGATCGATTTCCCAGCCATGCTCAGAGTTTGTGTTTCCGTGATCGGCGTACTTCATCACGTGGCCGCAGATGTCGTGTCGCCACACGGCTGAATCGTAGCCCGCGATCGGCTTGCCCTTGCGCCATACTTCAAGTTTCGTCGGCTCGTCTGCCCCGAAGAACGGGTATTGATATGACATGTGCACCTTTCTTGGTTTCTAGCGAACGAAAAAGTTGAGCAGCTCGCAGCCAACAACCGCACCATACCGCAGGACGCTATCGCGA